>NZ_UIHC01000011.1 GCF_900499075.1 Roseinatronobacter ekhonensis | reverse complement strand
GCAGCGCCTCAAGCGCCACAGCAGCTTTAAACTTGTCTGAAAAGTTCCGTCGCTTTGTCATTCTCGTATCCATTCGTGCGCGTTGGATACATCTTAGCACGCTGTCCAAATTTGCCGGACCACTTCACATGCCGTTTTCTGCAGCCTGCATCGGCACCAAGGCCCGCACGAGTTTTTTCATGTTCAGAAAACCGACATGCGCGCCGTCGCGATGCACCTCATAGCTTAGGGCGGTATCGCCGCCGGACAGCGCAATAACGGATTCGAGCGTGTCATCTGCATCGACTTTGCCAGCGGTGCTGGGCGCCTCTGCGGGCGATGTATCCATCACAGAGCGAACACGCAGCACCCGCGCGCGGTTAATGTCGCTGATGAAATCCACGATATATGGATCATTGGGGTTGAGCAGGATCTCTTGAGGTTCGCCCTGCTGGACAACGATGCCGTCTTTCAGGATGACAAGATGGTCCGCAAGCTTGAGAGCTTCGTCCAGATCGTGGCTGATAAAGACGATGGTCTTGTGCAGTTCTTTCTGCAATTCCAGCAGCAAATCCTGCATATCGGTGCGGATCAGCGGATCAAGCGCCGAGAATGCTTCGTCCATCAGCATAATCGGCGCGTTCGAGGTCAATGCGCGCGAGATTCCGACGCGTTGTTGCATGCCGCCCGACAGTTGATGCGGATACTGGCTTTCCTGCCCACCTAGACCAACACGGTCCAGCCATTTGCGTGCGTCCTGCTCATAGGCGGCACGATCCTCGCCGCGCACCGCTCGGGCCATTCCGGTATTGTCCAGCACGGTCTTGTGCGGCAGCAACGCGAAGTGTTGGAACACCATCGACATTTGGCGTCGCCGCAGGTCGCGCAACCGCGCCTCGCCAAAATCGAGGATATTTTCGCCATTGACCAGAATTTCGCCCGCTGTCGGTTCGATAAGCCGGTTCACATGCCGGATCAGGGTCGACTTGCCAGAACCCGACAGGCCCATGATGACGGTGATCTCGCCCGCCTTCATCTCTACATTGATGTCGCTCAGACCAAGCACATGGCGGTGCTCGTTCATCAGGTCGGCCTTGCTCATGCCTGCGCGGACGCGCTTCAGCGCCGCGACCGGATTGGCGCCGAATATCTTGTAAAGATTGCGAATTGAAACGCTTGCGTTGTGATCCATGTCCGTCCCCGATCAATGACGCGGCACGCTTGCGGCGGCGTTGACGCGCGCAAGTGCAGCCTTGGTGACGCGGTCCAGTATCACCGCCAGTAGCACAATCCCCAGACCGGCCATCAGGCCGACGCCCAATTCCAGATTGCGAATTCCGCGCAAGACCAGCACGCCCAGACCCGGCGCCGAGACGAGCGAGGCGATGACCACCATCGCAAGGCTCATCATGATGGTCTGGTTCACGCCCGCCATGATATTGGGCAACGCAAGGGGGATCTGCACCCGGACGAGTTTCTGATGCCGGGTCATACCGAAGGCTTCGGCCGCTTCTATCACGTCCTTATCGACCAGCCGGATGCCCAGATCTGTCAGCCGGATGACCGGAACGATGGCATAGAGGATAATGGCAATCCCGTAGAGTTTGGGCTCTGTCACTGAAAACAGGAAGATCAGCGGGATGAGATAAACAAATGTGGGCAGGGTTTGCAGCATGTCGAGGATCGGTATCGAAATGCGTTGCATGGTGTCGCTTCGCGACATCGCAATTCCGATAGGCACCCCGAACACCACACATAAAAAGGCGCACACAAAGATGATCGACATGGTCTGCATCGCGAATGTGTAATGGTCCACGAACAGCAGGAACCCAAGCGCAGTGGCGACAAAGCCCATCAGCGCCCAAGAGCGCGACGCGACCCAGACCAGAACCAGCAATAACGGCAGCATGACCCACCATGGCGTGGTGGTGAATATCTGCAACGCCGTTTCCAGCACCCAGCTTAGCGGTTGCGTAATCGGGTCCAACACCACTTTCAGCGGGTCTTTGACATTCAAAAAACTCTCTTCCAGCCCGCGTGTCAGATCGCGGGAGCGCGAAATCGCGGGGCACGCCTGGTTCAGAGCGTCGAGCGACGGGAACGGCAACTCCCACAGGGATTGGAGCATGGTCTTTTCGGCCTGCCCGCCACCGCTACCGGCGAGCAGATCGGCCATACTCATAGGGCCGGTCGTCGCATCCTGGTCGCACCAGTCGCGCAGCCCAAGCCCGTTGAAGATGAAATCATAAGTCGCCATTTTCCGTCACTCCTCGTGCGGGCGGGGTGTTCGGAGGCGGGCACCGCAGTTATACGGTGCCCGCCCCGGTTCGCTTTTATTGGAAGATCGCGCTTAGTTTCTCGGTCGCGGCGTCGTTGATCCAGCCTTTCCAAGTGTCTTGGCTGGTGGTCAGGAAGTAAACCGCTGCCTCTTCCGCCGAAGCGCTGTTCTCGACCTGCCATGCCAACAGGTTGCTCAGCTCTTGTGTGCCAAAAGAGATATTGCTGATCAACTCAAAGACTTCGGGGTTGCGCTCTGCAAAATCCGACGTGACCACGGTCAACACCGGCGCTGCGGGATACGCAGAGATGCCGGGCGTCGCGCAGTCCTGTGTCTGGTTGCATGCGTGAATCTCGGGATCGTGCGGTCCCATATCCACGGCGACCATGTTGTAGCGGCCCAGAACCGCAGTCGGGCCCCAGTAGTAGCCGAACCAAGGCTCTTGCGCTTCATAGGCCGCAGCCATAGACGCGGGCAACGTATCGCCGGAACCGTGGTTGAACACCTCCATCCCGTTGCCTTCGAAATCGAACGCCTTCACAAGGTTATCGTTGGCGATCCGGCAGCCCCAGCCATCTGGGCAGTTGTGGAACCGTCCGCCGACCAGTTCTGGATTGGCCAACACACCTTCAATTGTTGCCAATTCGGGGTGCGCTTCGACCAGATAGTCGGGCACCCACCAGTGTTCGCTCCCGCCTTCGGCAAATACATCTGCTGCCTTGACCAGCCGACCTTCTTCTTCAAGCCGGAAATACGCGGGTGCGGAATTGACCCAAAGTTCGGGCACCACATCGGGCTCGTTGTTTTCCGCCAGCGACGTGATGGCGGTGGTGGTTGCGGATGGCACGATCGTCACATCGCAGCCATAGCCCTGCGTCATCAGGAATCCCGTGATCCGCGTGATGATCTGGCCAGAGGCCCAGTTCATTTCCGCAACAGAAACTTCTCCGCAGTCGGCAAGCGCCGCTCCGGGCAAGGCAAGGCCCGCAAAGGCCGTCGCGATCAGTGTCTTTTTCATGTCTCATTCTCCCTTTTGGATGGACAGGTGGGGTGGTTCGGTGTCGTCTAGTCGTTGTCTTCCTCGTTGGCGCCCGCACCGGCCTGTGACAGGGTGGAACTGGGCACGGTGAAGGCCGCCACCAACAGTGTCAGCCGGGCGTATTGCGCAGCTGACACAAGGCCATGGTGGTGATCGGGCCAATCCGCGCGCTCGAACAGCTCGGCAGGTGCCGATGTGATCGTGACGTCTGCGCGGGGTCGGGTTGCAGTGGTCCCCGACACGGCGGGGGGGCAACCGGGCACCAGAGCGGCCCGCGTGTTGTCCCAGTCCAGCACCACCGCTGTCGCGGTTCGGTCGGCCACCTGCGCCGCGAAAGGCAGAAGGAAACCGGGGGCTGTCAGTTTGTGGCAAGATGTTTCGGGCCGCGACAGACTGTCTGGCAGCAAGGCATGATCTGCAATCTTCATGCCAATGCGCAACGGACAGTCAGTGCCCTTGCCCGGTCCGTCAAGCACCGCAAGCAGCAGGCTGGCCCAGTCCAGACCGGCGCGTGCCAGCCAGCAGGCGGCGTTCGCGCCTTCCTCTGCTGCGCCCCAGTCGCGCCCGGCGCCGCGTATTGCGCGCGTGGTCAACGCGCTGATCTCTGACAGCGATAATTCCAGCGCGGTTGTGGACGGCGTGTCACAGATCATGCGCCGCCTCCGCCATTTCATCCGGGTAGGGTGCGCCCTGAAACAGGCTGATACGCACCCAGCGATCCGACCGCGGGTCGAAACGGCTGGCCCCGAAAAACGCCAGCTTGCAGCGCAAGATATCGATCGGCAGCATATCCGCCGCGATCAGATTGTCCCGGATCTCGGCAAACGGATGTCGCGCGGCGATCTGGGCGCGACGCAGGATGGGCCGAAATTCGGGATGCGCAAGCAGCACATGTGCCACGGGCAGATCATCGGGCTCGTCGGACAGCGCCGCCCAAAGACCAGCGGCCTGTCGGGCAACATCCAGCGGCAATTCGCGCGACGCGCCCGGTTCATGATAGCGCTCTCCCAGACGCGGTTCCAGCTTGTCTTCGGACACATACCAGAACCGGGCAGAGTGATGACGCGCGGTGAAATCGACATCCAGCGCCCAAGCGTAGCGGCTCGTCAGGATAGCGCGCAATTCGCCTATAGTCATCGCACCGTCGATGGCGAAGAACGCATCCTCATCGGCATCCATACAGTCGCCCAGCCCGTCGATCAGGGCGCCGTGTGGTTCCAGCATCGCGGCAAGCAAGGCTTCCTGCCCTTCCAACTGCAAGGCGTCTTGTCCCCAGTGCCAAAGATCGTCCCACGGATGGGCGCTTTGGCGGTCCCAAGCGTGCAACGCGTGGTCCATGATCTGCGCAAGGCTGTCGCGAAGTTCTGCCAGTTTGACCAGCTGGACCCCATGCGCGCTGTGCCACAGGCGCGCATTTTCCTGGGCCAAATGCAGGGCGTTCAGGAAGCCGTCATATTCGGGGCGGCCGACACAGGGCTGCGACCGGACACGCGCTAGCGCTTCTTCGCGCGCCAGCATCCAGTTGTTCAGCAAGACAGGATGACGGATCACGAAGGGGGCCATGCCCAGCCCGGTCGAATTGCCCACCCCCAGCCCGCGCCGCAACTCCGGCGCCAGCCGCGTGGCGCGGTCGCCGCCGCGCATATGGGCCAAATGTTCCACCAGATCGACCGTAAAGGCGCGAGTCAGCCATACCGACATCATCTCTGCCTGAAATGGCGCGCTCAGTTCCGGGCGTCCGGCAATCGCCGCACGATCCGCTGCGCCAAACTTGCCCGACCCGTAAACGGCGGTTGTGCGCATGAGATAGCCGGTTTCCAGCAGCATGGCGGCGTCGGGCTGCCTGCCTTCGGCCAGTCGCGCGACCACATGGTCGAACACCCGCACGGAACGGTTGGCGCGGCTCAGGCTCAACTCTCGTGGGCTGATGCGCCCGGCTTCCTGTCGCGGCACATTTGCCGCCAGCCGGTCAATATCTTCCGGTGTCGGGGTGCCGTCGAACAACGCAAAGGTCGCGTCCCATGCCGTTGCGATGACGCGGTCAGAGCGCGCCTCTGCGGGCAGATCATGCGCAAAGGCGACAAGGCTGTAGCTGCGCACGGGTCCGGTCAGCCGATACACCGCGCAACCTGTACCCTGTGCGTCGATCTGCCAAAGCGGGCGATCAAACTGCCAGTTCTCGGCTTTTATGCGGCGCAGGAACTGGCGCAGAAACGACAGCCGTGTCGGGTGGCTGCATCCCATGCGCGCCAGTCGCATCACCTCGTCCGGGCCACGCCGGAAAGCGCTGGCCTGCGGCACGGGGTTCAGCCCTGCGCAACTCATTGCGCGGCCTCGCGTCGCAGGCTGCTTGCGGCGCCGAACCCGTCGGCAAAAAAGCGCGCCCAGTTGCCGCCCATCACGGCGCCGACATCCTCGGCCGAGAACCCAACGGCGCGCAGGCCGTCCGCGATCTGCCCAAAATCACGGTTGTCGCGAAACCATTCTGGCATCGGGGGGAAGCCGGGATTGTCGGAACTGCCCTCGCCATAATCGCGCGACTTGGTCCAGCGGCCCGCGCGCATCCAGTCCACCACGCTATCGGGCTGGTCCTGACACAGGTCCGTCCCGATGCCGATCTGCCCTGTCCCCATCAGATCGGCGGTCCGCGCCACCATCTCGCAGAACTCGGCCACGGTGCACTCACCGCCGCCGCGCAGATGATGCGGGTAGACTGAAAACCCCAGCATCCCCCCGCTTTCCGCCAGCGCGCGCAAAACCCGGTCGGATTTATTGCGCAGGGCAGGGTGCCAGCTTGACGGGTTGGCATGGGTTATCGCGATAGGACGGGATGAGTGTGCAATCGCATCCAGTGTCGAGCGTTCGCCCGAATGGCTCATATCGACCACCAGGCCGACACGGTTCATCTCGTGCACCACCGCGCGTCCCATGCGGGTCAGGCCGGTATCCATCGCCTCGTAGCATCCCGACGCAAGTAGCGACTGATTGTTATAGGTCAGTTGCATGAAGCGCAGGCCAAGACGGTGCAGCACTTCGACAAGGCCGATATCATCCTCTATGCAGGATGGGTTCTGCGCGCCGAAGAAGATGGCGGTGCGCCCCGTCTGGTGGGCCAGGTCAATATCCCTTGCGTCAAAGCCCTGAAAGATCAGGTCGGGAAACTGCTCGAACCAGCGGTTCCAAGCCTCTATGTTCAGCACCGTTTCGCGGAAATTCTCATGGTAGGTGATCGTCACATGCACCGCATCGACACTGCCCGCGCGCATCTGCCGGAAAATCTTTTCCGACCAGTTGGCATATTGCAGGGCGTCGATGCGCGGTGTCATGCCGGCGCCCCCGAGTGGATGTAGGCTGTCTTGACGATTGTGTAGAATTCTTCTGCGAACCGGCCCTGTTCACGCGGCCCGTAGCTGGATGCGCCACGCCCGCCGAATGGCACATGATAATCCGTCCCGGCGGTGGGCAGGTTGACCATGACACAGCCCGCCCGCGCATTGCGCCGGAAATGCGTGGCGCGCGCCAGATCACGGGTCATGATGCCGGCGGTCAGGCCGAATTCGGTGTCGTTGGCGATATGCAAGGCCTCGTCATAGCCGCCTGCTTTCAGCACACAGGTAATCGGTGCGAACATTTCCTCGCGGTTGATGACCATATCGTTGCGCGTGTTTGCAAACACGGTGGGGGCCATGAAATAGCCTTCGGTCGCGCGCTCCAACCGCGTCCCGCCGCAGAGCAGTTCCGCCCCTTCGGCGCGGCCCTTGTCGATATAGGCAAGGTTTCCGGCAAGCTGGTCGGCACTGACCACGGGGCCAATCTGCGTGCCGTCTTCCAGCGCATGATCGACCTTTAGCGCCTGCGTGCTGGCCACCAGCTTTTCGACAAAGGCGTCGTGAATGCGCTCATGCACGATCAGACGGCTGGCAGCGGTGCATTTCTGGCCCGTCCCGCCGAATGCGGCATTCGTGGCATGGGCCACCGCCAGATCAAGGTCGCAATCGTCCATGATGACCATCGGGTTCTTGGAGCCCATCTCCATCTGCAACTTGGTCATGTTGGGAATCGCCGCCTGCGCTATGCCGCGGCCCACCGGAACCGATCCGGTAAAGCTGATCGCATCCACCTGCGCGCTTTCGGCAAGGGCTTGACCAATCTCACGCCCGGCGCCCATGACCAGATTGAACAGCCCTGCCGGAATGTCCTGTTTCGCGATGATCTGGGTGAGCGCCACAGCGCTGGCAGGTGTCTGGTTGGCGGGTTTCCAGATCACGGCATTGCCAAAGGCAAGTGCAGGCGCAATTTTCCACGCAGGGGTGGCCACGGGAAAGTTCCATGGGCTGATTATCGCCACCACACCGACAGGTTCGCGGCGCACGTCAATTTCTATATCAGGGCGGACGCTGTCGGCGGTCTGGCCCAACTGGCGCAATGCTTCGGCTGCAAAATAGGTAAAGAACTGGCCCGCGCGGTAAACTTCGCCCTTGCCCTCTGCCTGCGGCTTGCCTTCCTCGCGCGCGATCAGCCTGCCGATCTCTTCGGCCCGCGTCATCATTTCCAGCCCGATTGCCATCAGCACGTCATGCCGTTTTTGCGGGCCTGTGGCCCCCCAATCGGCCTGTGCCTGCCGCGCTGCGGTCAGCGCCTGCGCAAGTTGGGGTGCATCGGCCTGCGCAAACTGCCCGATGACATCCGACAGGTCCGACGGGTTGCGGTTTTCAACCGTGCCTGCCCCGTCAAGCCATTCACCAGCGATGAAGTTGCGTGTTTCCAGTGTCATCCTGTTCCTTCCCGCCTAAGCGGTTTTGATCCTGTCCATCAATGCGGCGTTCACCAGAACACCCTCTGTTTCGGTCCGGTGGCGGTTTGCGGCGCGGCGTGCGCCGGGCAGGCGCGCGCCGGGTTGATCCTGAATCGTATCCGCCAGCCGCGATACCGCGGCCGCGAACGCTTCGGCGGCGAACGCGCCGGGGTCGATACCGATGAAAAACTGGCCAGTTCCCGGCGGGCCGCCTTTGGGGCCCGAAAACGGGCTGGCGTCGATCCCCAGATTGCCGCCCGTCAGGGCCGCCGCGAGGATTTCGACCATAAGCCCTGTGCCAAAACCTTTCTGGCCGCCAGCGGGCACCATTGACCCGCCCAGTGCAGCATCGGGGTCAAGCGTTGGCGCGCCGTCGGCATCCAGCGCCCAGCCCGGTTCCAGCGCCTCGCCACTGCGGGCGCGCAGGATAATTTCCGATTTGGCGATGGCACTTGCTGACTGGTCAATCACCAGTCGCGCGCCCCCGGCACCATCGGGCACGGCCAGCGCGAAGGGGTTGGTCCCGATGGCTGGACGGTGGCCGCCCGTCGGCGCGATAGAGGCGGGGGCGTTGATGAAACACAATCCCACCAGCCCCGATGCGGCAAGCCGTTCGGCATGATGCCCCAGAACACCGCAATTATAGGACCGGCGGACCGCCATGGCTGCCAGCCCCTGACTGCGGATCGTGTCGTCGAACAGCGGCCACGCGGCATCTATCGCGGCATGGGCGAACCCGTTCGCGGCATCGACACGGATCGCGGCGGGGCGCGGCTGTGTCACCTCGGGCAGTGCAGTGCCCAGAACCTTGCCACACTGAAGGTGTTCGGCATAAACCGGGATATACATCAACCCGTGGCTGCGAATGCCATCTCGTTCCGCCAGACGTGTGGACCGTGCGACCGGCGCGGCCTGCGCACGGGTTGCACCAGCCTGCAGCAATGCTTGCAAGGCAAGCTCTTCGACCTGATCCAGCGAAAGTCTTGTGTCTTCCATCGTGCCTCCGATGGGGAAGGCTATGGGGCTAGCTCTTTCAGCGCAATCGAATTAAAGTGAATATGATTACAGTTTTTCTGAAGGAGGGCGCGATGATCCGGATTCAAACCCTACGCGTTTTTGTCACGGTCGCCGATTGCGGCAATATCCGTGACGCTGCCAAAATCCTTGGGCGTACGGTGTCTGCGGTCTCGATGACACTCAAGCAACTCGAAGAGCATTTGGGGGCGTCATTGTTCGAAACGGATCGCAAGCACACGCTGACAGCGCTGGGCGAAGAGATTTGCAAACTCGCAAGGGATTTGCTGCGCGAGCATGACCGCATCACCGACAGCATTTCTGCGATTGCTGCGGGCCGGGAGGGGACATTGAAAATCGCCGCGGTGCCGTCTGTGGCGGCGCAACTTCTGCCTTCTTTGCTCAGCTCCATGCTGGTCGAGCACCCGGGCATCCGTATCGACCTGTTGGACACCGACAGTGTCAGCGTTCATATGCTGGTAGAGAACGGCGAGGTGGATATTGGTATTGGCGGTAAGCCCGTCGCCGGTCGCGGCCTTCGCTTTACGGCCCTCTTCGACGACCCTTTCAGATTGGTTTGCCGAAAGGATCATCCGCTTGCGGATCATGCGGCCCCTCTGAGCAAAGCGGATTTGCAGGGGCACCGGCTGATCAGGAACAACTCCACAGCCGGGTTTTCTGGGTTGGATGATGAAATGCCGCAAGGTGCGTCGATGTTCAGTGCGCGCAACGTCATTTCGCTTTTGGCGTTGGTGCGTGCCGGGGCGGGTGCAACGATCCTGCCCGCCCTTGCAACACGGGCGATAGACGAAGAACTTTGCGCGCTAAAGCTCGATGACGTCGCGGCGCGTCGGACCGTGGGATTCATCTTGCGGCAAAAGGGCAGTTCCAGCCCCGTTTGCGCGGCTTTTCAAAAGCGCTTCTTGTCCGTGATCATTGACCATGGCATGGCGGCTTCGCGTCCGTCGGTGGCAACGTGACTTGGGTTGCGGTGAAACTTTTGCGCCTTTGGGGCGAAGCGGTCCTTTCGGCGCCTTAGCGCAACAACGCCTCTGCCAAAGCACGGTCGACACATAGGTGTGACACGAAGCCGCCGCGAATGGCCGCGCGGGTCGCGTCGGCGCGGTCGGCGCCGCCAACCACAAGCAAGCGCCGGTCGGCACGTCGGATGCTGTCCAATTCAGTCGAGATTAGCCTGTCATCGGGCGCCATGCGCAAGACATGCCCTTCGGCATCTATGAACCGGCAGCACAGAATACCAACGGCACCCGCCTTTCGGGCCGCTGTCAATTCATCCGGGCTGACCATTTGCGCGCGGGCCAGATGGGTTTCCTCGCTGACATTGCCGATGGATGCCACCGCCATGTCGAGTTGCGAGAGGGCGTCAAGCTGCGCGCGGATGGTCGGTTCGGTCCGAAACATCTGGGCGACCTTGGCGCTAGAGGCGATGGCCGGCGCGTGAAGCGTAAAACATGCTGCACCCAGCATATTCGCAATCGCGATGGCGCAGGATTCCGATGTCGGCACGCTTTCCGACATTTTGGAGCCGATCATCTGGTAGACCTTTACGCCCGATGTCGTTGCCCGCGGCACATGTTCGGACAGGGCATGCACGGTTTCGCCCCATGCGACGCCAAGCCGGTCATTTCGGCGTACGAGGTCTGCCAGCGCGATCGCACCTACACGCCCTAGCAGGCGCAGCATTTCGGCGCGGGGCATGCCGCCTTCGGGATCGCTTTGCGCGACATAGACATCGTCGAGGCCGAAAGCCACGCGCAGGTCCAGCCCAAGGCTGGACGCCGCCAGACTGCGCCCGTCCACACGGATATCCACGATCCCCGACTCGCGCGCTTCGCGCAGCATGTTCACGACCGTCGCGCGGCTGACCTGCAAACGTTTGGCGATGTCGTTCTGGGTCAGCCCTTCGCCGAAATACATCAGCGCCACATTCGCCAGAAGCGCATGTTTGTCGGTTCGAAAGCTGAGCGGTTCATCCTGCATGTCAGGAGCTTACGGGCTTCGTTCCCGACTGGCCATAGTTCTTGCGAAACCACGCATAGCAGCGGTCAATTTCAGCTTGTGGAAGTTCTTTGACCGGGCCGCGCAGCATCGCCAGATGCGTGGTTTTCGCCGCCTCTTCCAGATACATCGCAATTGCCGTCGCCTCTGCCGCCGATTTGCCCATGGTGAACACGCCATGTGCCTTGACCAGTGCTGCGTGACCGCCTTGAGCCGCGTCCAGAACCGCCTGTCCGGTATCCACCTCGCCCGGTGTCGCGTAGCGCGAACAGGGCACGTCGCGACCGATCATGTGGGTAATGGGCGTCAGCACGGCCGGAATACGCTCGCCGCGCGCGGCAAAGCTGGTGGCATAGGGCGAATGGGTATGCGCCACGCCGAACACGTCGGGGCGGTGGCGGTAGATATAGAGGTGAATGCCGGTATCGACCGAGGGCCGCATGGTGCCGTCCAGAATATTGCCATCCAGATCGACCACCACCATCGTCTCGGGCGTGAGCTTGTCGAATTTCACACCCGACGGCTTGATGACGACATGTCCGGTATCCGGGCAGCGCCCCGATACGTTGCCGCCCGATCCGACGACCAGACCGGCTTTCGGCAACTCGTGGTTCTGCTCGCAGACGTCGCGCTTCAGGGCGTCCAGCATTACGCGGCCTCCGGTGTGCCGTGGGGATAGACCACGATCTTGAGCGATTTTTCGGCCTCGACCAGCAAGCGAAACGCCTCTGCCGATTGGGCAATGTCGAACCGGTGCGAAATGGCCCGGTCCGCCGCGATGCGTCCGGCTTCCAGCAGGCGAATGTAGCTGTAAGTGTCGGTATGGTCGGACGAATAGCGCGACGTGACCGTGATCTGATCGAAATAGGCACGTTGGCCGTCGCGCACCCAATCGGTTTCGGGCGGCAGGGGTGCGCCCAGATGCAGGCAGCCGCCGACCTCTACACAGGCCAGCGCGCTGTCCCATGCGGGCGGGAAGGGGGCCGTGACCACGACCGTATCGGCCAACCGCCCGTTATTTGCGGCGCGCAGGGCTTCGGTCGGGTCGCTGTCGCGCGGGTTGATCGTATGGGTTGCACCAAACCTGCGCGCCTGTTCCAGCCGCCAGTCGGAATAGTCGATGGCAATGACCTTGCCCGCCCCGAATAGCGGCGCCATGTGCACGAATCCCTGCCCCATGAACCCCGCACCGACCACGGCGACCGTGTCGCCCGGCTGGATATGGCAGACCTTCAGGCCGGACAGGACGCAGGACCACGGCTCTATCGTGACCGCCGCTTCGGTCGATATATTGTCGGGCAGGATATGCGCGTCCATCGCGATGTGCTGGGCGGTCACGCGGTAGTAGTCGCAGACCCCGCCGGGATCGAGCTTCATCTGGCTGTAGAACGGGTCGCGCGTGAAATGCCCGCGCCGCGACAGATGGCTGTTCACGCGCCCGACGTGGTGGTTGATGAACACCCGGTCGCCCAGTTTGAAATCCGTGACACCCGCGCCCAGTTCGACGACTTCGCCGACGGGTTCATGGCCCAGAACCTTGGGTTCCGATTTTTTATACCACGCCATAGCCTCGCCCCCGCACAGGCCGCAGGCGAGGGTTTTAAGCAGCATCTCTCCGGGGCCGATTTCGGGGACGGGGCGTGTTTCGATGCGGATATCGTCATGGGCATGATAGACCGCCGCTTGCATCATGTTGCTCATGGATGATCCTCTGATAGGGACAGGGTGCGTGCCGTGGCGCGCGTGGCATTCGAAAGCGCCATATAACGGGTGAAAACGCGGTCATAGGCGCGCGCGGTTTCTGGGTCTGGCGGGAAATGGTGCAGCTCTTCGTCGCGCTGCGTCAACGAGGCAACTGGCCCCAGACCGGCGGCCGCAGCCCCAAGGCACGCGGCGCCCCATAACCCGTGATCGGAATCCTTTGTGACCACAACTTCGGTTCCGGTCACATCGGCGATGATCTGCGACCAGAGCGGGTTGCGCGACCCACCGCCTGCCAGTTTGACTGGTCCGTCCACCGTGTGCCCTTCGGCTGTCAGGCAATGCCGCAGGCTGAGCGCGGTCCCTTCCATCACGGCGCGGCCCATATCTGCCTTGCTTGTCTGTGCGCGCAAGCCGTGGAAACTGGCTGAAACCTCTGGTGCCACAAAGGGCGCACGCTCGCCGTTCAGGTAGGGCAGAAAGGTTACGCCATTCGCGCCCGGCGGAACGTCGCGCACCAAGGCATTCAGCTTGTCAGCCACTTCGCCGGCATTTGTTCCCGACAGGCTTAGGGGGTGCAGCCCGGCGAACCAGTCAAACGCGCTGGCCCCGGTCGTGGGCGCAAAAATCCGGATAATCGCGTCGGAGGACGCGTGCAGAGCCGAAGCGCCAACAGGGCTTGGAGTGGGCGTGACGTGATCGGTCAGAATGTTGACGACAGCGGTCGTGCCCATGATGAACATGCTATCACCGGGCTGTTGAAGGCCCATTCCGACGATCATTGCCGCCAGATCCAGCGTCGGGACATTGACTGACAGGCCCTCTGGCAATCCCGTTGCCGCGGCGGCTGCCGCAGTGACTGTGCCAAGCGGGCTATCTGCCGGGCGCGGATCGGCAAGTTTGGGGGCAAGGCTTTCGCAGCCCATCGCGGTCAGCGCATTGGTGCTATAGCGGCGGCTGTGCAGGTCCAGAAACGGGATTGTGGCGTTGCTGAAATCCGTGGCAATCACGCCGGTCAGGCAATAGCCGATCCAGTCGGCGCAGGTCATGGCATGGGTCGCACGCGCCGCGCGGTCGGGTTCGTTGTGTTCCAGCCAACGCCACAGCATCCCCGATGTTCCCGGCCAAAGCGCGGTATGCGACGCAAGGCCAACAGCATCCAGCGCGCCAGAGGCTTCCAACCCTGCCATATCGCGGGCCGCGCGTGTGTCGTTCCACAGCATGGCGGGGCCACATGGCGCGCCATGCTTGTCCAGCAGCCAAAGCCCGTCGCCTTGCCCGCAGATACCCAGCGACGCGATGGGCCGGTCGTGCAGTTTGTCGCGCAAAGCGCGCAAGCTGGTGCAAACGCCGTGCCAGACTTCGGTCATGTCTTGTTCTGACCGGCCCCGCCCGTCGCCAATGCTGCGCGAAGGCGCTTCCGTACGCGCCGCAATCCGGCCCTGCGCGTCATAGGCGGCAGCTTTTATCGCCGTTGTTCCGATATCCAGCCCAAGACTGACAGCTTCCATATGCGCCTCCCATTTCAGACACTTGCCAAATAAATTGACAAAAGTAAATCCCTGTGCTTCCACTAAGGCATGCATGACAGCATACTGGGAGGAAGACATGAAAAACGCATATGTGCTGGCGGGGGTCGTCGCCTCGGTCGCGTTCGCGACACCTGCCTTGGCAGACGATCACCTAACACTTGAAGGCCGCACCATCGGTGTCGCGGTCGTGGGTACGCAACACTTCTGGGACCGCGAAGCGTTCAACGGTGCGGTCGACACCGTCGAAGCTCTTGGCGGCACTGTGCGCGCGGTCGATGGCGGGCGCGACAATCAGGTGCATGCCGACAACCACGATATTCTGCGCGCGGCGGGAGTGGATGCTGTGATCTCGATCCTCGGGGATGGCGCGGTCGAGCCGAAATTCGAAGCGCTACGCGCGGCGGATATTCCGGTTTTCACGGTGGATCACCCCAGCCCGCATTCCATCAACAACACCACATCCGACAATTACTATATGGGCACCACGATCGGGCGCCTGATGGCTGACGCGCTGGAAGGCGAAGGCAAGGTCGCGGTATTCAACGCGTTTGAGAACGCATTGCGCATCTGTGCGATCCGCACCCAGCTTTGGAAATACGTGTTGCAGGACTATCCCGGCATCGAGATTCTGGAACCCGAACTGGCCGAGGAATTTGCCAACGCGCCCGAAGACGCGCGCCGCCAGACGCTGGACCTGCTAAGCCAGTATCCGGAAGGCGAGCTTGATGCGATCCATGTCGGGTGCTGGGACCAACCCGCAATCGGTGTCGTTCAGGCACTGGAAGAAACCGGGCGCGACGATGACGTGATTGTCACGGCGTTGGATGCTGGCCCCGATACCCTTGAAATCATGGCGGAAGAGGGCAGCCCCTTCGTCGCTAACGTGGCACAGCAACCGCGTCTGATCGGCACGATTTCTGCGCAGAATGTGGCACGCCATTTCGCGGGTGAAACGCTGCTGTCGCAAACCTATGTCGATGTGATGCCTGTTGACGGGCGTGACGGTGCGATTGAGACTTACGGAGAGCTGGGCTACGGCAGCTTGGAATAAGCTGCACGTCCTTTGCGACCATAGCCGGCCGGGGACAGTGGACCTGGCCGGTTCTTTCCACCCGTTACCGGACCTGCGCCCATGACCGAAGCCGCCCTTTCGCTGCAAGAGATCGTGAAGACCTTTCCCGGTGTGCGCGCATTGGACAGTGCCAGCCTGACCTTGCAACCTTCCGAGATACACGGTCTTGTGGGTGAGAATGGCGCGGGTAAATCGACGATTATCAAAGTCTTGGCTGGTATATACACACCAGATTCCGGTCAACTGCGGATCGCCGGGCAACACATACACCCCATCACCCCGGCCAGCGTGCATGACGCCGGGATCAGGTTCATCCACCAGGAATTGCACCTTGTCCCGCATTTCACCGTCGCCGAAGCGATCTTCATGGGGCAGGAACTGGCGGGGCCTTTCGGGCTGCGCAAAGGCCAGATGCGACACCGCGCCGAAGAGTTTTTGCACGACCGGCTGGGGGTAACGATCCACGGCAACCGACTTGTGCGCGACCTTGGCACGGCGGAACGCAAGCTGGTCCAGATTGCACGGGCGTTGATCGACGGGCAGGCCAAGGTCGTGGTCTTTGACGAACCCACGGCACCGCTGGCGAGCGCCGAGGTCAAGACGTTGATGGATGCTATTTTCCGGCTAAAACAGCAGGAGATCACCATCCTCTATGTCTCGCATTACCTGAACGAGATCATGGGGATCTGTGACCGCGTGACGGTGTTTCGCAACGGGCGCAATGTCGCCGTGTTCGACGATGTGGACGATGCGCTGGGCCCCAAGATGATCTCTGCCATGGTGGGGCGCGATCTTGACGATATTTACCCCGCCAGAACCCGCAGCTTTGCAGAGACAGTCATGACGCTCGACAAGCTGACCGGGCCAGGCTTTGAAGATGTCTCACTTTCCCTGCGCAAAGGAGAGATTCTGGGCGTGGCCGGTTTGATCGGATCTGGCCGCGAGGAACTGGTCGACACGCTCTACGGGCTGGCCCGTGCCAAAGGCGGCACGCTGCACCTGCATGGCAAACGCGCGCGCATTCGCACGCCGTCGGACGCCATCGCGCAGGGAGTAGTGCTTGTGCCGCGAGACCGGCGCAATGACGGGCTGGTGTTGCCAATGACGGTGGGCGAAAACATCACGCTTGCAACCCTTGACGAAGACGCGACATTCGGCGTCGAAAACCGTGCCCATGCAAGAACGCGTGCGGCGCGCAAAGTGTCGGAACTGGATATTCGCCCCGCCAACACCGGGGCCATTGTGCGCTTTCTAAGTGGTGGCAACCAGCAAAAGGTTGTGCTGGCGCGCTGGCTGGCACGGGATGCCGATATCTTCGTGCTCGATGAACCGACAGTCGGCGTCGATATTGGTGCGCGGGCCGAAATATACAGCGTGGTCAACCGTCTGGCGCAGGATGGCGCCGGGGTTCTGGTATCTTCGTCCGATCCGGGCGAACTGATCGGATTGTGCGACCGCATTCTGGTCATGTTGCGCGGACGCGTGGTCGCAGAGCTTGACCCGGCCCGACAGAGCATGGACGACCTGATCGCACTCAGCACCGGCGCCACGAATGCGCCGCAAGGACAAGAGGTGCCCGTATGAGCGCCACGATTCCACCCAGACGCCGCGCGCTCGAGCAGCTTGTCGGTTTCGCTCCGGTCCTGATCTTCGCGGGTATGTTGGTGCATATTGGCATTCAGGCCCCAGGTTTTGTCTCATTGCTGACGCTCGGTCTGGTGTTGGAACAATCCTTGCCGGTGGTTCTGGTCTGTATCGGCATGTCCATTGTTGTCATGGCTGGCGGCGAGGATGTGGTTGCTGGCGGGATAGACTTGTCTATCCCGGCGACCACGGTTCTGGCTGCGGGGATATTAGCGCAATGGCTGGCCGCTGATGGCGGCTTTGTCATGGCATGCCTGCTGGCCCTAGGCGCTGCTTTGCTGGTGGGCGCAACGAATGCCGCGCTGGTCGCGTGGATCGGCCTGACCCCGCTGCTGGCCAGTCTTGCCATGTTCGGCGCGGTCGTGGGCGTGAACAACATGGTCACGGCCAGCCGCCGCATAAATGTCGACCATCCAATTATACTGTGGCTGCGTGATGCAGAAATCGCGGGTATTGCGGTTGGTATCCTATGTGTCGCCGCCTTCGGTCTTGCTGCGTATCACCTGTTGCACCGCACCCGGTTCGGGCTTCATCTGCAAGCGGGGGGCGGCAGCGTCGAGGCCGCCGAGATGGTCGGACTCAGCGCGCGCCGCCATCTGGCCATCGCGTTCCTGCTCGCAGCACTGACGGGGTTCATCGCGGGATTTTTCGTGCTTGCGCGCGGCTCCGGCTCTTCTCCGGGGGTCGAAGACAATCTCATGCTGGAAATGGTGCTGGCCACCTACCTGGGCGCTGCGTTTTCGCCGCGCCGTGTGGTCACATTGTGGGGCGCGGTTCTGGGCGCGCTTTTGGTCGGAGCAATCACGATCGGGTTCAAATCCATGGGCGTCAATGTGTTCTGGCTCGGGCTGATCAAAGGGGCGCTTATCCTGACCGTTGTGGCGTTTGCGGCACTTGCCAAACGAGGCCGCGCATGAGCATGGCGAACAGCCCCCCCATGAAAGACCGCATTCGCGGCATCTTTGTCCGGTTCGGTTTCTTGCTGATCTTTGCGGGCTTCGTGACCTTTTTCGCGGCGTGGAACCCGGTATTTCTGCAAGGCCAGAACATGCTCAACATAGTCGAAGGGTCGGCGGTGCTGCTGATCCTTGCGTTGGGCATGACCCTGATCGTTGCAACCGGCGGGATTGACCTGTCCGTGGGGATCGCCCTCGATTTCGGCGCCGCCTTCGCGATTGTCGCCATGAAGGAATATGACGCGGGCTGGGTGACGGCTGCCTGTGCGGGTGTCGCGGGCGGGTCGCTTGTCGGGATCATGAACGCCATTCTTGTGGTCGGGCTGCGTGTCAGCCCGTTCATGGCCACCATCGGGACGTTCTTCATCGGCTCTTCGGTGCAGCGCATTTTCACCAATGGCGGAGGGCCGATTTCGCACCGGCGCATGCCCGACGGGTTCCGAGAGATTGCAATGGGCGATGTGATGGGCATTCCGCTGGAAGTGATCATCGCGGCCACTCTGGCGCTGGTCTATTTCGTGGTGTTGGAAATGTCGGTCTGGGGGCGGCGGGTGCATGCAATGGGCATGCAGCGCCCCGCGGCCATTGTCGCAGGCATTCCGGTCAGTCGCATTCTGATCGTCGCGTATATCGTCGCGGCCGCCACCTGCGCCGTGGCAGGGTTGATCGGCGCGGCCTCCATTCGCATGTTCACACCGCTGGCCGGGTTTTCCTACCTGCTTGATGCGATTGCCGCAGTGTTCATCGGCGCAGCCCTTCACCCACGCGGGCGGCCCAATGTTCTGGGCACGGTCGCCGGTGTTCTGTTCCTTGGCATCGTCACCAACGGCCTGAACCTGATGGGGTTGAATTTCAACACCAAGGACGCGCTGTCGGGGATCATCCTTGTCGCGGCGCTCGCGCTTGCCGTCGCGCAGCGCAAACTGCGCTAGCCCTGCCGTATTGCAGGTGGTTGCGCTATGGAAAGCGGTGGCAGATCGCCGTGCCACTGCGCAATATGCACAAGCGTTGTATGCGCGGTATTCCCCTGGCTAAGGGTCGAGCAGCCAATGTCGCGGGTCAGGACATTCGGGTTGCCCGCACGCTCCAGCCCGTCTTCGTCAGGGTCGAAC
This sequence comes from Roseinatronobacter ekhonensis, assembly GCF_900499075.1. GTDB lineage: Bacteria > Pseudomonadota > Alphaproteobacteria > Rhodobacterales > Rhodobacteraceae > Roseinatronobacter > Roseinatronobacter ekhonensis. The sequence continues at coordinate 86,334 of NZ_UIHC01000011.1, read as the reverse complement.
CACGCCCCTGTGGGCAGCGCCACGCAATCAAGCCGGATGGTGGGTGTCAGGCGCAGACCTGCCAGACAGGCACCGCGGGCGTTCCAGAGCCGGACAATGGTGCCCTCGGTCAGATTGTGGGCGCGCGCGGTTTCAGGGTGCAGGTAGCAACTCTCGCGCCCGTCAATCTTGTCGGCTTGCGATTCCACGCCGCGATCATTCTGCGAGTGCAACCGCGTGTCGGGCTGCCCCGAAATCAGATGCAAAGCGCCCTCTGGTGCATCCAGCAGCGATTCGAATGGCGGCATCCATGCGGGATGCCCGGCACAATCCGGCAGCTTGGCACGCGCGATCGCGGTGTTGAACAGCGTGATCTTGCCGCTCTCGCTGGGTAGCGGGTGGTGCGCTGGGGCTTGCACGAAATCTTGAAGAAAAACGCGCGTGTCACCGGCATCCGGCATGTCGAACCGGCCCATCTCGCGGAAGCGGTCGTAATCGGGCAGGTCAGTTCCGTGGCGCTCGGCTTCGGCGCGCGTGCCGTCCCACAGCCAACGCAGCCAGCCTTGGGTGTCGCGGCCTTCGGTAAACGCTTCGGCAACCCCCAGTTCCGTCCCGATCCGGCGCAAAATGTCATGGTCATCCAGCGCCAAGCCCATTGGGTCTATCCGCTGCGACATGTAGATCAACGCCGGATCACGGCGCGACAGCATCAGGTCGTCGCGCTCCAGCGGGGTGGTTGCGGGCAGCACGATATCCGCCCGACGCGCGGTCGCGGTCCAACTATGATCCTGCACGATCATGGTTTCAGGGCGACGCCATGCGCGTTCCAGCCGAAACAGGTCCTGATGGTGGTGGAACGGGTTGCCGCCAGCCCACCAGACCAGCCGGATGTCCGGATAGCGCCGCTCTGTCAGGTTGTAGCGGTAGGGCGCGCCGGGGTTTTCCAGCATGTCGGCAATGCGCGCAACGGGGATGAAATCTGCCACGGGATTGCGGCCCTGCGGCAGCGACGGCCAGTCATAGAGCTTTGCGGGCCGCCCCACAGCCGTTGTGGACCCGTAGCCAAAGGCAAAGCCCGTGCCCGGCTGGCCAATCTGCCCCAGCATCGCCGCCAGCGCCAGACCGGCCCAAAGCGGCTGTTCGCCATGGTCGGCGCGCTGCATCCCCCAATTCAGGGTGATCATGGTGCGGTTTGCGGCCATGTCCCGCGCGAGCGCGCGAATGCGCGCGGCGTCCAGATCACACAGCGGCGCGGCCCAGTCTGCAGATTTCGCGACGCCATCAGCAGCGCCGCTCAGGTAGTCACGGAACTCTGACCAACCGCTCGTGCAGCGCGCCAGAAAACCCTCATTCTGCAACCCTTCGGCCCAGAGCGTATGCGCCAGCGCCAGCAAAAGCGCGGTGTCGGTGCCGGGGCGGATGGCCCACCAATCTGCGCCCGGATAGTCACTGTCTTGCGGAGAGATATTTACTACCCGCGCACGCAGGCGGCCCAGCCAGCCCGCCACCTCGTGCCCGGCGGTGCCAGACGAGTTGATTTGCGCGGTCCGGGGCGAAATGCCCCCGAACGCTACCAACAAAGTGCAATGTTCCGCCACCAGCGGCCAGCTTGTCATACCGTCCTGCACGGCCCGGTTGCTAAGCCCCAGCACATGCGGAAACAGCACTTCGGCGGCGGCGTGCGAATAAGTATCACGCGCGCCGACAAACCCGCCGCACAGGTTCAGGAACCGCCGCAACTGGCTTTGGGCATGATGGAAGCGGCCCGCACTGGCCCAGCCATACGACCCCGCGAAAACCGCGCCATTGCCATGCGCGTCGCGCACCCGCGCCAGTTCCTGCGCAGCGAGCCCAGCCGCCCGGTCCCATGACACCGACACGAACCCGTCGCGCCCGCGCCCTGCGCCGCCATCGCCAGCCAGCCAGCCCTCGCGGATTGCGGGCGTCAGAATGCGGCTGTTGCGGTCGCGCGCCGCACTCAGCCAGCCGCGCCCGATGCGGGCAGGGGCTGGATCATCGGACACAGGCGCAAGCCCGTTCCCGTCAAACTGATAAGCCCCCCAATGGGACGCGGTGTAGCGCATGAATCACAGCCTTGGGTCGAGCGCGACTTTGATCTGCACCTCGCCCGCATCGGGTTTGCGGGTCAAGCCCTCTTCAAACGCGTCGAGCGGCATGACATGCGTCACGCAAGCATCGCCGTCGATCAGCCCCCGCGCCATCAGGTCCAGCGCGGTGCCGTAGGTGAAGGGCGCGAGATGGCCGCCAAGGATGTTCAGTTCCTTGAACTCGCCAAAGATGTTCAGGTCTACCGCGACGGGCTGTTTGTAGACGCCGAACACCAGAAGCGTGCCGCGCTTGCGCAACAGTTCCAGCCCTCGGGTGAAGGCGGCGGTCTGGCCCGACGCTTCCAGATACACATCTGCCCCGCGCCCGCCCGTCAGGTCAGCCACGGCCTGATCCAGCTTCGGGTCGTCGGGCGCAAAGGCCATGTCGGCCCCCAACTGCAGCCCAAGCGCGCGCTTGGCGGCACCGGGGTTTACCAAGATCAGCTTGCGCGGGGTTTTCAGCCGCGCGGCCTGCAACATCCCCATGCCGATGGGGCCGGCCCCCGACACGATCACGACATCGTCGAACTGGATATTTGCGCGCTGCACCCCGTGAATGGCATTGGCCAAAGGTTCGGTATAGCACGCGGCGCGGTCGCTTAGCCCCTCGGGCACTTTGTGGATCAGCGCGTCGGCGGGATAGATCATATATTCTGCCCAGCCACCGTCCTTCGTGGCCCCCAGCACATCCATGCTGTCGGTCAGATGATAGAGACCTCGCTGGCGGTAGAAATCATTGCCATAGGCGATATTCAATTCCGCCACCGCACGGTCGCCAATGGCCAGCCCGTGACGTTCTGCCGCGCCATCGCCCATGGCGACGACGGTGCCGGTAAATTCATGCCCCGGCGTAAACGGGAACGGCAGCGTCCAAGGCCCACTGCCGTCATACATCGCGCGATCAGCGGCACAGATGCCGGATAGGTCCACACGCACAAGCACTTCGCCCGGGCCGGGGTCGGGAACGGGTTGATCCCGCACAAGGCGGTGCTGGCCGCCGAACCCGAAACACCTGACAGCGCGCATCTTGGTCATGGCATCCTTCCCTCTTTCGCATTCCTTGTTCCGATGATGGCAGCAAGGCTTGATCTCGGCAAGGTTCTGCAATACAAATGACATTAAAATAGACAAATGTAAACAAAAAGGGCGTGGTGATGCAGAATACCAAAGACACCGCCGAGGTGGCACTCGGCATCCGGCGTCGGGTGTATGAACACACGATTCGCAACAATGGCGGGTATCTAAGCCAAGCCTGTTCTGCGGCAGAGCAGCTGGCATGGCTGTATAACGAGGCGCTGACATTGGGCGAGCCGACCTTGCCGATGGTGCCCAAGCCATTCGGCGGTGTGCCGTCTGCCGACAACCCCGATTACCACACCGGCGCAGGCTACAACGGTCCCGCCACGCCGGAATACGACCGCCTGTTCATCGCGCCCGCGCATTACGCGCTCGTCGCCTATGCCACCTTGATCGAAATGGGCCGCATGGCCCCCGAAGGTCTGGAGATGTTCAACAAGGACGGATCATCGGTCGAGATGATCGGTGCCGAACACAGCCCCGGCATGGAAGTGCATAACGGCACTTTGGGCATTGGCCTGTCGACTGCCGCAGGTCTGGCTTGGGCACGCCAGAAACGGGGCGAGCCGGGGCGCACATGGGTGTTCATGTCGGATGGCGAGGTGCAGGAAGGCCAGACATGGGAAGCGGTGCAAGCCGCGCGCCATCACGGAATAGAGAACCTGTATGCGATCATGGATGTGAACGACCAGCAATGCGACGGGGCCATGTCCTCGGTGATGGAGGTGGGCGATATCCGCCGCAAGTTCATCGAGTTCGGCGCGGCTTGCGTCGAAATCGACGGGCACGATCTGCAAGCGATGCGCGACGCCATGGCCGAACCGCATGACGGACGCCCCCTGATCATTCTGGCGCGCACCTCTCCGTTTCACAGCATGCCGATCCTGGAAGAGCGTTTCCCGCGCCTGCATTACCTGCGCTTCAAATCCGAAGACGAACGCGCACGTTTCAACACCGCCATTGCCAAGGATCTTGGCGTGGACCCTGTCGATTACACCCATTAACCGGAGGCCAGCATGGTCGAGATGGTCAACCGCCCCTATGCCAGCGCTTTTGAGGCTTATGCCGCGGGCAATCCAGATATCCTGTGTTTAAGCGCCGATCTGACATCCTCGTGCGAGGTGGACGGGTTCCGCGACCGCCACCCCGACCAGTTTCTGTCTCTGGGCATGGCGGAACAGAACATGATGAGCTTTGCGGGCGGGCTGGCGCTGGCCGGGTTTCGCCCCTTCATCCACACATTCGGGGTGTTCATGTATCGCAGGCCCTATGACCAGTTGATGGCGTCGGTCGCCTATCCGCGCCGCAAGGTGCGGCTTATGGGGTTCCTGCCGGGTGTGACCACGCCGGGCGGCATGACCCATCAGGCGATAGAGGATATCTCTGTCATGCGGTCGATCCCGAACATGACCATTCTGGAAACCGGTGATGCGACAGAGGTCGAATCGATCTGCGAAGCGGCTGACAGCATAGACGGCCCCGTATGGTGTCGGGTGCTGCGTGGTGCAGTCCCGCGCCTGTTCGACACGCCGATCCGCGTGGGCGAGATGCGCGAACTGGCCTTGGGCGACGATGTGCTGGTCGTGACCTCTGGCATCTGCACAGAAGAAGCCATGCGCGCCCGCGCGGCATTTGCCAAGGCCGGTCTGTCCATTCGCCATCTGCACCTGAACACGATCAAACCATTCGATTCGGCGGCGCTGCTGGATCATATCGGCTCTGTCAGGCACGGCGTGGTCACGCTGGAAAACCACGTCACCGAAGGCGGTGTCGGCAGCCTTGTTGCCGAAACCATGGCCGATGCTGGCGTGGGCAAGCGCCTTGTGCGGCTGGGTCTGAAAGACACATACGCGCATGGTGGTTCTCGCCCCTACCTGATGCGGTATTACGGGCTGGATGCGCTTGCGCTGGTGCGTGGGATCGAATCCCTGACCGGTCAGGAATTCGGCATTACCGAAGACGACCTGTCTTCGGCACGGGTTGATGACGTGCATTCGCTGGTCAAGGCTGAGGCGCTTTAAGACAGGCGTCATCCAAAGCGCCGGTTAGCTGATGTGCTGATTATCGAGTCAGGTCAGCCGCGCAGCTTGGACAACGATCGGATCCAGCCCGTCGCCACCTTGCTCGACATAGTCGCGCAGTTGGGCGCGCATGCGGGGTTCCCAGAAATCCGTGATGTGGCTGGCCACGCGGGCCGGCGCGTCTTCTTTCGGTTGGGTCTTGAAGAACGTGGCGATCTGGTTGGCCATACGGACCATTTTCTCAGGCGACATGGGATACCTCGTCAACAATCCGGTAAGGGTTGGAGTATAGATCGAAACCGTCGCCGCGCGCGAAGGCGGCAAGCGTCAGGCCTGCATCTGTCGCCAAGCGCAGTGCATGGGCGGTGGGGGCAGAGACGGCGATCAGCGTGGTCACGCCCGCTATGGCGCATTTCTGCACCAGTTCGACCGACAGGCGGCTGGTCATGACCACGGCCCCGGTCGCAGGGTCCATCCCCTGCCGCGCCATCGCTCCGATCAGCTTGTCGAGCGCGTTGTGACGCCCAACATCCTCGCGCACAAGGGTAATGCCTTGACCGGGCAGCAGGAGCCCCGCCGCATGGGTCGCGCGGGTCTGGTCGTGCAGGGGTTGCTGGTCGCGTAGCATGTCGGTGGCGCGCGCGACCTCGTCGCGGGTAAAGCGCGGGCCATCGCCCACTTTCGGCAAATCGCGTGCGGCGGCGGCCAGACTGTCGATTCCGCATAGCCCGCAACCGACCGGCCCCGCCATGAAGCGGCGGCGCGCGGCCAGCGCTTCGGCCCGATCCTCGCGCAACCAAAATCGGGCTTCCAGCCCGTTCGGGTGCTCTGCCAGCTCATACCCGTCCAACTGATCGGGCGCGGTGACAATGCCTTCGGACAGCGCAAAGCCGATTGCCAAATCCTGCACATCGGCAGGCGTGGCCATCATGACCGCAGCGCTCGACCCATCGAACACCATCGCCACCGCGACCTCTTCGGGCAATGTGCGATGCACCGTCACGGCCCGGTCGGGTTGCACCGACAGGCCGGGGTGGCTGCTATGCGCGCGCGTGCCCATCATTCCGCCGCCGGAAGGATGCGCCGCGCCTGCGCGGCTTGGGCGGCGTAATCTTCCTGCCACTCGCTTGGCCCGTTCGAGGGGCTGACCTGCACCGCCGTCACCTTATATTCCGGGCAGTTCGTGGCCCAGTCGGAATAATCCGTGGTGATGACATTGGCCTGCGTGTCGGGGTGGTGGAAGGTGGTATAGACCACGCCGGGGCTGACCCGGTCGGTGATCTTGGCGCGCAAGCTCGTCTCGCCCGAACGCGAGGCCAACTTGATGTAATCGCCCTCGTTGATGCCACGATTCTCGGCATCATGCGGGTGGATTTCCAACAAGTCCGCCTCGTGCCATACGACATTCTCGGTGCGCCGCGTCTGCGCGCCCACATTGTATTGCGACAGGATCCGCCCCGTGGTCAGCAGCAGCGGAAAGCGCGGGCCCGTCTTTTCATCGGTGGCCACATATTCGGTCACGATGAACCGCCCCTTGCCGCGCACGAACCCATCGACATGCATCAGCGGCGTACCATCCGGATGCGCTTCGTTGCAGGGCCATTGCACCGAGCCTTTTTCCTCCAGCACCGTATAACTGACCCCCGCGAAAGAGGGCGTGGTCAACGCGATCTCATCCATGATCTGGCTGGGGTGCATGTAGGACCAGTTGGCCCCCATCGCATTTGCCAGCTTCTGGGTAATCTCCCAATCCGCATAGCCATTGCGCGGCTTCATCACCTCGCGCACGCGGTTGATGCGGCGCTCGGCATTGGTGAAGGTGCCGTCCTTCTCAAGGAAGGTAGACCCCGGCAGGAAAACATGCGCGTAGTTCGCGGTTTCATTCAGGAACAGGTCATGGACGATGACACACTCCATAGCCGCCAGCCCGGCCGCCACATGCTTGGTGTCCGGATCGGATTGCAGGATGTCTTCGCCCTGACAATACAGCCCCTTGAAGGTGCCATCCACGGCCGCATCCAGCATGTTTGGAATGCGCAGGCCCGGCTCGGAATCGATCTCGACCCCCCAGACCGATTTGAACAGGTCGCGCACATCGTCGTTCTTGACATGGCGGTAGCCCGGCAATTCATGCGGGAATGACCCCATGTCGCAGGCGCCCTGCACGTTGTTCTGACCGCGCAGCGGGTTCACACCCACACCGGGGCGGCCCAGATTGCCGGTCAGCATGGCAAGGTTCGCAATCGACATGACGGTGGTTGAACCTTGGGAATGTTCCGTCACGCCCAGCCCGTAATAGATCGCGCCATTACCGCCGGTGGCGAACAAGCGCGCGGCTTCGCGCAGTTCGGCACTTGGCACGCCGGTCAGTAGCTCGTTCGCTTCCGGGCTGTGGCGCGGGTCGCTCACAAAGGCGGCGTAGTCCTGGAACTCGTCCCAGTCGCAGCGCTCGCGGATGAACGCCTCGTCCATCAGCCCTTCGGTCACGATGACATGCGCCAGCGCCGTGACCACGGCCACATTGGTGCCGGGGCGCAGCGGCAGGTGATGCGCGGCTTTCACATGCGCCGATTTCACCAGATCAATCCGGCGCGGGTCGATCACGATCAGCTTTGCACCCGCCCGCAGCCGTTTCTTCAGGCGGCTGGCAAAGACCGGGTGCCCATCGGTCGGGTTCGCCCCGATCACGATCACCACATCGGTGTGTTCTACACTGTCGAAGTCTTGCGTGCCGGCAGAGGTGCCGAAGGTTTGGCCAAGCCCGTAGCCGGTGGGCGAATGGCACACCCGCGCGCAAGTGTCGGTGTTGTTGTTGCCAAACACCGCGCGGGCCAGTTTTTGCACCAGATAGGTTTCTTCATTGGTGCAGCGCGACGACGTGATGACCCCGATGGATTTCTGGCCATATTCCGCTTGAATGCCGCGCATCTTCTTGGCGGCAAAGCCCAGCGCCTCATCCCAAGACACTTCGCGCCACGGGTCCGAAATCCGGTCGCGGATCATCGGGTTCAGAATGCGGTCCTTGTGGCTGGCATAGCCATAGGCAAAGCGGCCCTTCACGCAGCTATGGCCGCGGTTCGCCTTGCCATGCTTATAGGGCACCATGCGCACTAGCTGGTCGCCCTGCATCTCTGCCTTGAACGAACAGCCCACCCCGCAATAGGCGCAGGTGGTCACAACCGCGCGGTCCGGTGTGCCCATCTCGATCACGGATTTCTCTTGCAGGGTCGCGGTCGGGCAGGCCTGCACACAGGCCCCGCAAGACACACAATCGGATGCCAGCGCGTCATCCGTCTTGGCCCCAAAGGACACGCGGCTGTCAAAGCCCCGCCCTTCGATGGTCAGCGCGAAAGTGCCCTGCACTTCCTCGCAGGCGCGCACGCAACGATTGCAGACAATACACTTGCTGGCATCATAGCTGAAATAGGGGTTGCTGTCGTCTTTGGGGCGCCATTCGGGGTTGGCCTCGCCGGATGTGTTGCGGGCCGCGAAGTGGTTGGCCAAGCCGCCGCCATCGGGCGCGGTATAGCGCACATCGCGCAGGCCCACGGCCCCGGCCATATCCTGCAATTCGCAATCGCCATTGGCCGAGCAGGTCAGGCAATCGAGCGGATGGTCGGAGATATACAGCTCCATCACACCTTTGCGGATTTTGCGCACACTGTCACTTTGCGTGCGCACGACCATGCCCGGCGCAACGGGCGTGGTGCAGGAGGCTGGCGTGCCGCGACGGCCCTCGATCTCGACCACGCAAAGGCGGCAAGATCCGAACGCGTCCAGACTGTCGGTGGCGCAAAGCTTCGGCACCTGAATGCCGGCCTCTGCCGCCGCGCGCATCACGCTCGTGCCTTCGGGCACCGTTACGTCGAACCCGTCAATCGACAGCGTGACCGGTGCGCCGACCTTCGCGGGCGTGCCCATGTCGCGCTCGTCTTTCCAGTCCATCGGGGGAATGATGAAATCTTTCATTCAGCGGCCTCCTTCGCGCGGGCGAAGTCGTCGGGGAAATGGGTCAGCGCGGACATCACCGGCAGGGGCGTGAAGCCCCCCAGCGCGCAGAGCGAGCCGTCTTTCATGGTCGCGCACAGATCTGTCAGCAATGGCACCGCGTCCGGGTCGCCTGCCGCGATCCGGTCGATGGTTTCCACCCCGCGCACAGCACCTATCCGGCAGGGCGTGCATTTGCCGCAAGATTCCACCGCGCAGAATTCCATCGCGAACCGTGCCATGCCCAGCATGTCGGCGCGATCGTCGAACACCACAAGCCCGGCATGGCCCAGCAGACCGCCCTCGGAATCGAGTTCCTCGTAGCCCAGTTGCGCGCCGAATTTCGACACGGGCAGATAAGACCCCAGCGGCCCGCCGACCTGCACAGCTTTTACCGGGTGGCCCGTGGCCGTGCCGCCGCCAAGATCGTTGACGACCTCGTTCAGCGAAATGCCGAAGGCGGTTTCAAACAGCCCGCCGCGCGCGACGTTGCCCGCAATCTGCAAAGTGACCGTGCCGCGCGAGCGGCCCAGCCCGAAATCGGCGTAGAACTGCGCGCCGCGCTCGAAGATCACCGGCACAGTCGCCAGCGAGATCACGTTATTGACCACGGTCGGGCGGCCCAGAAAGCCCTCCAGCGCGGGAAGTGGGGGCTTTGCGCGCACAACGCCGCGCTTGCCCTCCAGCGAATTCAGAAGCGAGGTTTCCTCGCCGCAGACATAGGCCCCAGCGCCGACGCGGATGTCCATGTCAAACGCGCGCCCCGATCCCAGCACATCGGCGCCCAGCACGCCAGCGTTGCGCGCAATCTCGACCGCTTGGCGCATCACGCGGATCGCGTCGGGGTATTCCGAGCGCAGGTAGACATAGCCGCGCGTTGCGCCCACGCCCAAGCCCGCAATCGCCATCCCTTCGATCAGGGTGAACGGATCGCCTTCCATGATCATGCGGTCGGCGAAGGTGCCGCTATCGCCCTCATCGGCGTTGCAGACGATGTATTTCTGGGGCGCGTCCGCATCATGCACGGTTTGCCATTTGATGCCCGTGGGGAAGCCCGCGCCACCGCGTCCGCGCAGGCCGGAGGCTTTCACCTCGTCCACGATCTGCTGGCCCGTCATCGCAATCGCGCGGCGCAGGCCCGCAAGCCCGCCATGTGCCTCATAATCCGCCAGCGACAGAGGGTCGATGACGCCCACGCGGGCGAATGTCAGGCGGGTCTGGCGCTTCATCCAGTCCAGATCCGCGACCGGGCCAAGCGCCTTGGGGCTGGTGCCGTCCAGAATGCCCGCCACATCTTCGGGCTCGGCAGGGCCAAAGCCGTGACGCACGTCGTCAACCTCAATTTCCACCAGCGGCTCAAGCCAGATCATGCCGCGCGTGCCGGTGCGGATGATCTGCGCATCAGGTGCCGCAGAGCGCAAAGCCGCCACAACCTCTTCCGCGCCAAGCGCCTTTGCGGCGCTATCCATGGGAACGTAAATCTTCATGCGCCCGCCTCCGCCAAAAACTTGTCCAGCTTGGCAGCATCAACCCGCCCCACGACCCGGTCATCCACCATCGCGGCGGGCGCGCAGGCACACAGACCCAGACAATAGACGGGTTCGATTGTGATCGCGCCGTTGCGCGTGGTGCCGTGCCAGTCCAGTCCCAGCTTGGCCAGAACGCTTTCCGCCAGAGCCGCGCCACCCATCGCCTGACACGCCTCTGCCCGGCAGATCTTGACCACATGCCGCCCGGCAGGCGCATCGCGGAAATCATGGTAGAAGCTGATGACGCCGTGCAATTCTGCCTTGCTGATGTTCAGCGCGTCGCAGATCGGGGCATGCGCGGTCTGTGGCACAAACCCGAACGCGTCTTGCAACGCATGCAGCATCGGCAAAAGCGGACCTTCAAGCCCGCTATGTGCGGCAATGATGGCAGTGATGTCGTCTGAGGAGGGCGTGGCGGGTCTCATGGCTCTGCCTTGTTTTATGCACCAACATTTGGCGATTTCTTCGTTTTGAAATCAATATCTTTATACCGTCTTTTGATAGGAATAGACTATCAAGCGGTCGTATCGCGACATATGGTCTGCGGACGTTTCGGTCGCGCGCGCTTTCGCGACATGACGTCATCAAAAGCCGCCATGTGCGGCCCGAATCGTCACGCGCGCTTACCCCATTCAAATCGTCCCGCGTGTAACGCCTAAATGTCAGCGAAGATGCGGCGCCCATGTTTCCGCCGTATCTGCGCACCGGCTTTTGCGAAACTTTCACAAATCATTTGCGGTTTTGTCACAGCACACTGCGAAACCCCGTCCATCCGCACGGTGCGGACCACAATGCTGCCATGATCGGGAGATCGCACATGAACACCAAGCCTATTGCCCTGCTGCTTGCCGCCACCACCGCGTTGAGCGCACTTCCCGTCGTCGCACAGGACGACTGGCGCGCCGACCTGCCCGTTTTCCGCATCGGCCTTCTGGGCGGTGAAAACGAAGCCGACCGCCTGCGCAACAACGAATGCCTGGCAACCGCCCTGTCCGAACGCCTGGGCGTTCCGGTCGAGATGTTCCCCGCCCCCGACTATGCAGGCGTGATGCAGGGTCTGTTGGCGGGCCAGCTGGAATATGCCGCACTGGGCGCATCGGGCTATGCCGGTATTTACCTGCAAAACCCCGATGCGGTTGAGCCGATTTTCGTCTCTGCCGAAGCTGATGGCTCCACCGGTTACATCGCGGTCATGTATACCCGCGCCGATAGCGGTCTGACCTCTATCGAGGAACTGGAAGGCAAGTCGCTGGCCTATGCCGACCCGAACTCGACCTCGGGCTATCTGGTTCCGCGTTTCGAGCTGAAGCGCATGGGGCTCAACGACGAAGAATACTTCAGCCGCACCGGGTTCGGTGGTGGTCACGAGCAGGCTGTCATCGCCGTGCTTCAGGGCCAGTACGACGCCGGCGTGACCTGGGCTTCGGGCATCGGCGAGCAGTCCGAGGGCTACAGCCGTGGCAACCTGCGCCGCATGATCGACAACGAATTGCTGGATATGGCCGACCTGAACATCGTCTGGGAAAGCCCGAACATTCCGAATGGCCCGGTCGTTGTGCGCCAGGACATCCCGCAGGAAGTCAAAGACATCGTAAAGGACTACTTGGGTAACCAACTCGAGACCGATCCGCAGTGCTACTACGACGTGTCCTTCGGTGAAGGCCAGGGTTGGGTCGCTGTTGATCACAGCTTCTTTGAAGGCGTTGTCGCCATGCGTGAAGAAGAGCTTCGCGGCTCGCGCTAATCCGAATGAAAAGGGCGGCCGGTTCGGGCCGCCCTTTTTCATGGCCCGCGCGGGGGGAGAGTTGCGGGGGTCTGATCTTCATCCACTACAAGGAAGAAAACCATGACCAAGACACTCACCGGCGTCGCTGCCACGCTCGCCATTCTTCTGACCTCTGTCGCCCCAGCTGCTGCCGAGTGGCGCGCCGATTTCGGCACCTACAATATCGGTCTGCTGGGCGGCGAGAATGAAGCCGACCGCCTGCGCCGCTATGACTGCTTTGCGAACCTGTTGGGCGACGCGCTCGGCGTTCCGGTTGAGCTGTTCCCGGCCTCTGACTATGCGGGCGTTATGCAGGGCTTGCTGGCTGGTCAGCTGCATCAGGCTGGTATGGGCGCATCAGGCTATGCAGGTGTTTACCTGCAAAACCCCGATGCCGTATCGCCTGTGCTGACCACCAAGAATGTTGATGACAGCCTTGGCTACTACGCGGTCATCTACACGCGCGCCGACAGCGGCCTGACCACAATGGAAGACCTGCAAGGCAAGTCCATGGCCTATGCCGACCCGAACTCGACCTCGGGCTACCTTGTGCCGCGCGCCGAACTGACCCGCGCAGGCATCAATGACGAAGAGTATTTTTCCTCCACCGGGTTTGGTGGTGGTCACGAACAAGCCGTTATTGCTGTGCTGCAAGGGCAGTATGATGCAGGCGTGACTTGGTCTTCTATGATGGGCGAAGCGTCAGAAGGCTATACCCGTGGCAACCTGCGCCGCATGGTCGATAATGGCCTGCTGGACATGAACGACCTGAACATTGTCTGGCAGTCCAGCCTGATCCCCAACGGTCCGACCGTCATGCGCAACGACCTGCCGGAAGAAGCGCGCCAGTTGGCCGTGGAATTCATGCTGGGCATGAAGGACAACCACCCCGAATGCTACGTCGACACCGTCGGCGGTGAGGGCAACGGCTACGCCGAAGTTGATCACAGCTTCTATGAGGGCATTGTCGCCATGCGCGAAGCCGAATTGGCCGGGTCACGCTAACCCGATCCACTCAGTCGCAGGCCCCTGCAAAGCGCGGGGGCCTGCCGTCGTTTTCGCGGCATCCCCCCGCCGCTGACAGGAGAGACCCCATGCTCGAATTCAAGGGCCTGACCAAACAATTCCGTGACACTATCGCGGTGAAGCCTGCCACGCTGACCATTCCCGACGGCCAGATGGTCGGCATTATCGGACGGTCCGGTGCGGGTAAATCCACACTGCTGCGGATGATTAACCGGCTGAACGAACCATCGGGCGGGCAGATGCTGTTCCACGGGCGTGACATCACCGCGCTGAAGGGCCGCGAGCTGCGTCAATGGCGCAACGAATGCGCGATGGTGTTCCAGCAATTCAACCTTGTGGGCCGTCTGGACGTGTTGACCAATGTCATGTCGGGCCGTCTGTTTCATCATGGGTTCATCAGTTCCATGGCGGGCATGTTTTCCGCAAAGGAACGTGCATTCGCCATTCGGGCGCTGGACCGTCTGGGCATGGCCCATGTCGCGCTGCAACAGACCGATACGCTATCGGGTGGGCAGATGCAGCGCGTTGCCATCGCGCGCGCGCTGGTGCAGGAACCGCGCATCATGCTGGCCGATGAACCCATCGCCAGCCTTGACCCGTTGAACGCCAAAGTGGTGATGGACGCCTTGCGCGCCATCAACCAGGAAGACGGGCTGACGGTCGTGTGCAACCTGCACACGCTGGACACCGCGCGCCAGTATTGTGACCGGATTATCGGGATGCAGGACGGTGTGATCGTGTTCGACGGCACCGCGAAACAACTGACGGACAAGGCTGCGCGCGAGATTTACGGCGCCGAAGCTGAAGAAGCGTTTTCCGAAGCGATGACATCGACAACGTTGCGCCCGTCGGACAAGCCCGAAGCGGCCACCCCGCGTGTGGTGAACTGATATGGCTGATCTGTCGCAAAACCCCGGCGGGCAAGACCCCGTCGCGCTGTTCGAGCGCCACCGCGCGCAACTGATCCGCGACCGGATGACCGCGAATATCCTGCTGGCGGTGCTGTTTTTCGCTTTTCTGGCATGGTCGATCTGGATCGCTAATTTCACACCCGAGCGGCTGGCCCAAGGTGTGCCGCGCATTTTCGAATATTTCGGCACGGTCATGCCGTCTTTCAGCATGGATGTGCTGCTGGACGGGCGCAATGCCGAAGGGCGCTTCCCGCCGGGGTCCATCGGGTTCTGGTATAACGATTTCTGGAAATACATCACGCTTATCTGGGAAACGATCCTGATGGCGTTGACCGCGACCTTGCTGGGCACGGGGCTGGCCGTCATCCTCAGCTTTCTGGCCGCGCGCAATACCACGCCGCACCCGGTGGTCGGCACCTTTGCGCGCCGGTTTCTGGAATTCTGCCGCGGGGTGCCAGAAATCCTGTTTGCGCTGGTGCTGGTGTTCTGGGTTGGGATCGGGCCGCTGGCCGGCGTTTTGGCCATTACCATTCACGCCGCGGGGGCCTTGGGCAAGCTGTTTTCCGAAGTGGTCGAAAACGCATCCATGCGCCCTGTCGATGGCATGAAAGCCGTGGGTGGGTCGTGGTTCGAACAGATGCGCTACGGCATCCTGCCGCAGGTTATGCCGAACTTCACCTCTTACGCGTTGTGGCGGTTCGAGATCAATGTCCGCGCCTCTGCCGTGGTCGGCTTTGTCGGCGCGGGCGGCATCGGCGCGGAACTGAGCCATGTCATCAGCTTCTTCTCGGATGACCGTGTCACGGCTGTTCTGTTGCTGGTGGTGCTGCTTGTGACCGCCATCGACCTTTTGTCGGAACGCGCACGTCATGCCCTGATCGGCAAGGAGGCCCTGAAATGAGCACGCTGAGTTTTGCAGCCATATCGCAGGCCGACATAGACGCGGCCCGCAAGCGCAATCCAAAGGCCTTTGGCGACCCGCTGGTCACAACGCTGAAAGCCGCAAGCTGGGCGTTCGTGGTGGTCTATGTCATCTGGTCGCTTGGCTTTTTCGAGATCGACAAACTGCTGAACAATGCCGACCGCGCGGTGCAACTGCTGACCCGCATGGTCGTCTGGCAGGACATGGCGACATGGCAATACGCCAACATCTACAAAGGCATCGCGCAAACCATCGCGATGGCCTTTGTTGGCACGCTGCTGGGCACGATCTTTGCGCTGGGCATCGCGTTCTTTGCCGCGCGCAACACCATGCCGGTCGGTCCCATCCGCCATGCCGTGCGCCGTATGCTGGATGTGTTCCGCGGCATTGACCAAGTCGTCTGGGGTCTGGTCTTCGTGCGGGCCGTAGGGCTCGGGCCATTGGCCGGGGTTCTGGCAATCTGGATTTCGGATATGGGCAATCTTGCCAAGCTCTATTCCGAGGCGATCGAGAATATCGACCGCAAACAGGTCGAAGGCGTGCGTGCGACCGGGGCCGATACTGGACGGATCATCCGCTATGGCTATCTGCCGCAAATCCTGCCGGTGTTCATCTCGCTGTCGCTCTATTCCTTCGAATCCTCGACCCGGTCCGCCACCATTCTGGGGCTTGTCGGCGCGGGTGGGATCGGGATGATCATCATTGAGCGGTTCCGCGCGGGCCTGTTCGACCAGGTGGCGTTCGTGGTGCTGAACGTGCTGGTCGTGATCGCGATCATCGACTGGGGATCGGGCCTGATCCGTAAGCGGTTCATCGGCGAACGCGGGCACTAGCCAGCCGGTCAAAAGTTGCTCCCGGCGGATGCCTCCGGCGGGAGTATTTTTAGCAAGATGAAGTCATGACATGCACATCGTTATTACGGGCGCCGGGCGCGGCATAGGGCGCGAGATGGCGCTTCAGGCACTGGCGCGCGGCTGGCAGGTGACGGCCATCGTGCGGCGGGCCGGGGCGGCCCCGTCTGACACGGCAGAACTGGTTGCCGACATGCGCGATCTGGACGCTTTGGCGCAGATTTGCGCCGGGCTGCGCGGCGTGGATGTGCTGGTCAACAATGCCGGTGTGATCGGACCCGCGCGCCAAGCGACGCTGGACATGGATTTCGCGGGCTTTGCCGAAACACTGGCGGTCAATACGCTGGCACCTTTGGCGATGGCGCAGGCGGTGTTGCCCGCGATGGGCGACGGCGGGCGGATCGTCACCATTTCCAGCCAGATGGCGTGGATGGGCTATGCGAAATCCGACCGGATTGCCTATCGCGCATCCAAGGCCGCGGTGAACAAGGTCATGCAGGGGCTCGCCACCGATCTGCGCCCGCGCGGTATCGGCGTTGTTGTCGTCGATCCCGGTTGGGTGCGCACCGATATGGGCGGACCCGATGCCGAGGAAGACCCGGCGGTCGTGGCCGCGGGCATACTGGATATCGCGGCGCAAGATGGGTTGGCCGATACCGGCCGTTTCCTGCGCTGGACCGGAGAGGAGCGCGATTTCTGATGACCAGATCCCTGTCGCCCGAGGGCGCATTGATCCACCCAGACTGCACGATCTGCGATAGCGATTTGGGCGCCTATACCGAGATCGGGCGCTTGTCGGTGCTGAAGAATGTCAGCTTGGGCGACTACAGCTATTGCGCGCGCGGGTGCGACATCGCCAATGCCCGCATCGGCAAATTCGTCAATATCGCCGCAAATGTCCGCATTGGCCCGACCGATCACCCGATGGACCGCGCCAGTCTGCACCACTTCATGTATCGCTCTGACATGTATTGGCCGGATGAGGCCCCCGATGACGCGTTTTTCGCCGCCCGTGCCGCGCGGCTTGTGACCATAGGTCATGACGTCTGGATCGGTCACGGCGCGATTATCCGCCCCGAGGTCACGATTGGCCATGGCGCGGTTGTGGGCGCGGGCGCGGTGGTCACCCGCGACGTGGCACCCTACACTGTGGTTGTCGGTGTGCCCGCCGAGAAAATGCGTCGCCGCTTTCCCAAGCAGGTGGCACGGCGCTTGATCGAACTGGCATGGTGGGATTGGGACCATGACCGCCTGCAAATGGCGCTGAGCGATTTCCGCACGCTTGAGGTAGAGGCGTTTCTGGCGAAATACGAAGAGGTGACGTTGCACTAGAGCGGGTCGTGTTCATGCGCATTTACGCGAGACGCTCTCACCTTCTGTGGTCGCATGTCTTTTTGCGCGACATGCTCCGGCGGCAATTACGCCGCAAGCCGCAGCTCATGCAGCTTGTGCAGGAAGCGTTCCAGATTGGGATCGCTTTCGTCATAAGGGGCGTCCGCGAATCGGAACCACCGCATGTCACGGTATTCGCGTGGGTCGAATTCGGGCAAGCGCGTGTGGTCGCCCTGCAAGCCATACCAGAGCGACACGTCCTCATGCGGCTGCGCGCCGATGGTTTCCGCGATGGTCAGAAACAGCGGCGCATCTTGAAGGAAGCGGGCCGGCATACGCAGTTCTTCCAGACATTCGCGGCGCACGGTGTCGCGCGGGTGTTCGCCCACGTCGACATGCCCGCCGGGCGGCAGCCACAACCCCGACGTAATATGCGCACCCAGCAGGATATGCCCGTGGTCGACGACCGGAAAATACCCGACCAGATGCATCGGCGGCGTTGCGGGCGGGCGCTCGCGGCACAGCGGTGCGCCAGATGCGACCCAGGCCTGCGCGCGCGCCAGATGGTCCAGTTCCAGCAGGTCAGCGGGTCGGATATGGCGCATCTCCTGCGCAATGGTCTGGGCATAGCGCATGGCGTTATTGTGCGGCCAGTGTGCTGGGATAGGCGGGTGCCAGCAACCGCCGCGCCACCTCGCCTGTCGCATGCAGAATGCGGCCCCCTGCAATCGTCGCCTCTATCCGGCGGGTGTTGGGGTTCATCACCACAAGGTCGGCGCGCTGGTCGGGGCGCAACTGCCCGCGATCTTCCAGCCCCATGATGCGGGCGGGTGCGGTCGAGATCATCTCCCACGCATGGGCGAAGCTTAGGGCGCGGGCATCGGCAATGGCCCAAGCCGCCTGCGCCAGCGCCGGGATGTAATAGTCCGAGATCAGCGCATCGCAGAGCCCGTCTTCGACAAGGTCCATCGCGGCGATATTGCCCGATTGCGACCCGCCCCGCACCACGTTGGGTGCGCCCATCAGCACCGGTTCGCCCGCATTGCGCGCGGATTGCGCAGCGGCCACACTGGTTGGAAATTCGCAGACCCGTGCCCCGATCTTGCGAAAAAACGCGCGTGTGTCCGTGTCGGGGTCGTCATGCGAGCCGAGCGTCACGCCAGCAGCCACCAAATCTGCCGCCAGCGCGGTCAGAAAGGCCGGGATTTCGGCATCGGCTTGATGCGCTTCTTGCACAATGGCCAACAGCGCGTCGGGGCTATGTCCGTTCATGCCAGCCCAGATCGCGAAGCGGTCGGGCTTGTGTTTGGCCATCTCCAACGCTTCGGGCAGGTGGTTGTTAAAAACGATGTAGTCCAGATGATAGTCGCGCACTACGGCCAGCAGGGCAGTATGGTCGCGCGGCATATGGGTTTCGAACCGAAGCTGAATGCGGATATCGGTGCCCAGACGGTGTGCGATCTGGCGGCGGGCTTCCAGAAGGGCCACAGCTTCATCCGGCGATCGCGCGCCGCCTTCCCATGACCAGCTTTGCGCGAACCATGCGGTTGTCACGCCCTGCGACGCCAGTTCGGTATCGGCGGCTTGCAGCGCGGCGCGCTTGTCGAAGGGCGCAGAGGGGCGGGGGCGAATATGCCGCTCGAACCCGTCGCCATGCAGGTCCACGATGCCGGGCAACAGCCAGTAGCCGGTCAGGTCCAACGCGGGCATTGTGTGCGCCGGCTGCACGATCCGTCCTTGGGACAGGGCAATGTCGGCGTCTTCCAGCGTGCTGCCAACAAGGCAAAGCGCACCCGTCAGGCGCAGGTCGGGCAGGGTGGTCATGAGGTCGTCCTTCAGCTTTGGCCGGGGCTTAGGCCAAGCATATTGCAGTTATGCGACAACGGGGCCGAAATCTGCACCATCCAGCACCAGATCAACCCGCGCGGCCACGAAATGCGTTTGCCCGAATTCCAGTGGATGCCCGTCAGTGTCGACGTTTATCGCTTCTGACAAAAGTAGCATATCGCCCGGCGCGATATCCAGATGGCGGGCCTGCAAAACATCGGCGATGTGCCCCGAAATGCGGGTTGATTTGCGGGTATAGTCGCGGACACCAAGCGCCTTCAACGCCGCTGTAACCGATTGGCCAGCCGCCAGTGCTGCGCCAAGCTGGGGGAAGCGTGTGGCGCAAAACACCGAACGGAACAGCGAGATCGGCTGCACGTCGGCGAGGCTGACGCCCTCGACCGTGTGGACGGGCGCGGCCGGGGGCAGGGCCAGTGCCTCTGCCTCTGCCTCTGTGGCGCGGGCAATGGCCGCATGCAATATACGGCGCGAGGGTGCGCGGCCAGAGGTCAGCAGGTTCTGGTGAAACCGGGTTCGTTTGCCGATGTGATAGGGCAGGCGGGCGGGGGCGCGGACGAACACACCCGCGCCGCGCCGTGACTGTACCAGACCGGCCTCTGCCAGCGCGGCCATGGCCCGGCGCACGGTGTGGCGGTTCACATCGAAGCGTTGGGCCAGCTCCGCCTCTGTCGGCAGGCGGCTGCCCGTGCGCCAGTGGCCGCGTGCGATCTCTGCCCGCAACGTGTCACAGATGGCCTGCCAAAGGGGTTTCGGCTTTTCCATGTCGCGAAACTTTCACAAAAAACCTTTTGAGTGCAATCTGTAAATCGCGTAATTGTCTAGTTGTCTACTAATTTCGGAAAGCACTGACAATGACAGATTCAGACACGCGGCGCGACTGGATGGGCCTGATCGCTCGTGCGCCCGCCGCCCGGCTGGATGCGCTTTGGCCAGACGATGCGCCGCCCTTCGACTGGCTGCGCCGCCCCGAACAGGGCAGTATGATGGTGCAGGGGCGGGCTGGTGCGGTGGGGGCCGCGTTCAACCTTGGCGAAGTGACGGTAACGCGTGCGTCAGTCCGTTTGAGCTGCGGCGCGGTCGGGCACGCTTTGGTGCAGGGGTTGGATGCTCGCAAAGCCGAACGTGCGGCGCTTCTGGACGCGCTGTTACAAACACCGGCACAGGTCGAACTGAGCGCGCGTGTGCTTGCCCCGCTGCGCGCGGCAGAGGCGCAGGCGCAACAGGACAGTGCCCGCCGTGCCGCAGCGACAAAAGTCGATTTCTTTACCATGGTGCGGGGAGAGGGATGATGGACGGTCTGACACCGGGTTTTGCCAGCCCCGCGGTTGATGCCGCACACGCTTTTCGTGCGGTTCTGGATACCATGGCGCATCCGGGCCGTCTTGTCACGCTGGATGGTCCTGCCGCGCCCGTCCCCTGTTCTCAGGCGGCTTGCGTGGCGTTGCTGACGCTGGCTGATGCAACCACGCCGCTGCACTTGGCAGGGGCGCATGACTGCAAGGGAATGCGCGATTGGGTCGCGTTCCATTTGGGCGCGCCGCTGGTCGGCCGGTCAGAGGCCGTGTTCGCGCTGGGCACATGGCACGCGCTTGGCCCGCTGGCCGCCTACCCGCAGGGTGTTCCCGACTATCCCGACCGCTCTGCCACGCTGATTGTCGAGATGGCGGATTTGCAGGCAAATGGCACCCGTCTGACCGGTCCGGGTATCGAGGACGCGGCGTATTTGTCGCTACCGGACACGGACGCCTTGCGCGCGAATGCCAGCCGCTTCCCGCTGGGTCTGGATTTCCTGTTCACACACGGCGCGCAGCTGGCGGCGCTGCCACGCACCACCAAGCTGGGGGATGGCTGATGTATGTAGCTGTCAAGGGCGGCGCTCGCGCCATCGCCAATGCTCATGCGTGGTTGGACGAGGCGCGGCGCGGTGATCGCGATGTGCCCGAACTGGGCACCGACCAGATCCGCGAGCAGCTTTCGCTGGCGGTGGACCGGGTGATGGCCGAAGGTTCGCTTTACGACCCGGAGCTTGCCGCGCTGGCGCTGAAACAAGCGCGCGGCGACACGATTGAAGCCGTGTTCCTGATCCGCGCCTTTCGCACGACCTTGCCGCGTTTTGGCGGGAGCCTGCCGGTTGCGACCGCAGACATGCAGATCAAACGCCGAATCTCTGCGACCTATAAGGACGCTCCGGGCGGACAGGTTCTGGGACCGACCTTCGACTACACCCACCGCCTGCTGGATTTCGGGCTGGCCGAGGGCCGCGACGTGCCGCCCGCGCCAATGGCCGAAACGGGACTGGAGTCTGCGCCGCATATCCTGAGCCACTTGGGGGGCGAGGGCTTGATGCAGGCAGAGCCCGACGGCGCGGGCGCGGTGCCCGACCTGACCCGCGACCCGTTGGAGTTTCCGGCAGAACGTGCGCTGCGCTTGCAGGCACTTGCGCGCGGTGACGAGGGGTTCCTGCTGTCGCTCGCCTATTCAACCCAGCGCGGATACGGGCGCAACCATGCGTTTGTCGGAGAATTGCGCATCGGTGCGGTGCGTGTCTCGGCGCACCTGCCGGAACTGGGCTTTGACATAGAGTTTGCCGAGATCGTCCTGACCGAATGTGAAAGCGTCAACCAGTTTCAGGGGTCGAAAACCGCGCCAGCCCAGTTTACGCGCGGCTATGGGCTGGTGTTCGGCCAGTCCGAACGCAAGGCGATTTCCATGGCGCTTGTGGACCGCGCCTTGCGTGCGCAAGAACTGGGCGAGGATATGTCGGGCGCGCCTGCGCAGGACGCAGAATTCGTGCTGTCACATTGCGACAACATCCAGTCGAGCGGATTTCTGGAGCATATCAAGCTGCCGCATTACGTCGATTTTCAGGCCGAGCTGGAACTGGTGCGCAAGCTGCGGCGCGCGGCGGGCGCGGATGCTTTGCCAGAGGCCGCGGAATGACTTGCATGCGCGCTCTTGCGGCGCGCCCACCCGCCCACCCCGCGCCACAAGAGCGCGCGGTTGCACCAATTTGCCGACAGGTAAGCCCATGACCGAGTATAATTTCGCCTATCTGGACGAGGCGACCAAACGCATGATCCGGCGCGCCCTGCTGAAGGCTGTCGCGATCCCCGGCTACCAGGTGCCGTTTTCCAGCCGTGAAATGCCGATGCCCTATGGCTGGGGCACCGGCGGCGTGCAGGTGACAGCCGCGTGCCTTGTGCCCGAGGACAGTTTGAAAGTGATCGACCAAGGGGCGGATGACACCACCAACGCCGTGTCCATCCGTAGCTTTTTCGAAAAGGTCGCGGGTGTGGCCACGACCGAGTCGACGGCAGATGCCAGTGTGATCCAGACGCGCCACCGCATACCCGAAGCTCCGCTGGTGGCGGGGCAGATCCTTGTCTTTCAGGTGCCGATCCCCGAACCCCTGCGCTTTCTGGAACCGCGCGAGACCGAGACCCGCACCATGCACGCGCTGGAAGATTACGGGTTGATGCAGGTACGCCTATACGAGGACATTGCCCGCCATGGCGAAATCGCGCGCGCCTATGCCTACCCCGTCAAGGTCGAGGGGCGATATGTGATGGACCCGTCGCCCATTCCGAAATTCGACAATCCGAAGCTGAACATGTCGCCGGCCTTGCAGCTTTTCGGCGCGGGACGGGAATGCCGCATCTACGCGCTGCCGCCTTTCACGCGGGTCGAAAGCCTCGACTTCGAGGATTATCCCTTCACCCCGTCAAAAGCCGCAGGCCATGATTGCGCGATATGCGGCGCGCAGGACAGCTATCTGGATGAAGTGATCACCGACGACAGCGGCGGGCGCATGTTCGTCTGCTCGGACACCGATTACTGCGCGACGCGCGCCGCGCAGATGGAGGCAAACGCATGACCCCCTTGTTGCAGGTCGAGGGCCTGAGCAAACGCTACGGTGCGCATATTGGCTGCGCCGATGTGGATTTCACCTTATGGCCCGGCGAGGTGATGGGTATTGTCGGCGAGAGCGGATCGGGCAAGTCGACGCTTCTGAACTGCCTTGCCGGACATCTTGCGCCCGATACAGGCCGCGTCATCCTTGACACTCGGGCGCATGGCCCGCGCGACACGCTGACGATGTCAGAGCCGGAACGCCGCTGGCTGGCGCGCACAGACTGGGCCTTTGTCCACCAGAACCCGCGCGACGGGCTGCGCATGGGCGTCAGTGCAGGCGGCAATGTCGGCGAGCGGCTGATGGCCGTGGGCGCGCGCCACTACGGCGACATTCGCGCGCAGGCCGCCGATTGGCTGACCCGCGTGGAAATCGATACCGCCCGGATGGATGACCGCCCCAGTACGTTCAGCGGCGGCATGCAGCAGCGTGTTCAGATCGCGCGCAATCTGGTGACGGGGCCACGGTTGGTGTTCATGGACGAACCCACGGGGGGGCTGGATGTCAGCGTACAGGCGCGCCTGCTGGACCTGTTGCGCGGATTGGTGCGGCGACTGGGCCTGTCTGTGGTGATCGTGACGCATGATCTGTCCGTGGTGCGCCTGCTTGCGGACCGGCTGATGGTGATGAAGGACGGCCATGTGGTGGAAGAGGGCCTGACGGACCAGGTGCTGGACGACCCGCAACACGGGTATACGCAGCTTCTGGTCAGTTCGGTGCTGCATGTGTGACCAAATTGGCCGTGGCCAGCCGCGTGTCGTGAGTATTTGGGGCAAGATGAAGGACAAAGAGGCATGATAGAGGTCAGGGATGCGGGCAAACAGTTCGTGCTGCACAATCAGGGCGGCACGGTGCTGCCGGTCATGGAAGGTGCCAGCCTGCGGGTCGGGCCGGGCGAATGCGTGGCGCTGACCGGAGCCTCTGGAGTTGGAAAGTCGACCCTGATGCGGATGATCTGGGGCAATTACCGTTGTGATGCCGGGTCAATCCGTGTGGATGGGGTCGAATTGCGCAATGCCGCCCCGCGCGACGTTCTGGCGCTGCGCCGCGACCGGCTTGGGTATGTCAGCCAGTTCCTGCGGGTTATTCCGCGTGTGCCCGCGCTGGATGTTGTGGCCGAGCCGTTGCTGGTGCAAGGGATGGAGGAGGCCGAGGCGCGCCTTCAGGCCGGAGCGATGCTGGCCAAGCTTAACATTCCGCAACGGTTGTGGGGGTTGTCGCCCACGACCTTTTCCGGCGGCGAGCAGCAGCGGGTGAATATCGCACGCGGATTTATCCATCCCTGGCCCGCAATGTTGCTGGATGAGCCGACAGCGAGTCTGGATGCTGCAAACCGCGCCATTGTCCTGGATTTGATCACCGACGCCAAGCGCCGTGGCGCCGCGATACTGGGCATCTTCCATGATGCCGATGCGCGCGCGGCAGTATGTGACCGCGAGGTGGATGTGCAGGGCTTCGCGCCCAAGGAGCGGGCGGCATGAGCGCGGGCCAGCTTGTTGTCGTGGTCGGTCCGTCCGGCGTCGGCAAAGACACGCTGATCGCCGCGCTGGCAGACGCCTGCCCCGATGTTGTGGTCGCGCGCCGCGTCATCACCCGTGCGGCGGGCGCAGTTGGAGAGGATCACGACGCGGTCAGCGAGGCGCTGTTCGACGCACGCCTTGCCTTGGGGCAATACGCGGTGCACTGGGCCGCGCACGGGTTGCGCTATGCAATTCCGGCCAGCATCGACACGGAACTTTTGGCGGGGCGGATGGTGGTGTTCAACGGGTCACGCCGTGCGCTGCCCGCAATCCGCGCGCGCTACCCGGAGGCGCAGATCTTGATGATCACCGCCGCGCCAGAGGTGCTGGCTGCACGGTTGCGCGCGCGCGGACGCGAATCCGCGCGCGAGATTGCCGCAAGGCTGAAGCGGGTCGGGACCGATCTGCCCGACGGCGCAGTTCTGATCCGGAATGACGGCACGGTCGATGCGGCGCTGGAACAGATGTTGCGCGCGCTCAACCTGTCAGCGCAAAGCGCCTGAGCAGATGGAAACGCCCATCCGCATCTTCGCCGAATACCGCCAGTTCCGACAGGCTGTGATGCTCTGCCAGCACCGGCCCGAACCATGCGTCGGCGGCGCGAAACACGTCGCGCATCGACGCCGGGTCCAGCTGGCCGCTGAGCGTGACGTGGAAGCGGAACTCTTCCATCACATAGGGATAGCCCCATTGCACCAGCAGCGCATCTTGGCGCGCGCTCAGCCCCGCTGCACGGCGCCGGTCCATGTCTGCTTGCGACAGGGGCGCGCGAAACGGGTCCAGAGAGCGCACGACTTCTGCTGCCAGATCGCCAAGCGCCGCGGGCTGCGGGTTGGGAACAATGGCCAGAAAAGCCCCCAGCATGCGCAGACGCAATTGCCCCAGATCGACGGCTGGGCGCGACTGGGCGAAGGTCTCGACCGCGTCGAGAAAGGTTTCGGGCGGTGTGGCCAGCCGCATCGGCGGTTTGAGCGTGCCGTGCAGCCCGTATTTGCGGGGTGTTTGCGTAACCGTTGCCAGATCCAGACCCAGATCCGGATGGGGCAGTGCGCGGCCATCGGCCACGTCCCAACCCAGCCACCGCGCGCCTGCTATGGCGAATTCGCTGCCCACGGGTGGCGCGTAGAAAACCGCGTATCGGGTGTAAGCGTCGGGCATGGCGGTGGTCCTATCCATGAACTGCCGTTGTCGTGCCATGACTGCGTGACAGTCGCATGACGCCAATCTGTATCCTACTGACAGAAGGTCGCAAATGACAGAACTTGTCTTGTCCAATGCCCAAGTGGTCCTGCCCGACGAGGTGATGCACGGATCGGTGCTGATACGGGACGGGCGGATTGCCGCGATTGATCCGGGTGCGTCTGCCGTGCCCGGCGCGGTCGATTTCGCGAGGGATATCCTGTGCCCCGGCCTGATCGAGTTGCACACCGACAATCTGGAACGCCATCTTGCCCCGCGTCCCGGCGTGGATTGGCCGCATGCCGCCGCCGTCGTGGCCCATGACCGCGAATTGGCAAGCTGCGGCATCACCACCGTGTTCGATGCCCTGCGGCTTGGGTCGCTGACCGGGCAAGACCGGCGCGGACGCGGACGATATGCGCGCGATCTGGCGCATGAGTTGTTGCAAATGCGCGCTGCCGGGGCGCTGAAGATCAGCCATTTCCTGCATCTGCGGGCGGAGGTCTGCTCTGAGACTCTGATTGAAGAGCTGGATGAATTCGGCGCAGAGGACCGCGTGGGCATTGTCAGCCTGATGGACCACACTCCTGGGCAGCGCCAGTTTTCCGACCTTGCGCAACTGCGGGTCTATATGCGCGGCAAACACGGCATGACGGATGCAGAGTTCGAAGACCATGTCGCCCGGCAGAAAGCGCTGGGTGAGCGAGTGCGCGTGGGGCATGAACACGCCGTGGTGCAGGCGGCGCGGCGCTATGGCGCGGTGCTAGCCAGCCATGACGATACGACCAAGGCGCATGTCGATACGTCTGCCGAGCATGGGGTGCGGCTGGCAGAGTTCCCCACCACGCTGGATGCAGCACGCGCCTGTCATGCACACGGGATCGCCGTGATGATGGGCGCGCCGAACCTTGTGCGCGGCGGGTCGCATTCGGGAAATGTCGCGGCGGGTGATCTGGCGCAGGCGGGCCTGCTGGATATTGTCTCTTCGGACTATGTGCCTGCCGCGCTGTTGCAGTCGGCCATCCTTTTGGGACAGATTTGGGGCAATTTGGCTGCCGGATTGGCGACAGTCTCGGCAGCACCGGCCCGCGCGGCAGACATGCAAGACCGGGGCGCGCTGAACATCGGTTTGCATGCCGACCTGTTGCGCGTCCGAACGAAGGGCCCAACACCACTGCTGCAAGCAGTTTGGGTGCGTGGCGAGCGTGTCGCATAAAAAGGAAAATGGCGCACCCGAAAGGATTCGAACCTCTGACCCCCTGATTCGTAGTCAGGTGCTCTATCCAGCTGAGCTACGGGTGCGTTGGGGCGTGATTATCGCCCCGCCAAAGGGTTTGCAAGGGGGGGGCGGCGGTGTTTTTGCGGGTTTTCGTCAAAAACCTGTCACGTGTTTTCCGGCAGCCAGATACGGAATTCGGTGCCATCGCCGTCAGAGCGGACAAGCTCCAGCCGCCCGCCATGGCCGCGCACCAGCTCTGCCGCGATCGCCAGCCCCAGACCGACGCCGCCCTTGCGCACACCGCCCTGAAAGGCCTCGAACAGGTGGTCGCGCGCCTTGGGTGGCAGGCCCGGCCCGCTATCTCCGATGCGGATCGCGACGCCGGATTGACCCTCGTCCACGGTCTCGGTTGCGGTCAACTCTATCACGCCGGGCTTACGCGTGGCTTCCAGCGCTTGGCGCGCATTGCGCACAAGGTTGCCCAGCACACGGAAAAGTTGTTCGCTGTCGGCGCGCAGGTGCAGCGTCGGGCTGACATCAGTGACAAAGGTGATGGTGGCGGTCGTGTCGGTGGCGAGTTTCTCGCTTTCGATCACGTCTTCGACCAGCGGGGCAAGACGCAGGCGTTCCAGACGGGGCGGTGGTTCCTCCGCCTTGCCAAAGGCCAAGGTCGATTCGCACAGGTTGATCGCCCGCGACAGCGACCCTACCAGCTTGGGTGCGGCGCGTTTCACGCTTGGATCTTCGCTCATCTCTATCCGGTCGGCGAGCATGGACGCGGTGGTCAGCATGTTGCGCAAATCATGGCTGATCCGCGCAACCGACCCGCCAAGCTGGGCCAGCCGTTCTTTCTGGCGCAGCAGCCCGGTCAGGTCATTCTGCAGCTTTTGCAGGGCATCCTCTGCTTGCCGCAATTCTGCGATGTTGGATTGCGGTGTGATGATACGAGTCGCGTCCTGCGGGGCCTCGGCATAGTCCGACATCGACCGGATGACCCTGCTCATCGGGGCAACGACAAAGATGCGCACCGATAGGTAAAGCAACAGCGCCGTGAACACCGAAATTGCCAGCGACAAAGCCAGAATGCGCGCGCTGTATTCCCACAATTCGCGTTGCAATTGCGCCGTGTCGAGCGTGATCTCGATCAACAATCCACCGCGCTGCACGGGGTTGCCGATAATGCGGATGATGCGTGGTTCGGACCGCGCCATTTCCTGCAACGCATCGCGTGTCAGGCCCAGCAGGTTGGCATCCCGTAAGTCGTAGCTCGCATCCACCGGGCCGGGCAGGGGCGAGGCCAGAACCAGTTCGCGCACCTCGTCGCGGCGCAGCACCACGTTGAACACTCCGGCATTGTCCAGCAGTTCTGCGGCCAGCTCGCCCGCGATAGAGCCGTCAGAGGCGAGAAGCGCCAGCGAAGCGATCTGTGACCGCTCCAGCCGCGCTTCCAGGTAGTCGGCACGGTAGCGCGCGACCGAGGGGCCGAAAATCAGCACCTCGGCCACCATCACGAAGATGACAACCAACCACAAGAACCGTCCTGATAGACTGTTTGCAAACATGTCCGCCCGTTGTGCCCGCGGGCCGGGTCAGGGCAGCCATTTCTGCACCAGCCGCACCACGCGCTTCACAGTAGGGTTATCAAACAGTTTGACAGAGAAATAGGCCCCAGCGCCGCGTTTGCCGATTTCCGCCAATGTCGGGTAGGGCAGAACCGTATTCGCGATGGCCGACAGCTTCAGATTATTGGCAATCGCCAGCGCGTAGGGGGCAATCAATTCGCCCGCCTGTTTACCCACGATGGTGCAGCCAACGGGGCGGCCGTTTGCGACCATCAGCTTCAGAAAGCCCGTTGTCGCGCCCTCGGCCTGCGCGCGGTCTATCTGGTCATAGCCCACCTTGTGGACCGACAGTTTGATGCCGTATTCCTTGCGCGCATCCGACTCTGACAGGCCGACATGGGCCAGTTCCGGGTCGGTATAGGTGACATGCGGTATATGGTCGGCGCGCGATTTGGCGGGCAGGCCAAACAGCATGGCACGGATGATGATCCCCGCCTGATACCCCGCCAGATGTGTGAACTGCCCTTTGCCGGCCACATCGCCAATGGCATAGACGCGTTTGTTGGTGCTGCGCAGGTCCATGCCAACCTTGACCCCGCCACGGTCGGTTTTCACACCCGCGCGGTCCAGATCCAGCTTGTCCAGATTGGGTTTGCGCCCCACAGCGACCAGCAGATGCGTGCCGGTGAAAATCGTGCCGCCCTTGACCTGCACCTCTATGGCGCCCGCGCGGCCGGACAGCTTTTCGACCTGTGCGCCCTCAACAATGTCGATCCCTTCGGCGCGCAGGCTGGCCAGCACGATCTCGGCGGCCTCTGGGTCGTCTCGGCCCATGGCCTTTGCGCCCTCGATCACAGTGACCTCTGACCCAAGCCGTTTGTGTGCCAGCGCCATTTCCAGCCCGATGGGACCACCGCCGATGACCAGCAAATGGCCGGGGCGCGCCTGTTGGTCGAAAATCGTTTCATTCGTCATGTAGGGGATCGTCTCTATCCCCTCTATGGGGGGCACGAACGGGGCAGAGCCCGTGGAGATGACGAAGCGGCGTGCCGTAACCTTGGTGCCATTCACCTCGACCGTATCGGGGCCGGTGAAGCGCCCGTAGCCTTGCAGCACCTGCACACCCAGCCCTTCAAACCGTTCGACCGAATCATGTGGCTCGATCGTGGCGATGGTCGCTTTCACATGCGCCATGGCATTGGTGAAATCGGCGGGCGAGGGTGTGCCCCCCCGCGCCTTTGCGTCGCGCGCCTGCGCCAGCAGCGCCTTGGAGGGCACGCAGCCATAGTTCAGGCAGTCGCCGCCCATCTTGTGACCTTCGATCAGCACCACACGCGCGCCCATCTGCACTGCCCCTGCCGCCACCGACAACCCGCCAGAGCCACCACCGATAACGCAGATATCCGTTTTGATCGTGCTCATGCTTTACGCTCCTTGCGGATGGATTTGACTATGGTGGGCAGAAAGGACAGGGCCGCCAGCCCCAGCAACGGGCCAATGATATGGGGCTCGAATATAATGCCCAGGTTGGGGGTTTCGCCGCGCGCGAACACTTCCCCAAGGCCCACGCCGACCCACGTGTAGATTATCCCGCCGGGGATGATGCCGAAGAATGTGGTCGCCGCGAAAACGGATGTGCGCACCCCGATCAGCGCGGGGATGACATTTGCCACGAAGAATGGCAGCACCGGCACCAGACGCATGGAAAACAGGACCGACGCGCCGTTGTCGCGGATGGCTTGGGTCATGCGTTTCACCCGCCCGTCGCTGGCGTCGATCTTTTCGGCCAGCCCTTTGCCCAAGCCCGTGCGCACGGCCAGAAAGATCAGCACCGCGCCAATGGTTGCGCCAAGGATGTTGAACAACGCGCCCGGAAACAGGCCGAACAGAAAGCCGCCGGTCAGGGTGGCGGGCGTCGCACCGGGCAAGGAAAACGCGACGATTGCGATATAGGCTGCGACAAAGGCCAGCGCAGTCAGCGCATAATTGGCGTCGCGGAAGGCCAGAAGCGCCTCTCGGTTGTCGCGCAGGGCATCAAAGCTCAGGTAGTCGCGCAGCGCGAAGGCGCCGATGGCGGCCACCACCACCAGCGCGATCAGCGGCAGCCTTGCCCGCCATGCTGACGGTTTGGGGTCGGGTATGGTCACAGAGGACTCCTTCGGTTCAGGTTACAGGCTGCACTTCGTCCTGAATGCCGCATGCGTTGCGGATGTGACAGGCCTATCACGCTTGGTTTACCGTGCGTGACCGTATCGGGCCGATTGTTTCAATTCCGCACCGATTGCCGCGCTGAACCCGGTTTTCCGAATTGACTTGGCGGGGCTGGCCTTGTAACTTGCGCATCTGAGATTGATTGGACGCCGATTCCGGTAGGGAAAACGCGTGCCATAACGACTGTATCATACTGACAAGGACGCCAAGCGATGAAACGCACATTTCAGCCCAGCAATCTGGTTCGCAAGCACCGTCACGGGTTCCGCGCGCGCATGGCCACCAAGGCGGGCCGCAAGATCATCAACGCGCGCCGCCGCATGGGCCGCAAGAAGCTGACGGCCTAAGCCGTCCGGCCCGGTTCGGGCCGTGCCATGGGTGACAACATGAATGCGCCGGGTTCAGACAGGGTGGGGGACGACGCCTCGCCCAAGTCTGGCCCGGTTTCGTCATGTGTGACTGTGGAAACCCTGAAACAGCGCTCCGATTTCCTGCGCGCCGCCAAGGCCAAGCGCGCGCCGTGCCCGGCATTCTTGTTGCAAGCGCGCTCGCGTGACGACGCGGCCTTGATCCGCGTGGGCTATACCTGTTCCAAGAAGGTCGGGAATGCCGTCACGCGCAACCGTGCCAAGCGGCGCTTGCGCGCCATGGCGCGGCAGGTGATGGCGCAGCATGGCCGCCCCGGTTGGGATTATGTTCTAGTCGGTCGCCCCGGTGCGACCGTCAGCCACGATTTCGCGGCCATGGTCGACGATCTGGAACGCGCGCTGGGCAAGCTGCATGGAGGCAAGCCATGACGCCGCTGGCATGGATCGTCTCGCTTCCCATCCGGTTTTACCGCCTGGTGTTCAGCCCATGGGTCGGCCATGGCTGCCGATTCCAGCCGACATGCTCTGCCTATGCGATGGAAGCGTTGGAACGTCATGGCGCAATAAAGGGTACATGGCTGACCATCCGCCGTCTTGGTCGGTGTCAGCCCTTGGGCAGTTCCGGCTATGACCCGGTGCCGGGGGCCGACCCGGCCCATGATGCGTGCACGCACGGAAAGGACTGACATGTTCGACGATACCGACCTGCCGCCGCTGCTGCAGAACGCGCCCGATAGCACAGAGTTTCGCAAGCTGCGCAAGCGCATCATCCGCGAAACCCGTGCGGCGATCGACCAATACGGCATGATTGAGCCGGGTGCGCGTTGGCTGGTCTGCCTGTCGGGCGGCAAGGACAGCTACACCCTGCTGGCGGCACTGGTGGAATTGCAATGGCGCGGGCTGTTGCCGGTCGAGCTGCTGGCCTGCAATCTGGATCAAGGCCAGCCGGGGTTCCCGGCGACCGTTTTGCCAGAGTTCCTGACAAAAATGCAGGTGCCCCACCGCATCGAGTATCAAGACACCTATTCCATCGTGATGGACAAGGTGCCCGCCGGTCGCACCTATTGCGCGCTGTGTTCGCGCTTGCGGCGCGGTAACCTGTATCGCGTCGCGCGCGAAGAAGGGTGCAGCGCCATCGTGCTGGGCCATCACCGCGATGACCTGCTGGAGACGTTCTTTATGAACCTGTTTCACGGCGGGCGCGTGGCGACGATGCCGCCCAAACTGGTAAACGAGGAGGGCGATCTGTTCCTATATCGCCCGCTCGCCTTCGTGGCCGAGGACGATTGCGACCGTTTCGCCCGTGCGATGGACTACCCGATCATCCCGTGTGACCTGTGTGGCAGCCAAGACGGGTTGCAGCGGATGCAGGTCAAGGCGCTGCTGAACGAGTGGGAAAAGCGCACTCCCGGACGGCGCAACACGATGTTCCGCGCGCTCATGAACGTGCGCCCATCGCATATGCCGGACCCCGAACTGTTCGATTTTCTGGCCCTTGCGCGGGAAATCGCCCCGCAAGACGACCCGACCTGACCCGGATGTGACGCCGCATACACGGGAAAACCGCTTGACCTTTGCCCGCCCCTTCTGTTGAACCGGGCGCGACAGCCGCAATGACAGGAACGCCCCTTCGATGGACGATCAGAATCGCAATCTTCTAATGGCATTCGCGCTATCCTTGCTGGTTCTTGTCGGCTGGATGTACATGTTTCCGCCGCCCGAACCCGTCGCGATCTCGGACGAGGAGGCGGCGGAACTGAGCCTGCCGCCAGCCGAAGGTGCGCAGACCATGGCAGAGGCCGACGCACCTGTGGCCGAAGAATTGCCCCGCGTCGCGATTGAGACCCCGCGCCTGAAGGGCTCCATCAACATGTTGGGCGGGCGGATCGACGATCTGTCCATGAAGGATTATTTCGAGACAACCGATCCGGGCTCCGACATTGTCCATCTGCTAACGCCAGAGGGCCGGAACGAAGCGTTTTATGCCCTGCAAGGCTGGCGGCCGGGCCGCGACATGACATGGGACGACGTGCCGGGGGCCAACACGCCTTGGCAAGTGGTCGATGGCAGCGCGCTGGCGCCCGGTAGCCCCGTCACCATCGCATGGGAAAACGGCGCAGGCCTGCGCTTCAGCCGCACGTTCGAGGTGGATGAGAACTATATGTTCACCATCACCCAAGCGGTCGAGAACACCGGCACCGATACCGCGCGCATGGCCCCCTACAGCCTGTTGTCGCGGCATGGCGAACCCGCCGATCTGGAGAATTTCTTCATCAGCCACGAAGGCTTTGTCGAGGTCGCTGACGGCACCTTGACCGAAGAAAGCTATGGCAACGTGCGCGATTTCCGTGTGGATGATCGCGAGGCCACCCATGCGCGCGTCGTCGAGGTGCAGGAAAACGGTTGGCTGGGCATTGCCGACAAATACTGGATGGCGACCATCATTCCCATTCCGGGAGAGTCGTTTACCGCCGTATCCCGCTACATTCCGGCCCGCGATGTGTACCAGACCCGTGCCGATCTGCCGACCGTCGCAATCGGTCCGGGCGAAAGCGCAGAAGCGCAGACCATGCTGTTCGCCGGGGCCAAGGAATGGACCACCCTGCGCACCTACGAGTCAGAGTTGGGGATCGAACGGTTCATCGACGCAATCGACTGGGGCTGGTTCTTTTTCCTGACCAAACCGATTTTCGCCACGCTCTATTTCATCGAAGGTTTGATCGGCAATATGGGGTGGTCCATTGTTGCGCTGACGCTGCTGATCAAGGCCGTCCTGCTGCCGTTGGCGTGGAAATCCTATGTCAGCATGGCGCGGATGAAGGAACTTCAGCCCGAAATGATGGCGCTGAAGGAACGCGCAGGCGACGACCGCCAGAAGCTTCAGCAAGAGATGATGAAGCTTTACAAGGAAAAAAAGGTCAATCCGGCGGCAGGCTGCTTGCCGATCCTGTTGCAGATCCCGATCTTCTTCTCGCTCTACAAGGTGATTTTCGTCACCATCGACCTGCGTCATGCAGAATGGTTCGGCGTGTTCAACGATCTGTCCGCACCCGATCCGACCTCTATTTTCAACCTGTTCGGTGTACTGCCTTGGGCCGCACCGCCGCCCGACAGTATTTTGTCGCTGGTCTTTATCGGTATCCTGCCGATCTGCCTTGGCGTGTCGATGTTCCTGCAAATGCGCCTGAACCCCGCGCCGACAGAGCCGATCCAGCAAATGGTCATGACATGGATGCCGTGGATTTTCATGTTCATGCTGGGCTGGTTCGCGTCTGGTCTTGTGCTCTACTGGATCGCCAACAACACGATCACGTTCATCCAGCAATACTCGATCATGTCCATGCATGGGGCCCGACCCGATCTGCTTGGCAATATCGGCGTGAAAAAGAAGAAGAGCTAGCGGCATGGGGTGGCGGCTGGCGCATATCTTCCGCCATCCCATCAAGGCCCATGGGCGCGAAGCCTTGGCCAAGGTGGACCTGACCGAGGGGCGCTGTCTGCCGCTGGATCGGCATTGGGCCGTCGCGCATGATGCGGCGATGCTGATGCCAGGCTGGAACCCGTGCATGAATTTCACGCGCGGGGCCAAGGTCCCGGGGCTGCAAGCCATCCGGTCGGTCTGGGACGGGTCTACCCTGACCCTGACACATCCCGACCTTGCGCCCTTGACCATTGACCCTGACACGCAAGCCGGCGAGGCCGCATTGCTGGACTGGCTGCGCCCGCTTCATTCGGTGGGCCGTGCGGGTCCGGCCAAGCTGGTCAAAGCCGGGCGCGGCATGACCGATACCGATTTCGAATCGGTGTCCATCCTGAACCTTGCGTCGAATGCGGCGCTTGGCGCACAGCTTGGGGCCGATCTGGGGTTGGACCGCTGGCGCGCGAACCTGTGGCTGGACGGGATCGAGCCTTGGGCCGAATGTGACCTGATCGGGCGCGATCTGACCATCGGGGCCGCGCGGCTGCGCGTGGTGGAGCCGATTGGCCGTTGTCGCGCGACTATGGTCGATTGTGCCACCGGGCAGATTGATCACGACACGCTTGCCGCGCTGGAGCGCGCGCGCGGCGATACCAATTTCGGCGTTTACGCCACCGTTATACAATCCGGCCCGATCCAGACGGGCGATGTGGTGGAGCTTGCCGCATGAGCACACTTCCCTTCCCCCTGGCCCCAGAGGCCGATGAACACAGCGTCGAGGCCGGTCGCAAACTGCTGACCGGCCAGGCGGATTTCATAAAAGGTGTGGTCGCGATGGACGGCCTTCCGCCCGCCGACCGGATGGAGGTGTGTTTTGCCGGCCGCTCGAATGTCGGTAAATCCAGCCTTATCAATGCGCTGACCGGGCGGCGGGCGATTGCCCGCACCTCCAACACGCCGGGGCGGACGCAAGAGATCAACTTCTTCACCGCGGGCGACAGCCATTACCTGGTCGACCTGCCGGGCTACGGCTTTGCCAAGGCACCCGTCCCGGTTGTCGAAAAGTGGCAACGCTTGCTGAAAGCCTATCTGTCCGGTCGTGCCACGCTGCGCCGCGCCTTCCTTTTGGTCGACATGCGCCATGGCGTGAAAGAGGTGGACGCAGAGATCATGCGCATGCTCGACACTTCTGCCGTGACCTTTCAGGTGGTGCTGACCAAGGCCGACAAGATTGGCGCGAGCGCCCGCGAGAAAACACTGGCGCAGGTGCGCGAGAAGCTGTCCAAACACGCCGCCGCCTATCCGGAATTGGTTGTCACCTCGTCCGAGACCGGCGACGGTATCGCCAACCTGCGCGCGATTATCGCTGGCCTGACCTGATGAAGAAGCAAAAGCCCATGTCCCAAGATTGGTTCGCCACCGCCCGCACCCTGTCAGAGGCGCTGCCCTATCTGCAACGCTATGCTGGCGCGATTGTGGTCATCAAGTTCGGCGGCCACGCCATGGGCGACGCCGAGGAAATGGCCAGCTTCGCGCGCGATATCGTGCTGATGCGGCAGGTGGGCGTGAACCCTGTCATTGTGCATGGCGGCGGCCCGATGATTAACGAGATGCTGGGCAAACTGAACATCCAGTCCGATTTCGTGCGCGGCAAGCGCGTGACCGATGCCGCGACCATGCAGGTGGTCGAGATGGTGCTGTCCGGGCTGGTGAACAAGCGCATCGTGCAGGCCATTCAAGACGAAGGCGGGCGGGCCGTGGGCCTGTCGGGCAAGGATGGCGGCATGGTCACATGCGAAGCCGATGATCCCGAACTGGGCCTTGTCGGCCGCCCTGTCGAGATTGACACCGATCTGTTGCAACACCTGTTTACCGGCGGGTTTATCCCAGTTATCGCGCCCCTTGGCATGGGCCGAGAGGGCGAAACCTACAACATCAACGGTGACACCGCCGCGGGCGCGATTGCCGCCGCGCTGAAGGCTGACCGCCTGCTATTGCTGACCGATACGGCGGGTGTGAAAGACGAAAACGGCGATGTCGTCACGCAGCTTTCGCCCGACCATGTGCAAGACCTGACCAACAAGGGCGTGATCGCAGGCGGAATGATTCCGAAAACCGAAACCGCGCTGGCCGCGATTGCGGGCGGGGTGCGCGCGGTGGTCATTCTGGACGGGCGCGCGCCCAATGCCTGCCTGCTGGAGCTGTTCACCGACCACGGGGCTGGCAGTATCATCCGCGACACTGCACCGCTTGTGCAGCCGCAGGGCTAAGGGCGCGTGGCGGGG
The DNA here is from genome assembly GCF_900499075.1 of Roseinatronobacter ekhonensis. Taxonomy (GTDB): domain Bacteria; phylum Pseudomonadota; class Alphaproteobacteria; order Rhodobacterales; family Rhodobacteraceae; genus Roseinatronobacter; species Roseinatronobacter ekhonensis. Next base: position 49,306 of record NZ_UIHC01000011.1, on the reverse strand, counting down.
TTGGCAGCAATTCGCAACGCCGCCCGCGTGCAGGGGCTAGAGGTTGCGGGGCTTGTTACCGACGGGGCCGCGCCAATGCCCGACGGTATGCGAAGCGTCGTGTTGCTTGCGCCGGATGAACCAGCCTTCTGGCCGAAATTCACTCAAAGCGCCGAATACCGCGATGGCCAGCCCGACCCGATGGACCGTTGGTCGACCCGTGTGATCGGCGCCTTGGCCGCTGATTTGGGTGCGCAACCGCTGTTCCCATTCGGGACGCAGCCTCCGCACCCGTTCTACACTTGGGCCTTGGCGTCCGGGCGTGTCTGGTCCTCGCCCGTGCAGTTTTTGGTCGGCGCGCGTGCCGGTCTTTGGGCGTCCTATCGTGGTGCGTTGGGGCTGGCACCTGAACTGGACGCCTTGCCAAATATCGCCAAACCTTGTGACGCCTGCGCCCAGCCTTGCGCCACGGCCTGCCCCGTGGGCGCGTTGACGCCCGCAGGGTATGATACCGCCGCATGCCATGCGTATCTTGATACCGATGCGGGGCAAGATTGCATGTCCAAGGGCTGTGCCGTGCGCCGTGTCTGCCCCGTGTCGCAAAGCTTCGGTCGCGATCCGGCACAATCCGAATTCCATATGAGGCATTTTCATCGATGACATTGCGCCTGATCCTGACCCGCCACGCGAAATCCGACTGGGACAATCCGCTCGACAGCGACCATTCCCGACCGCTGAGTGCGCGGGGGCAGGGTGCTGCACCGCGCATCGGGCGCTGGCTGGCGGACAAGGGTTATATCCCGCAGCAGGCGTTGGTGTCGGATGCCACACGCACGCGTCAGACTTGGCAATGTATCGCGGAGATGTTGCCAAACGCGCCGGAGGCTGCGTTCGACCGATATTTATACTTGGCAGGGCCAGAGGTTTTGCTGGCGCGCTTGCGGCATGCCACGGCCCCATCGGTGATGCTTATTGGCCATAACCCCGGTATTGCCGAATTCGCGGCACGGCTATTGCCGAACCCGATGCCGCATCCGGGGTTCGCAGGCTTTCCCACCTGCGCCACGCTGGTTGCGGAATTCGATCACGCCGCATGGACAGAGATCGAATTCGGAACTGCACGCGGTGTCGATTTCATTGTCCCGCGAGAGTTGGACTAACGCAGTGTCCTGCGCGGTCAGTGCACGCTGACAGGTTCGAAATCGTTTTGGCGCGCCATGACAAAGGCCATTGTGCGGTCAGACACCAGCGCAAGCTGATCGCCCTCTTCATGATGGATGGCATACATTTGCGTCACGCCATCCAGTTGGTCGCGCACATCGTCGGGCAGGTCGCTGACCTGCACGGGGCGCACATAGGCTATCGGTTTGGTGCTGTTCAGATTTGGAAACTTGGTGTTCATGTGGCCTTCCCTCAATTGCGGTCAATGCGGATGGTCTGGACGGTTTCCTCCGGCTCGTGGCGTTTCAGGTCGATGTGCAACAGACCATCACTTAGCGCGGCACGGGCTACATCAACCCCGTCGCCCAAGGCGAACACCCGCTGGAACTGCCGAGCGGCGATACCCCGGTGCAGAAACACGCGGTTTTCGGCGTCGGTGTCGGTTTGCTGGCCGCGCACGACAAGCTGGCGGCCTTCCAGCGTGATTGACAGATCCTGCTCGCGAAAGCCCGCCAAGGCAAGCGTGATGCGAAAGCTATGGCCCCCTGTCACCTCTATGTTGAAAGGCGGATAGCCGTCTGCCCCGCTGCGCGCGGTGCGCTCCACCAGCCGCTCCAACTGGTCGAACCCCAGCAAAAGCGGGTGCGAGGGAAAGGTGAGTTTGCTCATCAGCCATGTCCTTATAGTCAAAGCGACGGTGCTGCGGGCCCCGTATGCGGCGGCCCCATGCTCAAGATATGGGGACGGCGCCAACATTCTGCAAGCGCGGGCATCAAAGGCTTTTGTCGCGTGCGCATTCCGGATAGTCTTTGTGAAAAGCACGGTAGTCTTGATATGAACGCGCCCCATGAACTGACCCATGAAGAGGTATTGCGCCTGAAGCTGGAAGTGCTGAAGCGCAAGCACCGCGACCTGGATGACGCGATTGCCGCCTTGCAGGCGCAAGGGCCCAACACGCAACTGACCGTGCAGCGTTTCAAGAAAGAAAAGCTGGCGCTGAAGGACCAGATTGCGCGGATAGAAGACGAATTGACGCCCGACATTATCGCCTGAAGGAATTGCGCCCGTGACCGCGCCTTGTATAAGGCAGCAAAGCAAGGGTGCGAGGGTTTCTATGGCACAGGTCAAGGTCGGGATTATCATGGGGAGCCAGTCGGACTGGCCCACCATGAAGGACGCCGCCGCTATTCTGGACGAGTTGGGCGTCGCCTATGAGGCGCGCATCGTGTCTGCCCATCGCACGCCCGACCGGCTTTGGGACTACGGGCGCGACGCCGTTGGCCGTGGTTTGCAGGTGATTATCGCAGGCGCGGGCGGGGCGGCGCATCTGCCCGGCATGATGGCCTCGAAAACCCGTGTGCCGGTGATCGGCGTGCCGGTCCAGACCAAGGCGCTGGCGGGGGTGGACAGCCTGTATTCAATCGTTCAGATGCCGCGCGGCTACCCTGTGGCGACCATGGCCATTGGTGGCGCGGCCAATGCGGGCCTGATGGCGGCGGGCATTCTGGCGTTGCAGGATTCGGATTTGGCGGCGCGGCTGGATGCGTGGCGCGCTGCCTTGTCGAACTCTATCCCGCAGGAGCCGCGCGATGACTAAAGCCCTGCCACAAGGCGCAACCATCGGTATTCTGGGCGGCGGGCAGCTTGGGCGCATGCTGTCGGTTGCAGCGTCACGCCTTGGCTACCGGTGCCACATCTATGATCCCGCCGCGAACCCGCCTGCGGGCGATGTCAGCGCGCGGGTCACAATGGCGGCGTGGGACGACGCCACAGCCTTGCAGGCGTTCGCGGCCTCGGTGGATGTGATCACCTTCGAGTTCGAGAACATTCCGACGGACACGCTTGATGTGTTGGAGGCGCTCTGCCCAATTCGTCCCGACCGTCGCGCGCTGGCCGCGTCGCAAGATCGGCTGACCGAAAAGCAGTTCCTGCGCGATCTGGGGCTGACCACCGCGCCTTTTGCGCCGTTCACGGATGCGGCAAGCCTAGAGGCTGCGATCAAGAGTATCGGCACGCCCGCCATTCTGAAAACCCGCCGTATGGGGTATGATGGCAAGGGGCAGGTGCGGTTGAATACCCCGGATGACGCCGCCGCAGCCTTGGCCGACATGGCAGGTGCAGAGGCAATTCTGGAAGGGCTTGTGCCCTTCAGCCATGAGGTGTCGGTTATTGCTGCGCGGGGTCTTGATGGCTCTGTCGCCGCGTATGACCCCGGCGAAAACTTGCACGACAGCGGCATCCTGCGCCGCACCAAGGTTCCCGCAAACCTGACCGGGTCGCAGCGGGCGGATGCGGTGCTATTGGCCGGGCGTATTCTGAACGCGCTTGAGTATGTTGGCGTTATGGGCGTGGAATTGTTCGTCATCCCGCAAGGGCTGGTCGTGAACGAAATCGCCCCGCGTGTGCATAATTCGGGACACTGGACGCAGAATGGATGCACGGTTGACCAGTTTGAACAGCATATTCGCGCGATAACCGGCCTTCCTTTGGGGGACGGCACGCGCCACACCGATGTTGTCATGGAAAACCTGATCGGTGACGATATGGACCGCGTGCCCGCTCTGCTGGCCACGCGGGATGTGGCCGTGCAACTGTATGGCAAGCCCGACCGCCGCGCGGGGCGTAAAATGGGCCATGCCAACCGCATCGTCGGGCGCGGGTCGTCAAGCTGAGGCGCTCAGCTCTCCAGCGCGCCCATCACTTCGGCCAAAAGCGCGTCCAATTCGGCGCGCAAGGCCGGGTTCGGCGCGCCCTCTGCCGCGCCCAAACCTTCACCCAAGCTGGCGGCATAGGCGACGCGATTGGCGATCTGTGTCTCTGCCAGGTCTGCGGAAAGGCCCTTGGCGGCCTCGACCATCTCGGCCCCCAGCTTGGTGCCCGCCCGTGCGCGGTTCAGAACGAGCAGCACCTCGCGCCCCTCGCGGCGGGCCAGGTCCAGCACGCCATCGGTGGCCCATAGATCCAGATGGCTGGACGCAATCGGAACCAGCACCAGATCGGCCGCGCGCAGGGCGGGCCGCAGGTCGGCGTCGGCCTTGGGCGGCGTGTCTATGATGACGAATTCGGCCATATCGCGCAATTTGCCGACCTCATACCCGACCCCCCACGCCGAGGCGGTCGAAAACTCCATCCCCTCGGCGCGACCGGCGTCGTGACGTGTTATGAACCAGCGGCCCAAAGACCCTTGCGGATCGGTGTCCAGAAACGCAACCGAATGTCCGGCACGCGCCAGCGCGACGCCCAGATTAACCGCAAGCGTGGTCTTGCCTGACCCGCCTTTTTGCTGCGCTATCGTGATTACCTTGCCCTTGGCCATGTTCCGCCCCTTTTGCTGCGCCGCAGCATAACGGAATTGTAACCGTCTTGCACGCGCAATCTTAGGCGCGCTCGTCCTTCGGTGATCCCATCACAACCATGGTCGTCAGCGTGTTCAGGTAGGGAAAGGCCCCAAGATATTCGGTATGGAAATGCTTGTAGGCGGGCAGATCGCGCGCTTCGACCCGCAACAGGTATTCGACCGTTCCGGTGATGTTGTGACATTCGCGGACCTGCGGGGCGGCGCGCATCAGGCTTTCAAATTCGGCCTGTGCGGCCTTGGTGTGCTGCGACAGGCCCACAGTTACATACGCGACAAAACCGGTGCCGGTTTTGGCAGGGTCCACCACCGCGCGGTAGCCGGTGATGACGCCTTTGCGTTCCATATCCTGCACCCGGCGCAGGCAGGCCGACGGGGACAGCCCGACGCGGTCTGCAAGCTCCAGATTCGGGATGCGCCCCTCGCGCTGAAGAATACGCAATATCTGGTGGGATTTGTCATCAAGGTCGCTCATTAATTGTGAAAATACCGTCAAACGCGCGATAATTGCAATCCGAATGCAGATTGATACGGGTATGTTGCGCGAAAAGGGACAGGACACCATGACCTTCGAGATTTTCGTCGCCCTCGTAACCTTTGCGTTCGTGACCTCTGTCACGCCGGGGCCGAATAACGTGATGCTGCTGGCCAGCGGTGTGAATTTCGGCTTTCGGCGCACCATCCCGCATATGGCGGGCGTTGCCTTGGGCCATGCACTGATGGTCTTTCTGGTAGGTATCGGGTTGATGGGGGCGTTCATCGGTTACCCGCCGCTGCAACTGGCGCTCAAGATTGTATCGAGCGTGTATATGCTTTGGCTGGCTTGGAAGATCGCAACCGCTGTGCCGCCGTCGGGCGCCAAGGCAGAAGGGCGGCCGCTGACCTTTTTGCAAGCAGCGGCATTTCAATGGGTCAACCCCAAGGCCTGGATCATGTCGCTGGCGGCTGTCGCCATTTACGCGCCCGATCAACAGCTTGTCGCGGTGGCCTGGGTGGCGTTGGGGTTCCTGAGCGTGGGGTGGCTAACCACCGTCATCTGGACTGCACTGGGGCTGAGCCTGCGCCGTCTGCTGGCCCGCCCAAGCTGGCTGCGCGCGTTTAACTTTACAATGGCCGCGTTGTTGCTCGCGTCGCTTTACCCAGTGGTGTTTCAAGGCTGAATGACTTGCCGGGGGCGAGTTACGCCGTTAGTCTTCGTATTGGACCCGATGAGGTCCCACAGAAAAACGCATATCCTTGGGAGGATACCATGACAATTCGTATAGCGGCCCTTGCGGCCGCGACAGCGCTTCTTGCGGCCCCGGTCGCCGCGCAAGAGATGTCCATTGCAACAGGTGGCACCGGTGGCACCTATTTCCCCTACGGCGGCGGCCTTGCCGAAGTGATCTCGAACCATGTAGAGGGCGCATCCGCCAGCGCGGAAGTGACCGGTGCCTCGGTTGAAAACGTGGCGCTGATCGCACGTGGCGACAGCGACATTGCCATTGCGTTGGCCGACACGGTTTATGGGGCCTATACAGGCACCGGCGCGTTTGAAGGCCGTCAGGTCGGCGAATTGCGGGCGTTGGCGTCCATTTACCCCAACGCTGTCCAGATCGTGACATTGGCCGATAGCGGCATTTCCAGCCTTGACGACCTGCGCGGCAAGCGCGTGTCGGTCGGGGCGCCGGGGTCGGGCACCGAAGTCAGCGCGCAGACGCTGCTCGAAGCCAATGGCATCTCCTATGACGATTTCGACGAACAGCGCCTGAACTTCAATGAGACCGCCGATGCGCTGCGCGACGGCGACATCGATGCGGGCTTCTGGAGCGTGGGCCCGCCCACCAGTTCCATCCTGAACCTTGCGACCACGCGCGAAATCGCGATGATCGGGATGACAGATGCAGAGGTCGCCGCAGCGGTCGAAGCACAGCCGGTCTTTGCGCCCTACACCCTGCGGGCGGACCTGTATGAAGGCATGACCGACGGCGTGCCGACAATTTCCACGCCCAACGTGCTGATCGTGCACGAAGATATGGACGAGGAACTCGCCTATAACATCACCAAGGCGATGTATGAGAACGTCGCTGACCTGATCGCCATCCACCCGGCGGCCAACGACACCACGCTGGAATTCTCTGTTGCTGCAACGCCGATCCCATTCCACCCGGGCGCGCTGCGCTACTTAGAAGAAGTTGGTGCGGCTGTTCAGGACCGTCAGCGTCCGTGATCCAGCCTGTTTGGGGGCGGCCAGCTTTGGCCGCCCTTTTCGTTGCCCTTGCAGCGCCCGCGTCGGCGGATGCGATATTGCAAGTCGTGGACCGGCAGGACCGCACCGTCGTACAAATGCTGTTCGACGGTCGGGAAATCTGCTTGGAATGGGCGCATTCCGTGACCGGCGGTGCGGTGGCCGATTGCTTTGTGGCTCGCGATGGACGGCTGGTGCTGATGCGCAGCTACCTGCACGACTTCGCAGCCGGTCTGGGCGAGGTTTTGGGACGCGGCACCCTCACCTCTGCAGAAGGCGGCGGCTACTGGATTACCGGCATTGACGAAGTGATGCCATCTTCTGGCCTGCCTCTGCGTGTTGGTGCGCCGCGTGTGGGCCACAGGCTTCGCCAAGGGAACGACACGATCAACCTGTCAGATCTCGTGGCCAACCGGCGCGTGACGTTGCGGGTCGTAAACAACTAACCAGAGCGGACATGAGCAGATGAGCCAAGACACCCCGCATGACGAGATCCCCGAATCCATGCGCTCGGCTGACGCGATACAGCCGCGTCCGGTGCTTTGGGCCATTACGCTGACCGGCATCGCGCTGTCGCTGTTCCAGCTTTATACGGCGGGGATTGAACCGCTGGGGCTGTTCTACCAGCGTCCCGCGCATCTGGGCTTCATCCTGTTTCTTGCGTTTTTGTTGTTTCCGCTGACCGGCCAGAACCGGCGGCGCACATGGTGGGCATGGGTCGTTGACGGGGTGTTTCTGGCCGCGTCCTTCGCCAGCGGTTTCTACATCATCTGGTTTCTTGACGATATCATCGCCCGCGCTGGCTGGTGGTCACAGGCCGATATTATCGTGGGGATTGTCTGCACCGTCGCCGTGCTGGAAGCCAGCCGCCGCGCCGTGGGGCTGGGACTGACCATTATCGGGCTGATCGCCATCCTTTACGCATTGGCTGGCGCGCGGGGTGCCTTGCCGGGGCTGGGCGAGTGGATGCCCGGCCTGATGTCGCACCGGGGCGCAAGTGTGGACCGGCTGGTCGGGCAGCTATACTTGGGGCAAGAAGGCATCTTTGGTCTGCCGCTGGGCGTGGCCGCCACATACGTATTCATGTTCGTGCTGTTCGGCGCGTTTCTGGAAAAGACTGGCGCGGGCAAGTTCTTTATTGATCTCGCCTTTGCCGCAACAGGGCGCAAACCCGGCGGCCCTGCAAAAGCCGCCGTTATTGCCAGCGCGGGGATGGGGTCGATCTCTGGCTCTGCCATTGCCAATGTGGTGACGACCGGCGCCTTTACCATCCCGCTGATGAAAAAGCTGGGCTACCGGCCCGCGCAGGCCGGCGGGGTAGAGGCTGCGGCATCCACCGGCGGCCAGATCACACCGCCGCTGATGGGCGCGGGCGCGTTCCTGATTTCGGAATATACGCGCATCCCCTATATCGAGATCGTCCTCGTCTCTATCTTCCCGGCGATCCTGTATCTGGGCACGGTTTACCTGTTCGTGCATATCGTCGCGATGAAGCAGGGAATGCGCGGGCTGCCTGCGTCCGAGCTGCCGGTGGTGCGGCAGGTCTTGGCCGCTGGTTGGCAATTCATCGTGCCGCTGGTGCTGCTGATCTTCCTGCTGGTCAATAACATCTCTCCCATGCGGGTGGGTTTCTGGGCGATCATTTCGGTCATTGCCATGGCGGGGCTGCGCGGGGCTTGGACGCTGTATGCGGCAGGCCCGATGACAGTGCCTCGCATCAAAGACTCGGTCATGCGCGGCGTGCGGATGGTGTTCGAGTCGCTCGAACTTGGGGCCCGCAATGCGGTTGCGGTGTCGATTGCTTGCGCGGTCGCGGGCATTATCGTGGGCGTGGTCGGTCTGACCGGGCTGGGGCTGAAATTCAGCTCGATGATGGTGTCGCTCTCTGGCGGCAATATCGTGATTGCGCTGATCCTTGTGCTGATCGCGTCGCTGATCCTGGGCCTAGGGCTGCCGGTGACGGCCAGCTATATCGTGCTGATCGTGCTGGTCGGTCCGGCGCTTCACAATGAATTCGGCATCCCGCTCTTGATCGCGCATCTTGTCGTGTTTTGGTACAGTCAGGACAGCAACGTCACGCCCCCCGTGGCGCTTGCCGGGTTTGCAGGCGCTGCCATTGCGGGCGCGAAACCCATGGAAACCAGTGTGCAGGCGTGGAAATTCGCCAAGGGCCTGTATCTGATCCCGGCGTTCATGGTGTTCAACCCAGAGCTTATTTACGGCGGACCGCTGCCGCATGTGCTGTGGACAGGCTTTACCGCCATGCTGGGGCTGGTGGCCTTCGCCGCCGCGATCGAGGGGTATCTGTTCGGCCCGATGAAAGCGGCGGTGCGCTTGGTGATGGTTCCCGCCGTGATCGCCCTGTTCTGGCCCAGTTTCACGGCAGAATTGGTGGGCGCGGCGGTTCTGGTCGTCGCCCTGACGGTCAACTGGTTGAATGCACGTCAGACCCGTCAAGAGCAGGGTCAGCCAACTCCTGCGCCAGAAACCGTTCAAACGCATCCAGATTGACGCCGTCATACTGCCCGAACGCCTGCATCCAGACCGACGCTTCGCGTAGGGCGTCGGGCTCCAGCTTGCACCATTTGACCCGCCCGCGTTTTTCCTGACTGATCAGCCCGGCAACGGCCAATATGCCCAAGTGTTTTGACACAGCGGCCAACGACATTGCAAAAGGCTCCGCCACGTCGGTGACGGCCATGTCATCTTCCAGCAACATCGACAGTATCGCCCGTCGCGTGGGGTCTGCCAACGCGGTAAAAACCTGATCGAGCGAGGGAGGGGCAGGGCTGGTCATATGCTCTTGTCCCGCGTGCCCGATAAAAGGTCAACTATATGGTTGAATATGCTGCAAGCGCGAATTTGGCTGCGGCAGTCACACCAAGGAAACCGAGAACATAAGAAAGTATAATTATTTCATAAGCTTGGATCGTTTAGATCCTTGCGTTTGCCAGCTTGACTCTGTGCGCCCCTCTGCATAGCTTGCGCGCAACTTGTGATCGGGAGAGGGCATGACCGACAGCGAAGAGCGTGAGCGCCTCAAGGCACTCGAAGCGCGCATCTCGCAGGTTCGGGCCAAGCATGACCCAAAGCCGGACACGCAGGATCATCATTCCATGGCCCAGGTGGGTTGGCGTATGGTGATCGAACTTGTCACCGGCCTGTTGATGGGGGCTGGCATCGGATACGGGCTGGATTGGCTGTTTGGCACAATTCCGCTGTTTTTGGTGGTGTTTACATTGCTGGGCTTTGCCGCCGGTGTGCAGACCATGCTGCGCTCGGCACGCGAACTGGCTCCGACGGCAGATCAATCGACCCCGCCCCGCGCGGGTGAGCAGAAAAAGGACTAGACCTGTGGCAGAAGAAAGTGGCGGCCTTGTTATCAAGCCCATGGACCAGTTTCGGGTCGAAGCGCTGTTTGGTGGCGATATTGCTTGGTATACCCCAACCAATGTCACCCTGTGGATGGCGCTGACCGTTCTGGCCGCGACCTTGCTTATGGTTTACGGCGCACGCGGCCGGGCCTTGGTGCCAAGCCGCGCACAATCCGCCGCGGAAATGACCTACGGGTTCATCTACAAGATGATCGAGGATGTGGCGGGCCATGATGCCGTGCGCTTCTTCCCCTACATCTTCACCCTGTTCATGTTCGTGCTGTTCGCAAACCTGCTGGGTCTGATCCCGTTCGCCTTTACCACCACATCGCATATCGCGGTCACAGCGGTTCTGGCGTTCACCGTGTTCTTTGCGGTCACGGCTCTGGGCTTTATCCTGCACGGCACAACATTCCTCAAGCTGTTCTGGGTCAGCAGTGCGCCATTGGCGTTGCGCCCCGTTCTGGCCCTGATCGAGGTGATTTCCTACTTCGTGCGCCCTGTCAGCCACTCCATTCGTTTGGCCGGTGCAATGATGGCGGGCCATGCGGTGGCCAAAGTGTTCGCGGGCTTTGCCGCAGCACTTGGTGCCTTCTTCTTTCTACCTATTCTTGCAGTCACGGCGCTTTACGCACTGGAACTGCTTGTGGCCGTCATTCAGGCCTATGTGTTCACCATTCTGACCTGTGTCTATCTGAAAGACGCGCTGCACCCCGCTCACTAAGGGGCGCGAAGGTCTGATCCCAATCCAGCCAATTCCAACGTAAGGAGAGACGACTATGGAAGGCGATATCGTACAAATGGGCGCTTATATCGGTGCTGGCCTCGCATGCTTGGGCATGGGTGGTGCAGGTATCGGTGTGGGCCACGTTGCCGGCAACTACCTGGCAGGCGCGCTGCGCAACCCGTCGGCCGCTGCTGGCCAGACTGCATTCCTCTTCATCGGCATCGCGTTCGCAGAAGCACTGGGGATCTTCTCGTTCCTCGTCGCTCTGCTTCTGATGTTCGCTGTCTAAGATCATCCCGACGTATCCTTACGGCTGGTGGGGCGTGTGCGCCCTGCCAGTGTTTTTCGGGGTTAGGGGGACGATATGGCAGAGAGTGCCGCTTCGGGGCCAGGTATGCCCCAACTCGATGTAACGACGTTCTCGAACCAGATTTTCTGGCTTATCGTGGCGTTGATTGTTTTGTATTTCATCATGTCGCGCGTGGCTTTGCCGCGTGTTGCCTCCGTTCTGGCGGACCGCCGTGGTGCGATTACCGCCGACATTGCGGCGGCGGAAGAATACAAACAGAAAGCGCATGAAGCCGAGGAAGCCTTTAAGCAGGCCGAAGCGGATGCGCGCGCAGAGGCGCAGCGGATTGTTGAAGCCGCCAAAGCCGAAATGCAGGAATCGCTGAACGCGCAGATTGCAAAGGCAGACGCAGAGATTTCGGCCAAATCGGCAGAGTCGGAAAAGCGTATTCGCGAGATTACCGCCAATGCTGTGAGCATGGTCAGCGACGTGTCGAATGACGTGACCGCTGATATTCTTGCCGTGTTTGATGTGAAGGCCGACAGCAAAAGCGTCGCTTCTGCCGTCAAGGACCAGTTGAAAGGGGACGCATGATGTTTCGTATTGCCGTCATCGTCACGCTTCTGGCCAGCCCCGCACTTGCCGCGGTGGAAGGAAAGCCCTTTTTCTCGCTGTATAACACCGATCTGATCGTCCTTGCAGCATTCATCATTTTCATTGGCGTGCTGATCTACGCCAAGGTGCCTGGCAAGCTGACGGGTTTCCTCGACCAGCGGTCCGACACGATCAAGTCGGAGCTTGAAGAAGCCCGGCGCCTGCGCGAAGAGGCGTTGGAACTGCACGCATCGTTCGAGCGTAGGCATGCCGAGGTGAAGGACAAAGCCGCACGCATGGTGGAAAAGGCGAAAGCCGACGCCGAGATTGCCGCCGAGCAGACAAAGGCAGAGATCGAAGCCTCTATCGCCCGCCGACTAAAGGCTGCCGAGGATCAGATCGCGTCTGCCGAGGCGAGTGCAATCCGGCAGGTGCGCGATCAAGCGACATCTGTCGCGGTGGCCGCAGCCGGAAGCGTTATCGCCAAAAACATTGACGCCGCACGCAGCGATGCACTTGTGGCGGATGCAATCAAAGCTGTTGATGAGCGCTTGCACTAACCCGCAGGCACAAAAACCGATAGTCCAAAGCCCGGCCGATAGGCCGGGTTTTTTCATGCCCCGGCCTGTGCATGTTCAAAGCGCAGGCGGGCAATCGCTTCGTTATGCTCGCTACGCTTGAAATCGTTCATGATCTGCTCGACGAAATTCAGGTGCATGCTTGCCGCTTCCTTGGCGGCCTTTGGGTCGCGGGCCTGAATCGCAGCATTGATCGCCCTGTGTTGTGCCAGCAAATCGCTGCGCGTCGCGCGCTGTTTGAAGATCATCTTACGATTGTAGAATACGCCCTTATGCAGCAGGTCGAACATCGCGCGCATCATATGCAGCATGATAATGTTGTGCGACGCCTCTACGATCGATAGGTGGAATTCGGCATCAAGCTGCGCTTCTTCTGTCGGGTCGCGTTTCTGATGGGCGGCTTCCATGCGTTGGTATAGCGTGTCGATCACCTTCAGGTCGGTGTCAGACCCGAGCCGTGCAGCGCGCTCGGCAGACATCCCCTCCATGTCGCGACGAAAACTGATGTAATCGAAAAGCGCCTCGTCATGTTCGGCAAACAGCCTGACCAGAGAATCCGAGAACGCGCTGTCCAGCAATTCAGCAACGAACACACCGGCCCCAGCGCGGCTTTCCAGCAATCCGCGTGCCTGCAGCTCTACCAAGGCGTCGCGCAGGCTGGGGCGTGATACGCCCAGCCGCTCGGCCAGTTCGCGCTCTGCGGGCAGGCGCTCTCCGGGGCGCAGAACTCCGCGTAAAAGTAGTAACTCTATTTGCCGGACTACGGATTGTGACAGCTTTTCAGGCTGAATGCGTTGAAAGGGCATGAATCCTCCTTGCCCCTTATTGGCGGGGCTATTGGTAAAAAGATATGACCGCATCACAGCTTTCGCAATGAAAAAGGGTGGCCTACCGGCCACCCTGAGTCGCAATGCCGGACGGGCGGTTTAGCCCTGCTGATGGGGGCGGATGTAGATTTCCACTCGACGGTTGCGCTGCCGCCCGTCGGTTGTCGCGTTATCCGCAATTGGTTGGGTCAGCCCGCGCCCTTCGGTGCGGACACGGTTGGCGGACACGCCATTGCCCATCAAGACCTGCGCGACCGCGGTCGCACGGCGCTCGGACAGGCTTTGGTTATATGCAGCGCTCCCGGTATTGTCAGTATGGCCCACAACGCGAATATCGCTGCGCGGGTAGTTTACAAGGTTGCCCGAAATCACCCGCAGATCATTTTGCAGGTCGGGGCGCACCGTCGCGCTGTCGGTCGCAAAGAGCAGGTCTTGCGGCAGCGTCAGGATCAGCTCTTGCCCAGTGTTCTGGATATTGACGTTGTCACCAAGTTGACGGCGCAACTCTTCGGCTTGGCGGTCCAGCCGCTGCCCGATCAACGCGCCCGCCGCGCCACCTATGGCGGCACCGGCCAAGGCCCGTCTGCCGCCGCCATCGCCGGTCGCCGCGCCAAGCACACCGCCGACCGCCGCGCCTGTCAGAGCGCCGGTCAATGTGCGGTTTTGCGGGTTGTTCGGGTCCGGCGCGCAGGCGGATAGAACAAGAACAGAGATGGCAATGGGGGCTGCAAGTTTCATAGGACACTCCTAAAGATGATACCCATTGCTATCATCTTGGGCAGGGTGCGGCCATGCGCATGGCGAAGCATGGGCAAGGATTTGCCATCACGCTTGCGTCACGGCATCCGCGCGTGCGGCTTCCCATCCCAGCATGGCGCGCTTGCGCACCAACCCCCAATGATAGCCGCCCAAACCGCCCCCACCGCGCAAGACGCGGTGGCAGGGGATCACAAACCCAATCGGATTGCGCCCCACCGCTGTGCCCACCGCGCGCGCGGCACGGGCATCACAGACGGTTTTTGCCACGTCGCCATAGCTCGTGACCTGGCCTTGTGGCACCTGCAACAGCGCTTCCCAGACCTTTATCTGGAACGGCGTGCCCATCATGTGCAACCGTGCCTCGCCTTTGCGGCTGAACGCCGCATCAACATGCGGGGCGGCGGCGGACGGGTCCGCCAGAAAACGTGCCTTTGGCCAGCGCCTGCTCATGTCGGCCAGTGTTTCGTCATCCGGGGCATCGGCAAAGGCCAACCCACACAGCCCCCGCTCGGTTGCCATGCCAAGCGCCGGGCCGAAGGGGCTGTCGAACCATCCATGACGAATGGTCACCCCCTCGCCGCGCTTGGCATAGTCGCCCGGCGTCATGGCTTCCCATCGCAGAAACAGGTCATGCAATCGGGCTTGCCCCGAGAGCCCCAGTTCCAATGCGGTGTCAAAAGTAGACGCCCGTGCCTTCAACAAGTGGCGCGCGTGACCGATGGTCAGATATTGCTGGTAGCGTTTGGGCGACACGCCTGCCCACCCGCTGAACACGCGCTGAAAATGCGCGGGGCTCAAGCCCAGTTCCGCAGCCAGATCGTCCAGACGTCGGGCCGTGCCTCCGGGCGCGTCGATCAATGCAATCGCACGCGCGATCAGCTTGTAATGGTAGCTTTGTTCCATGGCGCACCCTTGAGCCGATTTTCACAACGCATAACTCGCTCAACCCGCTTGCGCACCCCGAAAGCTGCGCATTGTGTTTGCTTCACAAGTTCAATACGTAGGTGTCTCGCAGCCTTTGGGAGGAGGATCGCGCGTGAAACTTGGTGTCGCCTGTCTGGTGCTGGGCTATCTGCTCAGCCAGTTCTATCGCGCGTTCCTTGCTGTCTTGGCCGGGCCTTTGGCGCAGGATCTGGGGGTCACGCCCGATGATCTGGCACTTTCTTCTGGCTTGTGGTTTCTGGTCTTTGCAGCCGCGCAAATCCCGCTTGGCATGGCGCTCGATCAAGTTGGTCCCCGGCGCACTACGGCGCTTATGCTGGGGCTTGGCGGCACCGGTGGCGCCGCGCTTTTCGCTTTGGCGCAGAACGCGACGCATATCCATCTGGCGATGATGGCACTCGGCGTCGGTTGTGCTCCGGTGCTGATGGCATCCTACTATATATTCGCGCGGACCTTCCCGGCAGCATTGTTTGCCACGCTGGCAGGCGCGGTCATCGGAATCGGCTCTCTTGGCAATATCTTGGGGGCGTGGCCCCTTGCATGGGCGTCAGAGGTCTATGGCTGGCGCGCTGCACTTTGGGCCATGGCCGCTATTACGGCGCTGGTGGCGGCAGTCTTGTGGTTTGTCATCCCCGACCCGCCCCGCGCCGATCCGCCACAAGGCCAGAAACCCCGCCTGCGCGACGTGCTTCGCATTCGCGCGTTGTGGTGGATGATGCCGCTGCTATTTGTGAATTACGCACCCGCTGCCGGCCTGCGCGGGCTATGGGCGGGACCCTACCTGACCGATCTGTATGGCGTCGGGGCGCAAGTTGTTGGGCAGGTTACGCTGGTCATGGCGCTTGCGATGATTGCCGGGAATTTCGCCTATGGGCCGCTTGACCGGCTTTTGGGCACGCGCAAATGGGTCATCCTTGGGGGCAACCTGTGCGGCGCCGCTGCGCTTGGTGTTCTGGCATTGGCACCGGGTATGGGGCTTTGGACCAGCGCGACGCTGTTGGCGGCGGTGGGCTTCTTTGGTGCGTCCTTTCCCATGCTGATGGCGCATGGTCGCAGCTTTATTCCGCCGCATCTGACAGGGCGTGGCGTGACCTTGATTAACCTGTTTTCAATTGGCGGGGTCGGCCTGCTGCAAGTCGCCAGCGGCTATGTTCACCGAATGGGGGGCGGGGGCAGCGGCGCCTACAGCCTGCTCTTCGGCTTCTTCGCGCTGTTGATGCTTGCGGGCTGCGCGGTCTACTTGTTCGCCACGGACCGCACGGACTAAGCGCCCAGCACCGTCCCCGGCGCAAAACGGTGCCCGTTCAGAAACGCCGCAGCATCACCGGCGCGTTTGCCTTCGCGCTGCACGCTCAGCACCGATACTGCGCCCGTGCCGCAGGCAATGGTCAGCCCGTCCAGCACCTCACCGGGTGCGCCATCCCCGTCAACGGCCCGCGCATCCAGCAGTTTCAGCCGCCCCGCCGGGCTGTCACACCACGCGCCGGGAAAAGGCGAAAGCGCCCGAATCTGCCGCGCGACCGCCTGTGCGGGTCGGGTCCAGTCAATGTGCGCCTCGGACTTGTCGATCTTGGCGGCATAGGTCACGCCATCTTCAGCCTGTGGTTCTCGCCCCAGCGTGTCCAAATGCCCCAATGCCTTTGCAATCAGCCGCGCGCCCATTTGCGACAAGCGGTCATGCAGGTGGGCGGTCGTGTCGTTTTCCCCGATCGGCGTCGTGTCGCGCAGCAGCACCGGCCCGGTATCCAGCCCCGCTTCCATCTGCATGATGCAAACACCCGTTTCGGCATCGCCCGCCATGATCGCGCGTTGGATGGGCGCGGCCCCGCGCCAACGCGGCAACAGGCTGGCGTGAATGTTCAGGCACCCGTGGCGTGGCGCGTCCAGCACGGCTTGCGGCAAGATCAGCCCATAGGCGACCACGACCGCCACATCTGCCTGCAACGCCGCAAACTCCGCCTGCGCCTCGGCCCCTTTCAGACTGACGGGATGGCGCACCATCAGCCCCAGATCTTCGGCCCGCGCCTGCACCGGCGAGGGACGGTCCTTTTTGCCACGCCCGGCGGGGCGGGGCGGCTGAGTATACACGCAGACCACGTCATGCGCGGCATGGACCGCGTCCAAAGCCGCCACGGAAAACTCTGGCGTTCCCATAAAAATAATCCGCATCGCGTCCCCCTTCATCTTGCGAAAAATACTCCGGGGAGCGTGAGGGGCTGGCCCCTCACCGGCACCACCGAGGCCACTGGCCTAACGCTGCTTCAAAGCGCGCCGTAACAACATGTCCCGCTTCACCCGGCTCAGGCGATCAAAGAACATCCGCCCCTCCAGATGGTCGATCTGGTGTTGCACGCTGGTGGCCCATAGCCCGACCATCTCGCGGTCTTCCAGCGCTCCATCGGCGTTCAAAAACCGCACCGTCACTGCGCGGGGCCGCTCTATGCGTGCATGGATGCCGGGCAGGTTTGGGCTGGCCTCGTCATGGGCGCGCATAACTGCGCTGGCGTGCAGCACTTCTGGGTTGGCCATGCGAACGGCCTGATCGCGCGCGTCCGATGCATCGACCACAGCCAGCCGCAGCCCAACCCCGATTTGCGGCGCGGCAAGGCCGACACCGGGCATCGCTTCCATCGTATCAATCATATCGCGCCAGATCGCGCGGATGTCGTCCGTTATCTCGTCCACCGCCACGGCCTTGCGCCGCAAGATGGGGTCTGGCCAGGGCAGGCAGCGCCGAACGCTCACGCGCGGGCCTTCTCGCGCTTCAGCTTCACCATTTTGCGGGTGATCATTTGCCGCTTGATCGCTCCGAGATGGTCGATGAACAGCTTGCCGTTCAGGTGGTCCAGCTCGTGCTGGGCGCAGGTGGCCCACAGCTCGTCGAATTCGTCCTCATGGGTTTTGCCATCCAGCCCCATCCAGCGCATCGTGACCAGCTTGGGGCGGGAGACCTCGCCGTAGTGCTCGGGGATAGACAGGCAGCCTTCCTCATAGGTGTTCACCTCGTCCGAGGCAGCGATGATTTCGGGGTTGATCAGCACCATCGGGCGCGGCGCTTCACCCTCTTCCTTCACGCAATCCATCACGAAAATACGCTTGGTGATCCCCACCTGAGGCGCGGCCAGCCCCACACCCGGCGCGTCATACATCGTCTCAAGCATGTCCTCTGCCAGCTTGCCGATGTCAGAGGTCACGTCGGACACCGGGTCGCACAGCTTTTTCAGCCGTGGGTCGGGGTGGATCAGGATGGGTCGAATGCTCATGCATAACGATTTATCGCGCACGGGCGACGCAGGCAAGGGCTTGGCGCTATGTAACCTTGACGTTACCAAGCGACTCGCTGTATGTTACCTCTAGGTTACTTTTCGCAAGGAGGTTCCAATATGTCCTTCAACCTCGTCACCGCAACGCGATTTGTCATGATGGCAACGGCGATCATCCTTGTGGGCGCATCCATCGCCAGTGGATTTACCGGCATCGGGCCGTCTGGCCTGACCCGGGCCACGATTATCGGTGGCACCATGATCGGTTTGTCCGCGCTCTCTTTCATCGTGCATCTGGCCTATCCTGCGGCAGCAGAAGTGGCATGGGACGAAATGAACATGTCCGCGCATAACGCGAGCCTTGTCTTTGGCTATTGGGCAACCCTTGCGGTTTTTCTTGTGCTGCTCATCTTTGTCTTGGCGGGCGGCATCTCGGCAGAGGTCGCCTTTTACTGGATGGGGCCGGTTCTGGGCATTGCTCCGTCGGTGCATTTCCTGTCATCGGTTTTGCGCGGCCACGCGGATTGATCAGGGGCCTTTGAACATGCTCACGCGCAGTAGACGCCTTTCACCCGAAACCCGCAGCATCGCGCTGGCGCTGTTGTGCTATGTCCTTTGTGTAACCGCCGAAATCTGGGCAGGCCACTTTGCCAATGCGCTGCCGGATCGCTTCCTGTTCCACTGCCTCCTTGGGCTGGCGATCCTGTTTCAGACCGATGCGCTGCTGCAATGGCAACAGCGCAAAGGACAGCTACCAGCGGAACCAAACCACGGTTTCTTACTTCTGTTGACGGCACTTGGTGGTAGCGTTCTTCTGCTCTGCGCGACGATCTGGCCCGCGCTATGGTCGGGGGCGCTAATAACCTGCGCCACCACTGTTGGCGCCGGGGTTCTTGTGCCCGGGCTGAAAAGCCGGGCCCTGTCAGAGGGCGACGGGCGCTACCGCCAAAACCAGATTCGCGCCCGAGAGGCGGGGCTGCACGCCTTGACCGTTCTAGGCGCTGTCATGATCATTCTAGACCTGTCGGGCCTAATCATCATTCCGCTTTGGCTGGGTGTGGGATTGGTCCTGTTGGGCGTTGGCGTTGCGGTTACGGGCGTGATGTGGTGGCAGGAACGCGACGGGGGCGGGGTATGATGCGCCGCTACCTGATCGCGGCCTGCGCCATTATCGCAACTGGTGCGGCCATTACCGCGCTTATGAAACAGGCCGATATGCGTGTCGTTTTGATTGTCTCGGCGTTCGCAGGTGGCCTTTGGGGCAAGCTTTTGGCGAAGGGCACTTTACAAGAATATACGGCACGCAATCACGCCTGGGCCGCATCCTTTCCGCTGGTCTTTCTGGTGGCCACGGCGTTCTGGTATTTCGATGGCACGCAGGGGGCCGCCCTGAACATGGCCTATCTCTATATTGCGATCACGCTTGTGCTGGCCCTGACCGGTGGTCTGGGCACAGCTTTTCGTCTGTCAGGCGACGAGCGCTACCGACACTCCCAGCGCCATGCCGCCCATATCGCGCAGCGCGTGCTGGTTCTTGGCGTCTGTGCGTTGGCGCTTGTGCATCTTGGTCAAATTGCGGCACTAGAGTTGGGGCTGGGGCTGTTTGTAGCGCTTGCGCTGCACGAAGCCAGCTATCACGCAGCCATGTGGTGGCAGGAACGTGGCGCGGATGAGTGAAGATCAGCTCTATAACCGTCTGAAAGACATGCGTGCGCTGCGAGGTGTGACACAGGCCGATCTGGCCAATGCTGCGGGCGTCAGCCGCAAGACGATCAACACGGTGGAAAACCGGGTCTTCATCCCCTCGACCGTTCTGGCGCTGAAACTGGCGCGGGCTTTGGACTGCCCGGTGTCAGAGCTTTTCGCGCTTGACCCTTTCCCGCCTCCGCCTGAGAGTGCCGAAAACGGAGGCAGCACATGAATTTCGACGAGGTCATCGACCGGCGCGGCACGCATTGTTCCAAGTGGGACATGATGGAGCCGCTTTACGGCGTATCCCCCGACGACGGCTTGGCGATGTGGGTCGCTGACATGGATTTCAGGCCCCCGCAAGTGGTTCAGGATGCGCTGCAAAAAGTGCTCGACCACGGGGTTTACGGGTATTTCGGAGATGATGCCGCTTACCGCGCCGCGATCTGCTGGTGGATGGAACATCGCCACGGCTGGCAGGTGGACCCCGCGCATATCTCGACCACGCATGGCTTGGTCAACGCGGTGGGCCTGTGCTTGCAGACATGGACCGCGCCGGGCGACGGGGTGATGCTGTTCACACCAGTCTACCACGCCTTTGCGCGGGTTATCCACGCGGCCGGACGCCGTGTGTTGGAATGCCCGCTGGTCGAGGATGCGGGTGCCTACCAGATGGATCTGGACGCAGCCGACAAGCTGGTCGATGACAGCACGCGCATGGTCATGCTGTGTTCGCCGCACAATCCCGGCGGCCGCGTCTGGACGGCGGACGAGTTGCGCGCAGTGGCCGAGTTCTGCGCGCGGCATGATCTGCTGCTGATCTCGGACGAAATTCACCACGATCTCGTCATGCCGGGGCACAAACACACGGTCATGCCGCTTGCCGCGCCCGAGCATATGGACCGTGTTGTCATGCTGACCGCGCCGTCGAAGACGTTCAACATCGCGGGCACGCATTGCGGGCAGGTGATCATCCCTGACGACCGCCTGCGCACGCAGTTCAAGGCCACCCTTGGCGCTTTGGGGATATCCGGCAACAGCTTCGGCTTTCATGCCGTGACCGCGGCCTATTCCCCGGACGGGGCCGCGTGGGTCGATGCGCTGGTGGCCTATCTGGAGGAAAACCGCAGGCTGTTCGACGCGGGCGTGAATGCCATTCCCGGCCTTCGGTCGATGCCGTTGCAATCCACCTATCTGGCTTGGGTCGATTTCTCCGGCACCGGCATGGACATGGCCGAATTCACCTCAAGGGTTCAAGACAACGCGCAGATCGTCGCCAATCATGGCCCGACATTCGGCACCGGCGGCGCAAACTACCTGCGGTTCAATCTTGGTGCGCCGCGTGCGGTGATCGAAGATGCCGTGGCGCGGTTGCAGCGCGCCTTTGGTGATTTGCAATAGGCCATGCCACAAGGCGTGGCGCGCCCCGGCCCTGAGCCGGGGCCTCTGGCCGAAAGACCCTTTGACCAAGAGGCCCCGGCTCAGGGCCGGGGCTGGTTTCCTTGCGGCAGCAGTGGCCTCAGCCCATCAACTGGCCCGCTTCGGGCACCCAATGGAACTCTGCGCCATCGGTGCCGCTATCAACATATCCCAGCGCGGGGAAGGGCATGTGATAGCCCACCGCCGGAACACGGTCGGCGGCAATCATGCCCAGCACGCGGCGGCGGCTTTCGGCGGCCTGCGCCTTGTCGGCATCGAAGCGCACTTCCCAATCGGGGCGCGCCAACGACCAGACAGGGTGGTTGGCAAGGTCTGCAAAGATCACCAGACCCGCGCCCTCACTCTCCAGTCGGTACACCATGTGGCCCGGCGTATGGCCGAAAGCGGCCATGCCGGTTATCCCCGTCACCATGTCTTGCCCGTCACCCAGAAACGTCATCTTATCGGCCATCGGGCGCACATTGGCGTCAAATCCGTCACTGCCCGCCGTGGCCCAATGGTCGAATTCCGCTTGCCCGGTGACATACCGCGCATTGGCAAAGGTGGGTGCGCCGTCGTTCATCATGCCGCCAATATGGTCGCCATGCATGTGTGTCAGCACCACGATGTCGATTTGCTCTGGCGTGTAGCCCGCGCTGGCCAGTGCCTCGGTGGTTGCCGCTGCATTCAGGCCGGTGTCGAACAACACCAGTTCCGCCCCGGTATTGACCACTGTGGGCGTAAAGAAGAACTGCGACACGTCGGTCGACAGGAAATTCGCGCGGCTGACTTCGGCGAATTCCTCGGGCGTCGCGTTCATCCCGAATATCCCTTGCGGATTTTCGCGTGGGGTGGTGCCGCCCAGAATGGTCGTCACCTCGAACCCGCCAATCATGAACCGGCGGTGGCGGGCAAAACTGGCACCCATCATCGGCGCTTCGGCACGGGCTGGGTTGATGGAGCCAAGGCTTGCCAAGGGCAAGGCGGCCCCGGCGGCGATCAGGCTGCGGCGTGTGAAGTCGGTCATAATGTCGCTCCTCTGTTGGTTATAGGAATGGACATAACGCCGCAGATGAAAAGTCTTGTCACGCTCGCGTGAAGCTGTCCGCCGCGCTGCGCACAGGTCTTGCGCGGTAATGCAGGTTGGTTTGCACAGGGATCCTCCTTAGCTGTTGCTCAACAGGAAAAGGAGCACAACATGGGCGTTCTGATTGATGGAAAATGGTCAGACCAATGGTATGATACCAAGAAAACAGGGGGTGCGTTCCAGCGCGACACCTCGCGGTTTCGCAACTGGATCACGGCGGATGGCAGTGCCGGGCCAACGGGAGAGGGTGGCTTCAAGGCCGAAGCAGGGCGCTATCATCTGTATGTGTCCTATGCCTGCCCGTGGGCGCACCGGGCGCTGATCTTTCGCGCGCTGAAGGGGCTGGATGACCTGATCGACGTGTCCGCTGTCCACCCGGACATGCTGGACGACGGCTGGAGCTTTGCAACCGACTTTCCCGGCGCAACCGGCGACCGGCTATTCGGAAGCAGCCACATCCGCGACATTTATATCCGCGCTGACCCAAAGGTGTCCGGGCGCGCGACGGTGCCGGTCTTGTGGGACAAGGCCCAAGGCAAGATCGTGTCGAACGAATCCTCGGAAATCATCCGCATGTTGAACACGGCGTTCAACGACCTGACCGGCAATACCGACGACTATTACCCCGCCGATCTGCGCCTCGAGATAGACACGGTCAACGCGCGCATCTACGATACGCTGAACAACGGGGTCTACAAATCCGGCTTTGCCAGCACGCAAGCGGCCTATGAGGACGCGGTCTACCCGCTGTTCGACACGCTTGATTGGCTGGAAGAGCGGCTGTCGCGCCAGACCTACCTTGCGGGCGACCGTCTGACAGAGGCCGACTGGCGTCTGTTCACCACGCTGGTGCGCTTCGATCTGGTGTATCACACGCATTTCAAATGCAACCGTGCGCGGATCGTGGATTACCCCAACCTTTGGGCCTATACGCGCGCGCTATACCAGCACCCCGGCGTGGCGCAGACCGTGCAGTTTGATCATATCGTGCGCCACTACCATTACAGCCACGAGACGATTAACCCGCACCGCATTGTGCCGATCAACCCAAACCCGGACTTTAGCGCACCACACGGACGGGGGACGGCCTAGGCCGGGGGCTATCGGGCCCCGGCACAAGCACGGCGACGCCGGTCGCAAGCGGCGCCGTGCCGCCGGTGTCTTGCGGTTTCGACGCGAAAATCCTGATCGGCGTGCCGTTGCGGACCATGGCGTAGATGTCTTCCATTTGCCGGTCGGTCACGGCAATGCATCCGTTTGTCCAGTCGCCCCGCGCGCGCTGAAATCGTGGCCCGCGCCCGTGGATGAAAATATCGCCCCCCGGTTGCCAGCCATTGGCCTCGGCATGCGCGCGGTCATCCTCGTTTGGGTAATCAATACCGATCGAGAGATGGAACGCGCTGTTGGGATTGCGCCGGTCAATGATGTAATCGCCTTCGGGGGTGCGATTGTCGCCTTCGCGTTCCTTGTGGTCGAACGGATCGCCGCCCAGTTGCACGCGGTAGCTTTTCAGCACCGTGCCGAAATGCAGCAGGTCCATCCGGCGCTCTGCCTTGTAGACGACCACGCGCGTCACCTCTGGCCCGTCATAAGTTCGGAACTTGCTGGGTGCGCAGGCACTCAGAACCGCAAGCAGCGCCACGGGCAACAACAGGCGAAAAAGCTGCATCAAAGCCTCTGGATTTTTTCGCCACTATGCCCGAAAGCGTATGACCTGCCAAGCTGGCACGCCGCTCACGTCCGCGTCATCCGTCGCGTTCTTCCAGTTTCTTTTCAATCTCGCGCAGGCGGGTCAGCACCTCGTCGCGGTATTCGTCGGTGGCTTTGTTGGATTCGGCTGCGTGGGCGTCCTGCATCGAATTCACGATCAGACCGACCAGCAGGTTCACCACGGCGAATGTCGTGACCATGATGAACGGCACGAAGAACAGCCAAGCATAAGGATACACTTCCATCACGGGCCGCACGATCCCCATGGACCACGATTCCAGCGTCATGATCTGGAACAGCGAATAGGCCGAATTGCCCAGATCACCGAACCACTGCGGAAAACTGCTCTGGAAAAGCTTGGTGGCCATAACCGCGCCGATGTAGAAAATCATCCCCATCAGCAGGAAAACCGATCCCATGCCGGGCAGCGCGGTGATGAAACCTTCGACCACGCGGCGCAGGTTGGGGCTGACGGACACCACACGCAGCAGACGCAAGATACGCAACGCGCGCAACACGCTGAAGCCCTGGGTTGCTGGCATCAGCGCAATGCCGATGATGATGAAATCAAAGATATTCCAGCCGGACCGCCAGAACTGGCCGCGATAGGCGTACAGTTTCAGCGCCAGTTCCAGCACGAAAATGCCCAGACAAATCTTGTCCAGCGTCAGGATGAACGGGCCGATGGCGGCCATCAGGGGCTGCGAAGTTTCCATCCCCAGCAGAACGGCATTGAACAGGATAACCCCGATCACGCCATTGCGCACCCAAGACTGGTCCAGAAAGGTGGCGACATTGGCGCGGCTGAGCATGGGTATCCCTTTTGGTCTGGCAGTTTGCGCAGATATGTTATCTGGCGAAGGCGGCTGCAAGCTCCACATGCGGGCTAAACCGGAATTGGTCTATCATTTGCACCCATTCCAGCCGGTATCCGCCTTGCAAGAGTATCTTTGCATCCCGGGCAAAGGTCACGGGGTTGCAAGAGACTGCCGCGATGCGCGCAACCGTGCTCTCGGCAAGCGCATGGGCTTGGGCCTCTGCGCCCGCGCGGGGCGGGTCAATGACGACCGCGTCGAACCGCGCCAGGTCTTCGGGCAAGAGCGGGTTGCGGAACAGGTCGCGTGTCTCATGTGTTAGGCGCTTGAGCCCGCTTGCATGCCGCCAGCCGTGGTCCAGGGCCGCCAGCATGTCGCGCAGGCTTTCCACCGCGTGAACCTCGGCACGTTCTGCCAGGGGCAGGGCGAATGTGCCGCAGCCCGCGAACAGGTCGGCCACGCGCGGGGCGTCGCCCACGGCCTTGGCCACCGCAGATTGCAGGGCGGATTGCCCCTCGGCGGTCGCTTGCAAGAATGCGCCCGGCGGTGGTGTGACCCGCGCCCGCCCGAAGCTCTGCGCGGGCGGGGCGGATTGGGCGATAACCTCGCCCTCCCATGCCAGCCGCGCGAGCCCGTTCGCGCCCGCCCATTGGCCTAGCGTGGCTTGCAACGGCCCGTCCAGCGGTTTTCCACCCGTGACGGACAGGTCCAATCCCGGCTCGGACGTCGTCAGCGACAGGGCCATTTCGCCCTTCCGAGAGCCCGCGATTATCACCAGCTCTTCCAACACTGGCAATGCAGCGGTCAGGTCCGGTCGCAGGATCAGGCAATCGGGCACAGATGCCACCGTGTCAGACGCGCGCGCGTGGAACCCCACCAGCGCGCCCTTTTTCAGACGCCGCCCCGAAAATGTGGCCCTGCGCCGCGCTCCCTTGGGGGATATATGCGGCGGGTGGAAGGGCGCTTCCAACCCCTGCGCGGCCAGTGCCTGCCGGATCACGCCCTCTTTCCAATCGGTCACGAACGCTTCGCGCGCATGTTGCAATGCGCAGCCGCCGCAAGCCTTGTACTGCGGGCAGGGGGCGGCGATGCGCTCGGGCGATGGCGTCAGGATACGCGGGGCGGCCATGCGGTCGCCCGTCACCTCACCCTCGACCACTTCGCCCGGCAGGGTGCGCGGCACAAAGACGGGGCCATCAGCGACCCCGTCGCCATGATGGCCAAGGCGTGTGATGGTCAGGCCCATGTCGCGGCCCTATGCGTGTTCAGATGTCTCATCCGTGCCCAGAAACCCACCAGATTGCCGTGCCCAGAAGCGCGCGTAAGTGCCGCCCTTGGCCAAAAGCTGTTCATGGGTTCCTTGCTCAAGGATGCGGCCCGCGTCAAGCACCACAATCCGGTCAAGCTGCGCGATTGTGCTCAGGCGGTGGGCAATCGCCAGCACGGTCTTGCCCCGCATCAGCGGTTGCAGCGCGTCCTGCACCGCGGCCTCGACCTCTGAATCGAGCGCCGAGGTTGCCTCGTCCAGCACCAGTACCGGCGCATCTTTCAGGAAAGCCCGCGCCAGTGCGATGCGTTGGCGTTGCCCGCCCGACAGGCGCACGCCGCGCTCGCCCAGTTGCGCATCATAGCCGCGACGCCCTTCATGGTCCTGCAAATCCTTGATGAACTCATGTGCTTCGGCAGCTTTCGCGGCGGCTTCAATCTCGGCGCGGGTGGCATCGGGGCGACCATAGCGGATATTGTCCAGCGCAGAGCGGTTGAACATAGCCGTTTCCTGCGTGACCATCGCGATGTTGCGGCGCAGGCTTTCTTGCGTGATGTCGCGAATATCGCGCCCGTCCAGCGTGATGCGCCCCGCTTCCACGTCATACAGACGCATCAACAGCGCCACGAGTGTTGACTTTCCGGCACCCGATGCGCCCACGATCCCGATCTTCTCGCCTTGGGCAATGGATAGCGACAGCCGGTCTACACCGCCCGCGTCGCGACCGTAAGCAAATCCCACGCCCTCGAACGCGACCGCCCCGTTGGCGCGCCCGATCTCGAGCGCGCCCTCAGCGTCGGTCAGGTTGGGGCGCGGCGTCAGGGTGCGCATGCCGTCCTCGATCTCGCCAATGTTCGAATAGATCGCCATCAGCACGAAACTGACCCAGCCTGTCATTTGGGCAATGCGAATGGCCACCGCGCCCGCGGCGGCAATATCGCCGGTGCTGGCCATGCCCAGCGACCACAGCCAAAGCGTACCGCCGATCAGGAGCACCGGCAGAATGCCAGCAACCGTCATCAACGCAAAGCGAAACCACGCCTGCACCTCGCCGAACTCGACCGAGCGGTCGCGGAACACACCCATGGCATTTAGCGCGGCGCGATCCTCGAAATCGGCATGGGCGAACAGTTTGACCGTTTTGATGTTGCTGATTGTGTCCACCACCTGCCCGCTGACGCGTGCGCGTGCGCCCGCGCGCTGGCCTGCGCGCTCTCGCACCTGCGGTAGGAAATGGCGGATCAGCCACAGATAGCCGACCAGCCACACGGCCAGCGCCAGCGCCATCCGTGCGTCTATGGTGAACAGCAGCACAACCGACCCGATGATCGACGACAGTGCAAAGGCCATCGTGTTGATGGTCTCATTCGCCACATCGGTCAGCGCGCGCGCGGTTTGAACCTGCTTTTGCGCAATCCGGCCTGCGAAATCGTTGTCGAAGAAGGTGACAGGCTGGCCCAGCGTCCAGCGGTTCAGCCGCGATTGCACCAGAACAAAGATATTGGGCTGCACCACAATGCTGTTGGCCGCAGAGGATATGCCAAAGGCGAGGGGCCGCACCGCCATGAAGAACAGCACGAACCCGGCAATCAGCCAGCCATGCGTTGCAATAAAATTCTGCGCGCCAGTCTCGACCGCGGCGTCAATGATCTGGCCCAGCAGCAACGCGGAGATCACCTCTGTCGACCCGACAATGGCGGAAATCACGGTGGCCAGCAGCAGCACGGGCCAAGACCCTTTCACCGACCATAGCATGAACCGCAACAGCGTTTGCGGCGGCGGCCCATCCGCATGGGCAAAGCCGTCGATCAGCCCGGCCAGCCGAAAGGCAAGGGTCGGACGATTGGAGGGGTCGGTTTTCTGCAACATTTGGCCTGTCCTTTGCAGCAGGACATAGGGCGTTCAGGGCGTGCGCGCCAGTCAGCCCAGCAAGTCGGCGCGTGACAGCTTGAAATCTGACGCGATCCAGCGCGCTTCCAGCGTTTTCAGCCGTTGCCCGAGTGCAGCGCCTTCCATCTCTGGCAAGTCGGCGGCGCGCACCGGAAAACGGGCATCTGCGCCGCGTGTGATTTCGGTTTGCCAAAGCTCTGGCAAGGGCTGCTCGAAGCTTGCCGCGCGGGCAAGCACCGCATCTGCGCCCAAGCTATCGCCAAGCCGGTAGCCCAACAGGGCAGGTCCGGCCATGTCGCTCAATGCGTCGCGCAGGCGGGTCAGGTCGCGTGATTCCGCCTTTGTCAGCCGCAAAGCATGTGTGGCGCCGCCCAAGACCACAAGCCGGCGCAGCCAGCGCGGGGCGCATGCCCCTTCCAGATGCACAAGCGGTCCGAGTGCGCGCGCGTCTGCCCCCGGGAGCACGCGCGACAGCACGCCCGTTGCCGCCATGGCCGCGACCGAGGGCGCGGGGTCATGGGCGCTCAGCAGCTTGCGCAATTCGGCGGTCACGCGCTCGGCAGATAGTCGGGTCAGCCCGTCAGCGCCCTCGGCGCAGGCGCCCAGCCCGTCGGGGTCCAGCCCGCCCATAGGGTCGCCATATTGCGCGTGAAACCGGAAGAACCGCAGGATGCGCAGGTAATCCTCGGCAATGCGTTGGGCGGCATCGCCCACAAAGCGCAACCGCCGCGCGTGCAAGTCGGCCGCACCGCCCAGCGGGTCGAGCACTTGCCCCGACGCATCAGCATATAGCGCGTTCATGGTGAAATCCCGGCGCGCTGCGTCGTCCTCGATCCGGTCGGAAAAGGCGACTTCGGCATGCCGCCCGTCGGTCGCCACGTCGCGGCGAAACGTGGTTACTTCGAACCCCTCGCCGCCCGCGACGAGTGTGACCGTGCCATGCGCCAAGCCTGTGGGCACAGCGCGCAGGCCCGCGCCCTCGGCCAAGTCGATCACCGTTTCGGGCAGTGCAGAGGTGGCGATGTCCACATCCGTCACGGCCTCGCCCAGCGCCGCATTCCGCACACAGCCGCCCACCGCATAGGCCAGATGCCCCGCGTCGGTCAGCAGGCCCAGCACCGATTGCGTGCGGTCGTTCTCCAGCCAGTCGCCACTTACTTGCATTGCGCCATCCGGTCCGCCAGCCCGCGCAAAATCCGCGCGCTGGCCCCCCATGTATAATACGGTCCCCATGGAATTGCATAAAAGTGCCGCCATTGCCCGCGCCAGATACGCCGTTCGATCACGAAGCGCGCGGGGTCGGTGACATGGGCCAGCGGCACGCGGAACACTTCAGCCACCTCGCCCGGTTCGGGGCGGGGGGTGAACGACCCGTCCAGTCGGGCAACGAAGGGTGTGACCAGAAAGCCGGTGACGGTTTCATGCGTGGGCAGTGTGCCCAGAATACGCACTTGCGCCGGGTCCAGCCCGATTTCCTCCCGCGCCTCCCGCATTGCGGTGGCGGCCAAGTCCGGGTCGCCAGCATCCTGCCGCCCGCCGGGAAAGGCGATCTGACCGGGGTGGTGACGCAGGTGCGACGCGCGTTTGGTCAGGACAACACCGCCCGCGTCGTCCACCGCGATAAGCACGGCGGCGGGGCGCAGCTTGCGCGCGGGGTTGTCGGGCGCCAGCGCCGGGTTCAGATCGAAATCGCTCGATGCCTCGGCGGGCAGATCCAAGGCCGCGCGCAAGCGGTCATCCATCCTTTCCCTCGAAGCCCAGCGTGGCAGGGTCCATGACGTAATGCGCACCGCAAAACTGGCAGTCGGCCGTGACGGTGCCCTCTGGTGTTGTCATGGTGGCAATATCCTTGGCCGAATATATGGACAGCGTGCTGCGCACCTTATCCTCAGAACACGAACAACCGAAATGCACCGCCTGCGGGTCATAGACGCGGGGCGCTTCCTCGTGGAACAGGCGGGCCAGCAGTTCGGGCGGGCCGACATGCGGGCCGATCAGTTCCAATTCCTCGACCGTGTCCAGCAGCATATTGGCGCGGTTCCAGTTTTCGGCCTGCTCGGCGGCGTCGCGTGTAGGCGCGTCAGAGTTGCCAGGCATGTGCTGCAACATCACGCCACCCGCGCGCCAGGCTTGGGATTGTCCGGGAAGGGTAGCGCGCCCGAAGGACAGCGCGAACCGGGTCGGCAATTGCTCTGATTGCGCGAAATAGGTCTCGGCGCAGGCGCTCAGGCTTTGGCCCGCAAGGGGTGTGATCCCCTGATATGGCGTCATGTCCGGCCCCTGGTCGATCAGAATGGCGAAATAGCCCTTGCCGATCTGGCTAAACGCCTGCGCGCCCTGTTCCAGACGGTCGGGGTCGAAGCTGGCATAGGCACGGATGCGCGCGGGCGCGCCTTCTTCGTCGGGTGCGTAGTAGTCGGTCGCGATCAGCCGGACCGGCCCGTCGCCGCGCACTTGCAGCGATAGTTTCCAACGTAGCTTGATGGTCTGGCCGATGATCGCGGTCAGCAGCGTGGCTTCTGCGACAAGCGCCTCGACAAGCGGTGGATACGCATGTTTTTCCAACACTTTTTCCAGCGCGCCATCCAGTCGCGCGACGCGGCCGCGAATGTCGCTATTGTCCAGTTGGAACGGCAAAACCGTGTCGTCCCAGGCGATTTGTTCGCCGATGCTCATGGTAGATATCCTTGCTGGTGCTGCGCGCGTGGCGCGCTTAGGCTCGCCCCCACATATAGGAATCAACTCGGAAGGGCCAAGGATGATCCGCAGATTCGGTGACGCGCGCGTGCCGGGGCAGCATTATACCCGCCGTCACGGTGCCTATGCGATTATACTCAGCGGCACGCGTGTGCTTTTGACCCATCAGGCATGGCCAGAGGATGACTGGCAATTGCCCGGCGGCGGGATTGATCCGGGTGAAAGCCCTCCCCAAACCCTGCGTCGCGAGGTCTTGGAAGAAACCGGCTGGCGTGTGCGACCGCTGCGCCGTCTGGGAGCGTTCCGGCGGTTTTGCTACATGCCTGATTACGACCTTTGGGCCGAAAAGCTGTGCACGATCTATCTGGCGCAGGGGCTGCGCCGTATCGGGCCGCCAACAGAGCCGGGCCACCGTGCCGAATGGCTGCCCTTGCCCGTGGCGCTGGAACGGCTGGGCAATGACGGTGATCGCGCGTTTCTGGCGGCGATGGCCCGGTGATCCGGCGCGCGACCATGGCCGAGGCCGATGCGATCCGTGCGTGTGGTCGCGCTGCTTTCGCCCGCTATGTGCCGCGCATGGGGCAAGATCCGGCCCCCATGCACGCCGATATCGCGGCGCATATCGGTTTGAACGAGGTGTCGGTCGCGCTGGACCCTGCCGGAAACGTTCTGGGCTATGCGATCTGCCGTGCGGAGGGCGCGGAGATGCACCTCGACACAGTTGCGGTCTGGCCGGACCATGCCGGACGAGGCCTTGGCAAAAGGCTGATCGCGCATGTCGAAGAGCTTGCGCGCTAAAAGGGCCTAATCGCCGTGACACTTTATACAAACGCGGCCATGACCGAAAATATCGCTATGTATGGCGCACTGGGCTACATGGAAAACGGGCGTCGACAGCAGGACGGGTTCGACCGCATCTTCTTTCGCAAGGCTCTGGTTTAGTCGTTCATCGGCTGCCCCCGGTAGTAGCGTTGCTTCGGCGGTGCGCTTGGCCGGTAGGCGCTGAATTCCAGAAGCGCGCCAGAGATGTCATCCCCGAATTCGTCGCGCCCGGACCATTGGGCCAGCCCCCATTTAAGCGCGTCCAGAAAAGACAGGCCGCGCAGTTTTCGCAGCTCTGTGAACAAGTCACTCAGGCCGGATTCGCCGAATTCATCACCTGCAGCATTGGCGCATTCCGTTATTCCATCCGAATACAGGAACAGCCGGTCGCCGGGCCGCAATTCGGCTTCAAAGCTGGAATATTCCGCCTCTTCCAGAAGCCCGATGGGCAAACCGCCTTCGCCCAGATATTCCACCCCGCCGTCGCGGCGCTGGATAACCGGGTGCGGATGGCCCGCCTGCACCATCGACAGCCGTCCCGTGCTCAGGTCAAGATCGGCATAGGCGATTGTCAGATAGGCTTCGGTGTCGATTTCTTGCAGCATAAGTGTATTCATCCGCGCCGCCACGTCATGCGGTGCGACAGCGTCCATCTGGCCGGTCATGTGGTTGCGCGACAATGCAATATTCTGCGATTGGGCACCGCCGAACATCCCGCCGATTCGCGCGCCCAGCAGTGCCGCGGCGACACCGTGGCCCGACACGTCGAGCGAATAAATCCCCACGCGCTGCGCGTTGATGGGGAAAGTGCCGACCATATCGCCGCCGACATGGCCGGAGGAATGCAGCATCAGCGAAAGTTGGCTGCCGCCGAAATCATGGAACCGGTCGCGAATCAGCGATTGTTGCAGCTTGCGCGCTTCCATCAGGTCGCGGTCCACCGCGTCATACAATGCTTGCAGTTTGCGCAAAGCGGCGTGCAATTCGTCATTGCGGGCCTTGACCTGCCGTTCCATGGCCAGCAAACGCTCGCCCGCGAAGATCCGCGCACGCAATTCCGGCGTGGATACGGGTTTGGACAGAAAATCATCCGCGCCCACATTCAACCCTTCGGCCACGGCGCTCTTGTCGTTTTTAGAGGTCAACAGGATAAAATAGGAATAACGGTCCTGCGCGCGCGCGCGAAACGCGCGGCAGAAATCCAGCCCGTTCATGCCCGGCATCATCCAGTCCGACACAATCAGGTCGAATCGGGTCGTTTCGCAAAGTTGCAAGGCAGCGTCCCCCGAGGCAGCCTGCACAACATGATAGCCCCAGCGTTCCAGATTCTTCGCCAATACAAGCCGTTGTGCCGCACTGTCATCGACCACCAGCGCATGTTTGCCGCGGATTGCGGCGATTGCAGAAGCTTCTTGCGGTGTCACACTGGTATCCACGCCACACATCCATAGTTTCGGGCCCGCAAAGGTTCTGGGCCGCACCAGCATGGCACCACCAAATTAACACCCGATGAAAATGCACGACGTTGGGTCAATCGGCGGCATCCTTACGAATCTTTAGGGGCTTTGGCGCAGTGTGGCCGGTGCCAGTATTTTGGGGGTCAGACGTGATAGATTGGTCAAGAGTATCCGAATTGCACGAAGAAGTCGGGGACGAAGCCTTGGGCGAAGTCCTGGAGTTGTTCACATCCGAGGTTGATGAGGGGTTGGCGCGGCTTGCGCAGGCGAGCAGCCCGAAGGCTATTGCCGCAGAATTCCATTTTCTAAAAGGGGCGGCATTGAACCTTGGTCTGGATGAGGTGGCGCGGCTTTGCGCCCAAGGCGAAACCGGCGCGCTGGCGGGGCGCCCGTCAGAGGCCGAGCGCCTTGCCATCACCGAGATGTTTCCGGCCTGCTGCGCAGAGTTGCGCGCGCAATGGCGCACGCGCTTGGGCCAAAGGTGAACGCGGGCGCTGGGCCTCAGATCACGAAATTGGCCATGATCTCGTCTTCTGTTATATCGGAAAACGCAAATCCGGCCGTGTCGAGCCGCGCGAAAAGCCCGGTAAAATTGTCGGGGTTCGTGGTTTCGATCCCCAACAGAACCGTCCCGAAATTGCGCGCTGTTTTCTTGAGGTATTCGAAGCGCGCGATGTCATCTTCAGGGCCCAGAATGCTCAGAAAATCGCGCAGCGCCCCGGGGCGCTGCGGCAGGCGCAGCAGCAGGTATTTCTTGGTGCCGGCAAAACGCATGGCCCGTTCTTTTACCTCTGGCAGGCGTTCGAAGTCGAAATTCCCGCCCGATGCGACACACACCACCGTCTTGCCGGCGATTTGCGGGCGCAGCACCTCTAGCACGTCGATCGACAGCGCGCCTGCGGGTTCCAGCACCAGCCCTTCCACATTCAGCAGGTCCAACATGGTGATGCAGATGCGGTTTTCCGGCGCGATCAGAACATGATCGGGTTCCACATTTGCAAGCCGCGCAAACGTCCGTGCGCCCAGCCGCGCGACGGATGCGCCATCGACAAAGCTGTCGATGCGGGGCAGCGTGACCGGGCCGTTCGCAAGCAGTGCCGCCAGAAGCGAGGCCCCACCGGCCGGTTCCACATAGCGCAAGCTGCACCCCGGCGCCTCTTGCGCCAGATAGGCGGTCATCCCTGCGCTCAGGCCCCCGCCGCCGACCGGCAGGACCACCATGTCCGGCGCGTGGCCGATCTGGTCCAGCATTTCCACCGCGACACTGGCCTGACCTTCGATCACGTCCTCGTCGTCGAAGGGTGACAAGAAGTGCGCGTTTCGTTCGGCACAAAAGCTTTGTGCCGCCGCCAACGCCTGATCGAATGTATCGCCCGTCAGTTCGATCGTGACCTGCGCCCCGCCAAAGGCACGGGTTTTCATGATTTTCTGTTGCGGGGTTGTGACCGGCATAAAGATCGTGCCTTGCACACCGAAGTGTCGGCAGGCAAAGGCCACGCCCTGCGCGTGGTTGCCGGCACTTGCACAGACGAAATCGCGCCCCTCTGGCGCGCGGTCCAACTGCTTGCGCATGGCGTTGAACGCGCCGCGAATCTTGTAGCTGCGCACAGGGCTCAGGTCTTCGCGCTTCAGCCATATATCGGCGCCGAATTTCTGCGACAGGTAATCGTTGCGCAGCAGCGGGGTGGGCGGAAACAATGCGCGCATCGGGGCGGCAGCGGCGCGGGCGCGGGCGGCGAAATCGCTCATGCCAGTACGGCCTCCAGCTTGGTGCGCACGCTTCCCGGCATGGCGGTGGACCCGCGCGTCGCGGGATCAAAGAACACCTCAACCACCTCATATGTGGCGTGCAATGCGCCGGTATCGGCATGGCGCATCTCGAACAAAAAGACACAGCTTTTGGTGCCGATCTTGGTGACAACGCCCGTCACGACAATCAGATCGCCCGCCTGCAATTCCGCCACGAAGCGCGTGGTCGCCTGCGCGGTCACGGTATGCACGCCGTGTTCCGCCAGCATATCGCGATAAGCCAGCCCCAGCTTGGTCCACATGTGATAGCAGGCATCGTCGAAAAACGGCGCATAATGGCGCACGTTCATATGCCCGAAATGATCGTGGTGCCACGGGTGGATCACCCCGCGCAAAAGCTCTAACGCCATTATCGCCTCCGTCCAGTCAGGCCTTGGCATAGCATATCCGCCAGCGGTGCAAACCCCGTGCGGCCTCTTGCAGCAGGGGCGCAAAGCCAATAGACCGCTTGCCAACCTATGTTCTTCCCATACCGGAGCCATCATGCCCGCAAACGCCCCCAAGAAAGTCGTGCTTGCCTATTCCGGCGGGTTGGACACGTCCATCATCCTGAAATGGTTGCAGACCGAATATGGCTGCGAGGTCGTGACCTTCACCGCCGATCTGGGGCAGGGCGAGGAACTGGACCCCGCCCGCAAGAAAGCCGAATTGCTGGGCATCGCGCCGGAAAACATCTTCATCGAGGATCTGCGCGAGGAATTCGTGCGCGATTTCGTCTTCCCGATGTTCCGCGCCAACGCGCTTTATGAGGGGCTGTATCTTCTGGGCACCTCGATTGCCCGCCCGCTGATTTCCAAGCGGCTGGTCGAGATTGCGGCGGCCACCGGCGCGGATGCCGTGGCGCATGGCGCGACCGGCAAGGGCAACGATCAGGTCCGGTTTGAATTGTCCGCCTATGCGCTGAACCCCGACATCAAGGTTATCGCCCCTTGGCGCGAATGGGATCTGACCTCGCGCACCAAGCTTTTGGAATTTGCCGAAGCGCACCAGATCCCGATCGCCAAGGACAAGCGCGGCGAAGCGCCGTTTTCGGTCGATGCGAACCTGCTGCACACCTCTTCCGAGGGCAAGGTACTGGAAGACCCCGCCGAAGATGCGCCCGATTATGTCTATCAGCGCACCGTCGCACCCGAAGCTGCGCCCGATACGCCGGAATATGTCGAGATCAGCTTCGAGCGGGGTGATGCCACCGCCATCAATGGCGAGGCGATGTCCCCCGCCACGATCCTTACCAAACTGAACGAGCTTGGCGGCAAGCACGGCATCGGGCGGCTGGATTTCGTTGAAAACCGCTTCGTCGGCATGAAATCGCGTGGAATTTACGAGACGCCGGGCGGCACGCTGCTGCTCGAAGCGCATCGCGGGATCGAACAGATCACGCTCGATTCCGGCGCGGGCCATCTGAAAGACAGCATCATGCCGCGCTATGCAGAACTCATCTATAACGGCTTCTGGTTCTCGCCCGAGCGTGAGATGCTGCAAGCCCTGATCGACGAAAGCCAGAAACATGTCACCGGTACCGTGCGTCTGAAACTCTACAAGGGTTCCGTGCGTTGCGTCGGGCGCTGGTCGGAGCATTCGCTCTATTCCGAAGCGCATGTCACCTTCGAGGATGACGCCGGCGCTTACGACCAGAAAGATGCCGCAGGCTTTATTCAGTTGAACGCGCTACGCCTGAAACTGCTGGCGGCACGCGATCGGCGGTTGAAGGGCTAACGCCCTTCATCTTGCCCCAAATACTCCCGCCGGAGGCGTATGCCCGCCGCTGGCGATCCCGCCCATGAAAGGCCGCGCCATGACCAGACCCGTCGTATTGTGCATCCTTGATGGCTGGGGGCTGAACCCGTCGCCCAAGGGCAACGCGGTCGCACAGGCCAGCACGCCCCATTTCGACCGGATCATGGCGGAGTGTCCCACTGCCACGCTTCTGACACATGGCCCCGATGTGGGCCTGCCGCGCGGGCAGATGGGCAACTCAGAGGTGGGGCACACCAATATCGGTGCGGGTCGCGTGGTGGCGATGGATCTGGGCCAGATCGACCTTGCCATTGAAGAGGGCAGTTTCGCCTCCAATCCGGCATTGTTGGAATTTGCCCAGAAGATGCGCGATACCAACGGTACCGCGCATGTCTTCGGCGTGGTGTCTGACGGCGGTGTTCACGGCCATATCACCCATACGAAGGCGGCAGTCACGGCGCTGGCGGCTGCGGGCGTCAAGGTTGCCGTCCACGCCATCACCGACGGGCGCGACGTGGCCCCGAAAAGCGCTGGTGCCTTTCTGGCCGACTTGCAGGCCAGCCTGCCGGATGGCGCGCGCATCGCCACTGTCATTGGCCGCTACTGGGCCATGGACCGCGACAACCGCTGGGAGCGGGTGGAACGCGCGTGGCGCGCGATCACGCTGGCAGAGGGCGACAAGGTCGCCAACCCCGCGCAAGCCGTGGAACAAGCCTATGCGCGGGGCGAAACGGATGAATTTATCGCGCCTGCTGTGGTCAGCGATTATGCGGGCGCGCGGTCGGGTGACGGGGTGTTCTGTCTGAACTTCCGCGCAGATCGTGCGCGCGAAATTCTTGCCGCTCTTGGCGCGCCCAGTTTCACCGGCTTCAACCGTGGCCAGCCCCCGCAATGGGCCGCCATGCTGGGGATGGTCGACTATTCGACCGCGCATAACGCCTTCATGACCACGGCCTATCCCAAGCAACAGGTCAAGAATGGCTTGGGCGAATGGGTCGCTGCGCATGGGTTGCGCCAGTTCCGGTTGGCAGAGACAGAGAAATACCCGCATGTCACCTTTTTCCTGAATGGCGGCACAGAAACGGCGGCAGATGGCGAAGACCGCGCCATGCCCGCAAGCCCCAAGGTGGCGACTTACGATTTGCAACCCGAAATGTCGGCGGGAGAGGTGACATCAAAGCTCGTCGCCGCCATCGGCGCGGGGTATGACCTTATCGTGGTGAATTTCGCCAATCCCGACATGGTCGGCCATACCGGCGATCTGGCTGCGGCCATGCGTGCCTGCGAAGCGGTGGACGAGGGGCTTGGTGCAACGCTTGTCGCTTTGCAGCAGGCGGGCGGTGCGATGCTGGTTTGCGCCGATCACGGCAATTGCGAAACCATGATCGACCTCGACACCGGCGGACCGCATACCGCGCATACGCTGAACCCTGTGCCGGTGGTGCTGGTGGGCGGGCCAGACAGCGCACGGCTGCGCGACGGGCGGCTGGCCGATGTCGCGCCTACGCTTCTGGCGCTGATGGGACTGGCGCAGCCGCCGGAAATGACCGGCGAGAGCCTGATTCTGTCATGAGACTATGGCGCGCCGCCGCTCTTGTCTTCGCGTTGGGCAGCGCCGCCGCTCAGGCCGACCCAGCCGCCCGCGCGATGGAGGCCGCGCGCGCTATGGAAGCGGCGACAGAGGCATTGCAAGCCGCAACGCGGCAACGCGACCGCATCGACGCTCTGACCGAAACCGTGCAAGCCTATGAAGACGGCATGGCCGCCCTGCGCGAAGGACTGCGCGAGGCGCAACTGACCGAAGCGGCACAAACGCGCGCTTTGTCCGAACGCAGCGCGGATCTTAGCCGCTTGCTGGCGGTTCTGCTGGGTACCGCCAGTCTGGATGATGCGAGCGTGCTGGTGCATCCCGAGGGCGCGCTGGCTGCGGCCCGCGCGGGCCTGTCGCTGCGCGATGTCGCCCCTGCGCTGGGATCCGAAGTGATGGATCTTCGCGAGAAACTGGCCGATATCTCCGCCCTCCGCCGCGCGCGTCAATACGGGCTGCTGGCCTTGGAACAAGGACTGTCGGCGGCACAAGAGGCGCGGCTGGCCCTGTCGCAAGCGATTGCCGAACGCG
Source organism: Roseinatronobacter ekhonensis (assembly GCF_900499075.1). Classification (GTDB taxonomy): domain Bacteria; phylum Pseudomonadota; class Alphaproteobacteria; order Rhodobacterales; family Rhodobacteraceae; genus Roseinatronobacter; species Roseinatronobacter ekhonensis. Next base: position 10,713 of record NZ_UIHC01000011.1, on the reverse strand, counting down.
GGCCGTTGCCAAAACGGTTGTCCGATGATGCGGACGCCATGGCGGCGCTGGCCGCCAGCGCGGCGTCGCTGGATGCTTTCGCACAGGATTTGGCCGCGCGCGCGGCGACGGTGTCGGATGCCACTGCCCGCATTCGCGGCTTTCGCGACGCAAAGGGCCGTTTGCCCTTGCCGGTGCGCGGCACCGTGCTGCGGGCATTCAATGCGCCCGATGCAACAGGTGTCGCCCGGCCGGGTCTGGATATTGCCACCTTGCCCGGTGCGCTGGTCAGTGCGCCTTGGGCTGGCACCGTGCGCTATGCCGGGCCGCTGGCCGGACGCGGTCAGGTGGTCATACTGGAACCGGACGAGGACATCCTGCTGGTGATGGTAGGTCTGGCCGATCTGTTGGTCGAAACCGCCGAAATCCTGCCGCAAGGCGCGCCTCTGGGCACCATGCCCACACAAAGCGGTGATGCGGCGGGTGGTGGCGGTCGTGGGCAAACACTCTATTTTGAGATGAGAGAGACGGGTAAGCCCATTGACCCGGCGGCATGGTTCGCATTGACTGGCGCTCGACCCTGAGCGGAAACACACGGCCGCCCGAAATACGGGCGCGCAAAGATCGGAAAGCGACATGATGAAGAAATTTGTTCTGGCAGGCCTTGGCGGCATTCTGGGCGGTGTCTTGATTGCGACACAGGTGACAGGGCCGCTGATGGCGCAGGAACGCTCGCAAAGCAGCGACGTTTATGAGCAACTTGATCTGTTCGGCAACGTGTTCGAGCGTATCCGCGGGCAGTATGTGGAAGACGTGGACACATCGGACCTGATCGCCGCTGCGATCAACGGGATGCTGACATCGCTTGATCCGCATTCCAGCTACCTGCCGCCGCAGGATTTCGACGATATGCGCACCCAGACCCGCGGGTCGTTTGGCGGTCTTGGCATCGAAGTGACGCAGGAAGAGGGATTTATCAAGGTTGTCACCCCGATGGATGACACCCCCGCCGATATGGCGGGCGTGGAGCCGGGCGATCTGATCACCCATGTCGATGGCGAGCCGTTGCTTGGCCTGACGCTTGCCGAAGCGGTAGAACTGATGCGCGGCCCGGTTGGGTCGGAAATTATCGTCACAATCGTTCGTGAAGGCGAAGAAGAGCCGTTCGACCTGTCGATCATCCGCGACACGATCCAGTTGCAGGCTGTCCGCGTGCGGACCGAAGGCGACACCGTCATTCTGCGCCTGTCGACCTTCAATGAGCAAACCTATCCAAACCTGCGCGACGGGCTGGAAGAGGCTGTGGAAGAGTTGGGCGGAATGGAAGAGCTGGGCGGTGTGGTTCTGGACTTGCGCAACAATCCCGGTGGGTTGTTGACGCAGGCCGTCAGCGTGTCGGACGCGTTTCTAGAGCAAGGCGAGATCGTCTCGACCCGTGGCCGTGCCGAAGGCGAGGGCGACCGCTTCAATGCGCAGTCGGGCGATCTGATCAATGGCAAACCGCTTGTCGTGCTGATCAATGGCGGCTCTGCATCGGCGTCGGAAATTGTTGCTGGCGCGTTGCAGGACCACCGCCGCGCGATCGTGGTGGGCACACGCAGCTTTGGCAAAGGATCGGTGCAGACCGTCATGCCCCTGCGCGGCGACGGCGCGATCCGGCTGACCACATCGCGCTATTACACACCGTCGGGGCGGTCGATCCAGGCACTTGGCGTCTCTCCCGATATCGTGGTCGAACAGCCGCGCCGCGCGCCGATTGAAGAGGCCGACGACACCTCCGGCCGTATCCGGTCCGAGGCCAATCTGCGGGGGCGGCTGGATAACCCCGACAACATGTCAGAGGAAGAATTGCGCCAGATGGAAGACGAACGCGAGCGTGCCGAAGAAGTGGCCCGTCTGCGGGAAGAAGATTACCAACTGGCCTATGCCCTCGATATTCTGCGCGGCCTGACGGCGTTGAACGGGAACTGATTCTGTGACGCCAGAGCAGATTGCGGCGCTGCCATACCGTCCTTGCGTCGGGGTCATGTTGATCAACGCCAAGGGGTTGGTCTTCGGGGCGCAACGTATCGACAGCGACAGCCCCGCGTGGCAAATGCCACAAGGCGGGATTGATCCGGGCGAGAACCCCGGACTGGCTGCGCTGCGCGAGTTGGAAGAAGAAATTTCTGTTCCGCCCGCGCTGGTCGGGCCACTGGCCGAAACCCGCGAGTGGTTGACCTACGATGTGCCGCACACACTCGTGCCGCGCATATGGGGGGGCAAATACCGTGGGCAGAAGCAACGCTGGTTCCTGATGCGCTATCTTGGCCATGACGACCAGATCGACCTTGCGACCGAGCATCCCGAGTTCAGCGCGTGGCGCTGGATGCAGGCGGATGACATGCTGGCTGCAATCGTGCCTTTCAAGCGCGATATCTACGCCACCGTGATGGCCGAATTCCGCGACTGGCTGGCGTAGCGGCGCAGTGCCGTCGCAAGAATGGGTCGCTGCGCAAAACAACAAAGCAGCGCTGACCCGGAGGCCCCGGCTCAAGGCCGGGGCGTGCGAGCTGCGACACACAGCGTCCGCCCCGGCCTAGAGCCGGGGCCTCTTGGCCAATCCGCCGTCAATAAAAGCTCTGCGGGTCGATATCTATCACCAGCCGCATATTCGTCCCCAGCTTGTGCGGGCGGGTCCAGTCGCGAAGCGCTGCTTGCAGGGGCGCGCCCTTGGCGGCCTTGACCAGCAGGCGCACGCGGTGCTGACCGCGAATGCGCGCAATGGGCGCGGGGGCAGGGCCGAAGACCTGCGCATTGATCCGCCTCAACGCCGCATCATTGCGCGCCAAGGCGTTGCCCAAGGCGAAAACCGGCTCCAGTTCCGGCCCTGACAGGATAATGCCCGCCAAGCGCCCATAGGGCGGCATGGACAGGGCGCGCCGCGCCTTGGCCTCTGCCTGCCAAAAGGCTTCCTCGTCGCCCGACAGGATCGCGCGAATGACCGGGTGGTCCGGCTGGCTGGTCTGGATCAGTGCGCGGCCCGGCTTGTCGGCCCGCCCCGCACGACCGGCAACCTGACGCGTCAGTTGAAACACACGTTCCGCCGCGCGCAGGTCCGACCCCGACAGCCCCAGATCGGCGTCAATCACGCCCACCAGCGTCAGATGCGGAAAGTTGTGCCCCTTGGCCACGATCTGCGTGCCGATGATGATGTCCGCGCCACCCGCCGCGATTTCCTCTATCTGCGCCTTCAGCGCGCGGGCTGACCCGAACAGGTCCGACGACAGTACCGCGACGCGCGCGTCGGGCCACAGCGCGCGGGTTTCTTCCTCCAGCCGCTCCACACCGGGGCCGACGGGGGCCATTCGGTCCTCTGCCCCGCATTCGGGGCACTTGGTGGGGATGGGCGCGGTCGCGCCGCACTGGTGGCAGACAAGGCGTTCCAGGAACCGATGCTCGACCATGCGGGCATCGCAATCAGTGCAGGCAATCTGGTGGCCGCAGGCACGGCATACGGTCAAGGGCGCGTAGCCGCGCCGGTTCAGAAACAAAAGCGCCTGTTCGCCGAGCCCCAAACGCGCTGTGACGGCGGCTTGCAGGCTGGGTGATATCCAGCGGTTGGCGGGCAGCGCCTCGGTGCGCAGGTCAATCGCGGCCATTTCGGGCAGGGCATTGGGGCCAAACCGCGTTGTCAGGTCCAGCCTTGTGTATTTGCCCGCTTCCGCATTGGCCCACGATTCCAAGCTGGGTGTCGCGCTGGCCAGCACCACTTGCGCCCCGTTCAGTGCGCCGCGCAGCACCGCCATGTCGCGAGCATTGTAGAACACGCCTTCTTCCTGCTTGTAGGATGTGTCGTGTTCTTCATCGACCACGATCAGCCCAAGGTTCTGAAACGGCAGGAACAGGGCAGATCGCGCGCCCACCACCATCTGCGCGCCGCCTTGACCAACCATGCGCCACAAGCGGCGGCGCTCTGACTGGGTCACGCCCGAATGCCATTCGGCGGGTTTGGCGCCAAAGCGGTGTTCCACACGCGTCAGAAATTCCGCCGACAGTGCGATTTCGGGCAACAGTACCAAGGCTTGCCGCCCCGCGCGCAGGCAATCGGCGACCGCCTCTAGATACACTTCGGTTTTGCCCGACCCGGTCACTCCCTTCAGCAACCATGTGCCATAGCCACTCTGGCCCTTGCGCAAGGCATCTGCCGCGCGCGCCTGATCGTCCGATAATACCGGGCCGGGGCGCGCAGGGTCCAGCCTTGGGAACGGCTGGTCGCGCGGGGCGGCCCGCTCTGCCAGCGCGCCCGCTGTCACAAGCCCGCGCACCACGCTTGTTCCGACGCCCGCTGCATGGGCCAGCTCGCTTGGCGCAAGCCCCGCACCGCCGAATTCTTCCAGCGCGGCCATGACGCGGGTGCGGGCGTCGGTCATCCGGTCCGGCAACCCATCGCCGCGAAACAGCAGCTTGCGCGTGACCGGCCCGTCCGCCAACCCCGGCACGCGCGTCGCCAAACGCAGCACCATGGGCAGTTGCGTCAGCGTGTAGTCGGCCAGGCGTGTCAGGAACTCGCGCAGTTCAGCCCGCATTGGGGCCGCATCCAGCACGCGGATCACCTGCCGCAGCTTTGTGCGGTCGAAGCGCCCGTCGGCCGGTCCCCAAATCACCCCGATCACGCGGCGCGGCCCAAGCGGCACCTGCACGAACGCGCCCATCCAGCAGCCGCCCTCGGGCGCGCGGTAATCCAGCACACGGCCCAAAGGTTCGGTGGTCAGCACCCCGCAGGGTGTGCCTTCGTCAAAGAATTCGGGGCCATCGGATGGTTGCATGGTCGCGTTTCGGGGTTCCGTAGGTTTGTGCTATCAGCTATGACGTCCCTGAAAAATGGTCGCAAGCCGAAGGGGAATGAATATGAAATTCTTTGTCGATACCGCCGATGTTAGCGCTATCCGCGATTTGAACGATCTGGGCATGGTGGACGGGGTCACGACGAACCCCTCGCTCATCTTGAAATCAGGGCGCGACATTACCGAGGTAACACGCGAGATTTGCGAGATTGTGGACGGTCCCGTCTCTGCCGAGGTTGTCGCGCTAGAAGCAGATGCGATGATCGCCGAAGGCCGCAAGCTGGCCGAGATCGCACCCAACATCACCGTCAAGCTTCCGTTGACATGGGACGGGCTGAAAGCCTGCAAAGTGCTGTCTGGCGAAGGCAAAATGGTCAATGTGACCCTGTGTTTCAGCGCAAATCAGGCACTTCTGGCGGCAAAAGCGGGTGCGACCTTCATTTCGCCCTTCATCGGGCGACTGGACGATCTGGCACTGGATGGCTGCGAGTTGATCGAGGATATTCGCACCGTTTATGACAATTATGGGTTCGAGACGCAGATCCTTGCGGCCTCTATCCGGTCCGTCAACCATGTTCTGGACGTGGCACGTATTGGCGCGGATGTGATGACCGCACCGCCAGAGGTGATCCGCAAACTGGCCAGCCACCCGCTGACCGATGCAGGACTGGCACAATTCATGAAGGATTGGGAAAAAACAGGTCAAAAAATCCTGTAATCTTTGCTATAGTCCGGCAAACAGAACAAAAAGCAGCAGTCAACGGACAGGCATACCATGTCATCAGCGGCCCTTGGCGCAGAGCTGGACCAGCTTCGCGCGCAAATCTTGTCGGACCCGGCCCTCATTCTGGACGACAAGGACGTGATGCGCGCCCTTGTCGCCGCCAGCGAGCGTGAGATGGGCACTAATATCGTCGACCTGCGCGGTCTGGCGATGGAACGGCTGGAAGCCCGGCTGGACCGGCTGGAAGAAACCCACCGCGCGGTAATCGCGGCGGCGTATGAAAACCTGTCGGGCACAAACCAGGTGCACCGCGCGATCTTGCGTATGCTGGATCCCACGCAATTCGAGGATTTCCTGCGCAATCTGGGCAGCGACGTCGCAGAGATCCTGCGCGTCGATGCCATCAAGCTGGTGCTGGAAAGCCCCGAAGCGGGGCCCGACCCGGCGTTGGAGCGTATCTCTGATGTGCTGGTGGTGGTCGAGCCGGGGTTCAATGACGACTATGTCAACCTTGGCCATGCGCCCACCACGCGGCAGGTAATCTTGCGCCAGACCGTGCCCGCCACGACGCGGCTCTATGGCCCACGCGCGGCGGATCTGCGGTCCGAAGCCTGTCTGCGGCTGGACCTTGGGTCGCAGCGGATGGGCGGCATGCTGGTGATGGCGTCGGACAATCCGCATACATTCAAGCCGGGACAGGGGACTGACCTGTTGTCCTTCTTTGCGGGTATCTTCGAACGGTCAATGCGCCGCTGGCTGGCATGACGGAACCGCAGGTTGCGTTGATCGCGCCTGCGATGGCCGCTGCGCTGTCGCGCTATTTGCAGCGCAAACAAGGGTTGTCGGGCGCGTCCGCCAACACCGTGTCGGCATATGCCAGCGACCTGCGCGACTTTCTTGGCTTCATGACATTGCATATGGGCGGGCTGGATACGCCGCGTGCGCTGGGTGAGATCCGTCAAGCCGACATGCGGGCCTGGATGGCCTATGCGCGCGGCCGCGACCTGTCGGCGCGCGCCTTGGCGCGCAAGCTGTCGGCGGTGCGTGGGTTTGCGCGGTTCATCGCCGATGAAGCGAGCATAGATATCTCCGCCATTCTTGCCACGCGTGCGCCCAAACATACCCGCGGCCTGCCGCGTCCATTGTCGGCCACCGATGCCCGCGATGTGCTTGACACGGTCGCGCTGCAAACACGCGCCGATTGGGCAGGTCTGCGCGATGTTGCGGTTGTGACGTTACTATACGGGTGCGGTTTGCGCGTGTCAGAGGCGCTTTCGCTGACGGGCCGCGATGCGCCATTGCCCGACGTGCTGCGCATGACCGGCAAGGGCGGGCGCGAACGGCTGGTGCCGGTGCTGCCCGTCGCGCGCCGTGCGGTCGCGGATTACCTGAGCGCTTGCCCGCATGCGCAAACCCCCGATCTGCCGCTGTTTCGCGCCATACGCGGCGGCGCGCTGGACCGTCGCCATGTCGCCCGTGTGATGGAAGCGACGCGCCTGCAACTGGGCTTGCCCGCCAGCGCCACGCCCCACGCGTTGCGGCATTCCTTCGCAACGCATCTGCTGGCCAAGGGTGGCGACCTGCGCGCCATTCAGGAATTGCTCGGCCATGCCTCTTTACGGTCAACGCAGGTATATACGGCGGTTGACAGCACCCGCCTGATGGATGTTTACGAAAGCGCACATCCGCGTGCGCGCGGCTAACCGTATAAAGGCCCGCCCGTGCTGCTGACCCTAAAGGCCTATTCCGTCCATCTGTTCACCGCGACCGGCGCGGTCTTTGCCATGCTTGCGCTGCTGGACGCGGCCAAGGGCGATTGGGCGATGATGTTCCTGTGGCTTGTGGTGGCCTTCATCGTCGACGGCATCGACGGTCCCTTGGCCCGGCGCTACCACGTCAAGAAAAACGCCCAGATCATTGACGGGGTGCTTCTGGACCTGATCATCGACTACCTGACCTATGTGTTTATTCCTGCTTTTGCGCTGTTCCAATCGGACCTGTTGCCGGGCTGGACAGGTTGGGTCGCGATCATCGCGATCACCTTCACCTCGGTGCTGTATTTCTCTGACACGCGTATGAAAACGACGGATAACAGCTTTCAGGGCTTCCCCGGCTGCTGGAACATGGCGGCGCTGGTATTCTTTGCGGTGCAGCCCTCTGCGGCGGTCATCCTCTGCGCGGTGGTGTTTCTGGCCATCGCCATGTTCACCCCGTTGAAATTCATCCACCCTGTGCGCACGCAACGCTGGCGGGCGGTGTCGCTGCCGGTGGCGCTGGTCTGGACGGCACTGGCGGGTTGGGCGGCATGGACAGGCTTTGCCCAGCCGCAAGTGGTGTCGTGGGGGCTGATCGTGACCAGCCTGTATCTGATGGTGGTCGGGATCGTGCAACAACTGCTGCCCGCCCGCTGATCCATTCGCGCTTGCAGCATCCCCCGCCCCGGCCCTATGTTGGCGCCGGAACCAGACAGGAGCGGCAGATGGAGATCAAGACAGTCGGCATTGTGGGCGCGGGGCAAATGGGCAGCGGGATCGCCCATGTCTTTGCGCTGACGGGGCATGACGTGCGGCTTAGCGATATGTCGCAAGACGCGCTGGCCAACGCACTGGCGCTGATCGACCGCAATATCGAGCGGCAAGTCAGCCGTGGCAAAGTCACGGCAGAGGATAAGGCAAGCGCGATGGCGCGCATCCGCACCACCACCAAGCTGGCAGAGCTGGGGCCGTCGGACCTGATTGTCGAGGCCGCGACCGAGCGTGAAACCGTCAAGACCGCGATTTTCGAAGACCTGCTGCCGCATATCCAGCCGCATACGATCCTGACGTCGAACACCTCGTCCATCTCGATCACACGGTTGGCCAGCCGCACCGACCGGCCGGAAAAGTTCATGGGGCTGCATTTCATGAACCCTGTGCCGGTGATGCAACTGGTCGAGTTGATCCGCGGCATCGCCACGGATGAGCCGACCTACAAAGCCCTGCACAGCGTGGTCGAGAAACTGGGCAAGACCGCCGCCAGCGCCGAGGATTTTCCCGCCTTCATCGTCAACCGCATTCTGGTGCCGATGATCAACGAGGCGGTCTACACGCTGTATGAAGGCGTGGGTTCGGTGAAGTCGATCGACGAGTCTTTGAAGCTGGGTGCGAACCACCCGATGGGGCCGCTGGAACTGGCGGATTTCATCGGGCTGGACACCTGTCTGGCCATCATGAACGTGCTGCATGACGGGTTGGCGGATACCAAGTATCGGCCCTGTCCGCTGCTGGTGAAATATGTCGAAGCGGGCTGGCTGGGCCGCAAATCAGAGCGCGGGTTCTATGACTACCGGGGCGAGGTGCCGGTGCCGACGCGCTGATCCACGGGCGGCGCGTCAGCCCAGCGCGATATATACGATGACACCAATCGCGACGAGCAACGCCCAGAAATCAAAATTGTTCCATGGCGGAAGCTTGCGTCCGCAAGAACTGCAATTCGACCGCCTGAACTTGTTGGCATGGCCGCAGGTGGCGCATTTCACGGGCCGGAACCCGGTGCCTTTGGAAGTGATATTCATCGCTAATCCTGACACGAACAGCCAAAAAAACGGCTTCAGACAGCACTCAGACCCAGCACGTGAACAAGGCGAGACTGTTGCACACAGGGTGACGCAATACCACGACAGACAGGTGAAATCGGGCGCAGAACACCGCTAATCCGCGGGCGAACGGCGAATTTTACAGCATTTTGAGGGGTTTGGATTGTAGCGCGGGGCGCATTGCAATCTAGGCGTGTGGATTGCGGCGCGATAGTGAGAGCGATCTGCGGACCCGATTCGGTGTCCGCTGACAGTTGCGCGCATACAGGTGTAGCGCATCGAGCCGCGCAAGCGGTGTCGCGCGCGGTGGCGCGGCGTAGGCCGGGCTGCGGCGCTTTATGGCAGCAATGTACATCGAGAGATGAGGCTATGCGCATCTGGCTGCCAAAGCGCCGCCGCTCGGGGGGGGCGCGTCATGCCGCAGGAATGCTTTCAGCATGACGCTTGCGCGGCGGGCCTGACCGCCCTTGATTCCGCGCAAACGGATTAACGCTCAGAAAAATAGTCTTCGTCTAAGCTTTTGATTTTCACAACCGAGCGGACGCGAACCCCCACGTCGTAATCAATAAGAAGCCTAGCAAGTGTCTTGCCATTAATAAGAACGACCCGTTGCTGAATTCTATCGATGTAGGCTACTGCCTCACGGGAAAAATCAGAAGTCGTGACAAAAACACCTTTTGTTGCGCTTTCGCCTGTAAGTGATCCGACAAACCGTTGAATGTCGGGGCGAGAAACTTTGTTGTCATGTGCATATCGCTTGGCTTGAATATAGACCGCGTCCAACCCAAGCGCATCCTCGTTAATCACACCATCAATGCCACCGTCTCCTGTTGCGGGTGTAAGTCTACGATACTCCGCTTTTCCACGTCCAAAGCCCATGGCTTGAAGTAAATCCAAGATCAACTGTTCAAATCCTATTGGTGACATTTGATAAAGGGCGGCAAGCAACTCCTCGGACAAGGCGAGGTCAATTTTCTCTTTCGCTGTTTCGATTGTATCTTCTGGGGTTAGTGAAGAAGAAGCTTCTGAATCTGAAAACTTTTCAGTATCTAGGGGCGAAGTAATGGTCGGGCTGCTTGCTGTCTGCCATTCACGAAAATTCTCGAACTGTTTGAGATCAGAGGTGGATATTCGCTCCGGTGAAGTGGCGAGAAAATCTCTCCCCCTCTGGGTGATAACATGTGTTCCTCTTTTGGGAGACTCAAGCAATCCTGCTTTTCCAAGGTAAGTCCGTGCCCAATGTGCGCGATTTTAGAGCGCGTCTGGTTCAATCAGTTTCATATCCAGCGGCCTTGAAGAAGTTGTAGCATTCGTCAGGGGTGAACAGGTTACAAACATGACCGACCGCCTTCCATAATTCGTCATATGTCCGTGCAGCGGCCTTTCGGATGAGGGCCTTGAGCTTTGAAAATGCCATTTCGATGGGGTTGAGATCGGGGCTGTACTTGGGCAGGAACAGGAACCATGCGCCGATGTCGCTGAGGATGTCGCGGGCCACAGCACTTCTGTGGGCTGGTAGGTTGTCGAGGATGACGACATCGCCCGTGCGCAGGGTCGGGGCCAAAATGCCCCTGACATAGAGCTCGAACATCTCCCGATCCATCGCGCCA
>NZ_UIHC01000043.1 GCF_900499075.1 Roseinatronobacter ekhonensis | reverse complement strand
GCCCGCTGGTCAGCGCGATACGCACCGCATCTTGGCGAAATTCGTCCGTCCGTTTCAGTCCCATAGTTCATCTCCTTTGCTGCAGTAAATGCTATCAAAGGGGCGGCATCAAACCGTGACAGGTCCAAATAGGCCCTCTTCCCGCAAAGGCTCGTCACTGTTCCAATGGTAGACACAGGGCGCATCTGGATAATCCAGGCAGGCGGCCGCGGGGCCCTCAATCTGCGGTGTGCCTCGCATTTTATAGTGGCCCACCAAAACCGGCGGTTGATCCTCGTCGTAGAAGGTGATGTCGTCGTTTGCTTCGATGGGTGCGTCGGGCAAATCGTCGGGGTCGGGCACCGACAAGGCAGCCTCACGCCAAGTGCTTGGCCCGCTCCGCCACCATGCTATGCGAACATCGGTGCGGCAGTGGCCCGCATTATCGCGGAAGCTGATGCCGGGCGGCAGGGGGATTTCGGGGCCTGAGAGAAGCAGGTCGACCGCGCGGGCGAAGGGTGTCTCTTTGCGCGCTATCTCTTCCAGATCGTCCTCGCGCAGCCGTCCGTCCGGCCTGCGCGCCGCGATTGTCGCGATGGCACTTGGGTGCCAGCAGGCGTGGACAAGGCGCAGCCCGCCCAGATCCTGCCAGAGCGGGAGCGTCAGGAACCACTGCGTCTGCGCGATCGCCTCGGGCGTCCCGATCCCGAAGCGCGCGCAGAAACTGCCGTGCTGCGCCAAGTTTTTCGGGTCGTGCTGGCGTAAAGGCCGACCCTTGGCATCAGCGCGGTGGAACAGCAGCGCATTCAGTTCATGATTTCCCATGACGGCCAGCGCCTCTCCCGTCTCAACGAGAGCCATGACCCGGTGGAGCACAGTTCCATCGTCGGGGTGCGCCACGTTCTTGCCTGCATCGATGAAGTCACCGAGAAAGGCGATCTGTGCTTGCCTTGGGACGAGGCGAAGACTTGCGTCCAAGCGATTGGGGTCGGCGTGCAGGTCAGGGATGATTAGCGTCTGAGTCAGTGTCGGTCTCCGTCGATGTGGGCATGTCGTTCGAGTGCAGTCGGGCTGGTCTGGATTGGCACCGAACGGGATGTCGAGAATTAGAGGCTTAGCCAAGCCAGCATGCGACATCGTCAGGCGACGGTGCAATACATTCCGTGGCCGTCAAGATTGGATGCCCGTTGCAACGCGCTTCAATCACGACTGCTTGGCAAGTACTAATGGCACGAACCATTCGCCAGTTTTCTCATATGTTATCTGCTCAGTGCGTCGTCATCGACAACAACCAAATAGCGAACGGTATAATCCGACTTGCTATAACCCAAGCAGAGGTTGAACCGCGCGCGTTTTCCCGACCCTGCGCCCAGCTGGGCATGTGATCATGTTCTAGTGCAAAGATTGCAATCACCATCTCCCCAACATCAGCCTCGTCGGACTGACACCTCGGGACGATCATCTGCGGTCGATAAAGGACCAAGATCTAAATAGAGCTAGCATAGAAACGCGGACCAACTGGGTTGCAGGTCACTTCCGGCATGAGATGAAAGCGACGTTCGCCTTAGCCCTTTGTTTTCCAAGTTTACGGCAAATGGTCTTGCCAGCTGGTGTTCGAATTGGCTCGGCCGATCCAGCTGCAGCTTAGATGCTCAGTTTTGCCGATTGCGAAATGCGAATGGGCGCAGTCAGGATCGCAACGTGATGCGGCAACAATTCGCTGTGCCTCTTTGAAACAGTAAATCCGTGAAACGGGCCGGGCGTGTTGCGTCGTTCGAGGCATTCGGTGCTTCTTGGCGCTTGCCCCCCATTCACCAACAGGCTCGAGCCTGATCGCGGAGGACCGAGTAATCTGCCAGCCATTCAACGATCACGGCGCCTTCGGGCAGCGCGGCCAGCTCATCCGCCACGCTTGCCTGCTCAGTCCGAGAATATTGAACCACCGGCGGGCAAGCGCTGGTTGGGGCATCAGAATTTGCCCCCGCGCAGGCTGTAAAGAAGATCATCCCGGCTGCGAGGGCGGTGGGCGGCTGCATCCAGCATCTGACGTTGAATGGCATTTGTGCGCTCCAGTTGGTCCAGCCGCTCGGCGGCGCGGCCCGCCCGTTCACCTGATCGACGAAGGTTGAGAATGAACAAGGCGATGGTGAGCGCGACGAGGGCTAGTGCCGCCACCCCCCCCGCGCCCAAGGCCGAGCAAGCAGCCCGACTATGATGCTGCCCCACATCAGCGCAGCCCTTTCTTCCAGTAATCAGTCCGCGCCCAGACGGCGACGGCTATCCCACCCAGCGCCAGCGCGATAAAGAACCAGCGCAGCGTGTCGAGATACGGCACCAGTGGCAGAACGGCGCCTTGCGCCTCGGCCAGCACTTCCTGCCCAACTTCGACAAGATCGCGCTGACGCCGGCGCAGCTGGCGATGCTGCTGGAGGGGATCGATTGGCGTTTGCCGCAGCGCAGCTGGACGCCGCTGAAGGCGGGATAAACCGAGCGCGACCGCACGTTTGGGATTCCTGTCTTAACCTTGTTTTGCTATGATTGGCCATGCTGGACGTGGCCAAATCCCTGCCCGAAGATCCCGAGGAACCACGCCGGTTCACGACGCTTCTGCTTGCCGAGGTGAAGTCGCAGGCGATGCTGATAGAGAAGCTGCGTCACCAGCTGGCCGGTCACCGCAGCCATCGCTTTGGCACCTCGTCGGAGACGATCGTACAGCTTCAGCTGGCGCTCGAGGCGAGCGAGGTCGCCGTCGCCAAGATGACCGCGAAGCTGCGGCTTTCGGACGAAGAGAAGAAGGACAAGTCGAAGCGCCGTCCCATCCCGGATCACATCCCGCGCCAAGAGATCGAGCTGACCACCGGCGACGAGGACTGTGCCCATTGCGGCGGAACCCTTCGCCGCCTCGGCGAGGATGTGACCGAAGAGCTGGAGTATGTGCCAGGCGCTCGACCATTGTTCTTGAACCAATGGCGAACAAGTTCTCACCATCGTAAACCGGATCGTTCGTCGCCGCATGGCCTGTTCCGGTTGCGAAGCCTTCACCTAGGCTGCTTTGCCATCGCGACCGATCGAGCGCGGTCGCCCCGGCCTTGGCCTGCTGGCCCATGTCCTGGTCTCCAAATATGCCGACCATCTGCCCCTCTATCGCCTGAGCCAGATCTTCGAGCGCGAGGGGCTCAACCTCGACCGTTCGACACTGGCCGATTGGATCGGCAAGTCCACCGCACTGCTGGAACCGCTCGCCAATGCCATCGGGCGGCATGTGCTGGCAGGACAGGCGATCTTCGCGGATGGTGAGCCATCGCGTCGCCATGCGTTCGAGAACGATGGCGAACCCGGTGAAGATGCTGGCACCCAGTACCGGCAAGACGGCGACAGCGCGTCTCTGGGCCTATGGTCGGGACGACCGGGGGGCAGGTCATTTCGTCCGCGCAAGTGACACCGAAACTATGAAAATGCTGCTGTTGGCTCGAATGTCCGCAATACGAGATATGGCTGCCGTATCTCAAAACCATAACGACGGTCGGCTATGCCGTGAGCGACAAGCAGTCTGCGGCGATGTCGGCAAGACTGATCAAGCCCACCATCTGAATAGCTGATCCTCCTGGCTCATGATCGTGGCAAATGCCCTGTGCCCCGTGGGTCGTGCATAAAACATCTTCGTGGTAACACGCCATCGGTTTGGCGGTGGTTGCGATCCGACTGACCGGGCCTTGGCCTTGGGACACGCCGTTGCGGCATCTGACGGGTCTCTTCTGTCGGGGCGGCTTTTGCCGTTGGTCGAAACGGCCTACCCCACCCGCGCGATCAGCGCGACCGATCACCGGCGTCTGTGCATAAGGCTCATGAGTCGGGCCTGGCGGTCGAAGGGTTTTTCGGACACGGGCGAGCGTCCGGCGTCCTTCATCAAGCGCCGCACCATTGCCACCCCCACTGCGGCGAAAATCACGCCACCTAAAGCCTGACCGATCAGGACACCCGCTGCCCCGAGCAGCGCGCCGCCCACCAGCACGAAGGGCACCGTCCCCAGTGTGTGCCGCCCCCAGTTGATCCAGGTGGAGCGGAACGGATAGCCCATGTTGTTGAAGGCCGCGTTGGAGACAAAGATCACCCCGTTGAAGAAGAACGCCAGCGCTAGCGGACCGCAGAACAGCACCAGCAGGTCACGCGTCACCCCCTCGGCCTCGAACAACCCGATGATGGGGCCGCGCAGGGCAAAGAGGATCGCGGTCATCGCCAGAGTGAACAGCCCGCAGAACAGCAGCCCGTCGCGATAGGCTTGCCTGACCCGGTCCATCCGTCCGGCGCCGAAGTTCTGGCCGATCACCGGGCCGATGGCACCGGATAGCGCGAAGATCACGCCGAAGGCCACCGGGGTCATCCGGCTCACGATGGCCATCCCCGCCACCGCCGCCTCGCCGAAGCTGGCCATGGCGCGGGTGACGACGGCCTGCCCGACAGGCGTGGCCAGTTGGGTCAGGATCGCCGGGCCGGCGATGGTCACGATAGGCACGAAGGCGATGGACATCTCCGGCAGACCGGGCCGCACCAGCCCGCCGTGGTGGCGAAAGATCGGGATCAACGCTGTTCCCGCAATCGCCAGTCGCGCCGCGACGCTTGCCAGTGCAGCCCCCGTCAAGTCGAGCCCCAGACCGAAGATCAGGATCGGGTCGAGCACTGCGTTTACCAGCGCCCCCCAGATCGTCGCCATCATCGCGCGACGCGCATCGCCATGGGCGCGCAGGATCGCGCCGCCCACCATGCCGACAATCAGGAACGGCAGGCTGGGTACGATGATTTGCAGGTAATGAACGGCAAGATCCAATGTCTCTCCCGTCGCCCCCATCAACGCCGCCAGCGGCGCAAGGTTCAGCCAGACCGCCGCCGCGAAAATTGCGCCGAATACCACGCCCCAGACCAGCGCCGCCGCCGCTTGTGCCTTGGCCAGTTCCGCGTCACCTTTTCCCAGCGCGCGCGCCACCAGCGCACCCGCCGCAATCGCCATGCCGATGCCGAAAGACGTCGTAAAGAACAGGATCGCACCCGCGTAGCCCACAGCCGCGGCCAGTTCCGCGTTGCCCAACATCGCGATGAAGACCATGTCGATGAAGTCGACCGCAAAGACCGCCATCAGCCCGACCGACGACGTCAGCGCCATCACCGTGATATGGCGAAAGAGGTTGCCCTCAAGAAATACGGCGCGCGCTTCGGTCATGGGGCCTCCGGTTTGATTTATGGTCGATCAAGACACCCTTATGACAAGAGGTCAAGGTTCTGCGCTCGGCACTCATCCAATGGGATTTGGCCCGAAGCAGCAAATCCAACGCCCCTATAATGGCGATTGGCCCCGAGGGGTAAGGCGCTGGCGTGGTCCAGAGCGCGGCATTGACGAAGGTGGCCAAGCCGATCCCGATGATTGCGAATGCTGCGCTCATGGCCGATGCGATGCCTGCGAGCGCGACGTGTTCGCGGCGGCGCGCGGCGAGGGCAAACATGACGACCATCGCCAGAACCGCGACCGTATAGACATGCCAGGAGAAATGGTGCCTCCACAAGACGTCTGGCGCGTGGCCGGATGCTTCAAGCGGCCCCAACATCTGCGGAGGCCCAAGCCATTCGTGTGTGGCCACACCCAGCATCGCCCACCGTAACGCGGCGCGCAGGATCGGAGCCGCCGTGGTTGGGTAGGTCCACTGCCACGACGTCAAAGCTTTGCGATATCTGGTCCCACCAATTTCGGCAGGTCAGAACGCTCATCGGTTGTGGCGAGGCCAGCAACATTTGCGGTTTGCCCGCAGTTCGGCTGGCCGCAAAGCGGACCCCGATCCCGTCTATGATCGTGGTCTGGAATTTCATGTGTCCTGTTTTTTGGCCAAATGGTTCAACACCTCTGCCGTGGTGAGAATCGCTTGCGCATAGGTCGGACCATTGATCTCGTGGGCAGCGTGCATCGCTTCCGCCGACATGGCCGCCGTTGCATCGCGGACCAGCGTCACATGATAGCCAAGTTCGGCCGCAACGCGTGCCGATGTCTCGATACAGGTATTGGCGATCAGCCCGACAAAGATGACATGCGTGATCCCGCGCTGGCGCAATTGCACGTCAAGGTCGGTATTGGCGAAACTGGACGCGCCCCAATGTTCTTTGACGATAATGTCGCCGTGGTCGGGGCCGAACCCCTCGTAGAACGCTCCGCCCCAACTGCCTCCGGCGAATAACTGGTATTCATGTGCCGCGGCCTGCGACGGTGTCAGGTGCGCCCATCCCTCGAAATCCGTGGCGTGGTGCCGGTGATGTGGCAGGATGAAGATCGGCATACCCACATCGCGGGCCGTCGCTCGGATCTGGGCAAGGTTGGCATGAAGGCCAACCGATGTGGCGACCTCGCTCAGGGCTGGCCACATCTTGCCGCCTTCTGCAAGGAAGTCGTTGTACGGATCGATGCACAGAAGCGCAGTCGTGCCGCGGGGGTATGCAGTTTCGGTCATGGTATTCCTTTCTGGCAGTGTCATGTCGCCGTGCCCGCTCAGTCATGTCTCGGACAAAGCTGCGCGCACGGCGTGCGGGATGGATTTGGTCGTTAAGATGGTCGTCATTGCAGCTTTCACGCGAAGTCCACCGATTTGCTAAACGGCATCTCGCGCAGGCGCTGGCCTGTCGCGGCAAAGATTGCGTCGGCAAGCGCGGGGGCTGCCGGGGCGGTTGCAGGCTCGCCCAATCCGCGGACCCTCTCGGCAAGGCCAAGAAGTTGGGTGTGGAAGCGCGGCGTCTGGTGCAGGCGCATGCCCTCGAACGCGTGGAAGTTGGTCTGCTGCACTGCGTGGTTCTCATAGGTGAGTTCGCAATTCATCGCGTGGCCAAGGCCGAAGATCGCCGCCCCGGTCAACTGCGCCTCGGCGTTCACAGGGTCGAAGACAGTGCCGCAATCTGCAGCGATCCAGACCTCGTCGATGCGAATGCCACGGTCCGTAATTGTCACGTCGATGACCTCTGCCACGGGCACGCCGTGGGTGTGGGCGAAGGCGATGCCGCGCCCGCGTCCCGGCCCGATGTCGGCACCGGACCAATTCGACATTGCACCTACCGCTTCCAGCACGCGGCGGCTGTCGGCGTCTGCGATCAGGCGCAAGCGTTCCTCCAGCGGGTCGGCTCCAGCGGCGTGGATCAGTTCGGACAGGAAGCTTTCATGGAAAAAGCTGTTGGAGCAGGCTCCGGGTGAGCGCCAGGAGCCGACCGGCATCAGCGGCGGCGCGGCGTAGCCCGTCACGCGGTAATTGGGGATCGCATAGGGCTGATCGAAGGCGCCCCAGACCAACATCGTATCCGGCCCTGGCGGCACGATGAAGATGCGGCCGAACCACGACGAGACAAGCGAGGGGCTGATGCTGTCGAGATCATGGGCCAGCACGCGGCCATTCCCCACCGCGCCCCGGCCAACGGCCATGTGCAGGGGCCGGGGATAGTCATGGGTCATGTCCTCTTCTCGGCTCCAGGTGGTCTTGATCGGCGTTCCGGGCATCGAGGCGGCGATCTGGATTGCCTGCACCACGTAATCATGGTCCAGCCTGCGACCGAAGCTGCCACCTGCGGGCAGCGCATGAACAGTGACCTGCGACGGATCGAGGCCTGTGATTTCGACAGCGGCATCGCGCACCACGGCGGGGATTTGCGTCGAAGTCCAGATCTCCACCTTGTCCGGCTCGACCAGCACCGTCGCGCAAAGCGGCTCGAGTGCGGCATGGGCAAGGAAGGGAGCGCGGTATTCCGCCTCGATCACGGTGGCCTCGCTCAGTGTGGTTTCGACATCGCCATCGTCGCGCAGGCGGCTGTTTCGGAACTCATCCGTGCGCGCATCCGTCAGCGCCTGCCACATCTCGGCAGAACTGGCGGGATAGTCAGGCGGGAGCCAGCTAACCTCCAGCGCCTGCGCCGCCTGAAACGCGAACCATGTGTTGTCGGCAATGACGGCCAGCCCCTCATCCACCTTAACGACCGACCGCACGCCTTGCATCGCAAGGGCGGCATCGGCGTTGTAGCCCGCCATGGCCCCGCCTCGCCCCGGGTTTGCGCGCACGGTGGCGTGCAACATGCCGGGCAGGACCATGTCGATCCCGTAGTCTTGCGTGCCCGTCGATTTCGCGACGATGTCGAGCCGTTGGTAGGGCTTGCCCAAGCGCGTCCACTCGGAGGCAGGTCGCAGTGTCACATCGGTGATAGGCTTAATCGCCGCCGCCTCGGCAGCAAGATCGGTATAGGGAATGCGGGTCCCGTCGGGCAAAACGACATGCCCATCCTCGGTCCGCAAGTCGGCGCTTGGGACGCCCGCGCGCGCAGCCGCTGCAGCCTTGAGGGTTTCACGGGCGGTTGCACCGGCCATGCGAAGGGTTTCATGCAAATCCGCGACAGACGACGATCCGCCGGTGAACTGCGAACTGGTCAACCGCGCGACATGGCCCATCAGGTCGCGCACCGTGCTGGCGACGAACCCATGATCCCAGCCGGCGAATGGCATGCTTTCCGCCGCAACGGCGGCATTAAAATAAGCCTGATGCGGCTGGCCGGGGTCGAGCGTGGCGGTCGCGGGGTCGATGTCCAACTCTTCCGCGATCAGCATGGCCTGAGTCGAGGCGATGCCTTGGCCCACATCCGCGCGTGGGACGATCAGCGTGATTCCGTTCGGCGTGATCTTGACGAATGGGGTGAGGGCTGCCTCGCCCTGAGCCAGACCCTCCAACAGGGGGTTTGGCGTCGGGCGGATGACGAAATACGCTCCGAAGGCGACCCCGCCGAGGATGGCGGCCGACCCGATCAGGAAACTGCGGCGGGCAATGGTTCTGGGGCGTCCCATCTCTTACGCCTCCCGCATTGCGCTGGCCGCAGCGTGGACAGCGGCGCGGATACGGGGGTAGGTCCCGCAACGGCACAGATTGCCCGACATCGCGGCGTCGATATCGTTGTCAGTCGGCTCCGGGTTGCGGGCAAGCAGGTCGGCGGCCTGCATGATCTGGCCGGATTGGCAGTAGCCGCATTGCGCCACCTGTTGGTCGATCCAGGCCGCCTGAATGGCGTGCAGGGCATCGGGCGTTCCCAGCCCTTCGATCGTCGTGATCTGTCCCCACACATCGGCCAGCGCCACTTGGCAGGATCGGACCGCCTCGCCATCAATATGCACCGTGCAGGCGCCACATTGCGCGATTCCGCAGCCGTATTTGACGCTGGTGATGTTCAGTGTGTCCCGCAGCGCCCATAGCAGCGGCATGTCGTCTGGCAGGTCAACCGTATGATTGGTGCCGTTTATCGTAAGGTCCATGGCTTTCTCCGGTCGGCTGGTGGACGAGACTTTGCATATCGGTCACTCCAAGCTAGGCCCCGCAGCGCAATGCTGCGATATGCATATGTGGTCAGACGCATGCAGATTGGGTCAGTAGGTATTCAGAGGCTGGTCTTGCCCACCATCGCGTGGCAATCAGGCAAGAAAATTGAGAGCTTCGACGCATGGATACTTCACGGACCTTTTCCCTGTTCATGGCGACCGACGTGGCGTGCCGCATCCTCGGCGTCGATCCGAAGGTGATGCTCGAGACCGCTGGCCTTGGCACACTTCCTTATGGCCGGACCGAGCTGCGCGGTACGGCGCAGCAGTATTTCGATTGCTGGAACACGATGGAGGTGCTGTCGCCGCGCCCCGATTATGTGCTCCACCTTGGTATCACGATTTCACGCGGACCGGTGATCCCGGTCTTTTTCACGCTGTCTTGTGCGCCCGACGTGGAAACCGGCCTGATGCGTCTGGCGCAGTTCAAATCGCTCTTGGGTCCGACCCTTATGCGGGTGTTCCGAGATGGCACGCTGTTGCGGCTGGAATTCGACAGCGTTGATGCCCGCGTCCCGATGCCGCCCAGCTTTGGCGCGCTGCAACTTGTGGTCGCGGTCGAGAAGATTCGCGGGGCAGCGGCCCATCTGGTCTGCCCGGTTGCAGCGGGTTTCGATGGACCCGAGGAGGAGCGGCGTATGATCGCCGGTCATCTGGGAGTCATGCCGGAGCGATCGCATGCCGCTTACGTGGCCTTCTCGGCCGAGGATGCGAAACGCCGGTTCATTTCCGAGAATCCCGCCCTCTGGGCCGACATAGAGGCCGACCTGAAGCTTCAAATGGTGGCGCAGTCGGACCGTTGGCCCATCGCCGAGCGGGTGCGGGGCGCCTTGGTCGATCTGATGCCAGCAGGGCGCACTGGGGCAGAGGATGTGGCTATTGCCCTCGGGATCAGCCGCAGCACCTTGCAGCGGCGATTGCGCGAGGACGGCACCTCGTATCAGGAGGTGCTCGACGCCACGCGACGCGATATGGCGATCCGGTATCTCACCAAGACCACCCTGCGCGCCGACGAGATCGCAAATGTGCTCGCCTATCGCGATGCCAACAGCTTTTCGAGAAGCTTTCGCAAGTGGACGGGCCAAGCGCCAGTTGCCTTTCGTCAGGGAATGGAGCGCCCTACGACGTGGACAGGGGAGGCGGAGTAGGCGCCGGGTCATCGCTGCTCGGCCTGCCGCTGGGCGATTGACCCGGCCTCTGCCCGACCGATCACAACTAGAAGGGCGACTACCGGCACGGCGATGGCAATGATGACCCGCAGGCCATGCAGCCCAAGCCATGTTGCACGGATCGATGATGCCTGCTCGGCAGTATAGCTGTCCCAGATCAGCAAGATGTTCTGTGGAACGAAATAGCCCAGCGTGAACACGGTGTTCGCAACATAAAGCCAGATCGCGATCATCCAGGTGCGCCGGATGGGCCGG
The DNA here is from genome assembly GCF_900499075.1 of Roseinatronobacter ekhonensis. GTDB lineage: Bacteria > Pseudomonadota > Alphaproteobacteria > Rhodobacterales > Rhodobacteraceae > Roseinatronobacter > Roseinatronobacter ekhonensis. The sequence continues at coordinate 15,948 of NZ_UIHC01000043.1, read as the reverse complement.
TCCTGCCAATCGAGACGCGCTGACAGCACCAGCCCGACCAGCGTTATCATATTGAGCGGAATGATGGTGAGGGCGAAGTTCACGAACTCGTCCCAGAACCCCGCCCGCCAGTCTTGCGGTTCGGTCCCCAGCCAACGGATGCCGTAGGACAGAAGGATCAATAACCCACCCCCCGCAAACGCTGCAGAGGCCACGATTGGAGTCATGTTGACGGTCTTGCGATAGGTTTCGTTGGTCACGGTTTCTTTCTCAAGGCTTGGGAGCGACAAAGGGATAGGTGCCATGCAGTGACGCATCTTGCACGGCGCTGACCGTGAAGGCGCCGAGATCGGCAAAGGTGATGGCGGCGAAACTGGCTGTGCGGCTGGCGACCAGCAGGGCACCTCCCTGTTTGTCCACGATCTTTCCCGGACGGGTGACGATGGTATCGAAGGCGACATCGCGATTGGCCGCAATGAACTTCGTGACCGCTGTGTTGTCTCGGAGCATCTCGGTCGCACCGGTGAAATAGGCCGCTACAGGGGCGAGCAGCTTGAGGATCGCGGGATTGGACCCATCGGGTTCGGGAACGAAGAACACCGACTGGAACAGAAAGGTTCTGACCGAAGCCTCCGCATCGAGAATGGGCCAGATCCGCGCAATGAAACGAGTCATCATGCCCCGGTCATAGCCCTTTCCATAGGTCCCGCCCGCGCAACAGATCACATGAGTGGCGCCCATTACAGTCTCCCGCAGGGCCTCGACATTGTCGAAATCGCCCGCAATGACCGTCAGCCTGTCATTCTTGATGCGCAGTTTTCCCGGGTCCCGTGCCAATGCCCGGACCCCATGACCCTGCTGAAGGGCATGGTTCAGAACATGGCGGCCGGTCTGGCCGGTGGCGCCAAACACTGCGATTGTTACATCGGTCTGCGGTTCACTGGTCATGGCGATATCCTCTGGCGAATGGGGTCGAGCCGAGCGCGTCATGGGGGGCATCAGCGCGGGTCGCTGGCGGCCATGGCACGCAGTGCGTAGACAGGAATGGCAAGGGTGATCAGGACGCGCGGGATGTGGCCCAGGAGCCATAGCCCGCGAGTTGTGCCTGAGTTTTCTTCGGTCACCGGACCGACAAGGGCGATGCTATTGTAGAAATCCAAGGCATCACCCACGGGTGACCCGATCGCCGCCGCAAGGCGCACGTTGAGCGGCATGTGATAGAAGACCGTGATCAGCGACACGGCCAGATACAGCCACAGCGCAATCACCCAATTGCGCCGAGCCTTAGGGTTATCGCGGTCCAACCTGGCCGACAGGACAAGGCCCACCAGCATCGCAAAGAACAGCGGCATGATCGTGTAAAGGAAATTGCTTAATTGGGGAAAGAACTGCGCTACAAAATCTGCGGGCGCGAGGGTCAGCCAATAGATCCCCATCGACAGTCCGATGAAAGCATTGGCCCCGAAGAAGCCAGCCGCGGTGATGACCGATAGTGCATGGACCTGAGCGCGGGACGTGTCGGACAGCATGACAGTAGCCTTTTCGCTGGGGATTAATGAAACTCGGTCTTTGCGAACTGACGGAATAGGAAAGCCGGTGCGATCCGGCTCATCCACTTGATCTGACGCGATTGACCCAGCAGCATCTCTGTCTGGTTTCGGCGCAATCCGCTGATGATGTCTCGCACCACATCGGTAGGCTTCATCTTCTTGAAATTGCCGGATTTCAGGGCCTTGGCCATATCGGTATCGACAACAGGCGGCAGGGCCTCGAACACGGTGACGCCAAGAGGTCGCAACTGGTGCCGCAAGGTTTGCGCGCAATGATGGATCAGGGCCTTTGTTCCAGAATAAACCGGAGTTCCCGGTGATGCGACGAAGGCGATGCCCGATCCGATGAACAACACCCCGGGTTGCTCGCTCTTTGCCAGCAACGGCAAGGCGCGCCGCGTCAAGGTCAGCGGTGCCGTACCGTTGATCGCGATTTCGCGTTCGATCTTTTGCAGAGTGTCGGGATCGGTGTTGAAGTCATAGGCTAGGAAAATGCCCGCATTGTTGATCAGAAGATCGAGGCGGCCATGCTGGGCCTCGATCTCCGACAGAATCCGCTCCTGATCCTCTGCTATCGTCACATCCCCCGCGATAGCCTGCGCCCCGGTCAGGTTCCCGGCCTCGGCAAGCCTGCCCGCGTCACGCCCACAGATGATAACGCTGTTGCCAAGCGCGACAAGCTGACGGCTCAGCTCAAGCCCGATGCCCGAACCGCCGCCGGTGACGAGTATGATTTTCGATGTCAGGTCCAAGCCGATCTCTCCAAGCAAAAGTGTCAACGTTTAGGTAGGCTTGTTGCTTGGTCTTCTTCTACCTCTTGCAACTTGCAGATCGTATCAATAACTTGCAGATCGGCTCACAGCCATTGCGTGGTGAGAGGCGAGCGTTTCTAGTGCGGCAAGAGGTATTTCCGCCCGAAAGGCCCCCGGCATGAAGTCGCAAGAACGTTCCCCGATCTACACGTCCTCGGTCCTGTCGGGACCGATCTGCGGGATGCTTGGCCTGAATTGGGATAAGGTTCTGACCCGTGCGGGCATTCTTGCGACCGAGCGCAACGACCGGGCATTTCTCGTGACCGCCGAGGAGTATCTGCGCCTCTGGAATGCCATGATGGATCTCTCGGGGCAGCAGGACGTGTCCCGGCTTCTCGGATTGCGGATGGCGGGCGGCCCGGCGATCCCGGTCCTATTCGCGCTCTCCACCGCTCCGGATTTCGAGACTGGCATCACGCGCATGGCACAATTCAAGAGCCTGTTCGGACCGATGCAATTTGTTGTGTTGCGCAGCCCGTCGGAATTTACCGTGCGCGTCGCCCCGGACGTGACCACCGCCCCTTTGCCCGGATCGTTCAGCAGCCCCCAGATCATCTATCTGCACGCACAGGCCAATGCGCTGGCGCGTCATGCGATCCACCCGCTGCGTGTGTTCCTGCCGCTGCCGCAGGACGAGCGCGAGCGTCTGACGGAGATTTTTGGCCAAGTCCCCGAGCATGGCGACGCCATGCTGACCTATGCCCGCGCCGATGCGTGCGTGCCCTTCGTTTCGGACAATCCAGAGCTTTGGGAGGCCACGGAAGCGGATCTGCAAAGCCAGGCGATGATCCAGTCCAAGGGCTTGCCTCTGTCGGACCGGGTCCGCGCGACAATGCTGGAGGCTTTCTCGATCACCGAACCCACGATCGCCCATGTGTGCGGGCGCTTGAAACTCAGCCGAAGCACACTTCTCCGGCGTCTGGACGACGAGGGGATCACATACCAGTGGCTTCTGGACGAAACGCGAAAAGATCTGGCGGTCCGCTATCTGGTTAAAAGCAACCTGAACAACCAACAGATCGCGCATCTGGTCGGCTATCGCGACCCGAACGCCTTCCAGCGCGCCTTCCGGAAATGGACAGGGATGACACCTCAAACACTGCGTTCCGGGCGCGCGAACTGACGCGAGCGCTATGTCGATTGGCGACGCTTGCACCGCGTCATCCGTATTGCAGCTTGGCAAGTAGACCCAGAAGCTCAGAACGCTCGCCGAGGCCAGATCCGCGTCAGCACCATACGGCAAACGAAGGTTAATTTGCAGGCATGTCGACAAACAGGACACAGCCCAAATGCGCCCCAATGTCGCCCTCGGCGGCAGGCCACCGGCGGTGGTCTTTTGGCTGAGAGAAGCTGAAAACCAACCCGAACAGCTGGGGCAGAGAATAGCTTTAAATGCGCCAGATACTGTCCAATAAATGGTGAGAAGCTCACGTCCGAAGCCGACAAGACAAGTTGCCAATACCAATTGAGATGCGAAAATTGGCTAGCAGTGGTTTCGGTCGTTGGCTCGAAAGTCGATCTTGCCGACACCGCGAATGGCGCTGCCTCGCGTGTTCCGCCAAGGTTGTGAGAAGCCACCGATAGGCCAACGCGCCGCGGTCGCCGTTGTCGCGGCGCTGCATTGATGGTCCGGTTTTTATCGCGGTATCGGCGACGTTGCGCCCTCATCAAAAGTGGTTCATGCTTCATTGCGATGACCGCAGGACCAAACACCATCCCGGCGCCACCGCTCTTACGCATGTTTGTCTTGACCGGTGTGGCGCTTGCCGTCGGAGGCGCCGCTTCGCTGGCCGCCATCGCACTAGTGGAACTGGTGTCCCTGCTGAACACGGGATTGCTGGTCGCCCCCAAGGCGCGGGTGCAATGGGAAAGCCTGCCTTGGTTGGTGGCCTCGACCACGGTCCTTGTGCCAACGCTTGGCGGGCTGATAGTTGGCTTGGCACATCGCCATATGTCCCCTGCTGGTCGACCGCTGGGGCCGCCCGACGTGATCGAGGCCGTGCAGTTTCACAAGCCGCTCCCAAACCTGCGCAGCGGGGTGATCTCGACCGTGACGGCTGCCCTGTCGCTCGGCGCGGGGGCCTCGGTCGGCCAATACGGGCCGATGGTCTATCTTGGCGCGATCTTCGGCAGTTTCGCCCGCCGTTTGCGTCTGGGCGTGCCGAACCTTGCCAGCATCGCCATCGGCTGCGGCGTGGCTGCCGCGATCTCGACGGCCTTCAACGCGCCGATTGCCGGCGTGCTATTCGCCCATGAGGTCGTCCTGCGCCACTATGCGACGCGGGCCTTCGCGCCGGTGACGGTTGCATCGGTGACCGGCTATGTCATCGCCAACGTCGTCTTCGAACGTCCCGCCCTGTTCCGGATCGAGTCTCCCGGCATCGCACATGGATACGAATTCGTTCTTGTTGCAGTTCTTGGCCTTCTCGTGGCAGCAGGGGCCGTCGTTTTCATGCGGCTGCTTCTGGCCATCGGGCCGGGGTGAGCACGGTGGATCAAGCGACTCGAGTTGCGCACCGCCGTGGCGGGTCTCGCGGTCGGTCTGACGGCGCTGGCCATGCCGGACGTGCTGGGCATCGGCACCTCGACCCTGCGCTTTGCCACCATCGACGGTGCCTTCGCGCTGGGCGAGGTGATCGTGCTGATCGCTGCCAAGACCGTGCTGACCGCCCTGTGCATCGGCGCGGGTTTCTCGGGCGGGGCCTTCAGCCCCTCGCTTCTGATCGGGAGCCTGATCGGTGTCTTTTTCTGGACCGTGGCGTCGGCGTTTGCCGTCGTGCCGACCTCTGGCGCGGCGATCTACGCGATCAGCGGGATGATGGGCTTCGCCAGTGCCGTGATCGGCGCGCCGCTGACCTGTATCCTCATCGTGTTCGAACTCACCCGGAACTACGATGTTACCATCGCCGCGATGGTTTCGGTCGTGTTTTCCAACCTGGTATCGCATCGCGTTTTCGGCCGCTCCCTGTTCGACGTGCAACTTGCCCGGCGCGGCATCGATTTTTCCCTCGGACGGGATCGGGCGCATCTCGCGGCGCTGAAGGTCGTCGACCATCTTCAACCCGAAGCGGTCACTGCCACCGCGGATGACGCGCCGGAGCATGTGGCCGACCGTTTGCTCGAACAGGGATGGCGCGAAGCCTTCGTTCTTGACGGGGACGGCAGGCTGTTGGGTGTGTTCACGCCCGGGGCCCACGGCGATATCGGAAGTGTCGGGTCGGGCGCCGTTCCGGCAAGACTGATCTTTGACGACGCAACCGACCTTGCAGAAGCGATGGAACGCCTGCGTGGCTTCGTCGGAGACGCGGTGCCCGTGGTCTCGGGCGAGAGCGGAAAATACCTCGGCGCGGTGTCGGAGGCGGATCTCGTTTCTGCCTGGCTCGATGAATCGGCGCGTCTGCGGAGAGAAGAGAATGCGTCTGTCTGATCTGCTTCTGGTCTTATCGCTCATCGCGGCGCCAGTCGCCGCTGAAGAGTTGACGATCGTGTCCTGGGGAGGCGCGTACGAGGCCGCGCAGCGACAGGCCGTCATCGACCCCTTTGCGACGCAGACCGGTCTCGACCTGAAGGTGACCGTCTACGATGGAAGCTGGACCGCGCTGGCAGAGCGCGGCTCTGCCGAGGGCTGGGACGTCATCGACATGCTGGCCGATCAGGCCAGCGTCGCCTGTGCCAAAGGCTTGCTGCATGAGATCGACCCGGATACGCTCTTTTCTCAGGCAGCGTTGCAGGACTTCACCCCGTTCGGGCCTGATCGATGCGCCGTCCCGCAAAATGCTTATGCCCGCGTCATGGCCTTCGATGACCGGGCCTTTGCCGGCGTCAAACCGACCCGTATCGGGGATTTTTTCGACACCACTCGCTTTCCCGGCCCGCGTGCTATTCAGCGCAGTCCGGATGGCATTCTCGAATGGGCGCTCTTGGCCGAAGGCGTCCCGCCCGAACAGGTCTACGGCCTGCTCAGCACCGATCGCGGGCTAAGGCTGGCGTTCCGCAAGCTCGACACGATCCGGGACGACATCGTCTGGTGGGACGACCCGGCGGAACCCGCCGAAATGCTCTCTGATGGCCGGGCTGTCATGGCAGCGGGTTTCAACGGACGGTTCTTTGACGCAGCGCTGCGCGACCGGGCGGCCATCGATATCGTCTGGGATGGCCGTATCGTCGGGATCGAGGTCTGGGCGATCGCCGCCACCACTGATGAGCCCGACGCCGCGCGCGATTTTATCGTTCACGCGACCACGCCTGCCAGTATGGCGCGCTTTGCCACACGCATTCCCTATGGCCCCGCACGCCGGTCCGCTTTCGACCGGATCGGGCTCAACCCTGACACCGGCCTGCCGATGCGCCCCTACCTGCCCAACGCTCCTCAGCACGGGGGCCGGATACTCGTTCAGGATAGCAGTTGGTACGCGAACACTGAAGAGCTGCGACAGCGCCGTTTTCGCGGCTGGCTTGACACGGCAGAGTAAGCCGAGCCGGTTCGTCTCTTTGTCCGGCATTTCGTCCAATTGCCTGATCGATCAGCATAGTTTCCCGCAGGCAGGGCCTCAATTTCGTCCTTGGCGCATGGCGCAGTACGCGACACATCGGGCTCGGGGCGAAGCTCAGCTATGGAGGAAGCTCAGGTCCGCTTTGGGACGTTTTTGGCGCAACAATTGAACAATGCCAGCACTCAAGGTTCACGGCACGAGCAATAGGCCGTGCGCCCGCGACGGCGCTTCACCGTTCCAATGGTACGCGCCGACACACCGCCGCCAGTGATGGAAATGCGGTCCACCGCTGTCCCGTCAGGCTATGCTCCGGCAGCCTGAACCTGTGCCGTTACGGGTTTATCATGCGCGCAGGCGCTGTTCGGTTTCTGCGTCAAACAGGTAGAGCCGCTTGGCGTCAAATTTCAACCCGACACGCTGACCTTCGCTGACCGGCTCATCGCCGCGCTCTTCAATGACGATCTTTTCACCGGTGTCCGAGACAAGATAAGCGAAGGATACGCCGCCGAGGGTTTCCACAAGATCAACGCGCAGGGCATCGCCTGCCGGGTCGATCTCAAGATGCTCGGGGCGGAGCCCGGCTGTTACCGCTTTGCTTGTCTTACCTATCGGGTTGGGGGCGGTCATCTTCAAGGCCTGGATCGTGACGCCATCTTCCCCTGATGTCGCGTCGAGGAAATTCATCGCAGGGGAGCCGATAAAGCCCGCGACGAACTTGTTATCAGGATCCCGGTAAAGGTCGAGCGGTGAGCCCACTTGTTCAATCCGCCCCAACCGCAGCACCACAATCTTGTCGGCCAGTGTCATGGCCTCGACCTGATCATGGGTCACGTAGATCATGGTTGCGCCGATTTCCTTGTGAAGGCGCGCGATTTCCACACGCATCTCAACCCGCAATTCGGCGTCCAGATTGGACAGTGGTTCGTCGAACAAGAACACCTCTGGACCGCGCACGATTGCCCGGCCAATCGATACACGCTGGCGTTGACCACCTGACAGGGCGGCGGGTTTACGATCAAGATACTCATCCAGCTTCAGAATGCCGCTGGCCTCAGCCACTTTCGCTTCAATCGCGGACTTGGGATGGCCGTTCATCTTCAAGCCAAAGCCCATGTTTTCTTTGACCGTCATATGCGGGTAAAGCGCATAAGTCTGGAACACCATCGCCACGCCACGTTCTGACGGGTCCATGGTGGTGACGTCGCGCGTGCCGATGGTCATCTGGCCAGATGTCGTTTCCTCAAGACCTGCGACCATACGCAAGAGCGTGGACTTGCCGCACCCCGAGGGGCCGACAAACACACAAAATTCGCCATCTTTGATCTGCAAATCAATTCCGTGAATGACCTGTATCTCGCCGTATTGCTTGATCACGTTGTTCATCTTGACGCCTGACATCAGATAGCCGTCCTTTCGTGCTTGCGCGCATTGCGTCCGGTCAAGCGCCGGATGGTTTCTATTTCGCGTTGATCGTAGGGACGGCCATCTTCGTGCAGCAAGTCATGGAACCAGATTTCGCGGGATGCGTCGCCTCCGTGCGCTTCCACGAGTTCGGCCGGCCAAGGCAACCATGTTTGCGTCCGCCCTTTGACCAGACCCCACTGAAAACTGCCGACCAGACGGTCGTGAAACAGCTCCAGCTGATCGCTGATCTGGCTGTCCACTGCGCGTGCCATCCATTCGGTGCACAGGATGGGCCGGTCAAGGACCGACAGGACGTCAATGAACTCGGAGACGCGGGCACGGTTCCAATAGGCGTGAAAGGTAATGATATCGGAATGGAGCAGCGCACTGCGGTCGATTTCTGTCTGGTAGGGGTGGCTGTCATCGCCGGGCAGGGGTGTAGTCCAAGCCGCCACCGTAAGCGGTTGTGTCGGACGCTCGGCGCGGGCCCATTCAAAGCAACTTTCCATCAACGACAATGCGCTGTTTTCCAGTTCAGAAGCATAGTGTTCGTAGTCACCGTCGGCGAAATTCATCCGGTTGCCCGGTTCGTTATACAGATCCCAGAACAGGATGCGGCGGTCGTCACGAAATTTTCTCACCATTGCTCGGACATAGGATTGCAGGTTGTCCCGCTGAGCGGGGTCCATCACGATCGCCCGACCCGGGGACGCAACGGCGCGGCTGTTATGAACACCGGGCACGGGGTCGGCTTGCGGTCCCCAAACGGGCTCATCACCGCCAAAGCCGCAATCATCAAACAGACACGGAATTACATCAATTCCCAGTCCATGTGCGACAGTCATCACGCGATCCAGCCGATCAAATGTTCCGTCGGGATCGTTGGCCCAGCCTAGGTACGGCAGATTGATACGAACTGCGTTGAAACCGATATTCGCGGCCCAACCTAACTCGCGTTGGATGGTTGGCATATCGAAGGTTTCCGGGTGCCACATCTCGATGAAATTTACAGCCGTCGAGGGCAAGAAGTTGAAACCACAGACCCAGGGGCGACCGAGCCACCAGTCTTTGGCATGTTTGCTTGTCCAGCGTTCCATCTGTTTAACCATCTCTCAAATAGAGCACCGCCCCGCCGGTAACAGCGGGGCGGTCGTTTTGTTACCGGTCCAGCAGGTCTTGAACTTCGATCTCGGCATCAGCCAAGGCGGTCTCTACAGGCTTGTCTGTCAGCCAGATCGCCTGAAGCTCACGGTTCAGCACATCCTGGATCGCGCCGTAACGCGCGGATGGTGGCGTGTCACGGGCAATGGCGGCGGTTCCGGTGTATTCATCACGGTGTGGCAGGGCCTGATACTCGGCGCTTTCGACAACGGATGTGCGCACGGACATGTGGCCTGTGCGGGCCCAGTCGATGTTGTGATCGTTGATGAACGCAAGAACCTTCAGCGCAGCCGCACGCTGCTCACCTTCCAAAGATGACGGAATAGCCCACATATGGCTGTCCGCCCAGGTGGCGCCCGTTTCAAACAACGTCGGGAAATCGGCAACGTAGTAGTTGTCCAGACCTACCTCTTCCTTGGCGGCTTCGGCGGTGTAGAAATCCACCACCCAAGTGCCGTTGACCAGAATACCCGCTTCGCCATTCAGAAAGGCTTGCTGGCTGTCGGCATAGTTGAGCTGCGGATTGGCAAGCCCGGCATCAAACAACTGCGTGATGGCCGTGACCGCGTTCTGCCCCGCCTCGTTGTTGATGGTGGCCGTGCCGTCATCGGTGAAGATGTTGGCGTCTTGTTGCCACATCAGCGCCAACACAACGCGCACCCCAATGGGGAATTGTGCGAAATCAGCAGCAAGGTAATCCTGACCAGTGGCGTCTTTGAACTGCTGGGCGTGAGCGAGCAATTCGTCCGGGGATGTCGGCAGCACAGGCTTGCCGTCCATGACCAGACCGGCCTCTTCCATCAGATCCATGTTCACATGCCAGAGGTTGGCGTGGAAATCCATCGGAACACCATAGATGCCACCATTGTAGCTCACCGCGTCCAAAGCAGCGGGCGACCAGTCGGAGGCGTCGATACCTGCGCCCTCAAGCTCACCCGAGATCTCGGCGAGAGCGCCCAGACCTGCGAACTCCGGAACGCGGTGGCGGTGCATCACATGCACGTCGGGTGGCGTGCCGCCGGCATAGGCGGCTTTGACCTGATCGTAATAGTTGCCCCAGTCAGTTGGCAGCGTATTGATGCTGATGCCGTCCAATTCAGCGTCAGCCGCATTGATAATCGACTGGATGATGCAAGCCTCGCCATCGGACGTTGTTGTGTCCGTGCCTGCGTCTTCACATGCGCCGAAGAAGCGGCCCAGTGTTATCTCTTGTGCGGGTGCCATTGTGGCGACCCCTGCGGCCATAGCCGCGCCTAGAAGCACATATTTCATAAGTTTCCTCCCTTGATGTGCGTTAGCCCTTTGATCCGCCGGCGGTCATGGCTTGCACCACGTACCGCTGGAAAATCAGGAACAAGATGACAACCGGAAGGGACGCGATCACGCCCGAGGCCATGACACGGCCCAGCCCTTCTGATTGCGCGAAGTTCGATTGAATGGACGCAAGGCCCAAGGTGATCGTGAAATACTCTCGCTGCTGCGCTGATACGAGCGGCCAGAGGTAATCGTTCCATGCGTAAAGGAACGTCAGGATGGCCAGCGTCATCATGGCCGGGCGCGCCAACGGCAGCATGACATACCAAAAGATCTTGAGCCAAGTGACGCCGTCAAGACGTGCGGCCTCCTCGATATCTTTGGGAATTGCCTTGAAGAACTGCATCATCAGGAACACGCCAATTGGCACCGCCATGCGCGGCAGGATCAGCGCGTGATAGCTGTTGTGCCAGCCGAACTCGGCGAACATCGTATAGAGTGGTATGAACACCGCTTGTTCCGGTACCATCAGCCCAATCAGACAAATCACCATCACCGTGCGCTTGAATGGAAATTCCATTCGCGCCAGCACGTAGCCTGCAGTGGTCGAGACAAAGAGCACTCCCAGTGTCATGCCCACAGCCACGATGATGGAGTTGAGGAACCACCACGGCGTTTGGCCAAAAGTAAACAGCGCTGCATAATTGTCCCATGTGAAGGGCAATGGGATCAGCCCGAAGAAGGTCGAAGATGTCGTGCGCGCCAAGACCTCGTTGGGTTGGAACGACAAAGACACCATCCATATTGTCGGCACGAGCCACAGGAATGCCGGGATCGAAATACCGAGGACAAGCCAGTAGTAGCTGCGATTCATCAGCCCTTCTCCCGTCCGATTACAAACTGAATGATCGAGAACGACCCCATGATGAGGAACAAGAAAACCGCCATGGCACTCGCACGGCCCAACTCGCTGTCGCGGAAACCGGTCTGATAGATATAGCGGACCAGGACCTGTGTTGAATCGTTCGGACCGCCTTGGGTCATCAGGTGTGCCTGTCCAAAAACCTGAAAATGCAGAATGATTTGTAGGATCACGACCACAGAAATGGTGCGGGTCAGGTTCGGCAGAGTGATAAACCAGAAGGCTTTCCAACCACGCGCATTGTCCAGCGCCGCGGCTTCATAGATGTCTTTCGAGATGTCTTGCAACCCCGCAAGAAATAGGATCATCGCGATCCCGAGCGACCACCAGACCGTCGCGATCACAATAGCGGCCATGGCGAATTGCTGATCCGTCAACCAGTTTATGGGTGTGCCGCCGAGAGTTTCGGTGATGTTCGCGATCAGGCCTTGGCGGGGCGAGAACATGATCTGCCAGATCAATGTCACAACTGTCACAGACAGAACCTGGCTAAGAAAAAACAGCGTGCGCAGGGCGCCCATCGCCCGGGTCTCGCGGTTTAGTGCTGCCGCAAGAAGCAAGGCTGATATCGTCACTCCGGGCACGGCAAAGGCCACAAACACCAGGGTGTTGCCGACCGTCGGCCAGAACCGTCGATCATACCAGCGGCCCCCTTCGCCGGGATGGAAACCGGGGAGGAACACCAAGAGCACAGATACGATGCCGAGGGCGATCGCATTGAACCGGCTCAAACGGTTCATCCGGCGAAGGAAGACGGAAAGCACCAAGCCGACCAGCCCGAGGGTCTGAAGGATGGGTGCATTGAAAAGCGACCATGTGATGTCCTTGCCCCACATCACCCGTTCGTAATTGCGCGTGCCCACAAACTCTTTTGCGTCCGGGTTGAAGGCAACAGCCAGCAGATTCCAATCATGAAGGCTGATCCAGACACCACGAAAGAACGGGTAAACAAGAAACAGGGCATAGGTGGCCAGGAACGGCGTGAGCAAAAGCCAAGCTGCCTGCGCCTGCGATAGCCTTGAACGTGAAGCCATTCGACGCCCCTCCCAGTAGCGTTGATTCTTCTTGTGGTAATATTATTAGCAATATTTATTAGCATTGAGCAAGGGAATTTAGAATTCTGTGAAAAAAGCCAATGAAAATAGTACGTCACGGGTGACGATGAAGGATGTCGCGCTTCATGCAGGCGTGTCGCAATCTACTGTGTCCTTTGTCCTGAACGGACTTGAAGACATGCGTATCAGCCGTGAAACGCGCAAGCGGGTCAAAGAGGCTGTCGATGCTCTGGGCTACCGCCCTCGCGGCGCGGGACGTCCCCCGAAGTCTGCCGGACTTGGTGTTATCGGTCTGATGCTGGATGAAATCGCAACAAGCCCCTTTGCCGCAATCTCGATCGAAGGTGTACAAGAAGAAGCTTGGAAAAATGACATCATTGTAGAAGTGGTAATGACAGGGGGAGATCCGCAATATGAGGCGGAAGTTCTGAAAAAATGGGCGCATGACGGTGTCATTGGCGTCATCTACAGCTCTATTCTGACACGAGAGGCGAAACCGCCGAAAGGGTTTGCGCGCCACCGCGTGGTTATGCTGAACTGTTACGACGCCGCTCGTCAGTATCCTTCTGTCGTTCCGGCCGAGCGGCGCGGCGGCGAGGAAGCGACCAAGGTTTTGCTCTCAGTAGGCCATCGCCGCATCGCCTTTATTACTGGTGAAAGCTGGATGGAGGCGTCCGACCAGCGCATGGAAGGGTATGAGCGGGCATTGCGTGCGGCACGCATCCCTGTCGATCCGTCCCTGATTGCTGAGGGCAACTTTCTTCCCAGCGGTGGCCGTGAAGCAACGTTGAAACTGATGGCCGGCAAAACCCGCCCCGACGCGATTTTCTGTGCGAATGATCTTATGGCAGTGGGATGCTACGAAGCACTCAAGGAATTGGGGGAAAAGATCGGGGAAACCATCGCGGTGATGGGATACGATGACCAAGAGATCGCCCAACACCTATCGCCAAGCCTGACTACTGTTCTGCTGCCGCACAGAGAAATGGGGCAGTGGTGCGTCAAGGAGCTCCTCAACCCGAGAGTGGAGCCAACGAGCGATCGGATGGAGTGCCCCGTCGTCATGCGAGAGTCTCACAAATAGTGTTTTGAACCTTTCGGTACTCGATTGAAATGGCCGCCAAAACAACAATTCGCGCAACCGAAGCGAGATGGCGGTTCTACGCCGGTGCCTCCTTCGCCCCCGTCATGAACGCGACTGCGTCTGACATCGTGTAGTCTTTGGGATCAATGACACACAATCGTTTGCCGAGGCGGTGACCCGGCAGATGTGATGGCAGCAAGAGCAGTGCCGATGAGCAACTTCTTCATGATGTCCTCCCAGACAATTTTGATGTCGGAGCCTCCACCCCGACGATTGTGCGACGTGACTGCGCTCGCCGCTCTCTCTTACGAAACGCGATTCCAGAGCGGCTGTCAATTAGTTAGTTAACTTTTCTTATAAATATATTTACCTGCCGTGTATGACTGCTATGGTGGAAGCATGGAAGATGGACTTGTCAGATCAATCAGCACTGGCCTTAGCCAGAAGGGTGTTCGCGATCACAACGAACGGCTGTTACTGTCGCTTTTGCAGCGCCATGGTCCGATGCCGGGAAGCGATTTGTCAAAGCTGGCGGAACTGTCGCCTCCGACGGTGTCGAGCATACTTCGACGGCTCGAGAGTGAAGGCATTCTCGAACGCGGGGATCCAACGCGTGGCAAGGTCGGCAAGCCATCAATTCCAATGCGGCTTGCCCCAAACGGTGTATTTTCTTTCGGGCTCAAGATCGGGCGCAGGTCTGCCGATCTGGTACTCATCGACTTGACGGGCGAACTACGCGAAGAGCGTCGATTGACATATGCTGTTCCAAGCCCTGACGACATTTTCGATTTCCTTGAAGAGGGTGTCCGCAGCATCATAGCGGCGATGGATAACGACCTCGCAGCGCGTGTTTGTGGCATCGGTATTGCTGCTCCGTTCGAGATGTGGAATTGGCACGATCCGTCGGTGGATTTATCCGCGACGCTTTCGCCATGGGAACACATCGATTTTCGGCTGGAAGCGCATGCGCGAACGGGTTTGCCCGTGCTGCTTTTGAACGATGCGACCGCTGCCTGTCAGGCAGAGCACACCTATGGTCGCGGTAAAGAATTTCAGGATTACGCGTATTTCTTTATCGGTGCATTCATTGGCGGCGGAGTCGTCTTGAACAATTCGGTTTTTGAGGGGCGGCAAGGCAACGCAGGCGCACTTGGATCGCTGCGAAGCATCGGCCCAAACGGCGAAAGCAGGCAATTGGTCGATATGGCGTCGATCCACCAGCTGGAAATGCGACTGCGTGAGGTCGATCTCGATCCGCAACAGCTATGGTCTGACCCCGAAAGCTGGCATTCGCTATCTCGCTACGTTGACCCTTGGCTGGGCCAGACGGCCCAGGAGCTGGCGAAGGCTGCGCTGTCAACCTGTTCGGTCATCGACTTCGAAGCAATCCTGATAGATGGGGCCTTTCCCGCCAGTGTTCGCGATGATCTTGTAAACCGGGTTCGCCGCTATGTCGTCACTCAGGACACCCGTGGCCTGATCCCACCCCGCATCGAAAGCGGTAGCATCGGAGGCAAGGCCCGCGCAATCGGTGCCGCGACACGGCCAATCGGTGCGCAGTTCATGATGCAGGCAACTGTCGGGGGCGCTGCCTGACGGATGCTCTACGGGAAAACGGGTTTTCGGGTTTGTGGAAGGCTCTTGCCCGCTGGATTTGCGGTTGTCACGCGCCGCGCTGTCCTTGGAGGTTCGCTAGGGACCGCTCCGCATCATGCCGTGTTGGGCATAGCAGAAGCAACAGGGTGATATTGCTACATTTGCGCGGTTCGCGATTTCGAAACTTGAGAGCGGACAAATGCAGATCGACAGACGTTGCTGGTCGTGATCCCGGCCCTCTAATTGCACCGAAGCTTGTCTGACAACCGACGCGACCGTTTGAAAGGTCAGTTTCATCGGCCTATCAATGCGGAGGGTCGGGCCCCGTGTTGGGGCCCGCCCGGTGTCATTCGGTCGAACGCTTGCGGCCTGTAACCATGGCGCGAACAAGGTTTTCGCCATGTGCGTGGCTGGCCCAGACGACCCCGGCGAGGTGCAACAGGATCAGAAGCAAGGTGGCATTGGAGGCAAATTCGTGGATCTCCTCGAACGCCTCGCCGCCCTCTGTCTCGAGAAACGCGCGAAAGTTGGTGATGCCCTGAGGGGCGGCATATCATGGCGGTGTTCAGACGCCGTCAATTCTCAGTCGAGAAAGGGATATGCCACATGCCAGAGACTACCATCACTGAACTGCCCGA
>NZ_UIHC01000030.1 GCF_900499075.1 Roseinatronobacter ekhonensis | reverse complement strand
GAAATGGCGCAAACTCGATGGCCGGAACCGCCTGCCCGAGATCATCCAAGGGGTTGAGTTCCGCGACGGCCTCCGCCACGTTCAAGCCGCCGCCTGATCAGGCGTCACCAACTTCTGCGCATATCTCAGCATGCTATTGAAACCGGCAGAGTGATCCACACAGGTTTTGACGCGGTCTGATGCGCCGTGCTCAACTGGTAATGTCGGGCCGCATCAACGCAACATCGCGCCCATGCCTCGATCATCAATAATCGCTCAGCCCTTCGTGTCCGGCATATCAAGAACCTCGCGGATTTTTGCCGCCAAACGCTCGCGCCGGTAGGGCTTGCTCAAGAGCTTTACCCCTGTTTCCAGCCGCCCGTCGTGAACGATGGAATTCTCGGTATACCCAGACGTAAACAGAACCTTGATACTCGGTAAAAGCTTTTGCGCGGCGTCTGCGATTTGCCGCCCGCCCATTTTCCCCGGCATGACAACATCTGTGAACAGCAGGTCGATGTCGGGTGAGCGGTTGAGTATATTCAAGGCTTCGTCGCCGTCAGAGGCCGCGATGACCTCGTATCCCAAGAAACGAAGCTGGCCAACCACGTTCTTGCGCAGCGACGCATCGTCCTCAACCACCAGAATGGTCTCTTGGCCGCGCTGTATCAGAGTGGCCGGGGCGTCGTCTACGACATTTTCCCGTTCGCCTCGCGTGCGGGGGAAATACATCTTGATAGAGCTTCCTTCACCCGGCTCTGAATAGATGCGCAGATGCCCGCCAGATTGTTTTACAAAACCGAACACCATGCTCAACCCAAGCCCTGTGCCCTTGCCAACCTGCTTGGTCGTGAAAAATGGCTCGAACACCCGGTCAAGATATTCTTTCGGGATGCCATGTCCCGTGTCGGTGACAATGATCACGACATACTGTCCCGCACTGACCCCCGGTTCGGCGCTTACATAGTCGTCGTCAAGCGTGGCGTTCTCGATTTCAATGGTCAGATAGCCCCCGTCCGGCATTGCGTCGCGGGCATTCACAGCAAGGTTGAGAATTGCTGATTCGAGTTGTCCCGCATCCGCCTCGATTTCCCACAATCCGTCGGCGTGGGCGATTTCGATGTCGATAGTCTCCGGCAAGGTCCGGCGTAGCAGCCCGTCCATACCCTGCACAAGCTGTGCAATATCCAGAACCTTTGGCTCCAGCGGTTGCTTGCGGGAAAAGGCCAGCAAACGATTGGTCAGTTCGGCCCCACGTTCCGCGGCGTTCAGTGACAGGGTCGCCAAGCGTTGCAACTGCGGATGCGCGTTCAGTTCTTCCTCCAGAATTTCAGCATTGCCCAGAATGATGGTCAGCAAATTGTTGAAATCATGCGCGACACCGCCGGCAAGCTGGCCAACCGATTGCATTTTCTCAGCCTGACGCAGCCTGTCTTCAAGTTTCGCGCGCTCGCTTACATCGGTGACAGATCCCAGAACACGGGTGGCTTTGCCGCGTTCGTCCTGAGTGGCAAAGGCACGGTCCTCGACAAGCACCCATGTGCCGCAGGGCTTCTGGACGCGGTATCTTTCGCGCAATTCCGAAATCTCTCCCGACAGAAGACGGCGCCAAGCGGTATCGTAGTGTTCAAGGTCGTCACGATGCACGTGTTCGCGCCAGAATGCGTGGATCGAACCGGACTCGTCGGGCTCAAAGCCAAGTATCTCGGCCAGCCCATCGCTCCACCATTGGGTGTCGGTGGTCAAATCCCAATCACCGATAACACTGCCCGTGGCTTTTGCGACAACGCGAAACCGCTCTTCGCTGGCCTTCAGCAGCAGATCGGACCGCTTGCGCTCTGTGATGTCGCGCTGGACAGCAATCCAGTGGGTAAACCAGCCCGATTTATCGGCCAATGGCATGATGTCCAGTTCAAGCCAGAACTCTTCGCCGGACTTGGTATAGTTGACAAGTTCGGACCGAACCGGCTGCCAGTTTTCCAAAGCCTGCCGAATGCGCGCCAGTTCGGCGGGGTCGGTTTTCGGGCCTTGCAACAGGCGCGGCGTCTGGCCGATAACCTCGTCGCGGGAATACCCGGTGCTTCGCTCGAACGCGTCGTTGACATAAACGATCGCCGGGCCTTCGGGGCTATCGATCGGTTCTGCCGTGGTAATCAGCAGAATGTCGTTCAAACGCGAAATGGCCTTTTCCAGAAAAAGCAACTGGGTATCGCGCGCGCGCTCTTGGGTAATATCTCGGAAATATACAGCCAGCCCCGCAGTGGTGGGGTCGGCGCACACTTCGAACCATGTGTCCAGAGGTGCAAAATATTCCTGAAAACGGATCACGCAGCCTTGGTCCACGGCGCGCGTGTAATTCTCCTCGAACGCGCTGCCCACGGCCTCTGGAAACTCTTGCCATATGGGTTCGCCCAGCAGGTCATCCCTGGTGCGCTGCATCAGTGTTTCGGCCTTGGAGTTCACGAATGCAAACCGCCAGTCGTCGTCCAACAGGAAAAAGGCGTCGCTCATGCCTTCAAGCGTGTTGCGCAGGCGGGCGGATAGCAGCGACGCCTCGTCTTTTGTCGCGACAAGGTCGGTGATGTCCTGAAACGCGCCCTCAACAGCCACGATTTCACCGTGCGCATCGCGGACCGGCTCTCCCAATGCACGTACCCACGCATGCCGCCCTTGGGCGGTTTCGATCATAAGCGTATCATCGAAGGTTCGTCCTTCGGTGCTACAGGCTGCGAACTGCGCGCGAATGCGGTCGCGATGCTCTGGAATGTAGTACTCGATTCCCATTTCCAGCGTGGGTGAGAAACCGGCAGGTTCGCCGTGAATAGCAGCGGTTTCGCCACACCAAGTGACATGTGGGTTTTTCAGGTCGACCCGCCAGCTTCCCAAACGGGCCAAACGACCAGCAAGATTGCGTTGGCGTTCCTGGCGCATCAGCTCTTCTTGCGTGACCTTGAGATCGGATATGTCCTGCACAAAGCCGATGCCGATCTCGCGCCCGTCCACCCGGTGGCGCGCGCCGACACCGCGGACATGCGAAACGGTTCCATCGGCCCGGATGATCCGGTGCTGAAACTCGATCTCTGGTGCGCCGGAGTCGAAGAAATCCGAATAGTTGGCCACCGTCTGATCGCGGTCATCCGGGTGGACAAGGGCGACGTAGCCCTCGAAATCCGGCACGCTCTGGTCTTTTGGGACGCCGTAAATCTCGAACACCCGGTCCGACCATGTCAGCAGGCCGCGTTCAAAGTCGCATTCCCAAGCTCCGAGGTTCAAAAGCGTCTCTGCAGTTTTCAGACGCGCCTCGCGGTCGCGCAGAGCAAAGAGCGCTGTGCGCGCTTCAGCCAATTGCCGCTGATCGAATGATGTTCCCGCAACAGGGTCCGCCGTCTCTGGCAAAGTCTCTGCCAAAACCTCTGTCACGTCCTCTACGCCGTGGATGATGTAAATGACATGATCGTCGGCATCCAGCACAGGCTTGTTTCTTGGCAGCCAAAAACGGTCCTGCCACGTGCCATCGGGCTGTCGCACGGGATAGCGCTGTAGGTTCATCACATCCGTCACGCGCAACGATTCTGAGCGCTGTAGCGATGCGCGAAGCTGGCCAGCGCTGTCGTCCTGTCCTTCTGCCGGATTGTCGGGGAACAGCGTGAACAGATGCGCACCCAACAATGCCTCGCGATCCATCATGACAGATTGTGCATACTCGTCGGTGACGGCAACGATCCGGTAGTCGCCCGGCGTCAGCACAAGCATTTTCCCCGGAAGGCCGTCGAACAGGTTGGACAGATGCGCCGCCGACAAGCCGACCTGATGGCGCAGCGTCTCATTTTCGCGGCTCAGGGTGTCGGCGAGGGCTTCGGCATGAACAAATTGCGTCACGTCGCGAATGCTGGCCACGACAGCCTCTTCGCCTTGGAATATGACCTTGCTCCAGGTAAACGCGGCAGTGTGCAGGGTGCCGGATTTCGAGACGATCGTCCATGTTCCGGCATCGGCCTTCGTGCCATCGAACTGGCGGACCTGCTCGACAATGCGCGCGCGGTCAGCTTCGGGGCGCAGATCGGCGATGGTCATGGTCTTCAACGCCTGCGCATCATATCCGATCCAGTCGCGCGCGGCATGGTTGCAGGCAAGTATGCGAAGGCTGCCGCTTGAAAACACCCAGACGGGCAGCGACAGGTGGTCATAGGCCTCAAGTGCCGTGATGGGCAGGTCCGGAAATGTCGTCATGAGTTTCTGGCTCATGCGTTAGTGTGACTGACGTTTTCACGACATTGTTCAATCGGAAAAGGTCGTTCTCTCTTGAGTGCGCCCGTTAGGGGTCGCACTCAAACGAGGATATTTTATGATCGCATGGTCAGAGCGTAGCTGATACCTACCGTGCATGTAAACCGGCAATGCCCGGCCGGGCGGCGACGCTGGTCCTGCCATTACCCTTGATGCGACACGATGTGCCGGTCTGGCACCCGCCGCTGCATGTCACTCTGGCGCGACCGGAATCGCGAAGCCGGTCTTCACGCGGTCCATGACGGCGCTGGTGCGAAACCGAAGAACATTATCCTCGGCAAAGAAATACCGGCGCGTGAAGCTTTCGAAATCGCTCATATCCTTGGCTGACAGGATCAGGATGAAATCGGCGTTGCCGGTAACATAATAGCATTGCATCACCTCTGGGGCGGCCTGCATCGCGGCTTTGAAACGATCAAGGTGGGCCTTGCGCTCATTCTGTAGTGTGACTTCGACAATGAGAATAAGGCCGCGCCCGGCGCGCGCCGGATTCAAGATCGCGATCTCGGCTTCGATGTAGTCAGAGGCCCGCAGCCGCGCCAACCGTTTGCGACAGGCATCGGGCGACAGGCCGACCTGTTCCGACAGCGCCTCTGCGGTGACGCGGGCGTTGCTTTGCAGGGCATTCAGGATTCGGGCGTCGAAATTGTCCATACGGGTAGGGATTGCCCAAAACCGGCCCAAGGCGAACCCATTTTTGCAGTTTGCGCCGATATTCGGCTCATTTTCTGCCGGATCGTCCGAAAACGACTGCGATTGGGCCTCAGATTTCCGTTCGCGGCGACGCGACCTGCGTTACGCTATGCCCGATCTGGACAAGGGGACGAAATGGGCGACCAATTGCAAAACCCGTGGCGCGGTGTCGGGCTGGATGATGCGGGGCTTATGCCGCTGGCGGATGCGCACGATGTCGCGCGCCTGTTGCAGCGATGTCCTGCCCACGCGCCCACGCCCTTGCAAGACATGCCTGCCCTGGCTGAGAAATTCGGCATCGCAAGGCTGTGGTTGAAAGACGAACGCGCGCGTATGGGGCTGGGCAGCTTCAAGGCGCTGGGCGCAGCCCATGCCATTGCGCGGGCAGCCGCGGCGACGCACGCGGACGACCTGCAAGAAGCGCTGCGCGATAAGACCTATGTTACGGCAAGCGCCGGCAATCACGGGCTGTCTGTTGCTGCGGGCGCGCGGCTGTTTGGGGCGCGCGCCGTGATTTATCTGTCCGAAACCGTGCCCGATGCCTTTGGTGCCCGTTTGCAGGCAAAAGGCGCGCAGGTGGTGCGCGCGGGCGCGGATTACGAGGCCAGTATGCTGGCTGCCGCCGAAGCCGCAGAGCGAAATGGCTGGACCCTGCTGTCCGACAGTTCGTGGCCCGGCTATACCGAATTGCCCCTGCGCGTCATGGAAGGCTATCTGCAACTGGCGGCCGAAGCGGTGGCGCAGATTGACCGCGCGCCCACCCATATCCTGTTGCAAGCCGGTGTCGGGGGACTGGCAGCAGCTGTTGCGGCACATGCGCGGCATGTCTGGGGTGCGGGGCCGCAGATCGTGGTGGTAGAGCCAGAGGCTGCGCCCGCCCTGATCGACAGCATCCGCGCCGGTAGGGTGGTGGACAGTTCCGGCCCCGAGTCGTGCATGGGACGGCTCGATTGCAAGACCGCCTCTTGGATCGCGCTGAACGGGCTGGCTCGTGATGCAGACCTGTTCATGACGATTTCCGAACAGGCGGCGCAGCGCGGGGCCGCGCTTCTGGCCGAAAATGGGTTGCCCACCACTGCATCTGGCGCGGCGGGTGTCTCTGCTGTGCTGGACGGGCTTGCTTTGCCCGCCGATGCGCGGGTTATGGCCATCCTCAGCGAAGGGCCGGAAGATGGCTGACCGGTCGCTTGTCTTTCCGGCGCAAGAATACCGCGACCGGATTGCGCGGCTTCAAACCGCCATGGCCGCGCATGGGTTAGAGGCGCTTTTGCTGACGACGCCTGCCGATGTTTTCTACACCACGGGCTTTCTGACACGGTTCTGGGCAAGCCCCGCGCGTCCGTGGTTTTTGGTGGTGCCGCAAACCGGCGCGCCCTTGGCGGTCATTCCGTCCATTGGGGCAGCTCTTATGGGCCGCACATGGCTGGACGACATTCGCACCTGGGACGCGCCCGACCCGCGCGACGATGGGATCAGCCTGCTGTTTGATGCGCTTTGCGAGTGTGTGAGTGCGCAAGGACGGATCGGCTTGCCCATGCGGCTGGAGACGCATCTGCGCATGCCGCTTGAGGATTACGAGACATTGCGCGCCAAGCTTGCGCCGCGCCAGATTGTCGATGCGACCGAATGTGTCCAGCGTGTGCGCGAGGTGAAATCGGACGCGGAAATCGCGAAGATCCGTGACAGTTGCAGCATTGCCGGTCGGGCATTCGCCCGCGTGCCGGAATTCGTGTCTGCCGGGACACCCTTGGACGCCATCTTTCGCGACTTCCAGATCACGCTTCTGGCAGAGGGCGCGGATTGGGTCAGCTATGTCGCCGGTGGCGCGGGGGCGTATGGCTACGGCGACGTGATCTCTCCCGCCGGGGCGACGCCCGTGCAGCGCGGTGATGTACTGATGCTGGACACAGGCGCGGTCAAGGGCGGCTATTTTTGCGACTTTGACCGCAATTTCGCCATCGGCAAAGCGACGGATACCGCCCGCTATGCCCATGCCGCGCTGTGGCAGGCCACGGAGGACACGCTCTGCGCACTTCGCCCTGGAATGCGGGCCTGCGATGCGCATCGCATGCTTTCCGACGCGCTTCATAAGCAAGGCGTTGCACCGGCAGGCGGGCGGCTTGGCCACGGGCTGGGCCTGACGCTGACGGAATGGCCCTCTTTTACACCATTGGATGAAACGCGGCTGCGCGCGGGCATGGTGCTGACGCTGGAGCCGGGTTGCATAACCGGTGCGGATCGCATCATGGTGCATGAAGAAAACATAGTTCTGCGCGAGCATGGGGCAGAGCTGTTATCGCCGCGCGCGCCCAGCGACCTGCCCGAGATCGTGACATGACCGCATTTCCCTATGACCTGCAAGACGATAGCCTGCCACGCCTTGGCCTTATCGTGCTTCAGGTTGATGAGACGATCGAGCAGGATTTTCGCAAGCTCTTCACCCCGGAAATGGCGCAGTTGTATGTCAGCCGTATTCCGTCGGGGCTGGAATTGACGCCAGGTAGCATCGCGTCCATGGAGGATGCGCTGCCGACTGCTGCGGGGTTGCTGCCAGCGCCGCTTGATGTTGTCGGCTATGCGTGCACGTCGGGGGCGACACTGATCGGACCACAACGGGTGCAAGAGCTGGTTATGGGCGCAACAGGCGCGCGCGCCGTCACCGATCCGATGACCGCTGCATTGGCCCAGTGTCAGGCGCTTGGGCTGCGGCGTATCGGGATTGTTTCACCTTATATCGCCCCCGTTGCAGCGCCGATCCGCGCCGCATTCGAGGCTGCCGGGATAACCGTGCCGGCAACCTTGTCCTTTGGCGAGGAGGTCGAGTCGCGCGTCGCCCGTATTGCGCCGGCATCCATTGTCGCCGCCGCGCAGGCGCTGGCCCGCGACCAAGAGATTGACGGAATATTCCTGTCCTGCACCAATCTGCGCACATTCGATATTCTTGACACGCTTGCAGTGCAGTTGGGACTGCCGGTGCTTAGTTCCAATCAATGTCTGTCCTGGTATATGGCAGCGCTGACGGGCGTGACGCCGCCCGCAAGATGGCCCGGATCGGACGGGCGCGCACTGGCGGGAGAAGGGTGACGCCCTCGGCGGGCTCATAGGTCATTGGCAAGTAACAATTGACAGGATTCTCGCGGCCGTTCTAAGACCGTGCTGCGGCAAAGCCGAAGGGACTGCAGGATGCGCCAAGCCATGGTCATGATAACAAGGGGTGTCTTGCCCGAAACACCTGATTGGGCGGTGTGATCCATGCTGGGGATGGAACAGGATATAACCACCGTATTGAACCTGATCGCCCGCACTCAGCCCCAGCCCGGCTGCCGCAAGGTAATCGGGATCGTCGGGCCGCCCGGATCGGGCAAATCCACACTCGCCGCGGCCTTCGTGGACCGGTTGAACCGCACCGGCCACGCAAGCGCCATGCTTGTCCCGATGGATGGGTTTCATATGGACAATGACAGTCTGGACCGCGCGGGACTGCGCGCAGTGAAAGGCGCGCCAGAAACCTTCGAAGTTGCAGCTTTTGTCGCCACATTGCGCGCGCTGCGGCCCGAAGGCGCGACCGGCACGTTCCCGGTGTTCGACCGTACGCGCGACTGTACGGTGCCCGACGCGCAGCAGGTCACGCCAGAGGTGGACACGCTTGTGGTCGAAGGGAATTACCTGCTGCTTGAGCAGGCCCCTTGGGACGATGTCGGCAGGATGCTGGATGCAAGCGTGGCGCTGACGCCGTCCCTCGCGGTGCTGCAAGAGCGCCTTGTCGCGCGGTGGCTGTCTTATGGCTTGTCGCCCGAGATTGCCGAGCAAAAGGCAGGGCAGAACGACCTCCCCAATGCACGGCGCGTGCTGCAAGAGAGCAGCCAAGCCACCCTGACTCTGACACAAGGGACCACTGACATAGATAGCCAATAAGATCCCCGCCCCAAACTCAAGCGGGTTCCAGCGACGTGCGTCACCTGCGTACAAAGCGGCCAAGGTTATAGCTTCGTTTGAAGCAGACGCGCCTCTGTATCATCGCGAGATACATCAAAATTCGGGAAACATGGCAGCCCGTAGGGGAATCGAACCCCTCTTTCCAGGTTGAAAACCTGGCGTCCTAACCGATAGACGAACGGGCCACTGGGTGGTGAGGCGCTGTTTATGCAAAGCGTCTCTGCTGCGCAAGAGGGTTTCGCGCGAAAAAACCGAGATTTTGGAGGGATTTTTTCAGCGATCGGATACGGGCGACGCCGCGTCATCCAAACGCAGTTGGGGGGTTTGCCGTCCGCCCCAGAAATTGATCTCGATCTGACCGGCAAGGTGTAGCCTGCGGCCCTGATGCGCGGCGATCAGCGGGCCCAGATCCGACTCGAAGGCGCCGAAAGCGATTGCGTTCAGGCTGGTGCCGCAGCCGCCGACGCAGCGAAACCGCATATGAGTTTCGCCGATCCGTTTGACACCTTCTATCCGCATATCGGCAAATGCGAAGCGCGGGGCGGGGGCGCTTGCGCCGAATGGACCGGCAGCTTCCAGTCCGGAAATCAGCTCTGGCGTGACGGCGCTTGGCATCAAAACCCCGTCCAGCCGCAAACGACGGGCACCGGGTGCGCCCGCACCCTGTTGTGCCAGTAATGCGCCCAGCCGTTCCATCGCGGCGTCCACGCCAGCGCGCGCCACGGTCAGGCCCGCTGCCATCTTGTGGCCGCCGCCACCAATCAGCAGCCCCTCGCGCACCAGCCGGTGAATGGCCGCGCCAAGGTCCACGCCGGGGACCGAGCGGCCAGAGCCCTTGCCCGTCTCTCCGTCCAGCGCGATAACGATGGCGGGGCGGTTGGTGGCTTCCTTCAGGCGGGCGGCGGCGATTCCGATCACGCCGGGGTGCCAGCCGTCGCCCGCAGCCCATGCCAACGGCGCGTCGCCGCCGCGCGCTTCGGCCTGCGCCAGCGCACTGGCGCGCACGGCGGCCTCGATCTCGCGGCGTTCGGTGTTCAGCAGGTCCAGACGGGTTGCAAGGGCCTCTGCCTCTGCGTCATCGCGTGTGGCCAGCAGGCGCGCACCCATATCGGCGGCTCCGATCCGCCCGCCCGCGTTAATGCGCGGACCGATCACATAGCCCAGATGGTAGGCGCGTGGGGCCGTGTCCAGCCGGGCAATGTCAGACAGCGCGCGCAATCCGGGGCGCGCGCGGCCCGCCATCACGCGCAGGCCCTGCCGGACAAAGGCGCGGTTGACCCCCACAAGCGGTGCGACATCGGCCACCGTAGCCAGTGCCACAAGGTCCAGCAGCGCCATCAGGTCGGGGCCTGCATGCCCTTGCGCACGGCCCTGCCGGTTGGCTTCGACCAGCATCAGGAACACCACGCCCGCGGCGCATAAATGCCCCAGCGCACCGTCCTCGTCCTGCCGGTTTGGGTTGACCACGGCCAGCGCGGGCGGCAGCGTTTCGGCGCCAAGATGATGGTCCAGAACCACCACATCCGTGCCATTGGCAGCGGACAGCGCGTCATGTGCCATCGTCCCGCAATCAACACAGATGATCAGGTCATGCGCGGCGGCGAGCTTCGCCATCGCGGGCGCGTTGGGGCCATACCCTTCGGCAATACGGTCGGGCACATAAAGCGTGGCCGCATGTCCCATCGCGCCCAGCCAGTCCAGAAGCAGCGCCGCAGAGGCCGCGCCGTCCACATCGTAATCGGCAAAGATGGCAATTCGTTCGCGCGCGTGCGCCGCCCGCAAAACCCGTTCTGCCGCGCGGTCCATGTCTTTCAAGCCACGCGGGTCGGGCAAAAGCGCGCGCAAGGATGGTGCAAGATAGTCTTGCGCCGCGTCCGGCGCGACCTCTGCGCGCGCCAGCACCGCGCAGATGGCCGGGGGCAGGGCGCTTGCCTGCGCGATGGCCTCGGCCCGACGGTCGCGCGCGGCGTCCGGGCCAATCCAGATCTGTCTCAATGCCGAATGCTCGACCCCCAGAAACGCGCGATCCTCGGTCATGCGGACAAAATATCCGCAACCGACCGCGCTGTCACGAACTCGCCATGGAGATGGCTGATCGCGGCGTGGTGGCTTGCATCTGCTGTCAAATTCTCGGCGCGCGCGTCCTGCCAGCTGTTGTCGGCATTGGCGGCAAAGGCCGCGCAGGCGTCATGCGCAAGCGTAACCTCATAACCCATATTCGCCGCCATCCGGCAGGTGGTGGACACGCAATGCGGCGTGGTCAGCCCAGCTATCACCATATGCGAAACGCTCCGCGCGCGCAGCCATGCGTTCAGTTCTGTGCCGATAAAGGCCGAATTCACCGATTTGTCGAACCGCGCCTCATCGTCTGATGGTGACAGGTCCGGCATCCAGTCCGCGCCCGCTCCGCGCAAGGGGCTACCGGCGGTGGTGCTCAGGTGGCGCACATGCACAACCGGCGCACCCTTTGCGCGCCAGCCCGCCAGCAGGATCGCTGCGTTTGCTTCGGCACCCGGATTGTTGCGCGCGCCCCAGACAGGGTCTGCAAACCCCGTTTGAAAGTCGATCAGCAACAGCGCGCCATGCATCTTCATCTTGCCTCAAATTCTCCGGGGGCTGGCCCGTCAGGGCCAGGCGGGGGCAGCGCCCCCGAACCACCGATCACAGCGGCGAGCGGTAGGTCATCCGCCGCAGCGATCCGGTCTTGGACCGCATCAGCAGCGTTTCGGTCGTCACCCAGCCGGGCTCGGTGCGGATGCCTTGCACGATGGACCCGTCGGTCACGCCGGTCGCAGCAAAGATCACATCGCCCGTGACCATTTCGTCGCGGGTGTAGACCTTGTCAAGATCCTCGATCCCGGCGCGGCGGGCGCGTGCGATCTCGTCATCGTTGCGAAACAACAGCTTGCCATAGATTTGACCGCCCATGCATTTCAGTGCAGAGGCCGCCAGCACGCCTTCGGGCGCGCCGCCAGAGCCCATATACATGTCGATGCCGGTCATTGCGGCTTCGGCGCAATGGATCACACCGGCCACATCGCCATCCATGATCAGCCGGATCGCCGCCCCGGTGGAGCGGATATCGGCGATCATATCCTCGTGGCGCGGGCGCTCCAGCACGCAGACCGTTATGTCGGACGGGGCGCAGCCTTTGGCCTTGGCCAACGCGCGGACACGGTCCGAGGGCGACATGTCCATCGTCACCGTGTCGGGCGCAAAGCCGGGGCCAATGGCCAGCTTGTCCATATAGACATCGGGTGCGTGCAGCATCGAACCGCGCGGCGCCATGGCGATCACGGTCAGCGCGTTGGGGAAATCCTTGGCGGTCAGCGTGGTGCCTTCCAGCGGGTCGAGCGCGATATCCACCTCGGGGCCGGTGCCATTGCCGACCTCTTCGCCGATATACAGCATCGGCGCTTCGTCGCGCTCGCCCTCGCCGATGACGACGCGGCCCTGAATATCCAGCATGTTTAGCTGCGTGCGCATTGCGTCGACAGCCGCTTGGTCGGCGGCTTTTTCGTCACCGCGCCCGACCAGTTTGGCAGAGGCAAGGGCAGCGGCTTCCGACACGCGGGCCAGACCCAGAGAAAGCATGCGGTCGTGAAATTCGGATGGCGTCGTCATGAGGTTCGGTCCTTGACAAGATATGGTTGCCAAAGCTCTAGCGGCAGTGGCCCCCAATCCACAAGGGCTGGTGTCAATGGGGGCGCTAACAGGCATGTGCCTGCGACATATGGGACTCAGTCCTCTTCAATCGCAAGCGCGACAGGCTCTCCCACCACGACGCCGGTTTTCAACGACAGGGCGACCGCATGCTCTATCGCGTCGCGGGTGGTTTTATGGGTGATGACAAGCACCGGCGCGCGGGTATCGGCATGGCCATACTGGCGCATCCGGTTGATCGACACGCCTGCAAGCCCGAGGGCTTCGGCCACCTTGGCCAGCGCGCCGGGTTTGTCGATCAGCCCCATGCGCAAGTAGAACGGCTTTGAAGCGGTGGCGCGCGCGGCCACTGCCTGTGCAAGGCTGTTTGCAGGCTGGCCAAAGACCGGCAGGCGCAGGCCGCGTGCAATGTCGATCACATCGCCCATTACCGCGCTTGCGGTCGGGCCTTCGCCCGCGCCGGGGCCGCGCAGCACGATCTGTTCGACCGCATCGCCTTCGATCACCACCATGTTGGTGCCGCCCTTCAATTGCCCCAACGGGCTATCAGATGGCACAAGGCAGGGGGTCATCGACTGCTCCAGCCCGCGCCCTGTCATCTGCGCCACACCCAGCAGTTTTATGCGCAGGCCCAGATCGGCGGCGGCGCGGATATCCTCGATAGAGATTTTCTCGATCCCGCCCAATTCAATCGCGTCGAAATTGGGCTGCACACCAAAGCCGATTGCGGCCAGCAGGGCCAGCTTATGCGCGGCGTCGATGCCGCCCACATCCAGCGTCGGGTCCGCTTCCAGAAATCCAAGCTGGTTGGCTTCCTCGAATACGGTGTCATAGGGCAGGCCCGCATCTTCCATCCGGGTCAGGATGTAGTTGCAGGTGCCGTTCATCACGCCCTTGATGCGGGTGATCCTGTTGCCAGCCAGCCCTTCCATCAACGATTTGATGACGGGAATGCCGCCCGCGACCGCCGCCTCGAAACGCAGGGCCACGCCCTTGGCCTCCGCCGCTTCGGCCAGGGCCTGTCCGTACAGCGCCAGAAGCGCCTTGTTCGCGCTGACGACATCCTTGCCCGCGTCAATGGCCGCTTCGGTCAGGGCCTTGGCGGGCCCGTTCTCGCCGCCCATCAGTTCGACCACAACATCCACATCGTCGCGCCGCGCCAATGCAACGGGGTCATCTTCCCATGCATAGGCCGAAATATCGACGCCACGGTTGCGGGTGCGCGACCGCGCGCAGACCGCGACGATCTCCACCGGGCGCCCGGCGCGCGCCGCGATCAGGTCGGCGTTGGTTTGCACCAGCTTCACAAGCCCCGTGCCGACCGTGCCAAGCCCGGCTATTCCAAGGCGCAAGGGATGGGTCATGTCGGGCGCTCCGTTCAGAAAGGTGTTTGCGCGCCTGTTAGCGGCTTGGAGCAAGGCTTGCAACGTGGTCAGGCGCGAAGGGCCGCAACTGTGTCGGCAATGGCGCGTGTCGGGGCAATGTCGGGGCGGTATTCCAGCCCGAGTGCTGCGCATCCCAGCATGCGCAGATGCGGCAGCAGGCGCGCGATTTCAGCGTCGATCACAGGGCAGGGCGCACCGCGGTCGCCCGCGCGGGCAAGCTGGATATGGCCGATGCGTGGCCAAAGGCGGGTCAGCAGATCGCGCGCATCGCCCTCGGCGTGCCCCGCGCGCAGGTGGAACCAATCGGCCATGATCCGCAAACTCGGGTCGTTGATCTGGTCGAGCACCGCTTCGGCCTGCGCAAAGCCCGACAGGAAATAGCCGGGCGTGGAGATCGGCTCTATCACGATGGGGCAGGGGGTGTAGGCCAGCGCATGGCCCA
The DNA here is from genome assembly GCF_900499075.1 of Roseinatronobacter ekhonensis. Lineage (GTDB taxonomy): Bacteria > Pseudomonadota > Alphaproteobacteria > Rhodobacterales > Rhodobacteraceae > Roseinatronobacter > Roseinatronobacter ekhonensis. The sequence goes on along the minus strand of NZ_UIHC01000030.1, from coordinate 26,012 downwards.
GATTGTGCAGATAGGTCGTATTGTCGCCGTCCATGCCAGCCACAATATGGATTGCGCGTGCGCCCAGTGCCTCGGCAGACCGTGCGGCGGTCGCGAAATCGCCCGCGAATTCGTCGCGCGACAGCGCCGCACGCCCCATGCTTGGCCCCATATAGGTGTTCAGCCCCATGACCGGCATTTCCCCCAACGCCGCGCGCAGCGCCGTAAGATCGGTGCCGTCTGGCAGGTCGTGAAATTCGACCGCGTCAAAGCCTGCGTCCTTTGCCGCGCGCACACGGTCCACCAACGCCAGTTCGGTGAACAAAAACCCCAGATTGGCCGAAATCAGCATCGTGCCCTCTTTTGCCCGAATGTCGCGAAACTCGCTTAATTTCTTGCGTTTGTCACATGGATTTCTTATGCGGGCGCTTCACGTTATCCCACCACGCCATAAGGGGAGGGTTCATGCCAGATCGCATCTTTCAACAATACGGCATTCATCGCTGGGGAGCGGGCATGTTTGCCCGCATGGAGAATGGTGATCTGGGGTTGGTGAACCCCGCGCGACCCGATGACACGCCCGCCAGCCTGCCCGAACTGCTGCACAACCTGCATGCGCGCGGGGTGCATACGCCGGTTCTGGTGCGCGTGGGCGCGTTCCTGCGCCGCCAGTTGGAATCTCTGAACCACGCTTTTGCGGCGGCCATTGTCAGCAGCGGGTATCAGGGCACCTATCGCGGGGTGTTCCCGATCAAGGTGAACCAACAGGCCGAGGTGATTGACCGGATCGTGGAGTATGGCCGCCCGTTTCAGTTCGGGCTGGAAGCGGGGTCCAAGCCGGAGTTGATTCTGGCGCTGTCGCGTGATCTGCCCAAAGGTGCGCTGCTGATCTGCAACGGGATCAAGGATGCCGAGTTCATTCGCCTTGGCATTCTGGCGCGCAAGGCGGGCATAAACTGCGTTCTGGTCATCGAATCCCCCGCAGAGGCTGACACCGTGATCGCCGAGGCAAAGCGTTTGGGCGAAAAGCCCGCGCTGGGCGTGCGGATCAAGCTGACACGGCGGGTGACGGGCAATTGGGCAGACAGTTCGGGCGACCGCTCGACCTTCGGGTTGACCACCAAGGAAGTGGTGGACCTGATCGACAAGCTGCGCGATGCCGACATGCTCGATTGCCTTGTGTTGCAACACGCGCATCTGGGCAGCCAGGTGCCGCAGATCATGGATATCCGCCAGGCCGTGGACGAAGCCTGCCGCTTCTACACCGAATTGCGCCGCCTTGGCGTGCCGCTGGAATATCTGGACTTGGGCGGCGGTCTTGGCATTGACTATACCGGCGAGGCGCGGGCGTCCGACAATTCGGTCAACTACACGTTGGAAGAGTATTGCACCAACGTGGTCGAAACCGTGAAATACCAGATGGAAGAGGCAGAGGTGCCGCACCCCACGCTGGTCACGGAATCGGGCCGGGCCATTGTGGCCTATTCCTCGATGCTGCTGTCGGACATTCTGGAAGCCAGCTATTTCGACCGCGCGGCCCCGCTGACCCCCGAAGATGATGACCATCACATGCTGTCGGACATGGCGGCGATTTCGGGCTACCTGACGCCGCGCCGGGTGCAGGAATGCCTGAACGATGCCGATTACTACCGCGAGGAATTGCGCGCCATGTTCCGCCGTGGCGTCATCGGCATAGAAGAAGTGGCGCGGGCCGAGCAGATTTTCCTGTATATTGTCGGCCGCATCAAGGATCTTGTTGCACAGCACCCTGCAGATGTCCCGCAAGAGGTGGTCGAGGCGCTGTCAGCCCATCGCGACATTTACCGCGCTAATTTCAGCCTGTTCCAGTCGTTGCCCGATGTCTGGGCGATAGACCAGTTGGTGCCCATCGCGCCCTTGCAACGGCTCAATGAGCAGCCGGGGCGGCGCGCGGTTCTGTCCGACATCACCTGCGACAGTGACGGCAAGATCGACCAGTTCGTTCTGGGCGACGGCATTGGCAACGCGCTGCCCATCCACGAGTTGAGCCCGGATGAGCGGTATTTCATCGGCATTTTCCTTGTGGGGGCCTATCAGGAAACCTTGGGCGACCTTCACAACCTGTTTGGCGATACCAATATCGTGACGGTGGATTTCAACGAGGATGGCGTGCTGGAATTGCAGCACGAGGTCGAAGGCGATACCGTGTCCGAAGTGATGGCCTATGTCGAATATGAACCCCGTCAATGTCTGGACGCGTTCAAGCGGATCGTGGAACGCGGCGTGCGTGATGGCACGTTGAACCCGTCGCAGCGCCGGATGCTGATGGAAACCTACCGCCATGCGATGAATGGCTACACCTATTACGAGCTTGAGGAACACACCCATGGCTGACACCAACAAGGACGTTCTGGTTATTGGCGCGGGCGGCGTGGCCTCTGTCACGCTGCACAAGATGGCGATGAACCCCGACATGTTTACAGGCCGCATCTGCGTGGCCAGCCGCACGCTTGCGAAATGCGAAGCGATTGCGCGTGAGGTGAAGTCGCGCACGGGCGTCGAGATTGAAACCTACGAGGTCGATGCCAACGACGTGGACGCGACGGTTGCGCTGATCGAAACGGTGCAACCCGCGCTTCTGGTCAACCTGGCGCTGCCCTATCAGGATCTGGACCTGATGGCGGCCTGCCTGCGCACTGGCGTGCATTATCTGGATACCGCCAATTATGAGCCGCCGAACGAGGCCAAGTTCGAATATTCCCACCAGTGGAAGCTGCATGACCAGTTTGTGCAAGCGGGCCTGATGGCCACGCTGGGCGTCGGGTTCGACCCCGGCGTGACCTCGATTTTTGCGGCTTATGTGCGCAAGCATCACCTGTCGGGTATTCGCCTGATTGATATCCTCGATTGCAATGGCGGCGATCACGGTCACGCCTTCGCGACGAATTTCAACCCGGAAATTAACATCCGCGAAGTGACCGCCGATGTGCGCCACTGGGAAAACGGCGGCTGGGTCACGAGCCCTGCCATGTCCACCTCTGTTTCGTTCGATTTCGAGGCAGTCGGTCCCAAGAACATGTACCTGATGTATCACGAGGAACTGGAGTCGCTTGTCACTCACTTCCCCGAAATCGAACGCGCGCGCTTCTGGATGACCTTTGGCGACGCCTATATCAACCATGTGACCGTATTGCAGAATGTGGGCATGACGGGGATCGAGCCGGTCGAGTATCAGGGACATAAGATCGTGCCGCTGCAATTCCTGAAAGCGGTGCTGCCCAACCCCGGCGATCTGGGCGAGCGCACCAAGGGCAAGACCAATATCGGTGACATCATCACCGGCCCGGCGAAGGACGGCTCTGGCGAAAAGACGTTCTACATCAAGAACATCTGTGACCATGAAGACTGCTACCGCGAGGTGGGGTCTCAGGCCGTCAGCTACACGACCGGCGTGCCTGCGTTCATCGGGGCTGCGCTGATGCTGAACGGCACATGGTCCGGCGCGGGCGTGTTCAACACCGAGCAGTTGGACCCGGACCCGTTCATGGAGCTGCTGAACCAACACGGGCTTCCGTGGACCGTCACCGAGCTTTCGGCCCCGGCTGATTTCTGATGGCGATGCAGACCTTCGCGGGCGATCCGGGCGCATTTGCCCGGTTTGATCTGGCACGCGTGCCGTCCCCGTGTTTCGTGGTCGATGAGGCGCGGCTGGAGCAGAATTTGCGCGTGCTGGCCGATATTCAGGCACGGTCCGGCGCGACGGTGCTGTGCGCACTGAAAGCCTTTTCCATGTGGGAACTGGCCCCCTTGGTCAGCCGCTACCTGTCGGGCGTTTGCGCGTCTGGCCTGTGGGAAGCGCGACTGGGGCGCGAGGAATATGGCGGCATCGTCGAGACCTATTCGGCGGGCTACAAGCCTGACGAGATGACTGAGATCGCGGGGCTGTCGGACCATATCATCTTTAACACCCAAGCCGCCAAGGACCGCTTCTTGCCCGTGCTGCAAGCGTCGGGGCGCGACATCCATGTCGGCCTGCGCTTCAACCCCGGCCTGCCTTTGGGCGATGACGCGAAATACGACCCCGCAGCACCCGGGTCACGCCTTGGCACGCCGCTAGAAAAGATCGACGCGGCCGCGCTTGCAGGCGTCGATGGGCTGCATATGCACACGCTGTGCGAACAAGACCTGTCGCCGCTTCTGGCCATCTGGGAGCATATCGCGCCGCGTATCCGCACGCTTGCTCCGCATCTGAAATGGATCAATTTCGGCGGCGGCCATCATATTACCCGCGCCGATTACGACCGCGAAGGGCTGATTGCCTTTCTGCGCCGCGTGACCGAGGAAACCGGGCTACATTGCTATCTGGAACCGGGCGAGGCCGTGGCACTGGATTGCGGCATCTTGGTGGGAGCGGTGCTAGATGTCGTCGAAAATGACGGCGCGAACGCGATCCTTGATATTTCCGCCACCTGCCACATGCCTGATGTGATCGAAGCACCCTACCGCCCCGCGCTTTTGGGCGAGGGGGGCGATACCCCCGTGCGGCTTGGCGGGCCAAGCTGCCTGGCAGGCGATGTGATCGGGCGGTATGACTTTGGCGCCGTGCCCGCAATCGGCACGCGCGTCGCGTTTCTGGACCAAGCGCATTATTCGATGGTGAAAACCACCACCTTCAACGGTGTGCGCCTGCCCGCGCTGGCGGTGTGGAACAGCGACACAGACGCGTTGCGCGTGATCCGTAAATTCGACTACAATGACTTCAAAGGCCGCCTGTCATGATCTTCCTGAATTCTGAACTGACAAATGCCGAGCGCAGCCCCGAGGCGCGTTTTCAGATCGTTCCCATGCCGTTGGAAAAGACGGTGTCTTACGGGTCTGGCACGGCAGATGGTCCGGCGGCGCTGATCGAGGCCTCTGACCAACTTGAACGCCTGTGGCGCGGAATGGAACCCTGTGCTGCGGGCATCTACACCACCCCCCCGATTGATTGCGAGCAACCGCTGGAAGCGGCGCTGGACGCCTTGGCCGCGCGCACCGAAGGGATTGCCCGCGCCGGGCAGATCCCTGTCAGCTTGGGCGGCGAGCATAGCCTGACATGGGGCGCGGCGATGGGTGTTTCGCGGGCCTTGGGCCGCCGCATCGGGATTGTCCAGATTGACGCCCATGCCGACCTGCGCCGCGCCTATCAAGGGTTTCGACACAGCCATGCGTCTGTCATGCAGCTTTTGGTCGAAGAAGAAGGCATGGCGCTGGCGCAATACGGCGTGCGCGCGCTGTGTACCCAAGAAGCGGAGTTGCGCGACAGATTGGGTGTGACCTTCACCGACGCCGAGGATCTTGTGACCGGCGGGTCCATGGAGGTCACGCTGCCCGACGACTTCCCCGAGGACATTTACATAACCTTTGACGTGGATGGGCTGGACGCGCCCCTGATGCCCGCAACCGGAACGCCGGTGCCCGGGGGCTTGGGCTATTACCAGTCGCTGGCCTTGGTGCGTTCGGCGCTGCGCGGGCGGCGCTGCGTGGGCATCGATGTGGTGGAACTCGCCCCGATCGCGGGCGCCGATGTCTGGGATTTCACCGCCGCGCAACTGACCTATGCGCTGATCGGTATTGCCCAAGGCGGGTAGGGGGCGCTCGCGCCCCCTCTGAGGGCTTTCGCCCTCATTCACCCCCTGAGGATATTTCGGCAAGGATGAATGGGCAAAAGCGGGGGATAAACCGCTAAATCTTGTGTCATAGACGTGACAATCCTGCGCGATCTGCCTATAAGTGGGGCAGTCAACCAAGGATATATGTGCATGTCTGCCGAAGCTCAGAAACTCGACGAATACGGTGCCGATTCCATCAAGGTTTTGAAGGGGTTGGACGCGGTGCGCAAACGCCCCGGCATGTATATCGGCGACACCGATGACGGGTCGGGCCTGCACCACATGGTTTACGAGGTGGTCGATAACGGCATTGACGAGGCTTTGGCCGGTCATGCCGATTTCGTGCGGGTTGTGATCCATGCCGACAGTTCCGTGTCGGTCATGGATAACGGGCGCGGCGTGCCGACCGATATTCACGCCGAAGAAGGGGTGTCGGCGGCAGAGGTCATCATGACCCAGCTTCACGCCGGCGGCAAATTCGACCAGAACAGCTACAAAGTGTCGGGCGGCTTGCACGGCGTGGGCGTGTCGGTGGTGAACGCGCTGTCGGACTGGCTGGAGCTGCGCATCTGGCGCGCGGGCAAGGAACATATCGCGCGCTTCGAGCGGGGCGACACGGTGCGCCATCTGGAAGTGGTGGGCGATGCCGAGGGCAAGACCGGCACGGAGGTGCGGTTTCTGGCCTCTACCACGACGTTCTCCAATCTGGACTATAGTTTCAAGACGCTGGAAAACCGCCTGCGCGAACTGGCCTTCCTGAATTCCGGCGTGCGGATCATTCTGGAAGACCACCGGCCCGCCGAGGCGTTGAAAACGGAGCTGTTCTACGAGGGCGGCGTGCGCGAATTCGTCCGCCATCTGGACCGCAGTAAAACCGCGGTCATGCCGGAACCCATCTATATCATGGGTGAGCGCGACGGCATTGGCGTGGAAATCGCGATGTGGTGGAATGACAGCTACCACGAAACCGTGCTGCCCTTTACCAACAACATCCCCCAGCGCGATGGCGGCACGCATATGGCGGGCTTTCGCGGCGCGCTGACCCGCACCATCAACGCCTATGCGCAATCGAGCGGAATTGCGAAGAAGGAGAAGGTCAGTTTTACCGGCGACGATGCGCGCGAGGGGCTGACCTGTGTGCTGTCGGTAAAGGTGCCTGACCCGAAATTTTCCAGCCAGACCAAGGACAAGCTGGTCTCCTCGGAGGTGCGCCCGGCGGTCGAGAGCCTTTTGAACGAGAAGCTGGCAGAGTGGTTCGAAGAGAACCCGAATTATGCCAAAGGGATTGTCGGCAAGATTGTAGAAGCTGCCTTGGCCCGCGAAGCCGCGCGCAAGGCACGCGAACTGACCCGCCGCAAGACGGCGATGGATGTGGCCAGCCTGCCCGGCAAGCTAGCCGACTGCCAAGAGCGCGACCCGGCAAAATCGGAATTGTTTCTGGTCGAGGGTGACAGCGCCGGCGGATCGGCCAAGCAGGGGCGCTCGCGGCAAAATCAGGCCGTGCTCCCCCTGCGCGGCAAGATCCTGAATGTGGAGCGTGCGCGCTTTGACCGTATGCTGGGAAGTCAGGAAATCGGCACGCTGATAACCGCGCTGGGCACAGGCATCGGGCGGGATGAGTTCGACATTTCCAAGCTGCGCTACCACAAGATCGTCATCATGACCGATGCCGATGTGGACGGCGCGCATATCCGCACGCTGCTGCTGACCTTCTTCTTCCGGCAAATGCCCGAATTGATCGACGCGGGACACCTGTACATTGCCGAACCGCCCTTGTTCAAAGTCGCGCGCGGCAAGTCCGAGGTATACCTGAAGGACAAGCCATCGCTGGAGAATTACTTGATTGACCAAGGGGTTGAAGGTGCAGTCTTGCGGCTGGGCACGGGAGAAGAGATTGTCGGGCAGGATCTGGCCCGCATCGTCACAGAGGCCCGCGCCGTGCGCCGCTCGCTAGAGGCATTTCCGACCCATTACCCGCAGCACATTCTGGAACAGGCCACCATTGCGGGGGCATTGATGGCAGAAGCCTTGGCCGCGCGTCCGCAAGATTTGGCTGACAGTGTGGCCGCACGTCTGGACCTGATCGCCGCCGAGTATGAACGCGGCTGGGAAGGGCGTCCGACACAGGATGGCGGCTTGCGCCTGTCCCGTGTCCTGCGCGGCGTGGAAGAAGTGCGGCGGTTGGATGGGCAGGTCCTACGCTCGGGCGAGGCGCGGCGATTGGCCGGTCACACCAAAAGCCTGCAAGACATATACAGCCAGCCCGCTGAACTGGTCCGGCGTGACCGAAAGCAAACCATCTATGGCCCTGTAGACCTGTTGGATGCCATTCTGGCCGAGGGCGAGAAGGGCCTGACCCTGCAACGCTACAAGGGCTTGGGAGAGATGAACCCCGACCAGCTTTGGGAAACCACGCTGGACCACGAAGCGCGCACGTTGTTGCAGGTCAAGGTCGATGATCTGGCCGAGGCCGATGACATCTTTACCAAGCTGATGGGCGATGTGGTGGAGCCGCGGCGCGAATTCATCCAGCGCAACGCACTGAGCGTGGAAAATCTGGACGCGTGACCGGCTGTGGCGATCCGGTATCCTATGGAAAGACCGGTTTCGACCCCGTGGCAGGGCCGGTTTCGGCCGCACCCCTCTTGCTGTCGACGCCACAAGGCTGGGCCTGGGCGCACTGGTGCGCTCGAGCGGACCGTAACACTGCGTTGCCGCATCGAACCATACTGCGGTGTGGTGGTCATGTCTGACGCGGTGCAATGCCTCTTGCGCCGCGCGGGCGCGTGGGGCAACACTCGCGGCCAAGGATGATTTGCCAGAGTGACCATGAGCCGCATTAGTAAAATAGAGATTGACGACACGGGGCTGCCCACGCCCACGCCGGATGTCGAGCAGGAACGCAAGGTCGCCGTGTTCGACCTGTTGGAAGATAACAGCTTTGCGCTGCTCCCCCGCGACGGGCAGGACGCGCCGCCGGGGCCCTTCCAGATGACACTGGCCATTCGCGAGCGGCGCTTGGTGATCGACCTGCGCGACGATGCGGGCGATCTGGTCAGCGAGATGCACCTGTCGCTTGGGCCGTTCCGTCAGGTGGTCAAGGATTACTACCAGATTTGCGGCAGCTATTTCGAAGCGGTCAGAACCATGCCGCCCAGCCAGATAGAAGCGATCGACATGGCGCGGCGCGGCATTCACAACGAGGGCGCGCGCATCTTGCAAGAGCGGCTGGAGGGTAAGGCCGAACTGGACAAAGACACCGCCCGCCGCCTGTTCACCCTCGTCTGCGTGTTGCATTTCGGGGGCTGAATGGGCACGGATTTCCCATCTTCCGTGCTGTTTTGCTGCGACCATAATTCCGTGCGCTCGCCCATGGCCGAAGGGTTCATGAAGAAGCTCTATGGCCAGCGGGCCTATGTGCAATCGGCAGGAGTGCGTTCGGACAGAGAGATTGACGGGTTTTCCATTTCTGTCAGTGCCGAGGACGGGGTGGAACTGGCGCGCCACCGGTCGCGGTCCTTCGAGGAAATGATGGATTGGGGCGATGATCTGGGCGGGTTCGACCTGATTGTCGCGCTGTCACCTGCAAGCCAAAGGCAGGCGCTGGAACTTACCCGCTATGCGCATATCGACGTCGAATACTGGCCGATCATGGACCCATCGGGGCTGGGAGAGTCGCGCGACGCCAAGCTTGTCGCCTACCGGCAGGCCCGCGACCAGATCAAGCAACGCCTGTTGGCCCGGTTCGGGCCACCGACCGAAAGGTAAGTTCATGAGCCGCGAGAGTATCGAGCGTTATTTTGCCGCCTTCAACGCGGGTGATGCGGCAGGCATGCTGGCGCTTGTGTCGGACGATGTGGCCCACCACGTTAACCAGGGTGAGGTGCGCCATGGGCGCGCGGCCTTTGCCGAGTTTTGCAGCCATATGGGCGTCAGCTACCGCGAAGAATTGCGCGACATGGTGATTTTCGTCAGCGATGACGGCACCCGTGCTGCGGCAGAATTTACCGTGCATGGCGAATATCTGCAAACCGATCCGGGATTGCCCGAAGCATGTGGGCAACAGTATGTCCTGCCCGCCGGATCGTTTTTCACGTTGTCGGGTGGCAAGATCACCCGCGTGACGACCTATTACAACCTGCAAGATTGGATTGCACAGGTTTCGGTATGAGCTTGCGGTATGAGGCTTTGACGGGCGCCGCGATTGGACGGGTCATTGACGGGCTGGCGGATCTGCGCATCCGGGTCTTCCATGATTGGCCGTATCTTTATGACGGCGATCTGGGCTATGAGCGCGGGTATCTTGCGGTTTATCGCGATAACCCGCGTGCCATTGTCGCGGCGGCGTATGACGGCGACAATCTGGTGGGGGCGGCGACCGGCCTGCCCATGGTCGATGCTGACGCGGAATTTCGCGCGGCGTTTGACGGCACAGACCATGACCCCGAAGCCGTGTTTTACTGCGCCGAGTCGGTGCTTTTGCCAGAATATCGGGGGCAGGGGGCGGGGCACCGCTTCTTTGATCTGCGAGAGGCGCAGGCGCGCGCCCTTGGCCTGCGCCATGCCGCCTTTTGCAGCGTAAAACGCCCGGACGACCATCCCGCGCGGCCCGCCGATTATCGCCCGCTGGACGGGTTTTGGCGCAAGCGCGGTTATGCCCCGTTGCCCGGTGTTGTCGCGCGGTTTTCGTGGCGCGATATTGGTGAGGACGCTGAGAGCGAAAAACCCCTGCAAGTCTGGATGCGCGCATTATGATACTTGCCGCCGCTGCTTATCCGCTCGATTTCCTGTCAGATTGGGACGCTTATGCCGCCAAACTGTCGGATTGGGTTGCGACCGGTGCGGCCACCGGGGCGGATTTGCTGGTCTTTCCCGAATACGGCGCGATGGAGCTTGCGAGCCTTGGCGGCGCAACTGTCGCCGCCGATCTGGAAGCAGCGTTGCAAGAGGTCATCCGCCACGGGCCGCGTGTGGCCGAGTTGCATTGCGCCCTTGCCGCGCAGCATGGCGTCCATATCCTTGGTGCCAGCGCCCCGGCGCAAGCCGGGGCCTCACGGCCGGTGAACCGCGCTACGGTTTACGGGCCGGATGGCGTCATCGGTCATCAGGATAAACAGATCATGACCCGGTTCGAGCGTGAAGAGTGGGATATCGCGCCGGCGCACGGTCTGACAGTGTTCGACACGCCTTTGGGCCGGATCGGTGTCCTGATCTGCTATGATGCCGAATTCCCGCTTCTGGGCCGCGCGCTGGCCGAAGCGGGGGCGGAAATTATCCTCGTACCCTCCTGCACCGAAGGTGTGGCGGGCTACACCCGCGTGAAGGTTGGCGCGATGGCGCGGGCGCTGGAAAACCAGTGCATCGTGGTGCAGTCCACAACCGTGGGCGCGGCAGAGTGGTGCCCCGCAGTTGACCTGAACACCGGTGCCGCCGCCATTTACGGCCCGCCCGATCTGGGCTTTCCCGAAACGGGTATTCTGGCGCAAACCGACCTCAACCAGCCGGGTTGGGCCGTGGCCACGATTGATCCGAGCGCTATTGACATGGTGCGCCGCAACGGCGCTGTCCTGAACCACGCCGATTGGGATGAGCAGAAAATCCGCCTCGCGCGCCCATAGCAAAGCCTGCCCATGCATATTGGGCTTGAAAAAACGCATCAATGCGCGCATCTAGCACCGCACGCGCGGCAAATGCGCGCCCATAACGGACGGAGTGACCATGGCCAAGGAAGAACTGCTCGAATTTCCCGGTGTCGTCAGAGAACTCCTGCCTAATGCGACATTTCGGGTCGAGCTGGAAAACGGCCATGAGATCAATGCGCATATGGCAGGCAAGATGCGGAAGAACCGCATCCGTGTTCTGGTTGGCGACAAGGTTCAGGTGGAAATGACCCCCTATGACCTGACCAAGGGGCGGATCAATTACCGCTTCAAGTAGCGCCATGCGCCTGATTCTCGGCTCTGGCAGCCCAAGACGGCAAGAGGTTCTGGCACAACTTGGCATCACCCCAGACGGGGTGGTTGCGGCGGATATAGACGAAACCCCGCTGACGGGTGAACAGCCCCGCCCTTATTGTGAGCGCGTGACCCGCGCCAAGCTGGATGCGATTTCCACCGACCCGGATGATCTGCTGCTCTGCGCCGACACCACCGTCGCGCTGGGGCGGCGTATCTTGGGCAAACCCGCCGACGCAGGCGAGGCGGCGGCGTTCTTGCACAAGCTGTCGGGACGGCGGCACGATGTCATCACATCGGTCGCTCTGCGGCGCGGCGGGCAGGTGTGGACCCGCACGCAGGTCAGCGCCGTCAAGATGAAACGCCTGTCAGATGACGAGGTGAACCTGTATCTCGCCTCTGGCGAATGGCAGGGCAAGGCGGGCGGCTACGCCATCCAAGGGCTCGGCGCGGCCTTCATCCCGTGGATGCAAGGGTCGTATACCGGCATGATGGGCCTGCCCGCGATGGAAACGGCGGCGCTGTTGCGCGCGGCAGGCTACAGGTGGAGCGTATGAAGGGCAGTGTGATCGCGCTGGACCAGATCGGGGAGCGGCAAGCTGCCGCCCTTATGGTTGACGGGCTTCTGGACGATTTCCTGATAGACCCGCCCGAGTGGGTTATCCCGCCGGAAACGCTGTTTCGCGGCAAGCTGGGCCGGCCCATGAAGGGCATGGGCGGCGTGTTCGTGGACCTGCCCGGCGGGCAGAGTGGCTTTTTGCGCCAGACCAAAGGCCTGCGACCGGGCGATCCTGTGCTTGTGCAGGTCACGGGGCTGGCAGAGCAGGGCAAGGCTGTGCCTGTCACCACCCGCCTGCTGTTCAAAAGCCGCTACGCTATTGTTACGCCAGATGCGCCGGGGCTGAATATCTCGCGCCAGATAGATGACGCTGCGCTCCGCGCGGATCTGGATGCGCTGGCCCGCGATGCCATGGACGGGGCAGGCGACAGCCTGGGCCTGATCCTGCGCTCGGCCTGTCTGGACGCGGATGAGGCGACTGTAGCCGATGACATCCTCCAGATGCGCAGCCTTGCTGAACAGGTTTTGGCCGATATGTCCGGCGCGCCCGAATTGCTGGTGGCAGCACCCGGCGCGCATGAACTGGCCTGGCGCGACTGGGTCGATGCCGACACGCTCGACGACCAGACAGGCAGCTTCGCGCGCCACGGGGTAGATGACGCGCTCGACAAGCTGATCCGCACCGAAGTGGCGCTGCCGCACGGGGCGTTCATGGTGGTCGAACCCACCCGCGCGCTGGTTGCTGTGGACGTTAATACCGGTCCCGACACCAGCCCCGCCGCCGGTCTGAAAGCCAATATTGCGGCCATCCGGGCACTGCCGCGCGAACTGCGTCTGCGCGGGCTTGGCGGGCAGGTGGTGATCGACCTTGCGCCCTATCCGAAACGCGAGAAACAGGTCTTGGAACAAGTGCTGGGCGCGGCGTTCAAGCGCGACGGGCGCGACACGGTTCTGGCAGGGTTTACCCCCTTGGGCAATTTCGAGCTGACGCGCAAACGTGACCGCGTGGCGCTGTCTGTGCTGCTGCCATGAGCTGCCCGATCTGCCGCAAAGCAACGGTTGCGGACTACCGCCCGTTTTGCTCGCGCCGTTGCGCCGATGTCGATCTTGCCCGCTGGCTGCGCGCGGATTATGCCATCCCCGTGCCATTGACAGATGCCGAGGACGACCCGTCCGACGCCGATGACAACCACCCCCCTGAAACGCGGTAGTTTTTGCGAATTGCCTCTGGACAGTGAAACCCGCCTGACTTAATAAGCCGCTACCCCGTGAGGCAGGTTCAAAACCGCCCCTCAAACAAGACCCGTGCCCGGGTAGCTCAGGGGTAGAGCAGTGGATTGAAAATCCTCGTGTCGGTGGTTCGATTCCGCCCCCGGGCACCATATAATTCTTTTAAGTTATTGAATTATTTAGATAAAGACGGCATTAGGCTTCGTTGCATCCCCCTAATTATACACCCTTTGCCTCGCGCTCACGGCCCCTTTTATAGTCGGTAAAAATAAACCGCACCAGATGGGCCAGCGGATGCCCGAGCCGTGAAGGCGTCCGCAGTTTCGCCCGGCTCGCGTGCAAGCCCGCCGCCACCAATCAGCAGCGCCGCGCCCGGTTCGCCCGTTGTGGCGTCGCAAATATAAATCACGGTAGGGCCAGCGCTCGTTTTTTGATGATGGGCTTCGAGGCGGTCTAGGCGTTTTTGAAGGGGGTTCATCCTTTCAGTCGCACTTCGGCTTGCATAAATTATAAACTATTCAGCCTTTGCAGGAATGCATTTGTAACAGCCGACGGCACTACAAAGACACCGCTGTCACGTCGGCCATAAACTCTAATTTCATAATCAGTTGATGACATTGACGCCAGTTGAGCCAGCGGAACCGTAAGTAAAAAGTGTTCCTCTACGGTCACAATCGCTCCTATTGAATCCACTTGTCGGTCTACCTCTGAAAAGGCAAATTCATAGTTATCTTCTCCAATAGCTGAACTATAAAAACCCCACTCAGTGCGTGTTGCGACGACATAGAGACGGACGAACCGCAATTCGCCATCGTCATCCAAGGATGCTTCGTAAGCAAGTTTTACGGGAAAAGTATCTGTGAAACCTTGTCGGCTTAGATACAGAGGGCTCCTAATTGTAGTCTCACCACTAAATCTGTCTGTTTCAATAGAGATATCCTCAGCAGCAGAATTGATCGAGGTTGGTGCGGTCTCAACGCACGCAGTCAAAAAAAGAGCCAAACCAATCAATATTCCTATTCGAGTTTTCATTGTTGATACCCTTTATACCTGACGCAAACTTGACAACGGAAATGAAAGCTTCGCAGTTCAACCGTCATCGATTCCTTATGTCCGTAAACTATAACGTCTCCTCCATGTACCGCAACCGGGCTTCCAAGTCCGATGTTTCCAGCGTCCGCCGGTAGGTTTCCACCAGCGCCATGATATGCGCGCCTTCGGTTGGTGTCAGGTCGCCATCGGCCACTGCGCCCAGCACCGCACCAGCGGCCTTTGCAGCGTCGCGGGCGGTTTCCATCGGGGGCAGGTCGAAGGTCACGGCCACATCCTTTCTGGGCGGGGCGATGCGTTCAAGGCACAAGCGCAGCGCCGTTGCATCGCCGCCCAGCGCCATTGTCACGGCTTGCCGGGTCAGCGCCTCGGCTTCGCCGTCCAGCAGGGCCAGCGCCGCCTGTGTCGCCTTGTGGCGCGTGCCCTTGGGCTTGCCGGAATTGCCGGGGCCAAAGGTGCCATCCGTATTGCGTCCGCTTTTACGGGTCATATCACCCCCAGTTCATCACCCAAAGCCACCAGCGCGTGCAGATCAGCATCGCACAGTGAGCGCGGAAAGGTGCCTTGTGCCTTTGCCGCCATGAAGCGCGCGGCCACATCAGGGGCAAGCCCTATCAGCTCGAACGGCACATCAGCGTCAAGCGCCGGGCGGTTGCGTTCGAGCCGGTCAATTCGCTTGCGTAAAATAGTCATTCGGGTTCTTCCCATGTTTGCGTTATACTGTTCCAGTGCCGTCCGTTTGGCCCGTGCTGTTCCCATTCGGTCAGTCGCCGCCAATCATCCAGCGAAACAATGTGGCCCGTCCATGTGAGCGGCTTCCCCGCGAAAGATACGCCATGCCGGAAGGCTTTGGCGCTGGGCTTGGGTTCTGACTTTCGCGCGGGGGGGCGTTGCGACACTTGCGACATCCGCGACACAGTAATTACTGACACGTCACAGCAATTACTGAATTGCCGCCCCGTGTCGCAGTTGTCGCGGATGTCGCAAGGGGGTGCCACGATTTCCACCAGCTTGGCGAAGGCGTCAAACCACATCGCCCGCCCCTTTCACGATGCGCCACGCTTCCTTGCGTGCAGCCCCGCGCACCACGGTTCCGGGGTCGAGCGGCACAATCCAGCCGTGTTTTTCGAGGATGCCCAGCGCCGCCCGCGCCTTGGGGCTTTCGCGCAGCGCGTTCGGCCCGAGCCGCACCACATCGCGCACCAGCACGTCCGATTCCTGCCAGCCTTGTAGCAGCCAGCGCCGCAACGCTTCGGCCTGGTCGATTTCAGCAGAGACAAGCGCAGCGCTTGCCAGCCGTGAAGCTTCGGACAGGTAGAATTGCGCCAGGTTGATTGCGTCGACCATATCGCCCGGCTGCACCTCGGGGGCGGCTAGATCGCGCCAGAGGGTCAGCACGCCCGCGATGCGCGCCGCCTGTTCCGCCGCCTTGGATGCCGTGCCCGTGATATGGGCCAGATCCCCACCGGGGGCCTGTGCCGCTTCGATAGCATCCGAAAAGGCCACCAGCAGCGCGCGGGCGTCAGGTGCCAGTTGCAGCGTTCGTGGGCGCAGTTCGCGGGTGTCAGGGTCCATTGGCATGGCCGCGTCGAGTATGGCGCGCAGCCGCCCGCCAAAGGCTGCCAGCGCCGCACCATCAGGCCGGGTGTTCGCCTGCATCCGGGTTCCGATGGTGCTGGGCGGTTCGCACATCAGGAAACGGGGCAGAAAGCCCGTGTCCGCCGCCAAGGGGTCGGCCATGAAGCCGCGCGCCACGGTCGGTTGCACCATCAGGTGAACGGCCAGCCGCCGCCCGTAGAGCGTCGCGTGCCCGTCGCCTGCCCGCGTCCGCCGTATAGGGTTGCCTTGCCAAAGGTCATTGAACGCCGCCAGCGTCTTTTGCCGGTTCTCCGAGTTCATGGCGTGCCCGCCCAGGAATTGCCCGCCTTCATCGCTGAAAAGCCCGAGGCTGGGATTGCCAGTGGCGAAAAGTTTGGTCATCCCTTCAAAGGTTGGTTCCGTTACGGTTCGGTCAGCGGATGGGGGCGCAGCCGGTTCCGGTCCAAGCGCTTCAAGGTCCGCCGCCGCCGTCGCGCGCTTTTCGCCCTTGCCGGTCACGATTCGGTCGCGGTCCTTTTTCCAGAGAGCGTGCGTATTCTCCCAACTTCCAAGCGCGTCACGCTGGCCTTGGCCCGCTTCGATTTCATGCGCACGCAGACCGGCCATCAAGGGCGCGTCGCAGGCCGATTTCCGTTCGCCCGAGCGTGCAATTGTCAGGGCGTAAAGCGACAGCGGGCGCGTGCCGCCCAAGGTTTCGACATTGGCAAAGCCCTGCACCGCCAGCGATGCCACGGCCAAAGCCGATTGCGCCGGAATTGCCACCGGGGCTTGGGTCGCGCCCTGCACCGCTTCCACAGCGGCACGCAGCGGCCCGAGCGATGCCACCGGATAGGCTGCACCGGGTGCGATTTCGCGCACTAGCGGTTGCGGCCCCTCAGGGGTGAAAGAAACAGGCGCGGGCATTTTTGGGGTGAGGCCGGGCATTTCGTGGATGGCCATCTTCGGGGTGAGGCCGGGCATTCCGGGTTGCGCGTTCATGCCGCCACCGCCTTTCCTGTCAAAATATCGTTCCAGTCGGCCCCATCGCCGGGGTCGCAGATGCCCACTTGCCAGCCCAAGCCGTGCGCCCGTTCGGCCAATGCGTGCGCAGCGTCGCGGCCCGGCGTGTCGCCGTCGCAAGCGATTGTCAGCCGCCCCGGTCGCGCCGGAAGGTGCAGCCCACGAATGCCAGAAGTCGAAAGACCGGCCCAAAGCGTTGCGGGGCCATCCAGCAGGCCACAGGCAAGCGACAAGCCGCTTTCAATACCTTCCGCCACCACCAGCCGCCCCGGCCCGTCAGTGAGCCGCACAGCGCCGCCAGCGGTTGCCCCGAGCATCAGCTTGTCGCCGCCTTCCAGCCCGGCCTTGCCCGAACCATCAGGGCGCAGATAGGTGCGATGCACCGCAAAGCTGCCGCCCTCCACCGCCGCCACCATCGCCGGAAAGCGCTGGGCGGTCGGCCCGTGAAAGCAAGCGCCGTGAAAGCGCAGCACATGGGGCAAGGCGCAGTTGATGCCCCGTGCCCTCAAATAGGCCGCCGCCGCCGTGCCCGCGATGGGCTGGGCTTCCCGCCAGATGCGTTCGGCCTGCCCCGCCCGGCGCTGGGCGTCGGCCCGCCGTTCGGCTTCGCGCTGGGCAATCTTCGCCGGGTCCGGGGCGCGATAGGCAATGCCGCGCAAGCCCGCCATCACCATTATATCCCGGAAGGCGCAGTCGGATTTCTTGCAATTTGCCATCAACCGACCGTTGTCGCCATCTGCCAAAGTTAGGGCGTTTTGCTCTTTGCGGCCTGCCTGTTGGCATACAGGGCACGGGGCGGTTCCGTAGCTTCGAAACCAGTCGCCGCCCAGCGATTCGGTCATTGTGCGTGCGTCGGTCATACGGCACCCCCGTGAAGTTCGAGGAGATGGGCCAGCTCGCGCAACGCGTCCGCCGTCTGAGCGGTGCCGCAATGACTGGCCATCTTGAGCGCAGCGGTTAATTGCAGGGCTTTGAGCGCTTCACCCAAATCAACCCCGTCCGCAACATCCCACGCCACGACCATCTCGGCTGCATGGTGCATCTGGGGCAGATCGGCACGCTTGGCGTGGCCTTCGGTGGGTTTCATGCTGCCCCCCAAATCAAAGATGCCAAAGCTAAGGCGTGCGCTTCGGTCAAACCGTAGGCCAAGCGAAGGCGTGAGGCTTGGCGCAGGTTGTGGTTTTCTGATATAGCAAGAATGTGAGCCGCTATCGCATGGCGCTTATTCCGGCCCGGGTCCTGTTCGCGCAGGTTCCGGGCTTCTTCTTTTCCGCCGCCCATCCTAAGCGGCCTCTTCGCGAAGATTGCGCAAATGGGCGTCAACATCGTCTTGCGGCCAATACAGTTTTCCGCCAAGTTTCACTGGCTTGGGCAGTCGGCCCGCCTCTAAATCCAAATAGATTGCCGAGCGTGAGCGATTGCCAAGCTTGGCGCGTAGTTCGTTCAGGGTCAGATAGGTTTGCATGTCTTGCACCTCGTCCTTTTAGAGTTCGATAAGTGCAGTGGTGCCCCAATTTGTTTAGCCCAGTCATACAGAACAAATGGTGGGGGTTTTTCTTTATGGAGCGCGGCTGTCAATCTTCTTCGTTAAAGTCCAGCATTCCAATCGCTTCGGCCAATGCTCTAAGGTCGGCGTGGCCCACGTCATAACAAAGCGAAACCAACTGCCCATAAGTTTCGTGATGTCCGCATCGCGTGAAAGATTCTGCTACGGCGTCGCAAGCAGAGAATCCAAGCGTAGTGTCGTGTTTTTCTTCGCGATTTCGGCCCAAGGGCAAGGGCGTGCATTCTGCCATAAACCGACAGAGCGAATATTTCCAAAGTCGTAAAGCGGTATCGCCAGCACGCGGTCTGCCCGGTTGGGGTGGGCGTTGGATTTCACCAGTCAGCGCTTGCGCGCCGAAACTGCGCAAAGATATGGGGCAGTCTGGGGCGCCAGGAATGTGGCCTATGGCAAATAGCATTCCGGCCAAATACGATGCCGCGTCAAATGCGTGGGGATTAGTTTCGGCCAGATTAACCAGCGCCGCCGCCTTTTCTTCGGTCAGCGTGAGGATTTCGGCCTGCCCTATGCTCACAATGTGCGGCCCAAGCGGCCAAAGGATATGCGGGCCCGGCACAGTCTCCTTCCCCGCGCTATGAGTAAGTATGCCCGCCACCTTCCTATCAAGGCCCGCTTCGATTTCTGCCCGGCTAAGGGCTTCCGCTGTCGGTGTCGCAGGGGTTAAGTCAGTTTTGTCGGTTTTGTCCCGAGCCATCAGCGCGCCCCCGCCAGCTTCACCACCTGCCCAGCGCCGCCGGTCACATGGTCGGCCCAGCGATCCATCAGCTTGGCGCGCTGTTCCAGATAATCCGTCCGGCGATAAGCGCGCACGACACCACCATCAACCACATGTGCCAGCATCGCCTCTGCTACTTCATGGGGGGCGTCGGTTGTTTCGGCCAGCCATGTGCGCAGACTGGTGCGAAAGCCATGCGGGCGCGCTTCCAGCCCGCGCCGCTCCATCATCCGTGACATTGTGGCGTCGGATATTACACCCTTACGCACCGATGGGAAAAGAAAGCCGTTGCGGGCGTGGGGGCGTGCAAGGTCGATGATGCGCTGGGCTTCCAGTGATAGGGGCACCCGGAAAGCTTCGGTTGCGCCTTTGCGGCCCTTCATGGCTTCGGCGGGCACAGTCCACAGGTCGCCTTCTATCTGGTCCAGCCGGATATTGCGCAGCGGCGCAGAGCGCAGGCCGGTCAGAATCAGAAGCCGCAAAGCCAGATGGGTCAGGGTCGGTGTTTCAAGGCTTGCATAGAAGCCCGGCACATCAGCCCAAGTCATCGCTGGAATATTTTGGGGCACATGCCGCGACTTCCCCAGAAGCGCCTTTGCCTTTTCGGTCGCTTGCAAGTCCACGTCCAAGCCCAGCGCCGCCGCATGGCGCAGCACGATTGAAAGCCGGTTCAACGCCTTGCGTGCCGTGTCGGCCTTTGTGTGCCAGATAGGGGCAAGCGTATCCCGAATGTCGCGTTGATCGAGGTCAGTCACCGGCACCCGGCCAAGCTTGGGCAAGACGTGAAGGGTCAGGGGGGAAAGCCAGCGGCCCGCCGTGCCATCCCCTTTCAGTTCGGCCTTGCGCGCTTCAAAGGCGTCAGCGGTCAAAATGGCCAGCGATATATCTTCGCGCCGCGCGGCCCGTTCTTCGGCTTCACGTTCCTTCACCGGGTCACGCCCAGCCGATGCCAGATTGCGCCAGCGTTCGGCCGCCTTGCGGGCGTCGGCCAGCCCGAGCGCCGGAAATCCGCCCAAGCCCATTTCCCGCCGCCGTCCGTGCACCGTGACGCGCAGCACCCATTGCGCGCCACCATCATCGCGCCGCACCAGCCAAAGCCCGGCCCCGTCGCAATGTTTGCCCACGGGGGCGGTTTTCACAAATTGAGACGAAAGCCTGTTCGTTGCCCGCATTTTTTTATCCCCTTAAATATCCACCTTAAGCTAGTGGATAGGGATGGACAGGGCAAGACAGTTCGGGGCAGTTAGGCCCATATTTTTAGGGGGATACACGCAAGGATGGACGGATAAAAACAAGTAAAAACAGGGTGTTGGTGCCGCCCCCGGGCACCAATTTTACTTAAAATTCCTGTTTCCGCTCAGTTTCGGTGGCGCGTGTTTCTGGCGTTATTTTGCAGCTACAAACGGTTTCTTACAGGTCGGGACTGCGCAAGCTGGCAATCCAGTTCCGGTAGGCTGCTCGAGGCAACGAGCCTCTTAACCGTACTGCGCCGAAGCGGTACTCGGCCGGGCATGTGGACTGCAGTGTCGGTTGCGGGGCTCAGGCTTCGATTTCGACGTGTCCGATAGGGTTGGAACAGCATGCGAGGATATACCCCGCGTCGATATCCTCTTGGGCTATCCCGCCGTTATGGACCATATGCACCTCGCCCGCGCGCTTTTTGACCTTGCAGGTTCCGCAGACGCCAAAGGTGCAGCCTGAAGGGATGCGCACGCCCTCTGCGCGGGCCATTGCCAGGATCGTATCGGTCTCGAAACAGGGTACCACCACGCCCGAGCGGGCGAAGGTCACTTCGGCGGTCGCCGCTTCGTCGGGCACCACGTCGTCTGGCACGACCTCCTCGGCTGCGCATGCAACGGGCGCCCCGAAGGATTCCTGATTGTAGCGATCCATGTCGTAGCCAAGCGCGTTCAGACTGTCGCGCACCATTTGCATGAAGGGTTCCGGCCCGCAGCAATAGATGTCGCGGTCAAGGTAGTCAGGCGCCATGAGCGACAGCATGAGTTGGTTGAACCGTCCCAGATAGCCGGTCCAGACATCGTAGGGTTCCTCTTCGGTGACGGCAAAGGACAGGCGCAGACCGGGCACGCGCCGCGACATCTGGATCAGCCTGTCGCGGAAAATCAGCTCTGACGGGCGGCGCGCGCAGGCGATCAGCCGGGCATCGGTGTTCTTGCTGTAGTCATACAGATAGGTCGCCATCGACATCATCGGAGTGATGCCCGACCCGGCCCCGATCAGCAGGTATCTGCCGTCGGGTTGGTCGGGCAGGGTGAATATTCCCGCAGGCCCGTAGGCTTTCAGCCGCATGCCTTTGCGCAGGTTGTCCAGCATCCAGCGCGACCCTGTGCTGCCCGCTTGTGCCTTGACAGTCACTGCAATGTTCAGCGGGCGCGAGGGGCTGGTCGAGATCGTATATGTCCGCTCAACCGGGCCACCGGGCACCGGCAATTCCAATGTCACGAACTGCCCCGCGCGGTAATCGAACCACGCCCCCGACGGCGCGCGAAACACGAATGTGGCCACGTCCGGCGCTTCGGGGATCACCATGGTGCATTCAAGCAGCTCGCTGTCATGCCACGCGGCTTTGGGCGGGAGAGCACCGGTCATATCGGTTATTCCGCCGCGTGCAGGCGGCGGCCTGTCAGCCGTTCCGCCATCCGGTTCGCATACCAGTCGACAAACTGGATCACGCCGCTTTCCTGTATCTGCGAATATGGACCCGGCACATAGGCGGGGCTATCAATGCCAAGCTGGTTCTGTTCGACAATCGCACGGTCCTCGTCATTGGTCAGGGTCCAGACCTCTGTCAGGCGCGGTAGGTCGTAGTCGACGCCTTCGACCGCATCCTTGTGCACAAGCCACTTGGTTGTGACCTGTGTCTCTTTCGGCCCAAGGGGCAGCATGCGAAACAGCAGCACCGTGTCCGCAAGAAAATGGTTCCAGGTGTTGGGGTAGTGGAAAAACAACAGCGTTCCGGCATCGCGCAGCGTGATATCGCCAACCATCCGGTTCACGGCCTGTTTGCCGTTCATCGTGTAGCTGACCGACTTGCCCAAAAGCGGCACCCGCACGAACCGCCACTGGCTGTCATCGTCTATGTAGAACCGCGAGGGCAGGCCCGCCGCCTCGCATTTGGCCAGATGCGCTTCGATTGCGGGGTCGTTTCGACCGTCGCCATTGCCTGCGATGTTGGGATTGTCGTCAAAGCTGACACACAGCGCAGGGTGGCTGCCCGAACAATGATAGCATTCCCGGTTGTTTTCCATCACCAGCTTCCAGTTGGCCGCTTCGGTGATCGTGCTTTCATAGGCGACCTTGCACGCGTCCAACTTGTGGGGGCCGTAATAGCGGGTCGCGGCCTCTGCCAATGCGTCGAACGGGGGTGCGACCTCTGCCAGACAGATGAACACCATGCCAGCAGCGTCGCGGCAGTGCACAGGTTTCAGCCCGTGTTGCGCGGGGTCGAATTCCGGCCCCATGTCGCGCGCCCAAAGCAGGCGCCCATCCAGTTCGTAGGTCCATTGGTGATAGGGGCAGACGAGTTTCGGGGCGGACCCTTTTGCCGCTTTGCAAATGCGCGATCCCCTGTGGCGACAGGAATTGTGGAAGGCGCGGATCACGCCATCCGTGCCGCGCACAATGATGACGGAATAGGCGCCGACCTGCACCGTGATATGGTTGCCGGTCTTGGGAATTTCGCAGCCGGGAATGGCGAATAGCCATTCGGTATACCACAGCCTGTCCAGATCGACCTCATACATATCCGGGTCGGTATACAGCGCGCGGGGCAGGGAATGCGCGGGCTTGCGACGCATCAACTGGGCCAGCATATCGGAGTCACGCGGCATTCAAGCTCTCCATCGGACGGGTTACAAATCTTTTACCAGCCGCAGCGCATCGTAGATCGCGGCATGGGTGTTGCGGGCGGACACGGCATCGCCGATCCGGAAAAGCTGGTAGCTGCCTGCGGGGTTGGTCTGGATCGTCTGCGGGCGGCCCGCGATAAGGGCGTCGTGATCCACCGCGCCAAGGTTGGCCGACCCTGCGCGCAATTCGTGATACAGCTCATCCAGCGGCACAGTGCCGTGGTTCACGACGATCTGGTCGAAATCACGCTCTTGGCCAAGGGCTGCATAGTCGCTGTCGATGACCGCCAGCAGACGGTTGCCCGACGGGCGCACCGATGACAGCGTATAGGTTACGGTAAACCGTGTATCCAGCGCCTGAAGCGTGCGCATATAGGGCACAAGGTTCATCGCCATCACGTCGGGTGCAAAGGACCGGTCGGGCGTCATGATCTCGACATGCGCACCGGATTTGGCGATGATCTCTGCCGCCTGAAGGCCCACATGATCGCCCGCATCGTCATAGACCAGAACATGACGCCCCGGTTTCACATCGCCAGAGATGATGTCCCAAGATGATACAACTAGGTCGTTCCCGTCGCGCAGCACATCCGTGTCGGGCAGACCGCCGGTGGCGACGATGACCACATCGGGCGACAATCTTTGTATATCAGATGCTTCGGCCAGTGTGTTAAAGTGGAATTCGACATCGCGCGCAGCGCATTGCGACATGCGCCAGTCGATGATCGACATCATCTCGCGGCGGCGCGGCGATTGCGCGGTCAGGCGGATCTGGCCGCCGGGTTCGTTTGCGGCTTCCAGAACGGTCACGTCATGGCCACGCTCTGCGGCGACCCGCGCTGCCTCCAGCCCGCCGGGTCCCGCGCCCACAACGACAACCTTGCGGCGCGCTGTGGCGGGGCTGATGACATGCGGCATCGACAGCTCACGCCCGGTGGCGGCATTGTGAATGCACAGCGCATCGCCGGCCTGATAGATCCGGTCAAGGCAGTAGGTCGCGCCGACGCAGGGGCGGATGTCGTCCTCGCGGTTTTCGACAATCTTTTGCACGATATGCGGGTCAGCCATATGCGCCCGTGTCATGCCCACCATATCCAGCAGGCCGCTGGCGACCGCGTGGCGCGCCGTCGCCACATCGGGTATCTTGGCGGCATGGAATGTGGGCAGTCCGGTGTCGCGCCGGATGGTGCCCGCAAAGTCCAGATGCGGCGCGTTTTTCATGCCCTGCACTGGGATCACATCGGTCAGGCCGGGATCGGTGTCTATGTGGCCGCGGATCACGTTCAGGAAATCGACTTGCCCGCAAGCTGCCAGCCTGCGCGATATCTCCAGCCCCTCGGACACGGAAATGCCGCCGGGCGCGACCTCGTCCGCGGTATAGCGGATGCCGACGATGAACGCGTCGCCAACCCGTTTTCGGATCGCCTGCAGGACATCGAAGGTAAAGCGCAACCGGTTGTCGAGGCTGCCGCCATAAGGCCCGTCCAGCGTATTTGTCCGGGGCGACCAGAACTGGTCCATAAGGTGGCCGTAAGCCTGCAATTCAATCCCGTCCAGACCGGCGGCCTGCATCCGCTCTGCCGCATCGGCGTAATCGGTGATGATCCGTGCGATATCCCAGTCTTCCAGCTTTTTGGGAAAGGCACGATGCGCCCGTTCGCGTTCATGCCCGGCAGAGACCGCGGGCAGCCAGTCGCCCTTGTTCCAATGCGTCCGGCGACCAAGATGGGTCAGCTGGATCATGACCGCACAACCGTGCTCGTGACAGTCGTCAGCCAGCTTGCGCATCCACGGGACGACCTCGTCCTTATAGGCCAGCACATTATTGAACACCGGTGGCGAATCCCGCGACACCGCGGCAGAGCCTGCGGTCATTGTCAGCGCTACACCCGCCTTCGCACGCTCTACATGATAGGCGCGATAGCGGTCCTTTGGCATCCCGTCCTCTGGATAGGCGGGTTCATGGCTGGTCGTCATGATCCGGTTTTTCAACGTCAGGTGTTTTAACCTGTAGGGCTGCAACAGCGGATCGGTCGACATGGTGCGGCTCTCCTGCGAGTGTTGGGGGCGCGTGTGACAATATCGTCGTGAAAATCGACAGGGGCGTCGTGTTTCCAGACGACAACGGTTTGTCATTTTGCGACACAGGTGCGGAAAGTGTATGGAGAGCAGCATGAACAGGGCCGACCAAGACACCAAGGCCACGGGCTGGCGCGGCTCATCAGAGGTCTGGCTTGCCGCGGCCTATGATATTCTTGTCAGGCGCGGCGTGGCACATATCAAGATCAGCACCTTGGCAGCCGAGCTTGGACTGGCCCGAACCAGTTTTTACTGGCATTTCACGGATCGCGCAGCACTTCTCGATGCGCTTGTGGCGCAATGGCAGGACAAGAACACCGGCAACCTTGTCCGACAGTCCGAGCTTTACGCAGAGACGATTGGCGAGGCGGTCCTCAATGTCTGCGATTGCTGGATGTCGCACGAGCTGTTCGATGCGTCGCTTGATTTCGCCATCCGCAACTGGGCGCAATCCGCGCCCGCGCTCAAGGCGCAGGTGATGACGGCAGATGCCGCGCGGATAGAGGCGCTACTGTCGATGTTCGCGCGCCACGGGCTGGATACCTCCGAAGCGCATGCCCGCGCCCGCACGATGTATACTTCTTCTACTCCAAAACCCGAAAGTTCTCGTGTGTTATGACGCGGAAGTTATCTGACACCTTGTCGCGGAATTTCTTCCATTCCTGCGGGATGGTCTCACGCATGAATGCAAGGATGGCGTCGGCGAATTGCTTCTGACTTCGGTAGTAGCGATTGTGGGTGACATAATGGTGCAAGACCGCCCAAAGACGTTCAATTGGATTGAG
>NZ_UIHC01000025.1 GCF_900499075.1 Roseinatronobacter ekhonensis | reverse complement strand
AAATGGCGCAAACTCGACGGCGCAAGCCGCATGCCTGAGATCATCCAGGGGATTGAATTCAAGGACGGGATCAAGCAACTTCAAAAAGCCGCCTAATCACGCCGTCACCAACTTTCGGGCATAGCTCCCCAAACGTTGGGTCGGGCTGGTGCACGGGGTGCATGATCTGGACCTGGGTCGTGAACTGGCGGTCTATCTGGACCCCCGCCATGTCTATATTTTTGACGCGGATGGCCGTCTGGTCGCGCCTGCCGCTTACGCGCTGGCAGCCTGAGGAGGAGAGGACGCGATGGCACGGATCACGCTTGATAACCTGGCGCATTCTTATTTGCCCAACCCGAAATCAGAGGATGATTTCGCGTTGAAGGAACTGAACCATGACTGGGAGGATGGCGCCGCCTATGCGCTGCTGGGCTCGTCCGGCTGTGGGAAATCCACGCTGTTGAACATTATTTCGGGGCTGCTGAACCCCTCTCAGGGTCGGATTCTGTTCGACGGGCAGGACATGACACAGGCCACCACCGCAGAGCGCAATATCGCGCAGGTGTTCCAGTTTCCGGTGGTCTACGACACCATGACCGTGCGCGACAATCTGGCCTTTCCGCTGCGCAACCGTGGCGAAGACCCGGCCTATGTGGCCGCACGGGTTCAGGAAATCGCCGCCATGATCGGGATGGAAGCGACGCTGGACCACAAAGCGCGCGGGCTGACCGCAGATGCCAAGCAAAAGATCAGCCTTGGTCGCGGCATGGTGCGCAAGGACGTGAACGCGCTGCTGTTCGACGAGCCGCTGACCGTGATTGACCCGCATATGAAATGGGAATTGCGCACGCAGTTGAAAAAGCTGCACCACGAATTTGGCCATACGATGATTTATGTCACCCATGACCAGACAGAGGCGCTGACCTTTGCCGACAAGGTGGTCGTCATGTATGACGGGCGCGTGGTGCAGATCGGCACGCCCGAGGAATTGTTCGAGCGTCCCGCCCATACATTCGTCGGGTATTTCATCGGATCACCGGGGATGAACGTGATCCCTGCCCAGATCGAAGGGCGCCGCGCCATTGTGCACGGCACAGAGATGGACCTTGCGGATGGCTACGGTCCGGTCAATGGCAAGACCGCCATCGGCATCCGCCCCGAATTCGCGCGGTTGAGCAGCGACACCGGACTGCCCGTAAAGGTTCGCCGGGTCGAGGATGTGGGCCGCCACAAGCTGGTCCGCGCCGAACTGTTCGGCCAAGAGATCAACATCGTCGCGGGAGAGGATGACCGGATCGGGCCCGATATGACCCGCGTCTGGTTCGACCCTGCGCATGTGAATGTCTACGCCGATGACTGGCGCGTCGCACCGCAAGGGAGGGCTGCGTGATGAACAAGACCGTCAACCAGAAAGCATGGTTTCTTGTGCTGCCAGTGCTGATCCTCGTGGCGTTTTCGGCGGTCATTCCGCTGATGACAGTGGTCAATTACTCTGTGCAGGACAGTTTCGGCAACAACCAGTTCTTCTGGGCGGGCCTCGAATGGTTCGAACAGATGCTGCATGACGACCGCATGTGGAACGCGCTGCAACGGCAGTTGATGTTCTCCGGCATCATTTTGGCGATAGAGGTGCCGCTGGGCGTGTATGTCGCGCTGAACATGCCGAAAAGCGGGTTCTGGGCCAGCTTCTGCCTTGTGGTCATGTCACTGCCGTTGCTCATCCCATGGAACGTGGTGGGCACAATCTGGCAGGTCTTTGGCCGCGTCGATATCGGGTTGCTGGGCTACACGCTCGACAAGCTGGGGATCGACTACAACTACACGCAGGACAGCTTTGACGCGTGGGTCACGATCATCGCGATGGATGTGTGGCACTGGACCTCGCTTGTGGCGCTGCTGGCCTATGCCGGTCTGAAATCCATTCCCGATGCGTATTACCAGGCGGCCAAGATCGATCAGGCCAGCCGCTGGGCAGTGTTTCGCTACATCGAATTGCCCAAGATGATGGGCGTGCTGATGATCGCGATCCTGCTGCGCTTCATGGACAGTTTCATGATCTACACAGAGCCGTTCGTCGTGACCGGCGGTGGTCCCGGCAATGCGACCACGCTGCTGTCCATCGACCTTGTGAAAATGGCACTGGGACAGTTCGACCTTGGTCCGGCGGCGGCCTTCTCGATCATGTATTTCCTCGTGATCCTTGCGATCAGTTGGGTGTTCTACACCGTGATGACCAATCTCGACAAGAAAGGGGGCTGAACCATGGTGGATGCAACCTCGACAGCCGCGGTCACGACCCGCCGCCCAAGCCTGCCGCGCGTCAACAGCCGTGCCGTGGTGATGACCCTGTATTTGGTTTTTCTGATGCTGCCGATCTACTGGCTGCTGAACATGAGCCTGAAAACCAACGCAGAGATCCAGAGCAGTTTCACGCTCTGGCCCGAGGCGCTGACGTTTCAGAACTATATCACCATCCTGACCGACCCAAGCTGGTATATGGGCTATGTTAACACGCTGATTTACGTCGTGCTGAACACTGCGATCAGCCTTGCGGTGGCGCTGCCTGCGGCCTACGCGTTTTCGCGCTACCACTTTCTGGGCGACAAGCACCTGTTCTTCTGGTTGCTGACCAACCGGATGGCGCCGCCCGCCGTGTTCGCGCTGCCGTTCTTCCAGCTTTATTCGTCGGTCGGGTTGTTCGACACGCATATCGCGGTGGCTTTGGCGCATTGCCTGTTCAACGTGCCGCTTGCGGTCTGGATTTTGGAAGGGTTCATGCGCGGCGTGCCCAAGGAAATCGACGAGACCGCCTATATCGACGGCTACAGCTTTGGTGCGTTCTTCGTCAAAATCTTCACCCCGCTTATTGCGTCGGGCATTGGCGTGGCGGCGTTCTTTTGCTTCATGTTCTCTTGGGTGGAACTGCTGCTGTCGCGCACATTGACGACGGTCGATGCCAAGCCGATCGCCGCGACCATGACCCGCACGGTCGGCGCGGCCGGGGTGGATTGGGGCGTGCTGGCGGCCGCCGGTATCCTGACCATCGTGCCGGGGGCCTTGGTCATTTATTTCGTTCGCAACTACATCGCCAAGGGCTTTGCCCTAGGTCGCGTGTAAGCCGGGAAAAAGGAGACACCTCATGGATTGGATGGCCTGGACCCAACCGACCGCGATCTTTTTCATCGTCATCGCGGCTTTGCTGATCACCTTCACGGTGCTCGCGCTCAAGTTTCCCGAAACCCCGCGTATCGGGGTGCTGCGGATCGAAACCACGCGCGGCGACCGTCTGTTCATCACGCTGCTGGGAAGCGCGTTCATCAATCTTGCCTGGCTGGGTCTGGTCGGACCCGACACCCAGCCTTGGGCAATGGCAGTCTGCCTTGTCTATGCCGCAGCGGTATTCCGCTGGGTCTAGACAATGACAGCGTGCAAGGCCGACAGGGACGGGGAGGCCCTGCTTGCATGACGACACCGCCCCGTATCACCGGTTCAAAAAGGGAGGACACCACATGAACCTGAACCTCAAATCAACCACGGCGGCGCTGCTGATCCTTGCGGGTCCGGCTTTCGCCGACATGGACGCCGCACGCGCGTTCCTGGATGCGGAAATCGGCGACCTGTCGTCACTGACCCGCGCCGAGCAGGAAGCCGAAATGCAGTGGTTCATCGACGCTGCGCAGCCTTTCGAGGGCATGAGCATCAACGTCGTGTCGGAAACCATCACCACGCATGAATTCGAAAGCCAGGTGCTGGCCCCGGCGTTCAGCGCGATGACCGGCATCAACGTGACCCACGACCTGATCGGCGAGGGCGACGTGGTCGAAAAGCTGCAAACGCAAATGCAGTCGGGTGAGAACATCTATGACGCCTACACCAACGATTCCGACCTGATCGGCACGCATTGGCGCTATCAGCAGGTGCGCAACCTGACCGACTGGATGGCGGGCGAAGCCGCCGATGTCACCAGCCCGACGCTGAATCTGGACGATTTCATCGGCACCCAGTTCACGACCGGCCCGGATGGCAAACTGTACCAGTTGCCGTCGCAGCAATTCGCGAACCTGTATTGGTTCCGCTACGACTGGTTCAACCATCCGCAAAGCCAGGAAGATTTCCGGGCCGCCTATGGCTACGATCTTGGCGTTCCGGTCAACTGGGCGGCCTATGAGGATATTGCCGAATTCTTCACCGGGCGCGATATGTCCTATGCCGACGGTCCGGCCGAAAACGTGTTCGGCAACATGGACTACGGCAAGAAAGACCCCAGCCTTGGCTGGCGCTATACCGATGCGTGGATGTCCATGGCTGGCATGGGCGACACGGGTGAACCCAACGGCCTGCCGGTCGACGAATGGGGCATCCGCGTGAATGACGCGTCGCAGCCTGTGGGTGCGTGCGTTGATCGTGGCGGTGCCGCCAACAGCCCGGCGGCGGTCTATGCGGTTGAGAAAGCCATCGAATGGCTGAACAACTACTCGCCGCCCTCGGCCATGGGGATGACCTTCTCTGAGGCAGGCCCGGTTCCGGGGCAGGGCAACATCGCGCAGCAGATGTTCCTGTACACCACCTTCGTGGCACCGCTGGTCGAAAGCGATGCGGTCATGAACGAGGATGGCACCCCGAAATGGCGTCTGGCCCCAAGCCCGCACGGCGTTTATTGGAAAGAAGGCCAGAAGGTCGGCTATCAGGACGTGGGCTCCTGGACGCTGATGGATTCGACCCCGGTTGACCGTGCGAAAGCGGCCTGGCTCTATGCCCAGTTCGTCACGTCGCAGACGGTGGATGTGAAGAAAAGCCATGTTGGCCTGACCTTCATCCGGGAATCGACCATCAACCACGAGAGCTTCACTGAGCGCGCTCCGCGTCTGGGTGGTCTGGTGGAATTCTACCGCTCGCCCGCGCGCGTGCAGTGGTCGCCCACCGGCACAAACGTGCCCGACTATCCGCGTCTGGCACAACTGTGGTGGCAGAATATCGGCGATGCCATGTCGGGTGCGAAATCCGCACAGGACGCGCTCGATTCGCTCTGCTCTGACATGGAAAGCGTGATGGAGCGTCTGGAACGCGCCGGCGTTCAGGGCGATCTGGGTCCGGTCATGAACGAAGAGCGTGACGCGGATTACTGGTTCAGCCAGCCCGGTGCCCCGTTCCCAGAGATGGAGAACGAGGATGAAGAGCCGATGACCGTCTCCTACGACGAACTCATCGCATCCTGGCAGTAATCGCCAGCCGACAGGGGGCCGGGGTTGTTGAAAACCCCGGCCCTTTTTCTATGCTGACCCTGTTGCACCCAGAAAGGCCCGCCGCATGACCCTGATCCTCGCAATCGACCAAGGCACCACTTCCACCCGCGCCATCCTGTTCGACCAGGGCTTTCGTATGGTCGCCAGCGCGCAGGAAGAATTCGCCCAGCATTACCCGGCCTCGGGCTGGGTTGAGCATGACTGTTCCGACCTGTGGTCCACCACCGCCGCGACCTGCCGTGCCGCGATGGAAAAAGCCGGTATCCGCGCGGGCGAGATAGCCGCCATCGGCATCACCAACCAACGCGAAACCACGCTGGTCTGGGACCGCAAGACCGGCAAACCCATCCATAACGCCATTGTCTGGCAGGATCGCCGCACGTCAGAGATGTGCAAACGCCTTGTCGCCGAGGGGTTCGAAGAGGAGGTGACGGACCGCACCGGCCTGCTTCTGGACCCGTATTTCTCTGGCACGAAACTGGCATGGCTCTTGGACAATGTAGAGGGCGCGCGCGCCCGCGCCGAAGCTGGCGAACTGGCCTTCGGCACCGTCGACACATGGCTCGTGTGGAACCTGACGGGCGGGCAGGCGCATGTGACCGACGCCACCAATGCCGCGCGCACCATGCTATACGACATCCGCAAGGGCCGCTGGTCGCAGACCATGTGTGACCGGCTGGGCATTCCCATGTCCATGTTGCCAGAGGTGCGCGATTGCGCGTCAGATTTCGGCCAGACCCGCCCCGACCTGTTCGGCGCGCCCATTCCCATCCTTGGCATCGCGGGCGACCAGCAGGCGGCGACCGTGGGGCAGGCCTGTTTCCAGCCCGGCATGCTGAAATCCACCTATGGCACCGGCTGTTTCGCGCTTCTGAACACGGGCGATACCGCCGTGCGCTCGCAAAACCGCTTGCTGACCACCATCGCCTACCAGTTGGACGGCACGCCGACCTATGCGCTCGAAGGGTCGATCTTCATCGCGGGGGCGGTGGTGCAATGGCTGCGCGACGGGCTCAAGATCATCCGCACCGCGCCGGAAACGCAGCCCTTGGCCGAAGCCGCCGACCCGGCGCAAGAGGTGGTGCTGGTCCCCGCCTTCACCGGGCTGGGCGCGCCCTATTGGAATGCCGAATGCCGGGGCGCGATCTTTGGGTTGACGCGCAGTTCCGGCCCCGCAGAGCTGGCGCGCGCGGCGCTGGAAAGCGTGGGCTTCCAGACGCGTGACCTGCTGGCGGCGATGCAGGCGGATATGGGAGAGGCGGAATCCGCGGTGCTGCGCGTCGATGGCGGCATGGCGGCGAGCGATTATGCCATGCAATTCCTGTCCGACATTCTTGGCGCGCCGGTGGACCGGCCGAAAGTGCTGGAAACGACGGCGATGGGGGCAGCGTGGCTGGCCGGGCACAAGGCGGGCGTCATGCCGGGGATGGACGCGTTCGCGGCGTCATGGGCGGCAGAGGCCCGGTTCGAGCCTGCGATGGACGACAGCCTGCGCGACGCGCGCACCGGCGCATGGAAACGCGCGATCGAGGCGACGATCGGGTATGCGGGGTAGGGGACTCAGGCGGCGCGTTGACCGTTCAACAGGGCGGGGATGGAAATATCCTCGTCCAAGTCTTCCCAATGCAGGCCGAAGGGGGTGATTTCGACCGCTTCGCGCTGTTGCGGCGTGGCGTTCAGAAGGCGCGGGAACCAGACCAGCGGCACGCCAAGGACACGGCCATCCGAGAGGGTGAGCCACATGGCGTCTTCATCGAAAGTGGCGCTAGCCCGAAAAAAAAGAGCCATCGTATCTTTCCCGTTCGCTCGGACCCTTGGTAGCCGGAAGCGCTGCTCTCAACGCAAATTGGACACGTGATACATTTTCGTCTGATGCTCGAATTGTCCCATCGGAACCGATCTTCGCGACATACACATCAACCCCGACTTTACCGTTTCCCTCTTTTTCAGATCCCTTTGTGATTGCTACGTCAAATGAAACCGTAGTCATTTGAACGAAACCGTCTGAGTATCGAACAAAATCCACAGAATTTGCGCTATATGTAAGTGGGTTTATATGCGCTTTTTTCTCTGTATTCTCCTCAATAAGTTCCGCCGTTGCATCTATGATTGACTGCATCGTTGACTTAATAAAGTCCTTCAGTTCCATTCTGCCTCCGCTAAAATATAGATTTTTGTTTATCACCCATCCATCTTCAACGCGCTTATAAACGCCTGCTGCGGGATCTCCACTTTCCCGAACTGGCGCATCTTCTTCTTACCCGCTTTCTGCTTGTCCAACAGTTTCCGCTTGCGCGAGACGTCGCCGCCGTAGCATTTCGCCGTCACGTCCTTGCGCAGCGCCGCCAGCGTTTCGCGGGCAATCACCTTGCCGCCAATCGCCGCCTGGATCGGGATTTTGAACATGTGGCGGGGGATCAGTTCTTTCAGCTTTTCGCACATCACCCGGCCCCGCCCCTCGGCGCGGTCGCGGTGGACCATCATCGACAGCGCATCGACCGGCTCGTCATTCACCAGCACCTGCATTTTCACAAGGTTATCCTCGCGGTAGCCCGTGATCTCGTAATCGAAGGACGCATAGCCCTTGGTGATGGATTTCAGGCGGTCGTAGAAATCGAACACCACCTCGTTCAGCGGCAGGTCATAGACGACCATCGCGCGCGGCCCGGCATAGGACAGGTCCAGCTGGATGCCCCGCCGTTCCTGGCACAGTTTCAGCACATCGCCCAGAAAGTCATCCGGCACAAGGATCGTGGCCTTGATGCGCGGTTCCTCGACATGGTCGACATGGGTCAGATCGGGCAGGTCGGCGGGGTTGTGCAGTTCCAGCATCTCTCCATCGCGCATATGGATGTGATAGACCACCGAGGGCGCGGTCGTGATCAGGTCCACGCCGTATTCACGCTCCAGCCGGTCGCGGATCACCTCCAGATGCAGCAGGCCAAGGAACCCGCAGCGGAAGCCGAAGCCAAGGGCGGCCGAGGATTCCATCTCATACGTAAAGGACGCGTCATTGAGCGCGAGTTTCTCGATCCCCGTGCGCAAATCCTCGAATTCCGCCGAATCGACCGGGAAGAGGCCGCAGAACACCACGGGCACGGACGGTTTGAACCCCGGCAGCGCCTTGGCGCAGGGTTTCTTGTCATGCGTGATCGTGTCGCCGACCTTGGTGTCGCGCACCTGTTTGATGCTGCCGGTGAAGATGCCAATCTCTCCCGGTCCCAGTTCGGCGACATCGACCATGGCGGGTTTCAGCACCGAAAGTTTGTCGATCCCGTATTTCGCGCCCGTCTGCATCATGCGGATGTTGTCGCCCTTGCGGATGACCCCGTCCATGACGCGGATCAGCACGACAACGCCCAGATAAGGGTCATACCAGCTATCGACCAGCATGGCTTTCAGCGGTGCGTCGCGGTCGCCCGCAGGGGCGGCCAGGCGGTTGACGATGGCTTCCAGCACATCGGGAATGCCAAGGCCGGATTTCGCGGAAATCAGCACGGCATCGGATGCATCGAGCCCGATCACATCCTCGATCTGCTGGCGCACCTTGTCGGGCTCGGCTGCCGGAAGGTCGACCTTGTTCAGGACCGGCACGATTTCGTGGTCGGCGTCGAGCGCTGTGTAGACATTGGCCAATGTCTGCGCTTCGACCCCCTGCGACGCGTCCACCACCAGCAGCGAGCCTTCGACGGCCTGCATGGAGCGCGATACTTCATAGGCGAAGTCGACATGGCCGGGCGTGTCGATCAGGTTCAGGACGTAATGTTCCCCATCCTTGGCGACATAGTCGATGCGGACCGTGTTGGCCTTGATGGTGATGCCGCGCTCGCGCTCGATATCCATCGCGTCGAGCATCTGCTCTTTCATGTCGCGGTCGGCCACGGTGCCGGTGGACTGGATAAGCCGATCCGCCAGCGTGGATTTTCCGTGGTCGATATGCGCCACGATCGAGAAGTTCCGGATATGGGAAAGCTGTGTCATGTCCGCTGATATGTCGCGCTTTCGCCCCCCGGTCAATATGGCTTGACGGCCTTGTGCTGTCTGGTTGTTATTCCGGGGCGTGGCGGCGCGAATAGCGGTTGTTCGAGGGTGCATACCAGCCGTCCAACTGGCCCGCCTTGGGGGCAAAGACGGTCACGTCCAGCGGATGGCATTGGGCTGCATCCGAACTGTGCTCGGCCCCGCAATCGCCACCCGGACAGGCTGACAGCACGCCCAGAAGGTCAATCTCTGCAAAGAACTCGATATAGTCGCCTGCGCGCGCGGGGCTTGCCTTCATGAAATACTGGCCGCTGTCGCGGGTGAACCCCGTGCACATGAACACGTTGAGCACGTCATGGATATGCGCCTCTGCCTCCGACAGCGACAGGTGCAATTCGTCGGCCAGTGCGCGCGTCAGGTTGGAATGGCAGGTGTTGTGATAGTCCTGCCCGCTCAGCATGTGATGGGTGTAGGGGTCGCAACGGGTGCCGATCACATCGTGGACCCGTCCGCCGAATTCGTCCACGCCATACCACGCAAGGCTGTCCTCGGTAATCGTGGCCATCGGGCGCAGGTAGGGTAGGCAGGACCACAGCCGGTCGCCTTGTTTGACATGGCTCCCGTGCAGCGCGCGGGTCTTGCCGGAAAAGAAACGCTCTTCAAGGTTGCGCGCCGCAAACAGGTTCAGATCGCCGACCTGCGCGCCATCGGGGCAGGAAATACGAAAAAAGCTGCCGGCAGTGACGTAAAAGCACCGCGCCTGACGCGGCGGAACCTGCGTATGCGCGGTTTGCTGCGCGGTTGCGCGGGCTGTTTGATACTGCTCCGTTTTTGGCACGGGCAACCTGTCATTTGGATAGCAGATCACCGGCGCAACGGCGCGGCGTGTGTCGGCATCAGCGGGGGCAGATGTGTCGGTCATGGGCGCGCTCCGGCTTGGCACTGTTGGGGGCTGCGTCCCTTGGGCAGGGCCAATTCAGCACCGCAAGCCGCGCAGACATGCAGCACGCGTCCGTCGGCCAGCGCGCGCCGGTCTTCGCGCCACCGGCATTCGCGTCGCTGCCACGGACGCAAGATCAGGATCGCGGCAAAGACGATCAGCAGGCCAAGCACAAGGATCATAATTATAAGGTGGCCTGCACGCGCCACGATTTCAAGCGCACCGGCCCAAAGCCGCGCTTTACTGGCGTGCCGACCAACTGATGGACGCGCGGTTGCGGGTATAAAACTCGCCCAGCATCCCGATAACGATGACGCACAGGCTGAAGATAACGGGATAATACAGCCATGTGTTGAACGGGTTGTAATTGATAAAGGCAAAGCCGCGCGCCTGGTCAATGGCGTGAAACAGCGGGTTCCATGTAAAATACGGCAGCACACTCGCCGGCAGCGTGTTGGCCAGAAAAAACTTGCCCGACGCGACCATATTCATGCGCGAGATAAGCGTGGTCAGCAGTTTTGCGACCGATGGAAACCAAGGCTTGATCGCATACATCACAAGGCCGATGGCCATGCCAGAGAACCAGACCGCCAAGAGCATGGCAAAGGCCCCGAAGGGTTTGTCGATGACCACGGGCGTCCAGATCGTATGATACAGAAACAGGATGACCGCGATGGACAGGATCTGGATATAGAGCTCTGCCAGCGCGGCGCCGCCAATCGCCACGATCGGGTTCATGGGGCGGTGTTTCATCATCGCAGAGTTCGGCCCCTCTGCCGTCGCGACCGCAGAGAGTGTCTTGATATGCGCCATGAACAGGACCACGCCGCTCATGAGGTAAATCAGCGTATCGCCGCGGATGGCGGCGCCACGCGCACCGGCGAACACAAAGATCAGCAGAAACACGCCCAATAGAATCATGGTCTGCAGGATGTTCAGCAGCAGACCGATGATTGCATTGCCGTGGTTCTTGCGCACATTGCGCACCGATTGGGTGAAGATCAGCTCCAGCGTATGCCAGAGCTGCCACCCAAAGGATCGCGATGTGGTCGGGCTGAACATGGCCGCTTTCCGATTGTCGCCTGTTGTGTTGCGCAATATACGTTAATCTAGACGAAAACACGGCAAACAACAATCTTGCCAGCCTTATCAGGAGCTTTCATGCCAGACCCCGCCGCCCGCGTCGCCCTGTTCCGCAAATTGGCCCTTGCCGCCGGGGCAGAGATCATGGCGGTCTATGACAGCGCCGATATGGGTGTGGAAAGCAAGGCCGATGACAGTCCCGTCACCCGCGCCGACCGTCTGGCCGATGACGTCATCAGCGCGGGGCTGCGCGCGGCTTTTCCCGATATCGCGCTTGTGACCGAAGAACAGGCCGACACACATGGCGCGACCGCGGACACGTTTTTGATTGTGGACCCATTGGACGGCACCAAGGAATTCATCAAGCGGCGCGGGGATTTTACTGTGAATATCGCGCTGGTAGAGCAGGGCGTGCCGGTAGCGGGCATTGTCTATGCCCCCGCGAAGGAGCGCATGTTCTATACCGATGCCAGCGGCGCCAGCGTGGAAGAGCTTGGCCCGTTCGACCCGGACGCGCCCGGCCAGACTCGCCCCTTGCATCTTAGCACGCCCGATGCGGATGCGTTGATCGTGGTCGCGTCGAAATCGCACCGCGACGCGGCAACCGATGACTATATTTCGCGCTACAGGGTCGCGGATATGCGCAGCGCTGGCTCTTCGCTGAAATTCTGCCTTGTCGCGGCGGGCGAGGCGGATCTTTACCCACGCCTTGGCCGCACCATGGAATGGGACACGGCGGCGGGGGACGCGGTCCTGCGCGGCGCGGGCGGCACAGTGCTGCGCTTTGATGACCATGCGCCCTTGCGCTATGGCAAGCCGGGCTATGAGAACCCGTTTTTTATCGCCTGCAATCCAGCGGTTACACTGGTCGCGCCGGAATAAGGCAGCGAGCATTAACGAATTCGTTAACTTTTACGATTCTACCCGCATTGTGACCGCAAACCTGCCGCATTCCGAAGGCTATCTGGCGTCATGTTGAATGGCACCAGAATGGAGCAAGGAATGAAACGCAAGGTTACGAAAGCTGTCTTTCCCGTCGCAGGTATGGGCACCCGCTTTTTGCCCGCGACCAAGTCGGTCCCGAAAGAGATTATGACGCTGGTTGACCGCCCGCTGATCCAATACGCGATCGACGAGGCGCGCGCGG
This sequence comes from Roseinatronobacter ekhonensis, assembly GCF_900499075.1. Lineage (GTDB taxonomy): Bacteria > Pseudomonadota > Alphaproteobacteria > Rhodobacterales > Rhodobacteraceae > Roseinatronobacter > Roseinatronobacter ekhonensis. Next base: position 34,198 of record NZ_UIHC01000025.1, on the reverse strand, counting down.
CAGGCATCACCGAATTCATCTTCGTGACCTCGCGCGGGAAAGGTGCTTTGGAAGACTATTTCGACCGCGCGCCGGAACTGGAAGCCTCGCTCAAGGCCAAGAACAAGACGGCCCTGCTGGATGTGTTGCAAGATACCAATATGGACAGCGGCGCGATTGCCTATGTCCGCCAGCATCAGGCGCTGGGGCTGGGCCATGCGGTCTGGTGCGCGCGCCATCTTATCGGGGACGAACCCTTTGCCGTTCTGCTGCCCGATGACGTGATCGCCGCTGACAAGCCTTGTCTGCAACAAATGGTCGAAGCCTATGAGGACACCGGCGGTAACATGATCGCCGCCATGGAAGTGGCTCCGCATATGGCATCGTCTTACGGTATCATGGACGTGCCGCCGACGATTGGCCGCAGCCTGCCGATGCGCGGAATGGTCGAAAAGCCCGCACCGGGCACACAGCCGTCGAACCTTGCCGCGATTGGCCGCTACATCCTGTCGCCCGATGTGATGAAGCACCTGGACGAAACCAAGCCGGGCGCGGGTGGCGAAATCCAGCTCACTGACGCCATTGCCCGAGAAATCGCCGAGAAGCAAAATGTCTTCGGCTATCGTTTCGACGGCCAGCGTTATGATTGCGGCTCGAAGGCCGGGTTCCTGCAAGCGACCGTCGCGTTCGGTCTGGCGCGCGAGGAACTGCATGACGAGCTTGACGACTTCCTGACCGATCTGATGGCACAGCGTCAGGCCGCGCAGTAACCGCAAGGCTCAGCGATACTGGAAGGGGCGCCTATCTGGCGTCCCTTTTCATGCGCGGGGCAGGCGGGGCGGTCCGCGGCGGACCTTAGTGGCCCTTCCTTGGCCTGCCGGATGCCCGGCTTGGTGTTTGCACAAGGCGTATCTTCGCGGTTCTGTAGGGTGGCACAGGTAAAAGGCGCGCATGTATTCCGAACTGTCCCCGTCGCAAGACCGCTGGTTCCGCTTCCGGATGGACTGGAAGCGCCGGCGCTATCGTGCGCGCGCCATTGCCAAGGCCCGCGAGCTAAGCTGCGTGAAACGCGCGCGCTGGGGCCGAGAGGCGATCCTGCTGTTTTGCACCATCCGCAATGAGCGGGACCGGATCGACTGGTTTCTGAAACACTACCGCGATCTGGGTGTGGATCATTTCCTATTCGTGGACAATGGTAGTGATGACGGCACATTAGACACGCTTTTGGCGCAACCCGATGCGTCGGTCTGGAACACCCCTGCCAGCTACCGCGCGTCGCGTTTCGGTCTGGACTGGCTGAACTGGCTGATGTTGCGCCATGCGCGCGGGCATTGGTGCGTTGTCGCAGATGCAGATGAATTGCTGATCTACCCGCATTGGCAAACCCGCCCACTGCGCGCGCTGACCGACTGGCTTGACGCGCAGGGCCAGCCCATCTTGCCCGCCATGATGCTGGAGCTTTACCCCAAAGGCCCGCTGCACACGGCGCATGTGCCCCCCGGAACAGACCCGCTGACGGCGCTGCAATGGTTCGACCCCGGCAATTATACCATTGCGCGCAAACCGCTGCTAGATTGCCTGCTGATACAGGGCGGGCCGCGCGCCCGCGCTTTTTTCGCTGACCAGCCCAACCGCGCGCCGACGCTGACCAAATTGCCGCTGGTCAAATGGGATATGCACAACACTTGGGTCAACTCGACCCATTCCATCCTGCCGCGCCACCTGAACGCCGTCTATGCACGCGGTGCGGGCGAGCGGATTTCGGGCGCATTGTTGCACACAAAGTTCCTGCCCCAGATCGTGGACCGCGCGCCGATGGAAAAGGCGCGCGCCGAACATTTCGGCAATGCGCCGGTGTTCGATGCCTATTACGATGCCGTGGCACAGTCCCCCGATCTGTGGTGCGCGCAGTCCGCGCGCTTTACCGGATGGGAACAGTTGGAAGAGCTTGGATTGATCTCTCGCGGGGGCTGGGCCTGAGTTACCGGGCGAATTACCAATGTTTACGCAACAATAACCGATACTGGGCAAGATTGTTGCAATTACCCCATCCGTCGGGCATGACTTGAACAAGGTCGCCAAAGTTGGCCGGATTGCGGTTGCGAGTAGTCGTTCATGGGATTGAAAACTCAGTTTAAATTGCGTGCGCGGCGGCAGGCGAAACTGATGCGCGCCCTGCGCAAAAGCCTGGAATTGCGTGCCCGCGTCAACCGCACCGACCGCATCCGCCCCGATGACATTCTGTGCTTCACCACCTTGCGCAATGAATATCTGCGGTTGCCTTATTTTCTGGATTATTATCGCCAGCAGGGTGTCGCGCATTTCCTGATGGTCGATAACGGGTCGGATGACGGCACGACCGACTACCTTGAAGCGCAACGCGATGTGTCGCTTTGGACCACGCGGGCCAGCTACAAGGCGTCGTGCTTCGGGGTGGACTGGCTGAACCATCTGCAATGGCGCTACGGAGCAGAGCATTGGTGTCTGGTCGCCGATGTTGATGAATTCCTGTTGTACCCCTATGCCGATACGCGGCCCCTTCACGCGCTGACCGATTGGCTGGACAGTCAGGGGCGCAAGTCCTTTTCTGCCATGCTGCTGGACATGTATCCAAAAGGGCCAATCGCGTCGCAGCCCTACCGCGAGGGGCAAAACCCGTTCGAGATTGCGCGCTGGTTCGATGCCGCGAATTATTCCATCAAGCGCAACCCGCTGATGAACAATCTGTGGATACAGGGCGGCGTGCGCCAGCGTCTGTTCATGGCGGATGCCCCCGAACAAGCCCCTGCGCTCAACAAGGTGCCGCTGGTGCGCTGGTCGCGCAAATATGCCTATGTCAGTTCCAGCCACATGGTGTTGCCGCGCGGGTTGAACCGGGTCTATGACGAGTCCGGCGGCGAGCAAGCGTCGGGTGTACTGCTCCACGCCAAGTTTCTGGACACGATCATGGCAAAAGCGGGCGAGGAATTGCAGCGCTGCGAGCATTATGCCGAAAGTCGCGAATACCGCGCCTATGACCTGACGCTGCGCGAGGGGCAAAACCTGTGGTGTGAGCAGTCGACCGAATATATCAACTGGCGACAGTTGGAGATTCTGGGTCTTATGTCGAAAGGGGATTGGGCATGAACACTGCGACCCCTTCGCTTGGGGTGGTCATGCTGTGCCACACCGCGCTGGACCGCGCGGCGCAGGTTGCGCGCTTTTGGCTGAAAGCGGGCTGCGCCGTTGCGTTGCACATCGACAGTGCGGTGCCGCAGGCGCAAGTCACGGCGCTTCAGGCAGAACTTGGGGCGCACCCGCTTTTGCGCATGGCGCCGCGCCTGCGCTGCGACTGGGGGTCTTGGAACATTGTTGCCGCCAGCCAGAGTGGTGCCGAATTGCTGCTGCGAGAGTTTGACAGCATCGGCCATGTGCTGCTGTGTTCCGGCTCTTGTCTGCCGCTGCGGCCCGCCGCTGACCTCGTCACGCATCTGAACGCCAATGAGGGCACCGATTTTATCGAATCCGTGGCCGTGGACCATGCCGATTGGATCACAGGTGGCCTGTCGCGCGAACGCTTTACGCTGTATTTCCCGTTCTCGTGGCGCAAGCAACGCTGGCTGTTCGACCGCGCGGTCGACCTGCAACGCCGTTTTCACATTTCCCGCGAAATCCCCCGCCCGCTGGAGCCGCATATGGGGTCGCAGTGGTGGTGCCTGTCGCGCGCGACGCTGGACGCCATCCTGACACACCCCAAGCGCAAACGGTTCGAGCGGTATTTCAAAGGCTGCTGGATACCGGATGAAAGCTATTTCCAGACGCTGGTGCGCCTGCATGGCCGTCGGATCGAAAGCCACTCTCTCACGCTGGTGAAATTCGACCGCAACGGACGACCCAACCTGTTTTATGATGACCATTTGCAGCTTTTGCGCCGATCGGACTGCTATCTGGCCCGCAAAATCTGGCCACAAGCCGATAAGCTCTATCAGTTTTTCCTGACCGATCAGGCGCGCAAAATGCCGCCCGTCCCGCCAGAGCCCGCCAAGATCGACCGCTATTTCGAACTGGCCGAACGCCAGCGCACGGAAGGGCGCGCGGGCCTGTATATGCAAAGCCGCTTTCCGCCCGACGATAGCGGGCAGGCTGTGACCGCTGGCCCGTATTCGGTGTTCAGCGGGTTCGACCAGTTGTTTCGAAACTTCGACTATTGGCTGGGGCAGGTCACGGGCAACCGCGCGCATGGCCATCTGTATGCACCGGAGCGCGCCAATTTTCACGGTGGCGCCGAGGTCTGGCATGGCGCGATTTCCAATAGCGCCGCCTTGCGCGACTATAACCCGCGCATGTTTCTGACAAACCTGATCTGGGCCACCCGCGGCGAGCGGCAGTGCTTTTCGATCACCGCGCGGGATCATGTTCCGCCGGACCTGATGTGGTTCATGGCCAAGGACAGCAACGCGCAGATCTCGCTGGTCAGCGGGTGTTTCCTGCTGCCGCTGTTCCGGGGCGAATACAAACCCGATGATGTGCTGGCCCATGTCGCCTGGTTGCAAAAGCGCGAGCAGCATATGCTGTCGGTCTTGCAGTCGCGCTGGGTGCGCGCCGATGTCCGGGTCTGGACGTTGGCAGAGTTTCTGAATGCGCCCGAGAGCAATCTGCAATCGGTTGCCGCGAAAATCGCACCCGACGCGTCAATCGCCAGTCAGGGCTTGCCCAACATGCAGTCACTCGACGGGTTGGAGGATTTTTTGCGCGCGTTGCGCAACAAGGGCTTGCCCCCGGTGCTCTTGCGCGATTTCGAGGGGCGGACAGGTGTCAGGTAGGACTCGATCATGACAGACGCGGCCCCGTTCGATTATTTCGTCGTGCTGGCAGAAATGCGCACCGGCTCGAACCTGATCGAAGGCAACCTGAACGAATTCGAGGGCATCACCTGCGAGGGCGAGGTGTTCAATTCGCATTTCATTTCGCATGAGGGCAAAGACGCGTTATACGGTGTGACTTTGGCGCAGCGCGACAGCAACCCGATGGACCTGCTATGGGCGATCCGGGCGCAACCCGATCTGACGGGGTTCCGGTTTTTCCACGACCATGACGCGCGCGTTCTGCCGACCTTCATGCAAGACCCGCGCTGCGCCAAGATCATCCTGACGCGCAACCCGCTGGACAGTTATGTTTCGCTGAAAATTGCGCAGGCAACCCAGCAATGGAAGCTGGGCGATGTGAAAACCAAGCGGTCCGCGCAGGTCGCGTTCGACCCGGTGGAGTTCGAGGAACATGTGACCCGCATTCAGGGGTTTCAGGCGAAAGTGCTGCGCCTGTTGCAGACCAGCGGGCAGACGGCGTTCTATCTTGCGTATGAAGACGCCAATGACGTCGATGTGCTGAACGGATTGGCGGCATGGCTCGGCGTTGCCGCGAGGATCGAGGCGCCCTCGCGCAAGCTTAAGCGTCAGAATCCCGAACCGCTGGAGCAAAAGCTGACCAACCCCGATGCGGTGCGCGACGGGTTGGCGCGGCTCGACCGGTTCAACCTGTCACGCACGCCCAATTTCGAGCCGCGGCGCGGGCCGATGGTCTGGGGGCTGCGCGCCTGCGCAAGCCTTCCCATTGCCTACCTGCCCATGCCCGGCGCGCCCGATCCCGGCGTGCTGGAATGGATGGCGCAGATCGACGAGGGGCGTGCGGTAAAGGCCGATTTTACCGCGCAAAGCTGGCGTGACTGGCTGCGCGCCCACCCCGCGCGTGCGGTATTTTCGGTGCTGCACCACCCGCTGGCGCGCGCCCATGAGGTGTATCTGCGTCAGGTGGTGCACGGGCAACGCGCCAATGTCCGCGCCTTTCTGGCACGTGTGCACGGCGTGACCCTGCCCGAAAAAGACGCGATGGACAGCTATGACGACGCGCTGCACCGCGCGGGGTTTCTGGCCTATCTGCGCTTTGTGGCTGCGAATTTGAATGGCCAGACCGCGATTGCCGTGATGCCTGCTTGGGCCAGCCAGACAAAGGTGATTGAAGGTGTCATGGGGCAAGCGCCGCTGCACCACCTGTTTCGGACCGAGTGGCTGGCGCGCGACCTGCCCGGCCTTGGGGCGGGTCTGGGTTTGGACCTGCCGGCGTTCGCGCCGGTCGCGACCCCGCGCCGCTTCACGCTGGCGGGCATATATGATGCCGAGATCGAGGCCGCTGGCCGCGCCGCTTACGGGCTGGATTACGAAGCGCTGGGCTTTGAGGATTGGCGAAGCTGAGGCGGCTTGGCAAATGCGGCTTGGGGGCTTCGCCCCCGCCCGGCCCCGTTCCGGGACCGGCCTCCCCCAGGATATTTGGGCAAGGATGAAAGGGTCAAAGCTGCGCTAGTCGGTCGGTCAGCAATGTAAAGAACCCGTCTGCATCCACATCCCCGATGAAGAGCGCGTTGGGCACGCGCCCGCTGACGCGCCACCAGTCGGCGACGGTCATGCCAAGGGTCAGGTCCGAGCCTGTCTCGATCTCGACATTGATATGGCGGCCGGTAAAAAGGTCGGGCCGGATAAGATAGGCAATGGTGCAGGGGTCGTGCAGCGGCGCGCCCGCTGAGCCGTATTTCTCCTTGTCGAACCGTTCGAAGAAATCTGTCCAGCTTGCGACGGCTGGACCGATGGTGCCCGGCAGCGCGCGGAACGCGGCGACGCGCGGGGCGGTCACGAGTGCCTTATGCGTCACATCCAGCGGCATGACCACGATATCGACGCCCGACGCAAAGACGATCTTGGCGGCCTCTGGGTCGACATAGATGTTGAACTCCGCCGTCGGGGTGATGTTGCCCACTTCGAAATAAGCGCCGCCCATCAGCACGATCTGCTGGATGCGGGGAATGATGTCGGGTGCGCGGTCCATGGCGGTCGCGATATTCGTCAGCGGCCCGATGGGGACCAGCGTGACGGTCCCGGCTGGTTCGCGGCGGAGCGTGTCGATCAGGGCATCGACCGCGTGGCCATCCGCCAACGGCATGGTCGGCGCGGGCAGGTCCACCCCGTCCAGCCCTGTTTTGCCGTGCACATGTTCCGCTGTGACCAGTTTGCGCGACATGGGCGCGTCGCAGCCGGCATAGACGGGGATATCCGATCGTCCGGCCAGTTCGCAGACACGGCGCGCATTCGCATGGGTCAGCGCCAGTGGCACATTGCCCGCAACGCAGGTAATGCCCAACACCTCCAATTCTGGCGAGGCGAGGGCGAGCAGGATCGCCACCGCGTCATCCTGCCCCGGATCTGTGTCTATGATAATCTTGCGTTCCAAGCGCGGCCCTTTCCTTTTGCAAACAGGATGCGCAGGGCGCGGTCGCGGTGCAAGCCCTGATCGCACTCACCCTGTGCGACATCCGTCTGGGCTTGTCACAATCCCGTGGCGGACTGACCGTGTTCAACCTGCGCGGAGCTATCATGATGCGACTCTTGGTCCCTTTATCGTGGCTTGCCGGACCGCCGGCCGCGCAAGACCTGTCATTCCGGTTTGCGGGGCGCCTGCATCGGGCGGGCCGCGGGTGTTTGCAGGGAACAGCGCGATGGGTGGCGCACCCGTGGTCTGCGCTTTTGCCCGGCTGCGGGATGAACTCGGGACGGAATGTTGAATGCCGTCTGTCGCCAGTCAATGTAATTTATGCGGGCCGCCGACCGGGGGGTTGCCGACGCATTTGGCCATACAGGCCAGTAGCTTGAGCGACATGCAGCGGGCGTGGATTGTCGACCGCAATGCGCGCTGCGGGCATGAGGCATCGCTCTGGCAGGATGGGACCGGGTCCGGCCGCGATTTTGCCAATTGCCTGCTGCAAGAGACCGCTAAACAGGCGCTCTTTTGCGGCGCGCTCTATTCGGGCGAGGGGTAAGCAGGGCAGGGTGTCGCGGCTGCAAACGCAGCATTAGCCGTTCGCGCGCGCGGCAAGTCATTCAAAGTAGTGAATGTTTAATGTATGCGACGGTATTCCAAAGCGCGTTTTTCCGTCGCCGGACGCCCTAGTTCAGTTGACCAACCCCGCCTGTCGGAGTAGATGAAGCAAAGCCATTGTCAGCGCAACATGTTCGCTGGCACAGTTCGGTGCAGCGTTTGCTGCCTGCGAAAGGAGCCAAAGGTGCAAGACCTCCTCGCGTCCTACCTGCCCATCGTGATCTTTCTGGCCATTGCCGTGGCGCTGGGCCTTGTGCTGCTTTTGTCAGCCATCGTCATCGCGGTGCGCAACCCAGACCCCGAAAAGGTGTCGGCCTATGAATGCGGGTTCAACGCGTTCGACGACGCGCGCATGAAATTCGACGTGCGGTTCTATCTTGTGTCGATCCTGTTCATCATCTTCGATCTCGAAATCGCATTCTTGTTTCCATGGGCGGTGGCCTTTGGCGATATGTCGATGGCGGCCTTCTGGTCCATGATGGTGTTCCTTGCCGTGCTGACCGTTGGCTTTGCCTATGAATGGAAGAAGGGGGCGCTGGAATGGGAGTGATGAGCGAAAAAGTTCAGACCGGGGCCAATACCGCTGGCGCGGATCGCGAGGTTGCCACGCAATCGCTGAACCGCGAATTGCAGGATAAGGGATTCCTGCTGACCTCGACCGAGGATATCATCAACTGGGCGCGCAATGGCAGCTTGCACTGGATGACCTTTGGTCTGGCCTGCTGTGCGGTCGAGATGATGCACACTTCGATGCCGCGCTACGATCTGGAACGCTTTGGCACCGCGCCGCGCGCCAGCCCGCGCCAGTCCGACCTGATGATCGTGGCGGGCACGCTAACCAACAAGATGGCGCCTGCGCTGCGCAAGGTTTACGACCAGATGCCGGAGCCGCGCTATGTCATCAGCATGGGAAGCTGCGCCAATGGCGGCGGCTATTACCATTACAGCTATTCCGTGGTGCGCGGATGTGACCGCGTGGTGCCGGTGGACATTTATGTGCCCGGCTGCCCGCCCACGGCAGAAGCGCTTCTATATGGTATTCTGCAGCTGCAACGCAAGATTCGCCGCACCGGCACGCTGGTCAGGTAAGGGGATAACATGAGCACAGCCCTGCAAGACATCACCGCCCAACTGGACGCGCGCATGTCCGACGTGGTGGTCGGCCATGTGATCGCGTTTGGCGAGTTGACCGTCACGACCACGCTGGCGCATTTGCCGGCCTTGGTGCGTTGGTTACAGACTGACGAGGCGATGCGGTTTTCCACGTTGGTTGATATTACCGCCGTGGATTATCCGGGCCGTGCCGACCGGTTCGAGGTCGTGTATCACTTCCTGTCGATGTATCGGAACCACCGAATCCGCGTGAAGCTGATGGCGGGCGAGGATGACATCGTCCCGTCTATCACCGGGATTCACCCGTCGGCCAACTGGTTCGAGCGCGAAGTGTTCGACATGTTCGGCATCCTCTTTTCGGGCCACCCCGATCTGCGCCGCCTGCTGACCGATTACGGGTTTCGCGGCCATCCGCTGCGCAAGGATTTCCCGACCACGGGCTATACCGAAGTGCGCTATGACGAGACGTTGAAGCGCGTGGTCTATGAGCCGGTTTCGCTGGTGCAGGAATATCGGCAATTTGATTTCATGTCGCCATGGGAGGGGGCAGACTATGTCCTGCCGGGTGACGAGAAACCCAAGGAGGCTGCAAAATGATGGATGGCTCCTACACACCGAACACGCTGACACAAGAGCAGAGTATCCGCAATTTCAACATTAACTTTGGCCCGCAACACCCTGCCGCGCATGGTGTTTTGCGTTTGGTGCTGGAGCTGGACGGCGAGATTGTCGAGCGCTGCGATCCGCATATCGGCTTGCTGCATCGTGGCACCGAAAAGCTAATGGAATCGCGGACTTACCTGCAAAACCTGCCCTATTTCGACCGGCTGGATTATGTGGCGCCGATGAATCAGGAGCACGCGTGGTGCCTGGCCATCGAACGGCTGACCGGGGTCGAGGTGCCGCGCCGCGCGCAGTTGATTCGGGTGCTGTATTCCGAGATCGGGCGCATCCTGTCGCATCTGCTGAACGTGACGACGCAGGCCATGGATGTTGGTGCTCTGACGCCGCCGCTTTGGGGCTTCGAAGAGCGCGAGAAGCTGATGATCTTCTATGAGCGGGCCTGCGGCGCGCGTCTGCACGCGGCCTATTTCCGGCCCGGCGGTGTGCATCAGGATCTGCCGCCCGCTTTGATTGACGACATCGAAGCTTGGGCGCATGAATTCCCCAAGGTGTTGGACGATATCGACGGGCTGCTGACCGAAAACCGCATTTTCAAACAGCGCAACGCCGATATCGGGATCATATCCGAGCAGGAAATTCTCGATTGGGGCTATTCCGGCGTCATGGTGCGCGGGTCCGGGCTGGCTTGGGATCTGCGCCGCGCGCAACCCTATGAATGCTATGACGAATTCGACTTCAAAATCCCGGTTGGCAAGAATGGCGATTGCTACGATCGCTACCTGTGCCGGATGCAGGAAATGCGCGAGTCGGTGTCGATCATGCTGCAAGCGATTGAGAAACTGCGCGCGCCCGAGGGGCAGGGCGATGTTCTGGCGCGCGGCAAGATTACGCCGCCCGACCGGGCCGAGATGAAGACCTCGATGGAAGCGCTGATCCACCATTTCAAGCTGTATACCGAAGGGTTCCATGTGCCTGCGGGCGAGGTTTACGCTGCCGTGGAAGCGCCCAAAGGCGAGTTCGGTGTGTATCTGGTCGCCGATGGCACCAACAAGCCCTACCGCGCCAAGCTGCGCGCGCCGGGCTATCTGCACCTTCAAAGCATGGACCACGTCGCCCGTGGCCACCAACTGGCCGACGTGGCTGCCATTATCGGCACCATGGATGTCGTGTTCGGAGAGATTGACCGCTAATGCTACGCCGACTGCACCCAGAACAGCCCGACAGCTTTGCGTTTACCCCCGCCAATCAGGCATGGGCCGACGCTCAGGTTGCCAAATACCCCGAAGGTCGTCAGGCCAGCGCGATCATCCCGCTGTTGTGGCGCGCGCAGGAGCAGCATGGCTGGTTGACCCGCGCGGCGATCGAACATGTCGCGGCAATGCTGGACATGGCCTATATCCGCGCGTTGGAAGTGGCGACATTCTACTTCATGTTCCAGTTGCAACCCGTTGGCAGCGTTGCACATTTTCAGATCTGCGGCACTACGCCCTGCATGCTGTGCGGGTCCGAGGAACTGGTCAAGGTCTGTCGCGAAAAGATCGCCAAGCAGCCGCATAAACTGTCCGACGATGGCAAGTTTTCGTGGGAAGAGGTTGAGTGCCTTGGTGCCTGCTCGAACGCGCCTATGGCGCAGATCGGCAAGGATTATTACGAGGATCTGGACGCTGAGAGCTTCGCCAAGCTGATCGACGACATGGCGGCAGGCAAAGTGCCCACGCCCGGCTCGCAGAAAGGGCGGTTCGCCTCGGAACCCTTGGGCGGCGCGACCACGCTGACAGACTACACGGGCGAGTCGGCGAACGGGTCGGTGGCATTGGCCGCGGGACTTGGTGATACGCTGAAACGGATTGACGGCACAGAGGTTCCGCTCGTCGCGCCGTGGCGCGATCACCCGCGTGCAGACGGCCAGCCAATGGGTGGCGGGGATGTTGCCGAACTGGTGAAACCGGCGGACAAGCCATCCAAGAAGTCCAAAGATACCCCGAAAGCCAAGGATGCGCCGAGCGATAAGTCGCCTCAGACCAAGACAGAGGCACCCAAGGCCAAAAAGTCCAAGAGTGCGACGCCCGAACCAGCGAAGGCTGTGCCCGTAGACGCTCCGACAGAGGCTGGCGAGCAAAAGCCCGAAATGCTGACGCAAGCGCGCGGCACACCGGATGATCTGAAAAAGATCAAGGGTGTCGGCCCGAAGCTGGAAGGCACGCTGAACGAACTTGGTGTCTGGCATTTCTGGCAGATCGCAAGCTGGACGGCGGCGGAAATCGCGTGGGTCGATACAAGGCTGAAGTTCAAGGGCCGGATCGAGCGTGATGGCTGGATCGACCAGGCCAAAACCCTCGCCGAAGGTGGCGAGACCGAATTCTCAAGCCGCTCCTGACCGGGGCGCAAAGGATGGTGGGAATGACAAAGCCCAGCGAACAGGACATGGCACTTGCCCGACAGGCCCGGCTTGCCGGCGCGGTCATGGCCGTTGCGATTGTTGCTTGGGTGGGATTGCAATTCCTTGGCAGTCAGCTTGGGTGGCAGGCGCGCTACGCGTTCCTGGTCGATTTCGCCGCCCTTGCCGCCTTTGCCTGGGGATTGATCGTGACTTTTCGCATCTGGCGGCTGAAAGGCCGCTGAACGCGCAAACAAGGATACGCATATGCTGGACGACAAGGACCGCATCTTTACCAACCTTTACGGCATGCATGACCGCTCGCTGAAAGGTGCGCAGGCGCGTGGCCATTGGGATGGCACCAAAAAGCTGCTGGAAAAGGGCCGCGACTGGATCGTGGACGAGATGAAGCAATCGGGCCTGCGCGGGCGCGGCGGAGCGGGCTTTCCCACCGGTCTGAAATGGTCATTCATGCCCAAGGAAAGCGACGGTCGGCCCGCCTATCTGGTTGTGAACGCAGACGAATCCGAGCCGGGCACCTGCAAGGACCGCGAGATCATGCGCCACGATCCGCATACGCTGATCGAGGGATGCCTGATCGCGTCTTTCGCGATGCGGGCGCATGCCTGCTACATCTATATTCGCGGCGAGTACATTCGTGAAAAAGAGGCGCTGCAAAACGCCATAGATGAAGCTTACGCCGCCGGTCTGGTCGGCCCGAATGCCTGCGGATCGGGCTATGATTTCGACATCTACCTGCATCACGGGGCAGGCGCCTATATCTGCGGAGAGGAAACGGCACTTCTGGAAAGCCTTGAAGGCAAGAAGGGGATGCCGCGCATGAAACCGCCATTCCCGGCGGGGGCGGGGCTGTATGGTTGCCCGACCACGGTGAACAACGTGGAATCCATTGCCGTTGTGCCCACCATTCTGCGGCGTGGCGCGTCATGGTTTTCGGGCTTCGGGCGGCCCAACAATGCGGGCACCAAGATTTTCGCCATATCCGGCCATGTGAATCGCCCTTGCGTTGTGGAAGAGGCGATGTCGATCAGCTTTGAAGAACTGATCGAGACCCATTGCGGCGGCGTGCGCGGCGGGATGGATAACCTGCTGGCGGTAATCCCCGGCGGGTCATCCGTGCCCTGCGTGCGCGGCGAGAACATGCAAGGCGCGATCATGGATTTCGACTATCTGCAAAAGGATTTGCGGTCGGGTCTTGGCACCGCCGCGGTCATCGTGATGGATAAATCCACCGATATCGTGCAGGCGATCTGGCGCTTGGCCAAATTCTACAAGCACGAAAGCTGCGGCCAGTGCACGCCCTGCCGCGAAGGCACCGGCTGGATGATGCGCGTCATGGACCGGCTTGTGCGCGGAGAGGCCGAGATCGAGGAAATCGATATGCTCTGGGATGTCTCCAAGCAGGTCGAGGGGCATACGATCTGCGCGCTTGGCGACGCGGCGGCATGGCCGATCCAAGGCCTGATCCGCAATTTCCGCGACGAGATCGAAGACCGTATTCGGGCGCAAAAAGCCGGGCGCAGCCCGCGCGTGGCGGCGGAGTGATGTGATGCTGTTTCGGCGCAACATAGGGGCACTGGCAATGGCGGGCGCGCTTGTCGCAAGCGCCCCTGCTGCCGCGATGACCCAGTCAGAGGTAAACGAGCTGCTGCGCGGTGCGCCAGAAGTGTATAACGGTCTGTTTACAGCCGCCCTTGTCAAGCATATCGCGGATTCCTGCCCTGATAGCATCGACCCGCCGGGCAGGCTGGCGCGTGTGGCCTATTTCCTCGGACTGTATAGCAAGGCGCGCGCGCTTGGCCCAAGCCGCAGCCAGATCGAAGCTTTTGTCGAGGATGACGCCGAGCAGGTACGTATGCGCCAGCTGGTCTACACCTACCTGCGGTCCGCCGATGTGGACCCTTTGAACGAACAGGCCGTCTGTGCCTATGCAAGCAGCCAGATCGCCGAAGGCACGTCCTTGGGCAGCCGGCTGCGGGAGAAGTGAGTTATGTCTGACCTTCGCAAGATCATCATCGACGGGCAGGAAGTGGAAGTTCCGCAGACCATGACGCTGATTCAGGCGTGCGAGATGGTCGGGATCGAGATTCCGCGTTTCTGCTACCATGAGCGCCTCTCGATTGCCGGCAATTGCCGCATGTGTCTGGTCGAAGTGCAGCCCGGACCGCCGAAACCGGCGGCAAGCTGCGCGATGCAGGTCAAGGACATGCGCTCATTCCCCGATGGCAGCCCGCCGCAGGTCAAGACCAACACGCCGATGGTCAAAAAGGCCCGCGAAGGGGTGATGGAGTTTCTGCTCATCAACCACCCGCTGGATTGCCCGATTTGCGATCAGGGCGGCGAGTGTGACCTGCAGGATCAGGCCATGGCGTATGGCGTCGATTTCTCGCGCTTCCGCGAACCCAAGCGCGCGACCGAGGATTTGCACCTTGGCCCGCTGGTCGAAACCCACATGACGCGCTGCATTTCCTGCACGCGCTGCGTGCGGTTTACGACCGAGGTTGCGGGCGTGCAGGTCATGGGCCAGACGGGGCGTGGCGAGGATGCAGAGATCACCACCTACTTGGGCGCATTGATCGAATCCGAGATGGTCGGCAACATTGTGGACCTGTGCCCGGTGGGGGCGCTGGTCTCAAAGCCCTATGCGTTTACCGCACGCCCGTGGGAACTGACCAAGACCGAAACCATCGACGTGATGGATGCCTTGGGCTCCAACATCCGCGTGGATACCAAGGGCCGCGAAGTGATGCGCATCCTGCCGCGCAACCATGACGGCATTAACGAGGAATGGCTGTCGGACCGCTCGCGCTATGTCTGGGACGGATTGAAGCGCCAACGGCTTGACCGCCCCTATATCCGTGAAAACGGCAAGTTGCGCGCGGCGACGTGGCCAGAGGCCTTGTCGGCTGCTGCTGCGGCGATGCAGGGCAAGAAGGTCACGGGCCTTGTGGGCGATCTGGCCTCGACAGAGGCGGCCTATGCGCTGAAATCGCTGGTCGAGGGGCTTGGCGGGACAACCGAATGCCGCACCGACGGCGCGAAGCTGCCTGCGGGAAATCGCTCTGCCTATGTCGGCACCGCGACCATCGAAGACGTGGACCGCGCGCAGAAAATCCTGCTGATCGGCACCAACCCGCGCGCCGAAGCGCCGGTGCTCAACTCGCGCATCCGCAAGGCTTGGCTGCACGGCGCAGATGTCACGCTGGTGGGTGAAGCGGTCGATCTGACCTATGATTATGAGCATATGGGCACCGACCGTGCGGCGTTGGCGCATGTGCTGGATCTGGATATGTCCGATCTGGCCGACAAGGAATGCGTCGTGATCGTCGGCCAAGGCGCGCTGCGCGATGGTGACGGCGACGCTGTGCTGGCCACCGCGCAGGCGATTGCCGAGAAATCCGGCGCGAAACTGCTGGTTCTGCACAGTGCCGCAGGGCGTGTGGGGGCGATGGATATCGGCTGCACGACCGAGGGCGGGATGCCGGCTGCGACCGAAGGGGCAGAGGTGATCTACAACCTTGGCGCCGACGAGGTCGACATCGCGCCGGGCGCGTTTGTGATCTACCAGGGCAGCCACGGCGACCGTGGCGCGCACCGCGCCGACATCATCCTGCCCGGTGCGGCCTATACCGAAGAAGCCGGGCTGTTCGTGAATACCGAAGGCCGTCCGCAGCTTGCATTGCGGGCCGGTTTCGGTCCGGGAGAGGCCAAGGAAAACTGGGCTATCCTGCGCGCGCTGTCGGCGGAATTGGGCGCGACCTTGCCGTTCGACAGTCTGGCTGCCCTGCGCAACAAGTTGACTGCCGAATTCCCGCATCTGGGCGATATTGACGAGGTGCCGGAAAACGACTGGCAGGCGCTGCCACAAGGCAAGCTGGCACAAGTGGCGTTCAAACCCGCAATCACGGATCATTACCTGACCAACCCGGTGGCGCGGGCTTCCAGCCTGATGGCGGAACTGTCCGCGATGGCCAAAGCGCGGGCCGAAACCGCAATGGCGGCAGAGTAGACACGATGATCGCACGCACCCTTCCTGTCAAAGCCTTGACGCTCGCCGCTTGCGGCGGGCTGATGGGCTGTGTCGCGGGGCAGGGCGCGCGCGGCACGCTCGACCCGCCCGCGCGCACACAATATCTGGGCGTGGACACGCGGTTGCTAGAGGGCGATCTGGTCAGTTTTGTCGTGCAGCTTGCTGGCGAGGGTGGTCAGTCCGAGGCCATTGCCTATACCCGCTGCGCCGCGGCCCAATACGCATTGATCCGCGGGTACAGTTTTGCGCGCCATGTCCGCACCAACGCGGGCCTAAAGGGTGGCATTTGGGAAGCGGATGGGGTTTACACCATCTCGCCAGACTTGCCACGCGGCACAAGAACAATAGACGCGGAAGTGGTCGTGGATGACTGCAAGACGCAGGGCATTCCAACCGTTTGAGGAATAGAGGGACGCATGGCTGAATTTCTGGAAACCGGGCTGGGCATCGCCACGCTGATCGCCGCGCAATCGCTGCTGGTGGTAGGCTTTGTTATGATAAGCCTTGTCTTTCTGGTCTACGCCGACCGCAAGGTCTGGGCCGCGGTCCAGATGCGGCGCGGTCCCAACGTTGTTGGGCCTTGGGGGCTGTTGCAGACCTTTGCCGACGCAATCAAATTCGTCGTCAAGGAAGTGGTCATTCCCGCCGGTGTGGACCGTCCCGTGTATTTCCTCGCGCCCTTGGCCAGCTTTGTTCTGGCCGTTCTGGCTTGGGCGGTGATCCCGTTCAATGACGGCTGGGTCTTGGCCGATATCAACGTGGCAATCCTGTTCGTGATGGCGATTGCGTCTTTGGAAGTTTACGGCGTCATCATGGGCGGCTGGGCGTCGAACTCGAAATACGCGTTCCTTGGCTCGCTGCGATCCGCCGCGCAGATGATTTCTTACGAAGTCTCGCTGGGTCTGATCGTGATCGGGGTCATCATCTCGACCGGTTCGATGAGCTTTGGCGCCATCGTGGGCGCACAAGACACGGGCTATGGCCTGTTGGGCTGGTATTGGCTGCCGCATCTGCCCATGGTGGTGCTGTTCTTTGTCAGCGCGCTTGCCGAAACCAACCGCCCGCCGTTTGACCTGCCCGAGGCGGAATCCGAACTGGTCGCGGGTTTCATGGTCGAATACGGCTCCACGCCATATCTGTTGTTCATGGCGGGCGAATATATCGCCATATTTCTGATGTGCGCGCTGATGAGCCTGATGTTCTTCGGCGGCTGGCTTTCGCCGATTCCGGGCCTGCCTGACGGGTTCCACTGGATGTTCATCAAGATGGCCTTCTTCTTCTTCATGTTCGCCATGGTGAAGGCCATTGTTCCGCGCTACCGCTACGACCAGCTTATGCGGATTGGCTGGAAAGTGTTCCTGCCCTTCTCGCTGTTCTGGGTGGTTCTGGTGGCGTTTCTGGCAAAATTCGAAGTGGCCGGCGGCTTTTGGGCCCGCTGGGCGATAGGGGGTTAACCATGGGGTTTGACTGGACACGCGCGGCGAAATACGCGCTGATGACCGACTTCATCAAAGGGTTTGGCTTGGGGATGCGTTACTTCGTGGCCCCCAAACCAACCCTGAACTATCCGCATGAAAAGGGGCCGCTGTCGCCCCGTTTCCGGGGCGAGCATGCGCTGCGCCGCTACCCGAATGGCGAGGAACGCTGCATCGCCTGCAAACTGTGCGAGGCGGTTTGTCCCGCGCAAGCCATCACAATTGATGCCGAACCGCGCGAGGACGGGTCGCGCCGTACTACGCGCTACGACATCGACATGACCAAGTGCATCTATTGCGGGTTCTGCCAAGAGGCCTGCCCGGTCGATGCCATCGTCGAAGGCCCGAATTTCGAATTCGCGACCGAAACCCGCGAAGAACTATTTTACGACAAGGCCAAATTGCTGGAAAACGGCGACCGCTGGGAAGCCGAGATCGCGCGCAATCTGGAAGTTGACGCGCCATATCGCTAAGGCCTTCGGGCAATGAATAAAGGACGCCGAGGGACATGGGCATAGCCGATATCACATTCTACGCATTCGCGGTCACGCTGCTGGGCGCGGGCTTTCTGGTCACGATCTCGCGCAACATGGTGCATTCGGTGCTGTGGCTGATCCTGTGCTTCCTGTCGGCGGCAGGGCTGTTTGTCCTGCTGGGGGCCGAGTTTATGGCGATGTTGCTGATCATCGTCTATGTCGGCGCGGTCGCGGTGTTGTTCCTGTTCGTGGTAATGATGCTCGACATCGACTTTGCCTCACTGCGCGGGGAAATGGCGCGATACTTCCCGATTGCCGCCATCATTGGCGTGGTTTTGCTGTTGCAGATGGGCATGCTGTACAGTGCATGGTCCACCAGCGAAATGGCAGAAGGGCTGCGTCAAGCGCCCACGCCCGACGTTGCGGAAGTCCACAACACCAAGGCGCTGGGGATGATCATCTATGACCAGTATTTCCTGCTGTTCCAGGTTTCCGGCCTGATCCTGCTGGTTGCGATGGTCGGCGCCATCGTGCTGACCCTGCGCCACCGCAAGGACGTGAAGCGCCAGAACGTCATCGCGCAGATGCACCGTGATCCGGCCAAGGCGATGGAATTGAAAGATGTCAAACCGGGGCAGGGGCTGGGCTAAGACCCGCCTGCCACCGAAACGCAAGAGCCGCAAAGGCCGCGCACCAGAATAA
Source organism: Roseinatronobacter ekhonensis (assembly GCF_900499075.1). Taxonomy (GTDB): domain Bacteria; phylum Pseudomonadota; class Alphaproteobacteria; order Rhodobacterales; family Rhodobacteraceae; genus Roseinatronobacter; species Roseinatronobacter ekhonensis. The sequence continues at coordinate 15,499 of NZ_UIHC01000025.1, read as the reverse complement.
CACGAGGGACGACAATGGTAGGACTAGAACATTACCTGACGGTGGCGGCGGCGCTATTCGTCATCGGGATTTTCGGCATATTCCTGAACCGCAAGAACATCATCGTCATCCTGATGTCGATTGAACTGATGCTGTTGTCGGTGAACATCAACCTTGTCGCGTTTTCGAGCTTCCTGAACGACCTGGTCGGGCAGGTGTTTACCATGTTCGTGCTGACCGTGGCGGCGGCAGAGGCCGCGATTGGCCTTGCGATCCTTGTGTGCTTCTTCCGCAACCGTGGCACGATCGACGTCGAAGACGTCAACGTGATGAAAGGCTGATCCGATGGCGACGATAGTTCTACTTGCGCCCTTGGTCGGCGCGATCATCGCCGGGCTGTTCTGGCGTGTGACGGGTGAAAAACCCGCACAGATCATTGCGACCGCGCTGCTGTTCTTGTCCGCGATCCTGTCTTGGGTCATCTTTCTGTCGCATGATGGCGAGGTCACGCGCGTCACGCTGATGCGCTGGATCGACAGCGGCACGCTGGTCGGTGACTGGGCGATCCGGCTGGACCGCCTGACAGCGGTCATGCTGATCGTGATTACCACGGTCTCGGCTCTCGTGCACCTCTATAGCTTCGGCTACATGGCGCATGACAGCCATTTCAACGATGACGAAAGCTACCGCCCGCGCTTTTTCGCCTATCTGTCGCTCTTTACCTTCGCCATGCTTATGCTGGTGACGGGCGATAACCTTGTGCAACTCTTCTTCGGCTGGGAAGGCGTCGGGCTGGCGTCTTACCTGCTGATCGGCTTTTACTTCCGCAAGCAAAGCGCGGGCGCTGCCGCGATGAAGGCGTTTATCGTTAACCGTGTGGGCGATATGGGCTTGATCATCGCACTGATGATCACCTTCTATCTGGTCGATTCCATCGCCTATGACGACGTTTTCGCCGCCGCGCCCATGCTGGCCGAAACCACGGTCAGCTTTTTGTGGACGGAATGGAACGCCGCAAACCTGATCGCGTTCTTGCTGTTCGTGGGGGCCATGGGCAAATCGGCGCAGTTGTTGCTACACACATGGTTGCCCGACGCGATGGAAGGCCCGACGCCGGTGTCGGCGCTGATCCACGCCGCGACCATGGTCACGGCGGGTGTGTTCCTTGTTGCGCGCTTCTCGCCGCTGATGGAATACACGCCGCAGGTCACGACCTTCATCGTGCTGGTCGGTGCGCTGACCGCGTTTTTCGCCGCAACGGTGGGCCTTGTGCAAAACGACATCAAGCGCGTGATCGCCTATTCGACCTGTTCGCAGCTTGGCTATATGTTCGTCGCGGCGGGCATCGGCGTCTATTCGGTCGCCATGTTCCACCTGCTGACGCATGCCTTCTTCAAGGCCATGCTGTTTCTTGGGGCGGGATCGGTCATTCATGGCATGCACCATGAACAGGACATGCGGAACTACGGCGGGCTTCGCAAGAAACTGCCCATGACCTATTACGCCATGCTGATAGGGACGCTGGCGATTACCGGTGTGGGCATTCCGCTGACGACCATTGGCCTCGCCGGGTTCGTCTCGAAAGATGCGATCATCGAAAGCGCCTTTGCGGCGGGCACGACCTATGCCTTCTGGATTCTTGTAATCGCGGCGCTGATGACCAGTTTCTATAGCTGGCGGCTGATGTTCATGACCTTCTTTGGCACTCCGCGCGGCGACAAGCACACGCATGAACACGCGCATGAAAGCCCCTTGGTCATGCTGGTGCCGCTTGCGGTGCTCGCCGTTGGTGCTGTGCTGTCGGGCATGGTTTTCTACGGGCCGTTCTTTGGGTCCACCGAGGCCGTGCGCGAATATTTCGGCGCGTCCATCTTTCTGCTGCCGGAAAACGACCTGATCCATGACGCGCATTATGTGCCGAAATGGGTGAAGGCCGCGCCCTTTGTCGCCATGCTGCTGGGCCTTGGGCTGGCGTGGTTGTTCTACCTGCGCAATACCGAATTGCCCAAGCGGCTGGCTGAAACCTTCCCCGGTGCCTACCAGTTCCTGCTGAACAAGTGGTATTTTGACGAGATTTATGACGCTGTGTTTGTCCGCCCCGCAAAGGCCATCGGCACATTCCTGTGGAAGAAGGGCGACGGCGGCACGATTGACGGCGGCATCAACGGGCTGGCGATGGGGATTATCCCAATGCTGACCCGTCTGGCGGGCCGCGCGCAGTCGGGCTTTGTCTATCACTACGCCTTTGCCATGGTGCTGGGCATTGTCGCCATCGTGAGCTTTGTCACGCTGGGCGGAGGGGCAAACTGATGCTGAACCTGCTTTCCATCATCACCTTCACGCCTGCGGTGGCGGCACTGATCCTTGCTGTGTTCCTGCGCGGAGAGGATGAGGCCGCACAAAACAACGCCAAATGGGTGGCTTTTGTTGCTACGCTTGCGACCTTTGCGGCATCCTTGATCCTGCTCTTCGGATTTGACACGGCTGATACGGGCTTTCAGTTCGTGGAAGAACACGAATGGATATTGGGCCTGACCTATAAGATGGGGGTCGACGGCATTTCGGTTCTGTTCGTCATGCTGACCACCTTCCTGATGCCGATCACGATTGCCGCCTGCTGGAACGTGACGCACCGGGTCAAGGAATACATGATCGCCTTCTTGCTGTTGGAAACGCTGATGATCGGCGTGTTCACGGCGCTCGACCTGGTGCTGTTCTACCTGTTCTTCGAGGCGGGCCTGATCCCGATGTTCCTGATCATAGGCATCTGGGGCGGGAAGGAACGCATCTACGCGGCGTTCAAGTTCTTCCTGTACACCTTCCTTGGTTCGGTGCTGATGCTGGTCGCCATGATCGCGATGTATGTCGACGCGGGCACGACCGACATCCCGACTTTGCTGCAACACCAGTTCAGCACGGAAAGCTTCAGCCTGATGGGCTGGCAGGTCATCGGCGGCATGCAGTCGCTGCTATGGCTGGCCTTCTTCGCGTCATTTGCCGTGAAAATGCCGATGTGGCCGGTGCATACATGGTTGCCGGATGCCCACGTTCAGGCACCGACGGCAGGTTCTGTTGTTCTGGCGGCTGTGCTCTTGAAAATGGGTGGCTACGGCTTTTTGCGCTTCAGCTTGCCCATGTTCCCGGTGGCCAGCGACATCTTCGCGCCGCTGGTGCTGTGGCTGTCGGCGATCGCCATCGTCTATACCAGCCTTGTGGCACTTATGCAGACCGACATGAAAAAGCTGATCGCCTATTCGTCGGTGGCGCATATGGGCTTTGTGACCATGGGTATCTTCGCAGCCAACAAGCAGGGTGTTGATGGTGCGATTTTCCAGATGATCAGCCACGGCTTCATTTCCGGTGCGCTGTTTCTGGGTGTGGGCGTCATCTATGATCGCATGCATACCCGAGAGATTGACGCCTATGGCGGACTGGTCAACCGCATGCCGGTTTATGCCGCCGTGTTCCTGCTGTTCACCATGGCCAATGTCGGCCTGCCCGGCACCAGCGGGTTCGTGGGCGAATTCCTGACCTTCATGGGTGTGTTTCAGGTCAACACATGGGTTGCGGTCGTGTCCGCGACCGGCGTGATCCTGTCGGCGGCTTACGCGCTTTGGCTCTATCGCCGCGTGGTGATGGGGGAACTCATCAAGGCCAGCCTGAAGGGCATCACCGATATGGACCGTCGAGAGAAGGCGATGATGGCCCCCTTGGTCGCGGCCACGCTGATCCTTGGGGTCTATCCCGCCTTTATCACCGATATCATCGGTCCATCGGTCAGCGCGCTGGTTGATGGACATGCGTTGGCGTTGCAGGCCCATGAGGCCGCGTCCCAACTGGCACAGAACTGAAAGGGCCCGTCATGATCGGAGCAGATCTTACCACGGCGCTACCAGAAATCGTCCTTGCGCTGTTTGCCATGGCCATGCTGATGGTGGGCGTCTATGGCGGCAAGGACAAGCTGGCGGAGCCCATTCTTTACGCCACCGCCGCGCTTATGGTGATGCTGGCACTGTATTCCGGCACTCAATCGCTAGAGGCCCAGACGGCATTCAACGGCATGTATCTGAAAGACGGGTTCGCACAATTCGCCAAGATGCTGATCCTTGTGTCTGCCGCCGTGGTGCTGGTGATGGGCAAGTCTGTCATGGCCGAGGGCGGGTTGCTGAAATTCGAATACCCGATCCTGATCGCCCTATCGGTCGTGGGTATGATGCTCATGGTCTCCGCAGGCGACCTGATCGCGCTTTATATGGGGTTGGAGCTGCAATCGCTTGCGCTTTATGTCGTGGCCACCATGAACCGCGACTCGACCCGGTCGACGGAAGCGGGCCTGAAATACTTCATCCTTGGCGCGCTGGCCTCTGGCCTGCTGCTTTATGGCGCGTCGCTGACCTACGGGTATGCAGGCACGACCGTGTTTGCGGGCATCCTGAGCACCATCTCGGATGATGGCATGTCGGTGGGCCTGATGATGGGTCTGGCGTTTATGTTGGCCGGTCTTGCCTTCAAAGTGTCGGCCGTGCCGTTCCACATGTGGACGCCGGATGTCTATGAAGGCGCGCCCACCCCTGTGACCGCATTCTTTGCCACGGCGCCCAAAGTCGCCGCCATGGCGCTGATCGCGCGGCTGGTGCATGACGCCTTCGGCACCGTGCCGGGTGACTGGTCGCAGATCGTGGCCTTTCTGGCGGCGGCGTCCATGTTCGTCGGTGCGATTGCCGCCATCGGGCAGCGCGACATCAAGCGGCTGATGGCCTATTCCTCGATCAGCCATATGGGCTTTGCGCTGGTCGGGTTGGCGGCTGGCACCGCGCAGGGCGTACAAGGCATGCTGGTCTATATGGCGATTTACGTCACCATGAATATCGGTGTCTTTGCCTTCATCCTGACCATGCGGCGCGATGGCAAGCCGGTGACTGACATTTCAGAGATGAACCAACTGTCCAAAGCCGAACCGTTGCGCGCATTGGCATTGCTGGTGCTGATGTTCAGCCTTGCCGGTGTGCCGCCCTTGGTCGGGTTCTTCGGCAAGTTCTACGTTCTGTGGGCGGCGGTCGATGCGGGCCTGACATGGTTGGCCGTTGTCGGCGTGATCGCGTCTGTCATCGGGGCATTCTACTATCTGCGCATCGTCTACTACATGTATTTCGGCGCAGAGTCGGAACCGCTCGACACGGTGCGCGCGCCGGTTCAGGGCACCCTGTTGGTTGCTTGTGCCATGATTATGGTGGTCGGTGTCATCAACCTGTTCGGTATTGACGGGATGGCCGCACTGGCGGCGGATGCCCTTGTCCGCTAACTGGCCGGATGGGGTCGGGCGCAGCGTTCTGCCTCAGGTCGACAGCACAAATGCAGAGGCCGCGCGCCGTGCGACCCAATTTGCAGGGCCGGAATGGATACTCACCCTGCGCCAGACCGCAGGGCGGGGGCGCAGGGGCCGCGCGTGGCATGACCCGGCGGGCAATTTTGCCGCAAGCTACCTGTTCCGCCCCGAAATGCCGCCGGCCGAGGCCGCGCTTTATTCCTTCGTGACTGCGCTTGCGTTGCAAGAGGCATTGACCGCCGCGACAGGCCGCGCCGATAGTTTCGCGCTGAAATGGCCCAATGATGTGCTGTTGCATGGCGCAAAGCTGGCGGGGATCTTGCTGGAAAGCGCGGGGCCATATCTGACCATCGGGATCGGGGTTAACCTTGTGGGCCACCCCGACGCGGATGCAGGCGCGCTGCGTCCGGTCAGCCTGTTGGGGGAAACCGGCTTGCGGGTCGTCCCCGAAGAGTTCCTTGACCTGCTCGCCCCCGCCTTTGCCCGGTGGCAGACGCAATTCACGACCTACGGCTTTGCACCCATTCGCAGCGCATGGCTGGCCCTTGCCGCGCGGTTGGGCGAAACGATCACGGCGCGCACCGTGACCGATACCCACGAAGGCACGTTCGAGGGGATAAACGAAAGCGGCGCGCTTATCCTGCGCGGCCCCCGTGGCGCGCGTGCAATTCCCGCCGCCGATGTGTTTTTCTAAGGACCGGCCATGCTTTTGACAATTGACTGCGGCAACACCAACACTGTGTTTTCCCTTTGGGACGGTGAGACGATTGTGCAGACATGGCGCACTTCGACCGACCATCGGCGCACGGCCGACCAGTACTATGTCTGGCTGTCGACACTGATGCAGGTGCGCAAAATCTCGGCGGATGTGCGCAATGTGGTGATTTCCTCCACCGTGCCGCGCGTGGTGTTCAACCTGCGGGTTCTGTGCGACCGCTATTTCGACTGCCGCCCGCTGGTGGTGGGCAAGCCCGAATGCCGTTTGCCGGTACCCCCGCGCGTGGAAGAGGGCGTGCGCCCCGGCCCCGACCGACTGGCCAATGCGGCGGGCGCGTTTCAGCGCCACGGCGGCGATGTTGTCGTGGTCGATTTCGGCACCGCCACGAATTTCGACGTGGTGGCGTCGGACGGTGCATATGTCGGCGGCGTGATCGCGCCGGGGGTTAACCTAAGCTTGGAAGCGCTGCACCAAGGGGCTGCCGCCCTGCCTCATGTCGACATTTCCCGTCCGGAGCGTGTGATCGGGACGAATACGGTCGCTTGCATCCAGTCCGGTGTGTTCTGGGGCTATACAGGGCTGATCGAAGGGATTACCCAGCGGATAAAGGCCGAATACGGTCGCCCCATGAAAGTGATTGGCACAGGCGGATTGGCGGCGCTCTTTGCGCAGGCCGGCGACCTGTTTGACGAAATCGAGGATGACCTGACGATGTATGGCCTTCGGGTAATCCATGACTACAACCTGGCCATAGCCCAATAGGAGCAGGCATGAGCAAAGAACGGTTAATCTATATCCCCCTTGGGGGCGCAGGCGAGGTGGGCATGAATGCCTATCTGTATGGCTACGGGCCCAAGGGGCGCGAGCGGTTCATTCTGGTCGATCTGGGAATCACCTTCCCGGATATGGGCGGACAGCCCGGTGTTGATGTGATCATGCCCGATCTGACATGGCTGGAAGAACGCCGCGACCGGCTGGACGCGATCTTTATCACCCATGCGCATGAAGATCACATCGGGGCCGTGGGCCAGATGTGGGACAAGCTGCAAGCGCCGGTCTACGCGCGCGATTTCACCGCCCGCATTGCACGGCTGAAAATGCAGGATCAGGGGCAGGACATTGCCCATGTTCAGACCGTCGGCAAGATGGAAGAGATCAAGGCCGGACCCTTCCGTGTGCAGTTCTTCCCCGTTGCGCATTCGCTGCCTGAAGCGTCGGGCATGATCATCGACACGCCCGCGGGCCGTCTGGTCCATTCGGGTGATTTCAAGGCCGATACCAGCCCCGGCGTGGGCGAGCCGCATGACCCTGCGATGCTCGCCGAGATCGGGCGGTCGAGTGTCAAGGCGATGATGTGCGACAGCACGAATGTGATGAACAAACACCCCGGCCGGTCCGAGGCGACGCTGTCCGAACCGATTGCCGACCTGATGCGCAATGCCCCCGGCATGGTCGTTGCGACGACATTCGCGTCCAACGTGGCGCGGCTGAAAACGCTGGCTGTGGCCGCAACAGAAGCCGGACGCTCGGTCTGCCTGATGGGCCGCGCGATGCTGCGGATGACGCAGGTGGCCACGGAATCGGGTATCCTGAAGGATTTCCCGCCAACCGTCAGCCCGGAGCAGGCAAAAGACATCCCGCGAGAAAATCTGTTATTGATCGTGACGGGTAGCCAGGGCGAGCGGCGTGCGGCCAGCGCGCAACTGGCGCGCGGCACCTATATGGGTCTGAACATGCGCGAAGGGGATACGTTCCTCTTTTCCAGCATGACAATTCCCGGAAACGAGCGCGAGGTTGGCCGTATTGTCAACGGACTGTCGGAAATGGGCGTCGATGTGATCGACAATGCTGAACGGCTCTATCACGTCTCTGGCCACGCCAACCGCCCCGATCTGGAAGCGATGCAGGATCTGATCCAACCCGCGATCCTTGTGCCGATGCATGGCGAACACCGCATGATGCGCGAACACGCGAAACTGGCGATCACGCGGGGCATGCGCTCTCTGGTGGTGGCGAACGGGTCGGTGCTGGACCTGACAGACGACGTGCCCGCATTGGTCGACGAAGTGCCGACCGGCCGCATCTATCTGGACGGAAGCCGCATGATCGGCGCGATGGATGGGATCATCCGCGACCGTATCCGCATGGCAATTGGCGGGCATGTGTTCGTGACGGTCATCATGGATGAGGCCGACGAGGTGCTGGGCGACCCCTGGGCCGAGATCGCGGGCCTGCGCCCGATGGCCAAGGGCGGCCAGCCCATGAACGAGGTGATCGAGGACGAGTTGTCCGACTTTCTGAACCGCGCCAGCAGCAAGGTTCTGGCCGATGACGACAAGATCAACGATGGTATGCGCCGCGTTGTGCGTCAGGTGGTGATGGAAGAGCTGGGCAAGAAGCCCGAGGTGACAATCGTCGTCAGCCGCTTGAGCGCCGAGTAGCGCCGACCTTGCGGAGGGCTTGCGCCCACGCCTTTTGTTCAGGGGGCTGCCGCCCCCAATTCGGCCCGTTGGGGCCGAATTTCCCCCGCGAGTATTTGTCGCAAGATGAAGCTATCGCCAAAAGGTCGTGCGACTTGCCAGCAGCCCTTGCAGCTTGGCCAGCGCGCGCAGGGTTGGCGGCTGTGTCGGGCTTTTTGCCGAAGCGAGGCGTTCCAACGCGAGTTCGGGCCCACAGGGCAGGCGCGTGATCGGGTCAAGATAGCGCGGATAGGCGATGAGCACGGCATGGGCGAGGGCGTTCAGATCGGGCCGCGCCTGGCGGCGGTCGGGGATGGACCCCAGATCCTGTGTCAGCCCCCAGCCCGCGTAAAACGGCGCGCCCAGGCAGGTGACAGGGATGCCACGCAAAAGCGCCTCGAACCCGAGCGTCGAGGTGATGGTCCAGACCTCTTGCACCTGGTCCAGCAGCCATGCGGTATCTGTCGCAGGCAGCACCATGTCGGCGGCGCGTGTGTCGTGCAATGCGCCGGGGCGCAGGCCTGCTTCGATATCGGGGTGAGGTTTGTAGAGGATCACGGCCTGCGGGTTTTGCCTGCGGACTTCGTCAAGCAATTGCGCATTGGTCTGGACCGTATCCGCGCCAAGCCGGATGGAAGCGTCATCCTCGACCTGGCCTGGCACGAGGATACGGTGGCCTTGCGGCAGGACAGGGCGGACGCCCGCAAGGTTGTATTTTGTTGTGCCTTGGGCACAGAGCTTTGCGACCAATCGCGCAGCCCTGTCGGCGCCCCCCGGTGGGAGCGGAGACGCAATCAGCTTTTCCAGCCGTGATGGGCCGGTGGGGTCGTAGTAAATGCCGACATCGTCGCGCACCAAAGAGATTGGCGGCGTCAGCGCCGCGCCAAGCCCGCGTGAGCGCAGGATGCCGTCTTCGATCCTGATATCGTCCGGGCCTGTGCCCCAGACCATGCTGCGCCGGTTGCCGGGGGCTTTGCGAAAGCGCAGCTTTTGCCAGCGCCCGAAAAACGCTTGCAGATGCGGGCGTTTCCACAGCCGCATGTTCAGCGCGTCATAGCCCGCGTGATCCTCTCGCCACGCGCGGGCAAGCGGTTCCAGATGGTCGAGAAGGTCGGGCAGGTCGCACAGACGGTCGCGGCAGGGGTCATACCATTTGGGATACAGCAGCATTGCCCCCGCGAATAACTGTGCAGGGGTCAGGCGGCGTGAGCGGCGTGGGTGAGGTATCTGGTCATGGGTCAGCCCCCAGCCCGCGTAGAAGGGCAGGCCCCAGACATGGGGGCGGTGCCTTGCGAGGATCGCCTCGAACCCCAGTTGTGAGCTGACGGTATAAACCGCAATCGCACCCTCCAGCAGGTCCCATGGCGAGCAGGGCGCATCGTGCAGCGTGATCCGGTCGGCGGCGGCATCCGCGCTGGTGAAATGGCCATGGCGCAACCCTTGGGCCGTTTCGGGATGGGTGCGGATGATGATGCGCGCGGTCGGGTGGTCTAGCTGCGCCTGCACCAGCATGTCGTGGAAGATATGCGGCGAAAGCTGACCGTGCAATCCGCCATGGGTCAGCGACGCATCCCCGTGCACCTGGTCCACCACCAGCACATATCCGGGTGCAGGGGCGGGCGTGTCGGGGGTGACTGCCGAATACTTGCTAAGATGGGCCGCGCGCAAACGGGCCATGCAGAGGCGCGCGCGTTCCAGCACGGCGTGGTCATCCAGCGGGTGGGTGGCCAGCAGGGTTTCCAGATCGCTGGGCTGCGACGGGTCGTAATAGATGCCGGATTCGTCAATCAAAAGGCCGAGCGTGGCTTCCCCTTGCCTGCCCGGAAAGAGCGAGCGCAGGAAGGCATCCTCTACCCTGAGAAGCCGCGCGCCGCGTTTGTTGGCCAGCTTTTCGGCGCGCGCGGCACGCGGCGCGTGGCCCCATGCCGCGATTGTATCGCCTTTGCCCGGCAACCCGATGCCGACAGGATACCCTGCCAAGCGCATGATGCGCCGGATACGGCGTGCCTGCGCGCCCGGACCCAGGAACCCGCCGGATACGGCATGAACCCGAGGGCGGCGCATATGACGGATCAGTCCGTGGTGCTGCGCGTCAGCGTGCGGATCGACCCGGCAGCGGTCAGTGTGCCCGTGAGAGCCGAGATCTGGCGCGCCCAGAGCACCGAGCTGGCCTCTGTCACGAAGATCGTATCGCCATCGCGTATCTTGAAATCCCGCGCGTTGAACATGCCGGTTGGCGCGGTCAGGTCCAGCACATAGACGAAACGCGCATCGGTCACGAATTGCCCGAAGCCCAAGATTTCCGTTGCGATTTCGGGGCGTTCATCGCGAAAGATGAAGACGCCCTTTGGGTCTGCGCGCAATGGGTCAAGGCCGCCGACAGAGGCCAGCGCCTCTATCGCGGAAATCTGCTGCGTGTCGAATGTAACGCGGTCTGTCGTCCCCGTTGCCCCCAACACCGAGAAGCTGCGCTGGTCTTGCTTGACCAGAACCCGGTCGCCGCCGCGCATCGCAATGTCCAGCGACGGGTCAGAGAAGATGTCTTCAAGCCATGCGCTGTCCTGACGGGTGCCGCGCGTGACCAGAACCTGTGCGGTTTCCAGTGGAATGCTGATACCACCCGCCGAGGCTATGATAGATGACAGCCGGTTCGAGGCACGGGTGATCGGATAAACCCCTTGCGCGGTTACGCCGCCGGTGACCGATACGGTTGACCCGTCGCCCTGCGTGCGTGCCACCAGAACCTGTGGGTCCGGCGTTTGTTCATCCAGCGAGCGTGTCAGCAAGCGGCGCAATGCGTCGGGCGATTGCCCCGCCGCACGGATGCGCCCTGCATAGGGCACAAAGATGAACCCCGCGTCATCGACCTGCAAGGTTTCGATAATCGCGTTATTCGTGGCTTCCGGGGCCAGCAAACCTTCGGGAACGTTTTCAAACACGTTGAGCGTGATGACATCGCCGGGGCGGATCGTGTCGCCCCCGAGCAGCGCGCCCTTGCGCAGCGCATGGCTGAAGCCGAGCGTTTCTGTCCGGTTCGCGATATGGCTGACACGCTTGGTTACGGCGATGATATGCGCGTCGCCATTGCGCATGACCGACCCGTCATAGATTTGATTGGCGGTCGGACCGTCAGCCGAAATGTCACATGCTGCAACCGCAACACACGCCAATAGGGCCACGGCGTGGCCACATTTATTCAAGATAGCAAACACTGCTCGGGCTCCTGTAAAAGGACTTGCCTCTGATTATTGCGAAAACCATACATGCATGCGCGCTTTTCGCCAAGGGATGAAATGGGTTAGCGGTTATGGGACCATGCGCAACTGTTGCCGGGGTGCCGCGTCGCCCAAGCGCAACGCGGTATATGGGTCATGCGCGGCAAGCATCATATCCACCACATGTCGCATAAGCTGACGGCGACCCCGCAAAGAGTAGTAGCCGCCGGGCACCTGAGAGGTTTCCAGCAAAAAATGGCGGTAGCGGCGGTAGGCGCGGGCATCTGGCCGTGTGGGCGCGCTGAAAAACTGCTCCAGCGGTTGGGTCGAGACGAATTCCGGCTTCTCGAACACCGCGCGCCCAAACGCTTTGAGCGGCATGCCACGCCAAAGCACCTGTTGCGCGGCTGTGGAATTCACCGTCACTGCAGAGCGCGCGTGGTTCAACAGCAGCGCAAGCTTGCCGCCACGTACGAAATGCACGCGCCCTTGCAGCCCATACGCGGCGGTCAGTTTGCGAATGATCCCCCGCAGCGGCATGCGCCCGTCTTCAAGTGGGTGCGCTTTTATTACCAGGTGATGGTGGCGCGGGGCGCCGCGCGCGAAGCCCTCGAACACCGTCTCCAGAAACTGCGCCTGACTGTCGAACGGGCCATGCGCGCGGAAGCTGCTATCATGGGCCAGTTGCAACAGCACCAGATGATACGGAAACCCGCCATTGCGGATGCGCCATGACGCGATACGCCGCTCCAGAGAGGTCAGAGGCATGGCCCAAAGCCGTTTGAGATACAGTCTGAATTCCTGACCCACGGACAGGTCGCGGTGGGGCCGAAAATTGCGATACTGCCCGTTCAGCGCCATGACGCAGAAATGATAGATCGCCCCGTAGAAGATATGATGGCGCATATCGCCCCAATGCGCGGGCGGATCGGGCAATTCCAGATCGCATTTCTCCAGCGCGCGGCGCATGTCATCAAGGCTCATATCCATTAGTTCGGAATTGCCGTTGGTGCCGTTGCGCTCATAGGTGACCCAATAGGGCCGCAGATAGCCTTCCTCGAAGACATGCACGGTGATGCCGCGTGCCTTTGCAAGCGCGATGGCCTGAGCATGCACCGGTCGCACGTCACCATAAACCGCAAGATCGGTTATGGCGTGGCGCTGGAACAGGTCAGCGCAACACCCCGCCCAGTCCTCTTGCGTGCCGGTGTAGGGAATGTAGCTGTCGCGATCACCCCAGAACAGCGCGTCGCCGCGATTGAATCCCACGCGCCATACATCCGCCCCCGCCGCCCGCAGCATACGGGCCAGCCGGTTGAAAAACGGTCCATGCGGCCCCTGCAAAAACAGGAAGCGCCGCGAAGCGGTCGTTACTGACATGGCGGTTTCGCCTGATTATATCCCTAATCGCAAGAATAGGGCTGCTATTTTTCTATAGCGTAAACGAAAAAGCGGCCAACGTCATTAAAAACGCGCAGGCAGGGCCGGTGTGTTGCTTGCAATGCCACAGGCGCTAAGATTACCTGCGGGCGCAAAAGGGGAAAAGCAATGTTCACAGGCATCATAACCGATATCGGCCGCGTCAGGTCCGTTGTCCAAGAAGGCGATCTGCGCGCCCGGCTAGAGACCGGATATGACACGTCGCGCATAGAGATCGGCGCGTCCATCGCGTCGGACGGCGTGTGCCTGACCGTGGTAGCGCTGGGGCCGGATTGGTATGACGTGCAGGTATCGGCAGAAACGGTGGCCAAGACCAATCTTGGAACATGGGAGCCGGGGAAACGCGTGAACCTGGAACGTGCGCTGAAAGTGGGCGATGAATTGGGCGGGCATATCGTGTCGGGCCATGTTGATGGGCTGGCCGAAGTGACCGGGCTGCACGACGAGGGCGGTAGCACCCGCATCCGGTTTCGCGCCCCAGACGCGCTGGCAGGGTTCATTGCGCCGAAAGGGTCGGTCGCGCTGAACGGCACCTCGCTGACCGTGAACGAGGTCGAGGGCGCTGAATTCGGGATCAACCTCATTCCTCATACCAAGCAAGCCACAACATGGGCCGACACCAAGCTGGGCGATATGATCAATCTGGAAATCGACACTCTTGCCCGCTATGTCGCCCGCCTGCAGGAGTGGGGCGCGCGGTGATCTGGCGCTGGGTGATAGACGGCGCGCCAGCTTGCGCCTAAACTCCCCCCATGAGTGACGACTGGGACAACATAGACGACCGCCGCGCCGCAGAGGCGTTGATTGTCGATGTCGACGGCTTCGAAGGGCCGCTCGACCTGCTGCTGACCCTGTCGCGGAGCCAGAAGGTCGATCTGCGCCGTGTTTCCGTGCTGCAACTGTCCGAGCAGTATCTGAATTTCATCGAACAGGCCCGTAGCCTGCGCATCGAACTGGCCGCCGATTACTTGGTCATGGCCGCGTGGCTGGCCTATCTCAAATCGCGGCTTCTGTTGCCTCCCGATCCGGCAGAGGACGGGCCAAGCGGCGAGGATCTGGCCGCGCATCTGGCATGGCAGTTGGAGCGGCTGCAAGCGATGCGCGATGTGGCCGCCCGGCTGATGGGGCGTGATCAGAAAGGGCGCGATTTTTTCGTCCGAGGCCAGCCAGAGGCGGTCGCAATCACCCGCAAGACGGAAACACAGGCCAGTTTGTTGGACCTGATGCGCGCGTACGCGCGGCTGCGCACCCGCGACGAGTTTCGCCCCTACGCGTTTAACCGCAGCGACATATATGCCCTTGAAGCGGCGTTGGAGCGTCTGGCCCGGCTGCTGCCTGTGTCACAGGATTGGGCCAGTTTGCAGCAGTTTTTGCCCGAAGGCTGGGGCAAGGCGGGGCAACGCCGGCGGTCTGCGCTGGCCTCGACCTTTGCGGCATCGCTGGAACTGGCAAAGCAGGGCAAGGTAGAGATGCGTCAAGCCGATGCGTTCGCGCCAGTGCAACTGCGCGGACGGGAAACGCCATGATGGACGCGCCGGACCCGTCAGCCTTTGCCGCGCCGCCCATGGCAGAGCAGGAACGGATGGTGGAGGCGATTCTTTTTGCCTGCGACCATCCCCTCAGTGCCGCCGATATTTCCGCCCGCCTGCCGCAAGGCTGCGATACCGCCGAAGCGCTGGCGCAACTGCGGCGCCGCTATACGGGGCGCGGCGTGGTGCTGATGCGGATGGGCGACGCCTACGCGCTGCGCACCGCGCCAGATCTGGGCTGGCTTATGCAGGCCGAGCGCGTAGAGAATCGTAAACTCTCGCGCGCTGCGATCGAAACGCTGGCGATCATTGCCTATCACCAACCCGCCACCCGCACAGAGATTGAAGAAATCCGCGGTGTCGCAGTGTCGCGTGGCACGCTCGACCAGCTTCTGGAACTGGGCTGGGTGCGCCTGGGGCGCCGACGCATGACACCGGGGCGGCCCGTGACGTTTGTCGTGACCCAAGATTTCCTCGACCATTTCGGGCTGGAATCAGCGCGCGACCTGCCGGGACTGCAGGAATTGCGTGCCGCGGGGTTGCTCGATAACCGGCCCATGCCGGGGCAAGCGGATCAAGCCGCCGAAGACGACGAAGCGCTGGATGGTCCCGTGCGTGGCCAGTCAGAGCTGTTCGAGGACTAGGTCAGTCCCGGCCAATCCATGGCTGACCTAGAGTCAATCAGACTTTTTGTCATTTTTCTGTCTTTTCCTGTTGCGTGTATTGTTTGGATTGCCTAGATAGCGCTTCACCGGCGGCGGGGACGTTGCTGGTTGGCTGGGACGGTTCGAGATTGGGCTGTTTTGGTTATCATGGTGGGAGATGAGGTTGCA
>NZ_UIHC01000021.1 GCF_900499075.1 Roseinatronobacter ekhonensis | reverse complement strand
CTGCGGCCTGCGCGCCTTGGCACACGTCAGCTATCTGGAGAGCACCCGCGCCAAGGCGCAGCTAAACCGCGACCAAGCTGATCAATTTTACACCGGGAACTTGGCCAATTTTGCTCCGGGATTGACATTCGACCATGCTGCCAGCTTCGTGGCGCCGGGTGGGTTTCTGTTTGTGGGGCTTTATCATTCCTATGGTCGTCGTCCCTTTTTGCAAATGTACCGTGAGCTCGTCGCACGCGACGGGGAAGAGGCTGCCTTTGCAGAGTTCCGGCGCTGTGCCGAGTTGCTTGATGATCCGACGCACAGCTTGTCATGGTTCCGCGATCAGGTTTTGCACCCTCATGAAACACAGCACAGCCTGGCAGAGGTCTGGACTTGGTTGGATGCCGCCGGATTGTCGCTCGTATCCACAAGCCTCAACACATATGGCGACATATCTGATCGCGCGGCACTGGTTCGGCAAGAGCAAGGACAAGAAGCCCTGTCATGGCAACGCAACCGCGATGAACGGAGTTATTTCCCGGGCTTTTTTACCGTGCTGGCCTGCCGCGCGTAGCTTTGGCGATATGCCGGCGACATTCAGCAACATAAATTGACGGCTTGCACGGATCTTGGTTGCTCAACGCGTTGCGACCGCCGCCTTGATGGGGTGCGGTAAGTGAACCCCAGCAATGCACGAATCCCGCGGTCAGGCAATCGCCAAACGGGCACCGCTCGGGTTTGAAACAAGCCACAAACTCAGGTGGATCATTGGGTTTTGGTGCCTCAAGAGGGACTCGAACCCCCGACCTTGTCCTTACGAAGGACCTGCTCTACCAGCTGAGCTATTGAGGCACTCGAGCGGTCGTTTATACGCAACTGCCGGGTCCTTCAAGACAGATTCAGAACGGAATGTTGCACTCTGAGCCCTATGGGCCGAGTTTGCTTTGATCTATCACAGAGTCGGTGTTGTGGTTTGCGGTGTCGTGCGGCTCTGAACCCCGATCATGCCTTCGGCGCAGGGCCGCGCGGTGCAAGATTGCCATACAGTCATCCGCGCTTTGCTGCGCCATCAGGGTTTGGCCGACTGGTCGTTTTCGCGCTGTTGCCCAAGACCGGCGGCTCTTGGCAGGGTTCCGACACCCGTGCGCGCAACAGGAACTTCTGGATTTTTCCGGTCGAGGTGCGGGGGATTTCGCCAAAGATGATCCTGCCGGGCACTTTATAGGGCGCAAGATGCTCTCTGCACCATGTTCGTAGTTGGTGCTCATCCACTGTTTGGCCGCTGTTCAATTCCACAAAGGCGCAGGGCGTTTCACCCCATTTTTCATGCGGCATGGCAACCACAGCGGCCACGGCCACCGAGGGGTGGCGATACAGTGCTTCCTCCACTTCGATGGAGGAAATATTCTCTCCGCCCGAGATGATGATGTCTTTCGACCGGTCCTTGAGCTGGATGTAGCCATCGGGATGCACGACGCCCAGATCGCCCGAATGAAACCACCCACCGGCCAGTGCTTTTTGCGTGGCGCTCGGGTTGCGGAAATACCCTTTCATGACCACGTTGCCGCGGAACATGACCTCGCCCATGGTTTGCCCGTCGCGCGGGACAGGCTGCATTGTGTCGGGGTCCAGCACGGATAGGTCTTCCAGCGGCAGATAGCGCACGCCTTGTCGGGCCTTCAGCCGGGCCTGTTCGTTGCTGGGCAGGTCGCACCAGTCCTCATGCCATTCATTGACGACGGCCGGGCCATAGGTTTCGGTCAGCCCATACAGATGGGTGACGTCGAAACCGGCGGCATCCATGCTGGCCAACAGGCTTTCGGGCGGTGGGGCGGCGGCGGTAAAAAACTGCACCCGCCGGTTCAAGGCGCGTTTTTCGACCTCGGGCGCGGATTGTATCAGGGACATCACGATGGGCGCACCGCACAGATGGGTCACGCCTTCTTCTGCCAACGCGTGCCAGATCGGCCCGGAGCGCACCTGACGCAGGCAGACATGGGTTCCCACGATCGCCGACAGCGTCCACGGAAAGCACCAGCCATTGCAATGAAACATGGGCAGGGTCCACAGATACACACTGTGCTTTGCCATAGAGGTGGTCAGCGCATTGCCCTGTGCCAGCAAATACGCCCCGCGATGGTGCGAAACCACGCCTTTGGGGTCACCGGTGGTGCCCGAGGTGTAGTTGATAGAGATTGCGTCCCATTCATCCCGCGGCATGTGCCACGCAAACGCCGCGTCGCCTGTTGCAAGAAGTGCCTCGTAGTCTTCGGCCCCGTCAATGGCACCTGGCCCGTCATATTCGGGATCATCATACAGGATGACCAAGGGCGTTACCGTGGCCAGCGACAGTGCTTCGGCCATCAAAGGTGCGAATTCACGGTCCACGACGACCAGTTTCGACATGGCGTGATCAAGCTGAAACGCGATGACCGCCGCATCCAGCCGGGTGTTGATGGAATGCAGCACAGCGCCGCACATGGGCACACCGTAGTGACATTCCAGCATGGCGGGGGTGTTGGCGAGCATAACCGAGACGGTATCCCCGCGCCCCATGCCGCGGTCTGCAAGCGCAGAGGCCAATTGCCGCGCGCGGGCGTAGAAATCGGCATAGCTGCGGCGCAAGGCCCCGTGCACGATGGCAACATGATCGGGAAAGACGCTCGCCGCGCGTTCCAGAAAACCCAGTGGCGTCAGAGGTTGGTAATTTGCCGGTGTCCGGTCCAGACCTTGATCGTAGGGGGTGTCGTTGCCCACGGCTATCTGTCCTGCCAGTTTGGCGCACGTTTTGCGATAAACGCGCCGATGCCTTCTTCCGCGTCATGGGCCAGCATATTGTCAACCATGATTTGGCTGGCGTAGTCATACGCGTCGCCAAGGGGCATCTCGCGCTGGGCATAATAGGCGCGTTTTCCCGTGGCCAGGGTCATGCTGGATTTGGACGCGATCTTGCGGGCCATGGCCATGGTGGTTTCTGTCAGCGCGTCCTCTGGGACCGCGTAGTTCACAAGCGCCATTTCGGCGGCCCGCGCGGCAGGAACCATATCGCCGGTCAGCAGCATTTCCATGGCATGCTTGTCGGCGGTATTGCGCGAGAGCGCGACCATCGGTGTAGAGCAGAACAGCCCGATATGCACGCCGGGTGTGCTGAATTTGGCGGTTTCCGCCGCAAGCGCCAGATCGCAACTGGCCACCAACTGGCAACCCGCAGCCGTGGCGATGCCCGTGACCTCGGCAATCACCGGTTTGGGGCAGGTCACGATGCCCTGCATCAGTCCCGAACATTGCGCCATGACCTTGGTGAAATAGCCGTGCCCGCGATCAGGGGCCGCGCGCCCGGCGGTCATTTCCTTCAGGTCATGGCCGGCGCAGAACGCAGGGCCGTTGGCGGCCAGCACGATCACCCGCACCGATGTGTCAGTGCCCGCCGCGGCAATGGCGCCGCCCAGTTCGGACATCATCGCCTCCGACAGTGCATTGCGGCGGGCGACGTCATTCAGGGTCAGACGCAATACCCCGTCTTCTGACAAATCGCGCAGAAGGATGGATGTGTCGGTGCTCATGGCGGGCTGCTCCTTTTTAGGGGCCTAATTGACATTGATCTCCACGCTATCCGCCAGCGTGTTTGCGATAAAGCAATAGCGGTGCGCGCGGTGCTGCATTTCTGCCAGCGCGCTATCCGCGACGGCAAAGCCCGTATCGAAACGCACCACCGGGTTCAGGTCAATGCGCGTCACCGACATCTGGCCCTTCGCGTTCTTGCCCAAGCGGGCTTCGGCGTAGTCGTGATAGCTGGCCACCGGCCAGCCCGCCTTGGCACATAGCGCAAGAAAGGTCATCATGTGGCAACTCGAAAGCGCCGCTGCGAGCGCCTGCTCGGGGTTGGTATGCGCGGGGTTGCCGCCCCAATCGGGGGCGGCGTCCACCTGCATCTCGTGGGTGCTGTTATAGTGCACGGCATGCGCGTTCGAGTAGGTCCCGGTTTCCAAAGCCGGTTCTGCCCTTTGCCAGTGCAACTCGATCGCGAGGTCGGACATTGCGCTTGATCCTATGCTCTGAATTGGGCAGTTTGCGGCGCGCTGGCAGCGGCGAGGCTTTTGCGCGGATCAAAGAACGGACGCTCGACCACGGTTGCGACGGTCTCGCCCGTTTGCATCAGAACTTGCAACTCAGTCCCAAGCTCGGCAGCGTCGACCGAGACCATAGCCAAAGCGATGTTCTTCTTCAGGCGCGGCGAATAGACCGCCGATGTTACCTTGCCGACCGCCTCGCCATTGTGGTGCACGGTCCAGAACGCGGTGTTCGGCCCCTGCATGGGTTCGCCGTCTATGATCAGACCAACCTGCTTGCGCGCCACGCCGTTGTCACGGATGCGTTGCAGCGCGAACTTGCCGATAAACTCGGCCTCCATGTCCAAGTTCACCAGACGGCCCAGCCCCAGCTCGAACGGGTTGGTGTGGATGTCGGCATCGGCATGATAGGACAGCATACCCCCTTCAATCCGGCGGATCGTCGAGGTATGTCCGGGCTTCAGCCCCATCGGCAGGCCCACGGCCATGATCCGTTCCCATAGCGCGTCGCCATAGGCTGCATCGCGCAGGTAGATTTCATAGCCCAACTCGCTCGACCATCCGGTGCGCGACACGATCAGCGGAATGCCGTCCAGTTCCATCTCGCGGAACCAGTAGTAGCGCAGGTCCATGATCTCTTCGCCGAACAGCGCCCGCATGATCTCGCCCGATTTCGGCCCTTGCAGTTGAAGCGGCGAAACATCGGGTTCGGAAATCGACACCTGCATCCCGGAATGCACCGCGACCCCTTGCGCCCAAAGCAGGATATCGCTGTCCGCCAGCGACAACCAAAAATGGTTCTCGCCCAGTTTCAGCAGGATGGGATCATTCAGGATACCGCCCTCTGCATTGGTGATCAGGACGTATTTGCACTGGCCCACGGACATCTTTGACAGATCGCGCGGTGTCAGCATTTGGGTGAAGCGCGCGGCATCGGGGCCGGTGATCTCGACCTGACGCTCGACGCCCACGTCGCACAGGATCGCGTCGTTCGTAAGGTTCCAGAAATTCTGTTCCGGGTCGCCGAAATCGCGCGGGATATACATGTGGTTGTACACCGAAAACCCCTGCGCCCCCCAACGCAATGTGGCTTCGAAATACGGCGATTTGCGAATCTGGGTGCCAAAGCCAAAGTCCTGAGACTGCATCATAACGTCCTCCCTGTTTCGCGCCTCGGGGGTCGCCCCGTGGAGCGTGTCGATGATCGGGAAATAATGCGTTTGCGCTGTCTGCGTGGTCCGAATTCTGGCCTGCCGACAGACCATTTGGGCTTATATTTCAAGTTTTTACGCCCACACGGGCCCGTTTTCCCAATAGCGACACGGGGGTGTCGCAAACCTACCGTCGGCTTTGCGCGGCCAGCTTGGCAAGGTTGGGTTGCTCGGCTTTGATCAGTCGGGTCGCAAAATAGGTCATGTAGCGATCTATCGACAGGTCTGCCGCCAGAAGATCGTCCATCAGGGCCTGAAATGCCGAAAGTCCGGGCGTGACAACGGTCATGATGTAGTCAATCCCGCCGCCGGTGGACACGCAGTTAATGATCTCGTCGACAGTCTTGATATGATTTTCGAACCGGTCGAAATCTGCCTTGCGGTGATGGGTCAGCGATATTGTGACGACGACGCGGGTCGCGTCTATGACACGCTCCAGCGCGATATCGGCATGGTAGCCACGAATATAGCCGGCCGCGCGCAGACGGGTCAGACGCGCCCAGCAGGGCGTTGCAGACAGGTTGACCAGCTCCGCCAAGCGGGCCTTGCTAAGCTGCCCATGCTTTTGAACGGCGCTGAGGATGCGGATATCTGTCGCATCAAGCCCTGCTCGTTCTCGCATATCCTACCGCTCCGTCGAGTGACCGATACGCGTGTCGCTTGAAAAGGACGAAGTGCGTTCGGGGCAAAGATTATGTCAGCATATGGTGGGCGCAAGTCGGGTTTGCGACGCATTGAGGTGTGTCAGCGTCAAAACCGGCAACCGGTCGCAGGCAATGCGCGTCGACACGCCCGCTCCCAACGGGCTAGCCACGTTGCCCGCAGGTTGGCTGGACGTCGATGTTGCGACTCGGAGCGCAGAGATGTTAGCCGCACTGAATGGCGAAAAACTCTGACGATAACGACCTCATGCTCCTTGTCGCAACAGGCGCGGCGCTGGTCGCGACGGGCACGGCGCTAGCGTCGCTGCGCCCCGTGTTCGGGTTGGCGCTGATCCTTGTGGCAGTGGGACTTTTGCTATTTACCGTCATGCGCTTGGCACAACGTCAAAAGGGGCGACAGGAAGCGGATCAGGACATGACGACCGGTCTGTGGCTGGCCGCTGTCTTGATCGGAATGATGCTGTCTGGGGGCGGTGCGGCGCTGTCTGTCGTGCAATTCCCCATGATTGGGCTGGGCATTGCAATCGCGGGCGGTTTGCTCTGCGGGGTGTCGGCTTGGCGGCTTATCGTTGCTCAGCGTTGAGCGATACCAAGTCGCTCAGGCCCTTGATATTGCACACCACGCTGCTGTCGGCGTTGTTGGCGGGGCGTATGTGGGCCCGGCCTTTTGCGCTCAAAACTCCACCACCGCGCGGATGGATTTGCCTTGGTGCATCAGCTCGAACCCCTCGTTGATCTGGTCGAGCGTCAGTTTATGCGTGATCATCGGGTCGATCTCGATCTTGCCCGACATGTACCAGTCGACGAATTTCGGCACGTCCGACCGCCCCTTGGCCCCGCCGAACGCCGTGCCTTTCCAGACGCGGCCCGTGACAAGCTGGAAGGGGCGGGTGCTGATTTCGGCGCCGGCGGGGGCCACCCCGATGATGACGGACACGCCCCAGCCGCGGTGCGAGCATTCCAGCGCGTCGCGCATCACGCCGACATTGCCGGTCGCGTCGAAGCTGTAATCCACGCCGCCGATCGCGTCGTCGCCGCGCTGCGTCAGCCGCGTGATCTCGGCGGTCACGCTCTCGACCTTGGACGGGTTGACGAAATGCGTCATCCCGAATTTGCGCGCCATGTCCTCTTTGCCGTCATTCAGGTCGACCCCGATGATCATGTCCGCGCCTGCCATGCGCAGTCCCTGGATGACGTTCAGGCCAATGCCGCCCAGCCCGAACACCGCCGCCGTCGACCCAATTTCCACGCCCGCCGTGTTGATGACCGCGCCAATGCCGGTGGTCACGCCGCAGCCAATGTAGCAAATCTTGTCGAAGGGCGCGTCGTCGCGCACGCGGGCCAGCGCGATTTCCGGCAAAACCGTGTGGTTGGCAAAGGTCGAGCAGCCCATGTAATGGTAAATCGGCGTGCCATCGAGCATGGAAAACCGCGTCGTGCCATCGGGCATCAGCCCCTTGCCCTGGGTGCCGCGAATGGCGGTGCACAGGTTGGTTTTGCCCGACCGGCAGGAATAGCACTCGCGGCATTCGGGCGTGTAAAGCGGGATGACATGGTCGCCCGGTTTCAGCGTGGTCACACCGGCGCCCACCTCCAACACAATGCCCGCCCCCTCATGGCCCAGAATGCTTGGAAACAGCCCCTCGGGGTCCGCGCCAGAGCGCGTGAATTCATCCGTGTGACAAATGCCCGTGGCCTTGATCTCGACCAACACCTCGCCGGCCTTGGGCCCGTCAAGGTTCACCTCCATGATTTCCAACGGCTTTCCGGCCTCTAGGGCAACTGCGGCGCGCGTGCGCATGGGGAATCCTCCAAGTTAAATCTTGCGTTCTGCGTTTACCGTATCATATTTCAAGACACAGTCTCATAAATCAAGCCGATTCGGTTGACATGCACCTCGAACGACTCATCACCGTCATGGAGATTATCGCCGTTGCCGGGCGTCCCGTCTCTGCGGTCGAGGTGCAAAAGGCGACCGGACTGCCGAAACCAACCTGCTACCGATTGCTTCAGACGCTTCAGGACCAAGGGTTGGTCGAAGCGCCGTCCGGCGACGGTCGTGTGGTCATCGGCGAGCGGTTGATCCGGATCGCGCTCTTGGGCAAATCCGATGTCGATGTGCGCCGCGCCGCAGCCCCGCTTTTGAAGGCTGCCGCGGTGCAATTCAATGAAACCGTATTCCTGTCGCGGTTCCGCAATTCTCAGGTGGAGATCATCCATGTCGAGACGCCTGATGATCCGGCCCGCGCCTATATCCATCCTGGTCTGGGCGTGCGGCCGATGCATGCCTGTTCCTGTTCAAAGGCCATTGCCGCCTTTGCCGAGCCAGAGTTTCAGGCCTGTATCATCGGCGGCACGCTGAAAGCCTATACCGAACATACCAAGACAACAGAGGCCGACCTGCGTGCGGATTTCAAACGGATCGTTGCGCGCGGCTTTGCCGATTGCGACCAGGAAATCGACCTTGGCATCGCCAGCGTGGCTGCGCCCGTGTCCATAGGCAATATCGGCGCGACATTCAGCGTCGGGGCGGTCGGACCGATCCGACGTTTCGGACAGGACCAGCGCCAAGCGATTGGCGGAAAACTGATAGAACTGGCAACCCGCGTCAGCGGCGCCATTCAACTGTGCAACGTGGCCGAGGTTTGAGGAGGCAGCGGCCACACTGCGAGGGAAGGAACGACACGCGGCTGGGTCCGTGAAGGGCCATTTCATTCAAGGGAGGACGACAATGACGTTAAGACCAGATCCGACATTTCATGCCACCGCGCAGCTTGCCATGCAGGCGCCGGTGGAAAACTATGGCTTCGTGGTCATGCTAAGCCCCGATGCGTCGCAGCCCGATGGGATTGCCGTTGTGGACCTGAACCCGAAATCCGACGGCTATGGCACGATTGTTCACCAGCTTCTGATGCCCAACACGGGCGACGAATTCCACCATTTCGGCTGGAATGCCTGTTCGTCGTCGTTGTCTCCGCTGACGGGCCACGCGTTTCTGGAACGGCGCTATCTGATTGTGCCCGGCATCCGGTCGTCGCGGATATATGTGATCGACACCAAAGACCCGCTGGACCTGAAGATCCACAAGACAATCGAACCCGAAGAGGTGTTTGCCAAGACAGGCTATTCGCGCCCCCATACCATTCACTGCGGGCCGGAAGGGATCTACGTCTCGACCCTTGGGGGCGGTGGCGAAGATGGGACCGATGGCCCTCCCGGCATCTTCATCATGGATTGCGAGACGTTCGAGATTATCGGCCAGTATGAGATGGATCGCGGCAAGCAGGACAAGCATTACGATTTCTGGTGGAACCTGCCGCAGGATTACATGGTCAGTTCCGAATGGGGCCTGCCGCCGCAATATGAGAACGGGGTTGTGCCCGAAGACCTGCTGTCGAACAAATACGGCCACTCCATCCATTTCTGGGATTTGCGCCGCCGGAAGAACATCCAGACCATGGATTTCGGTGAAAACTACCAGATGGCGCTGGAAATCCGGCCCGCGCATGATCCCAAGAAATCCTACGGGTTCTGCGGTGTGGTGGTGGACACGACCAATCTGCAAGGCGCGATCTTTACATGGTGGCGCGGCGAGGATGGGACGTGGCAATCAAAGAAAACCATCACCATCGACCCGCGCCCAGAAGACCCCGAAAACCTGCCGCCGCTGTTGCAGGGCTTTGGGGCCGTCCCACCGCTGGTGACGGATATCGACCTGAGCCTTGACGACAAATACCTGTATGTTGCCTGCTGGGGCTTGGGTGAGATGCACCAGTATGACGTGTCCGACCCGATGAACCCCAAGCTGACCGGCAAGGTCGAGTTGGGCGGTATCGCGCGCGGCACGAAACACCCCGGCGGCGGCGATTTCGCCTTCGGGCCCCAGATGGTCGAGATCAGCCGCGACGGCAA
Source organism: Roseinatronobacter ekhonensis (assembly GCF_900499075.1). GTDB lineage: Bacteria > Pseudomonadota > Alphaproteobacteria > Rhodobacterales > Rhodobacteraceae > Roseinatronobacter > Roseinatronobacter ekhonensis. The sequence goes on along the minus strand of NZ_UIHC01000021.1, from coordinate 44,536 downwards.
ACGCGTCTACTGGACCAACTCGCTTTATTCCACGTGGGACACGCAGTTCTACCCCGGACAGGATGGCGGGCAGATGGTCATGGCGCATGTGGGTGAAAATGGCGGGCTGACGCTGGACCGCGATTTCTACATCGATTTCCCAAAAGGCCACCGCGCGCACCAGATCCGGCTGGAAGGGGGCGACTGCTCGACCGACAGCTTCTGCTATCCCAACGTCTGAATGGAACTGGATGCAAACACGCTGGCGGCCCTTTGGGGGGCCGTCATCTTTTCGGGTGTCTATCATGGTGTGAATCCCGGAATGGGTTGGCCGCTGGCAGTGTCGGCCGGCCTGATGGAGGGGCGGCACCGTGCGATGGCCAAGGCGATCGCCGCGCTCGCGCTCGGGCACCTATTGGCGATGCTGGCGATCCTGTTGCCATTCTCCATGATGACAGCCCTGATCCGCTGGGAAACCGAATTGCGGATCGGCGCGGGCCTGCTCGTGGTTGCGGCCGGTGTCTATCTGGTGATCAACCGCAGGCACCCGCGCTTTCTGGCGCGTGTGGCACCATCCCGGCTGGTGCTGTGGTCATTTCTGGCAGCTATGGCACATGGCGCAGGGCTCATGCTGGTGCCGATCTATCTGGGCATTTGCGATGCCGATCTTGCCGATGCCGGACACGAGGCAGCGCGCGATCTTATGGGGCAGAACATCACGGTGGCCTTCGCCGTCGCCCTTGCGCATACGTTGGCAATGACAGTTGCGGGCGGGGCAATCGCCGCAGTCATCTATTTCTATGTCGGGCTGAAATTCCTGTCGCGGACATGGTTCAACCTTGATCTGGTATGGGCTCTTAGCCTGATCATTGTCGGAGCGTTCGGGATATATATGGCGTTATACGGCCATTGACCGCGCCGCCGCAGGGCAGCGCGGATATTGGCAAAGATCAGACAGCCCGTAAACATGACCATGAGGCGCAGGTTTTAGGGGAAAATGGTTGGGTTTACGGTTGCCCGACATCCCAGCCAGAGACCGCCTTGACCTCTAGAAAATCCTCTATCCCCCAGATGCCGCCTTCGCGCCCGTTGCCCGACTGCTTCATGCCGCCGAATGGCGCGCCCGCACCGCGTGACTTTCCGTTCATTTCTACCATGCCGGAGCGCAGGCGCCGCGCTATACGGTTGCGCCGCGCGCCATCAGAGCTTTGCACATAGTTGGTCAGGCCATAAGGCGTGTCATTGGCCAGCGCGATGGCCTCGTCCTCACCCTCGAAGGGCATGATGGACAAAACAGGGCCAAAGATTTCCTCGCGGGCGATGGTCATGTCGGGGGTGACATCGCAAAAAACGGTGGGCCGGGTGAAATAGCCCCGGTTCATACCGTCGGGCCGACCCAGCCCGCCGGCGACCAGCCGTGCACCTTCCTGAAGGCCGGTTTCGATCAACCCCTGCACCTTGTCGAACTGCGCCGCACTGACCAACGGCCCGATATGGCGGCCCGCTTGGCTGGCTGGGCCGACCTGCGTGGCCTGCGCAAGGGCCGTTGCCTGTTCGACGGTCTGCTCGTAAATGCTGCGTTCCACCAGCATCCGTGTCGGTGCGTTGCACGATTGGCCGGTGTTTTGAAAGCAATGCAGCACACCGCGCTTGACCGCTTTTTCATCGGCATCGGCAAAGACGATATTCGCACCTTTGCCGCCCAGTTCCAGATGCACACGTTTCAGGGTCTCTGCCGCGTTTTTGGAAATAGCAATGCCCGCGCGGGTAGAGCCCGTGAAGCTAACCATATCCACATCCGCATGGCTTGAGAGCTGCGTGCCCACGCCCGGCCCGTCGCCATGCACCATGTTGAACACGCCTTCGGGCAGGTGGGCGGCGTCCATGATTTCCGCCCAGATATGCGCTGAAAGCGGTGCGATTTCTGACGGTTTCAACACCATCGTGCAGCCCGCCAGCAATGCCGGAATAACCTTGAGCGTGATCTGGTTCATCGGCCAGTTCCACGGCGTAATCAGCGCGCAAACGCCCACGGCTTCACGAATGATGCGTGTGTCGGGGGCATGGTCGCCCAAGGGTGCGTCGAATTCGACCTGTTCGAACGCGCGGATGAAATTGCGGATATGGAACTCGCCCGCGCCATATTGCGAGCTGCGTGCAAGGTCGATGGGCGCGCCCATCTCAAGGCTCATGGCTTGGGCCAGATCGTCGGCGCGCGCCTGATATTGCGCAAGGACACGCTTTACCGCTTCCAGCCGAGCGGCCGGGTCTGCGTGCATCCAGCCGGGCAGGGCGCGTTTCGCAGCGGCCACGGCGGCATCAGTATCCGCTTGCGCGCCAAGTGTGATGATGCCGCAAACCTCTTCGGACGACGGGTCGATCACCTCCATCTCGGTGTCCGATTCAGGGGCGACCCATGCGCCGCCGATATAGAATTGTCGTTTGTCCTGCATCCGATCCTCCTGTAGGTGCGGGCACTGTCGCATCAAGGCTCTGCACTCGCAAGGGCAGGGCGAAATGTCGCATTCAAAATGCGATGTTTGAATGTGATAGTTGGAATCGTTCTAAATGGGGCGAGATGGCTCGCCACGCCCTCAACCACACCGGAGATCATATGTCCCTGCGTATCAACGATACCGTCCCGAATTTCACCGCAGACAGCACCGAAGGCACGCTGACCTTCCATGACTGGATCGGTGACAGCTATGCGATCCTGTTCAGCCATCCAAAAGACTTCACCCCGGTCTGCACGACCGAATTTGGCGAAGCCGCCGCGATGGCGGGCGAGTTCGCCAAGCGCAACTGCAAGATCGCGGGTGTTTCCATCGATCCGGTTGAAGAACACTTGCAGTGGAAGGCCGATGTCGAAAAAGTATCAGGAAACCCGCTGAACTTTCCCATCTTTGCCGATGAAAAGTTGGAAATTGCCAAGCTATTCGACATGCTGCCCGCCGACGCCTACCTGCCCGACGGTCGCACTGCCGCCGATACCGCGACGGTGCGCACGACGTTCATCATCGGGCCGGACAAGAAACTGGAACTGGCGCTGATTTACCCCATGTCGGTTGGTCGCAACTTTGCCGAGATCCTGCGCGCGCTGGATGCGATTATCGCGACCAAGGGCCAGCCGTTGGCTACCCCTGCCAACTGGGAAGCAGGCGACGACATGATCGTCGGTCTGGGGCTGGATACAGACGCCGCGCGCGAAAAATTCGGCGAGGTCGAGGTCGTCCTGCCCTATCTGCGCAAGGTGAAAGCGCCGGCGAACTAGGCTGTCTGCCTAACGCAGATCAATCACGCGCGCGTCAATGGCTAGCATATAGCCTTGACGCGCGACATTCTTCACCAGAACCTCGCTGACCAACTGGTTGCCAAGGCTGTCGCGTAGCCGCTTTATGCGGGTCGCCCCGGCTGCCTCGTCGCAGTCGGCCTCGGACCGGCCAGAAATGACGGCTTCTATCGCGGACCCGGTCAGCATGTCGTCATCCAGCCGCGCTTCGGCCAGCACGGCGAGCGTTTCGACCGCCGCCGGGGTCAGGCGAAATTCCATGTCGTTTATGCCCACGGTATTGGTGGCGCGGTCGATCAACAGCGAAGATACCTGCAACCCCTGCTTTTCCACCGTTGCCAGGCGCCGGTTCAGCACCACCAACGTCACCACCATGAACAGCGATGTCACCAAAAGCCCCGTGGCGAAAACCAGCAGCACGAAAATCACGATCCGGTAGCTGACCAGTGTTTCGGAAAACGCGGTGCCCGACTGCGCCAGAATTTCCAGTAGCTTGATCTCTGCCCCCGTGGTCAGGTCGGCGTTTTCCACAAAGACCCGTTCCACCCGCGCATTGAAGGCATTGGCATCGGGCAGGTTCAGAAACAGCAGCACCGCCGTCAGCGCCAGCACGCCCACAATCGCCCCGATCCCAAGGATGAGGGCACGGCTGCCGCGCCGCGTCAGGTCAGCGGCGGAGATGGATGGCCCCGGCATTGGCACTCCTCGCATCGAACTGGGCTTGGGTCAGGAAGGATTCTATCTGCAACAAGGTCCAGCCGGACCGTGCAATGACCGGTGCCGCGTAGCGTGTTGCCGCGCCGATGGAGCCGCAGGCCGACGCGGGCAATTCGATCAGCCCGTATTGCAGTCGCAACGGGTTGTCCTGCTTGGCCTTGTAGTCCGCGAAGCACTGCGCAGAGGCTTGCGTCGCAAGCGCCATAGCAATCAGGAACGCGGTGTGTGCAAGAATGTGTTTCATGTCAGAAACGCTGACACCAAGCGCTTCGATATGCAATATCCCACAGGGTCTGGGCCGATGTCATCGGATAACACGGCCCGGTTATTGCTTGTCCAAGCATGCACAGCCCAGGGTTTGTCATGGAAATCTTGAAAGGAACCCTGCCATGACCCTGCCAACACGTCTTACCTCTGTCTTTGCGGCTTTGGTGCTTGCCATGGGGCTGTTCGCGACCACTGCTGCGCCGGCCCGTGCCTCTGACGATGCGGCAAAGCTTTTGTTCGGCGCCGCCGCACTCGCCATCATCGCCGGGGCGGTGCATGCCGAGCGGGACGGTCGCAGGCATTACGACCCACGCCCCAAACGGACACACCGCGCCACGGTCCTGCCGCATCGCTGCCAGATCACGGTTCGTGCAAACGGACACCTGCGCAACGCATATCAGGGCCGTTGCCTGCACCGTGCAGGGCTGCGCGGCCTGCCGCAGCGTTGCGTGGTCGGAGAGTGGAAAGGCGCGGTCTATGGCGCACGCTGCCTGCGCCGGAGCGGCTATATCACGGGCTGAGCGCTTGCTTTCGGACCGGTCGCGCGCGCATGATGCCGTATGTCGATACGGCCAACTATCCCCGATTTCAGCTATGAGCGTCTTGCCATCGGGCAAGGCGCTTGCCGCGTTGTGGGGGTGGACGAGGTCGGACGCGGCCCGCTGTGTGGCCCTGTCACAGCGGCGGCGGTCTGGCTGGACCCGGACCATCTGCCCGCCGGTTTGCGCGACTCCAAGAAGCTGAGCGCAAAGGCCCGACTTGTCTTTTCCGAACATATCCAGACCCATGCCGATATAGGGATAGGCCACGCGAGCCCTGCGGAGATAGACAAACTCAATATTCTGCAAGCGACCTTCCTTGCGATGCATCGGGCGGTTTCTGCCCTTCGGGTCGCGCCGGACCATTTGTTGATCGACGGGAACCGATTGCCCAAAAACCTTGCTTGCCCCGCGCAAGCCGTGGTCAAAGGCGACGGGCGCAGCATGTCGGTTGCGGCCGCTTCCATTATTGCCAAGACCGCGCGCGATGCGATCATGGCCGAACTGGCGCAGCACTACCCCGGCTATGGCTGGGAACGGAACGCCGGTTATCCGACCAAGTGTCACCTAAATGCCATAGCCAACCTTGGCCCAACCCCTGAGCATAGACGATCATTCAAGCCGATACGCAAAATCTTGTGTCCTGAATCTACTTGAAGAAAGTTTTTTAAAGCCCTGATTCAAATAGAAATTGACGAAACGGCCAGCATGACTCATGTTCGCTCTCAACAACACGCGCCAAAGCGTGGGAGCAGAGGCAAAGATGGCAGTCAAAGACGCGGCAAAGGGTGCGACCATGCTCCCAATAGACCATATACTGGACGGCGATTGCATAGAGGTGATGAACGGCCTGCCCGAGGCAAGTGTCGATCTCATCTTTGCGGACCCACCCTATAACCTGCAATTGCGCGGTGATCTGCACCGCCCGGATAACAGTCGCGTCGATGCGGTTGATGATGCATGGGACCAGTTCGACAGCTTCAAGGCCTATGACCAGTTCACGCGCCAATGGCTGGCCGCTGCACGCCGACTGCTCAAACCCAACGGCGCGATCTGGGTTATCGGATCCTATCACAATATTTTCAGGGTCGGCGCAGCGCTCCAGGATCAGGGCTATTGGCTGCTGAACGACGTGGTCTGGCGCAAATCCAACCCCATGCCCAATTTTCGCGGCAAACGTCTGACCAACGCGCATGAGACGATGATCTGGGCCTCGAAATCCGAGGGTGCGAAATATACCTTCAACTATGAGGCGCTCAAGGAACTGAACGAAGGCGTGCAGATGCGGTCGGACTGGGTGCTGCCGATTTGTTCGGGCCATGAACGCCTGAAAGACGACAACGGCGAGAAGGCCCATCCCACGCAAAAGCCCGAATCCTTGCTGCACCGCGTGCTGGTCGGCACGACCAATCCCGGCGATGTGGTGTTGGACCCGTTCTTTGGCACGGGCACCACGGGTGCCGTCGCCAAGCTGCTGGGCCGCCGCTATATCGGGATAGAGCGCGAAGAAAGTTATCGGAAGGTCGCTGCCAAACGGTTGGGCCAGGTGCGCCCGCTGGATGGTGCGGCGCTTGTGACCACGCTGTCCAAACGGGCGCAGCCGCGGGTGGCCTTTGGCCAGCTTGTCGAACGCGGCCTGTTGCGTCCCGGCGAGGTCTTGGTAAATTCACGCGGGCAGGCGGCCAAGTTGCGCGTCGACGGCTCGCTGGTCAGTGCCGAACATCGCGGGTCTATCCATCAGGTCGGTGCCGCGCTTGAAGGCGCGCCATCCTGTAACGGCTGGACCTATTGGCAGTTCAAGCGTGACGGCAAACTTATTCCAATCGACATCTTGCGCCAGCAAATCCGGGCCGAGATGCACGATTGACCCCAGTTACCGCCGGTGCCCTGTGTTACCCGCCGGGGCGCCCACTTACCCCGCCAGAAATGGCGGGGTTTTTTTTGTGTGAACCGGGTCAACAATTTGTCGGGCACCGGCGCAGCACACGGCGCTGGGTCACACGGTCTGGTCAGGCTGCGGTCAATTGGTCCCAACATTCCAGCGCCTTGCCTGCATACATCACAGCCGGGCCGCCGCCCATCTGGATGCACATTGCCAACACATCGCCCAGTTCCTCGCGGGTTGCACCCGCCTTCATCAGGGCTTCGACATGAAAGGCGATGCAAGGTTCGCAGCGCACGGCGACGGCAATGCCAAGCGCGACGAATTCTTTTTCCTTCACACCAATCGCAGGGCTTTCCTTTGCGGCATTCGACAGCGCGCCAAAGCCTTTCATCGTGTCGGGAATGGTCTTGAACAACGCACGGCTCTGATCGCGCGTTGCGTCGATGAAATCGGGGTAATTCATGGGGCAATCCTGTGTTGAGTGTCGCCCCAATCCTTACAGTGTGAACCTTGGTCCGGCCTTGACCTGCGTCAAATCCGCAGGAAGGGTTGCGCCAGTCGCGGCAGTATCGCGCGGAATTTCAGCGGCGCGTCTGTCGCAGCAAGGCAGATGCAATCCGCCCCCGGCTCCGCGATCGGCGTGTGCTGGGTATCTTGTGTCGCGATCTCGACATCTCCGCGTGCGAAGCGGGCCTCTTCGTCGCGAAACGCGCCTTGCAGCACAAGCGTCAATTCCAGCCCTTGGTGTCCGTGATCGGGCACTGCCGCGCCAGCGGGAATATGCAACAAGCGCGCGCTTGCCTTGTCAGATGTGCGCAGGATCGCCTGCCGCACGCCGCCTCCCACGGGGCGCCATTGCACGGCGTCCAGCCCGCCGCCTATCGCGTCAACCAGTGGCGATGGCAGGACCGGGTCGCGCGGTTTTGGTGCCGGTTTCGCCGTTGCCGCGCCAGATTTGATCCGCGCCATCACGTTGGCAAGCGAGTCTTCGGCAAGGTCGGCCTCGTCGTCTTCCATCAATGCGCCGCCCAAAGCATCGAACCCGGCCAGCCGCGCCCGGCAGTCATCACAAACCGAGATATGTGTCGCAACCACAAGGTTGAACGCCTCCGGCAGCGAACCTGCCGAATAGGCCATCAACAAATTGTCGTTCAGGTGGTGGGTAATCATCGTCGTTGCTTTCTTAACTCAAGGAGTGGCGCAGCCTTTCCAGCGCCAATCTGATCCGCGATTTTATTGTGCCAAGGGGCAAACCTGTCGCATCCGCAATTTCGCTATGCGACAGGTCGTTGAAATAGGCCCGTTCGATCATGCTGCGCTGCGCTTCGGGAAGCTCGCGCAGCGCATTGGCAAGCTTTTCCGTTTCCTGTTGCAACGAGAGCGCGTCTTCCTGATCGGGTTCCGCTTCGGGCCCCCATGGCAGGTCTTCGGGGTCGGGCCGGTTGTCGCGACGCAGCATGTCGATGCGCCGGTTCCGCGCGATGGTGAATATCCATGTCGCGGCAGAGGCCCGCGCCGGGTTGAACTGGCCGGCCTTGCGCCAGACCGTGACCATCACATCTTGTGTGCATTCTTCCGCACTGGCAGCATCCGCCCCCGATTTCATCAGATAGGCTTTAACGCGGGGACCGAAATGGCCGAACAGCTCCGCGAAAGCGTCGCGATCTTGCGCATCGGCAACGCGGCGTAGCGCGGCACCCCAATCTTTGTCTTTGTCGCTGCTCACACGTTTCAGCCCCTGTCGCACGGCCCAAGCGAACCGCTTTTGCCGCATCATATGGGGCAAGGCGGGCGCGTGTCGAGGCACCGTGAGAGGCTGGAAACTGTCAAACATACCTGACATACGGTATTGGCGCACAGCCGGATCAAAAAATATGCACAGATATGAGATGTTTTTCCCTTTGATCCGGCAGTTCATACCCCGCGTAAAACACACAATGCCCACATCGCGGCTTTCAGACTGTCAAGTAACGGAGACACTATGCCCTTTGAAATGATTGACATGCCCGCGCGGCGGATTGCGATAATCGGCGGGGGCATTTCGGGGCTGGCGGGCGCCTACCTTATGTCGCAGCGCCATCGCGTTACGTTGTTCGAAGCTGAACCCCGCTTGGGCGGCCATGCGCGCACAGTGATTGCCGGAAAGCGCGGCGATCAGCCGGTGGATACCGGATTTATCGTATTCAACCATGTGAATTATCCCAACCTGACCGCGCTGTTCGAAAAGCTTGATGTGCCGACCGCGCCGTCAAATATGAGCTTTTGCGCGTCGTTCGATGCCGGACGTTACGAATACGGGCTTGGCTCTCTGGATCAGGTGTTCGCCACCCGCCGTGCGGCACTGGACCCGCGCCACCTGCGCATGGTGCGCGATATTCTGCATTTCAACAAGAATGGCCATCGCGTGGCTTTGGCCAATCCCGGCCTGACCATCGGCGGATTGCTGGACAAGCTCGGCACAAGCGCGTGGTTCCGCGACCGCTATATCCTGCCGTTTTCTGGCGCGATCTGGTCAACACCGACCGTGAAGATCCTAGATTTCCCCGCCACCGCAATGATGGAGTTCTTCCGCAACCATGCGCTGCTAAGTGCCAATGGCCAGCACCAATGGCACACGGTGCGCGGCGGTTCGATTGAATATGTTTCCCGGTTGAGTGCTTATCTGGAGCGCGCAGGCGTCAACCTGCGGGCGGGCACCCCCGTCGAGCAGGTCACGCGCGGTGTCGATGGCGTGCAGATAAAGGCGCGGGGGGCAGAGGCCGAACGTTTTGACGAGGTGATCTTTGCCACCCATTCCGACATCACCTTGCGCCTACTGGCGGACCCGACAGAGGCCGAGCGCCGCGCACTGGGCGCCGTGCGCTACCAGACAAATGACGCCGTGTTGCATTGCGATGCCGATTTCATGCCCAAGCGGCGCAAGACATGGTCAAGCTGGGCCTATACCGAACGCGGGCCGGAAGATCGCGCGCGCATCTCGCTCAGTTACTGGATGAACTCGCTTCAGCCCATCCCGCAGGATGACCCGATTTTCGTGACACTTAACGCCAACCATCCGGTCCGAGAGGAGTGCATTTACGACACTTACAGCTTTGACCACCCGGTCTACGACGCCGCCGCGCTGGACGCGCAAGGCGCCGTGCGCGACATGAACGGACGCAACCGCACATGGTTCACCGGGGCGTGGTTGCATAGTGGTTTTCACGAGGACGGGTTCAAAAGCGCGGTCGATGTGGCCCGCGCGATGGAAGCGCGCGCGCGTAAACTGGCGGCTGTGGCATGAGCACGGTCGAGCATATCGCAGGCCAGACCTTTCACGGGCGGCGTGGGCCGGTAAACAACCGGTTTACCTACGCGGTCGATTACGTGCTGTTTGACGCAGAGGCCAAATTACAAACGCCCCGTCTGCTGTCACGCGACAAGCGCAACATTGCCAGCCTGTCGGACCGTGATCATGGCGGTATGCCGGGGCAGGGGCGCGGGGCTGTTTGGGTGCGCGAGGTGCTGGCCGAACACCAGTTAGAGGGCGTGACCGATGGCCGCCTGATGCTGCTGACCCAACCGCGCGTCTTGGGGCATTTGTTCAACCCCGTCAGTTTTTGGCTATGCCATGACAAAGCGGGAGCGTTGCGCGCCATGGTGGCAGAGGTGAACAACACTTACGGCGACCGCCATTCCTACCTGTGCGTGAAACCCGACCGCTCGGCGATTTTGCCCAGCGATGAATTGCAGGCGCGCAAGATATTCTATGTCTCACCCTTCCAGCCGGTCGAAGGCGATTACAGCTTCCACGTAGAGATGACGCCGGACAAGGTGAACATCCGCATCGGCTACCGTCAGGATACAGAGGCCGAGAATGCGGGGCTGGTCGCCACGCTGACCGGCGCGCGTAAACCCTTGGGCAACGCCGCGATCCTGCGTGCGATGGTCGCGCGCATGGGGTCACGCCGCGTGCTGGCGCTGATCCACTGGCAGGCACTGAAACTGTGGTGGAAAGGCGCGCGCTTTCGCAACCGCCCCGTGCCGCCGGTGGAAGAGGTTAGCCAGTGAGCGATGCCGCCGCGATAGCACAAGCCCCCCGTTTGTGGGGATACTCGCTTTATGGCGGGTTGCTGGCGATGGCGGGGCTGCCGATCTATATTCACGCCCCCTATTTCTACGTCGATGAATACGCGGTCTCTTTGGCGGCGCTGGGCACCGTTTTGTTCGTGCTGCGCGGGTTGGACTTCGTGCAAGATCCGGCGCTCGGGTGGCTGGCGGCGCGGCTTGGGGCATGGCGCGGGCAGGCGACGGCAACGGCAGTGGTTGCGCTGTCGGGCGCGATGGTCATGCTGTTCGCGGTCGAGCCCATGTTCTGGCCGCTGGCATGGTTTGCGATTGCGATCACAGTGCTGTTCACCGCCTATTCCTTTCTGACCATCTGTTTTTACGCCACAGGTGCCGCGCGCGGCGCTGGCATGGGGCAGGGCGGGCATGTCCGGCTGGCCGCATGGCGTGAAAGCGGGGCGCTGGCGGGCGTGTGCGTTGCCGCAGCCGCGCCGGTCGCGCTGGAAAACATCCTCCCCGCGCCGTTCACCGGGTTTGCCTTCGGCTTTGTGGTCGTGGCCCTTGTCGCGGCGCTGGCCATGCGCGCCGAATGGCCGCGCTTTCGCCCCGACCTGTCGGCGGTTGGCCCCACTGTCCGCGACGTGTTGAAAGATGCCACCGCCCGCCGCCTGCTGACGATTGCGCTGGTGAACGCTACACCCGTGGCCATCACCTCGACCCTGTTTCTGTTTTACGCCGAAGCCGTGCTGCGCACCGACGGGGCAGAGGGGCCGCTGTTGGTGCTGCTGTTTCTGGCCGCCGCCGCAAGCGCGCCGGTCTGGGCGCAGGTCGCCAAACGCTTCGGCGCAAAAACTGCGCTCTTGATCGGGATGGCGCTGGCCATGGCCAGTTTCGCGTTTGTGCTGACGCTGGGGCCGGGCGACCTGACGGCCTTCGCCGTTATCTGTATTCTGTCGGGCTTTGGCATGGGGGCGGATCTGACGCTTCTGCCCGCCATTTTCTCACGCCGCATGGCAGAGCTGTCGCCAGAGGCCGCGCAGGGTTTTGGCCTATGGGCGTTTGTGACCAAGGCCACGCTGGCGCTTGCGGCGCTGATCGTGTTCCCGACGCTGGACATGGCGGGATTCGAGCAGGGCACCGACAATTCCGACACCGCGCTGACGGCGCTGGTACTGCTATACGCGGCATTGCCTACAGCGCTGAAGGCCTGCGCCTTCGCGCTGCTGGCGCTGACCCCTTTGAAGGAGAGTTGATGATGACCACATTCCTGACCCTGCTGGCCGGTATGGCGCTGATGCTGGCGCTGGTAGCGGCGGTGCAGCGGTTCATGCGCTTTCCCGCCCAGACACCGCAGGATTATGCCGCGATGGAACCCGCATTCGACATCCGCAAGCATCTGTCGGGACCAATGACCTGCGAGGGTGTGATCTACGGACCGATGGGGCGCGTGTCATCGCGGTTTACCGCAGATATGCACGGCACATGGGACGGCGACAGCGGCACGCTGGCCGAACATTTCCGCTATGACAGCGGCACCGAGCAGGACCGCGAATGGCGGCTGACACTGCTAAGCGGCGGGCGTATCCGGGCAGAGGCCGACGATCTGGTCGGCCGTGGCGAGGGCACGCAAAAGGGCGCCGCCGTGCAGTTGTGCTACACGATCCGGCTGCCCGAAAGCGCGGGAGGGCACGCGCTGGATGTCACCGACTGGCTGTATCTGATAGACGAGACCACGATCGTGAACCGCAGCCAGTTTCGCAAATACGGGATCAAGGTCGCGGAATTGGTGGCGACAATGCGAAAGGTGGACGCATGAGAAAGCTATCGGGCAAGACCTATTGGCTGGTCGGGGCCTCTGAAGGGTTGGGGCGTGCGCTGGCTGAAAAGCTGTCGAAAGCAGGTGTCGAACTGGTTTTGAGCGCGCGCGGCACCGACGCGCTGCAAGCCTTGGCAGACAGCCTGCCCGGTCCGGCCCGCGTGGTGGCCTGCGACGTGTCGGACCGCGCGTCTGTTGTGGCGGCGGCAGACCAGGTCGGCGCGGTCGACGGATTGGTCTTTCTGGCCGGTGTCTACTGGCCCTTTCCGGCGCAAGACTGGAACCCGGAACAGGCAGAGGCAATGTTCGACGTGAACCTGACCGGTGCCGTCCGCGTGCTGGGGCAGGTTGTGCCCGCCATGGTCGCGCGCGGGGCGGGGCATGTGGTGATTACAGGCTCGCTCTCGGGCTACCGGGGCTTGCCCGGTGCGATTGGCTATGCGTCGTCCAAGGCGGGGCTGATGCATCTGGCGGAGTCCATGCATTGCGATCTGCGCCGCACGGGGGTGGATGTGCAACTGGCGGTGCCGGGGTTCATCCGCACCCGGCTGACAGAGAAGAACGATTTCGCCATGCCGTTCATCATGGAACCAGAGGCGGCGGCGGATGAAATGATGATGCTCATGCGCTCGGAAAAGTTCCAGCGCGCGTTCCCCAAGCTGTTCTCACTGGTGTTCCGCGGCGGCAATTTCCTGCCCGATTGGCTGTATTACCGGGTGTTCGGGCGATAAGCCGCCTGCGCGCATTGCCGCAATGCAGCGATTAGCGCTTGACATTATCTTGCGTCTTTTGCAGGTGTTTAGGCAAAAAAGTTTCGCACGCATTGCCGGAGGCCCGCATGACCGACACAAAAGCCACGCCGCAAAAGGATAAGCCCTGGCTGTTTCGGACCTATGCCGGGCATTCGACGGCGCGCGCGTCGAACGCGCTCTACCGCAACAACCTGTCCAAGGGGCAGACAGGCTTGTCTGTCGCCTTCGATCTGCCCACGCAGACGGGCTATGACAGCGACCACGAATTGTCGAAGGGCGAGGTCGGCAAGGTCGGCGTGCCGGTCAGCCATCTGGGCGATATGCGGCTTTTGTTCGACGCGATCCCGCTGGAGCAGATGAACACCTCGATGACCATCAACGCGACGGCGCCATGGTTGCTGGCGCTGTATATCGCGGTGGCCGAAGAGCAGGGCGCGGATGTGTCCAAGCTGAGCGGCACGGTGCAGAATGACCTGATCAAGGAATACCTGTCGCGCGGAACGTATATCTGCCCGCCCGAACCGTCGATGCGGATGATCACCGATGTCGCGGCCTATACGCGCGAACACCTACCCAAATGGAACCCGATGAACGTGTGTTCTTACCACCTGCAAGAGGCGGGGGCCACGCCACAGCAGGAACTTGCCTTTGCGCTGGCGACCGCCTGCGCGGTGCTGGATGACCTGAAAACCAAGGTTCCGGCAGAACATTTCCCGCAGATGGTGGGGCGCATTTCGTTCTTTGTGAACGCAGGTATCCGCTTCGTGACCGAGATGTGCAAGATGCGCGCCTTCGTGGACCTGTGGGATGAGATATGCCGCGACCGCTACGGCATAGACGACCCGAAATACCGCCGGTTCCGGTATGGGGTGCAGGTGAACAGCCTTGGCCTGACCGAACAGCAACCGGAAAATAACGTCTACCGCATTCTGATCGAAGCGCTGGCGGTGACACTGTCGAAAAAGGCCCGTTGCCGCGCGTTGCAACTGCCCGCGTGGAACGAGGCGCTGGGCCTGCCGCGCCCGTGGGATCAGCAATGGTCGCTGCGCTTGCAACAGGTTCTGGCCTATGAAACCGACCTGTTGGAATATGACGATCTGTTCGACAACAACCCTGCGATTGACCGCAAGGTGGCCGAACTGGCCCAAGGCGCGCGCGAGGAATTGGCCCGCATCGACGAGATGGGCGGCGCGGTCAAAGCCATCGAGTATATGAAATCGCGTCTGGTCGAGGCGAATGCAGAGCGCATTGCCGGTATTGAAACCGGTGAAACCGTCGTGGTCGGGGTGAACAAGTTCACCACAACCGAACCATCGCCCCTGACCACCGGCGAGGACGCGATCATGGTGTCCGACCCAGAGGCAGAGGCCGACCAGATCGGTCGCCTGAACGACTGGCGCGCCACCCGCGACGAGGCGGCGGTCAAGGCGGCGCTGGCAGACCTGCGCGCCGCCGCGCGCGACGGGCGCAACGTGATGGCCCCGTCGATTGCGGCGGCGAAAGCGGGTGCCACGACCGGCGAATGGGGCGAAACCGTGCGCGCGGCCTTTGGCCTTTATCGCGGCCCGACGGGGGTAGCGCGCGCGCCGTCCAACCGTACCGAGGGGCTGGAGGATGTGCGCGAAGCCGTCGATGCCGTCAGCACCAAGCTGGGCCGCAAGCTGAAATTCGTGGTCGGCAAGCCGGGGCTGGACGGGCATTCCAACGGGGCCGAACAGATCGCGGCGCGTGCCCGCGACTGCGGGATGGAAATTGCCTATGAGGGTATTCGCCTGACACCTGCCGAAATCGTCGCCGCCGTGCGCGACGAGGACGCGCATGTCGTTGGCCTGTCGATCCTGTCGGGCAGCCATATGCCGCTTATGGCTGACCTGATGGCGCAGTTGCGCGCAGAGGGTCTGGCGCATGTGCCGGTCATTGTCGGCGGGATCATCCCCGAAGATGACGCCGCCCGCCTGCGTGCCATGGGTGTGGCGCAGGTCTACACCCCCAAGGATTTCAAACTGAACCAGATCATGATGGATATCGTCGCGCTGGTCGACCAGACACCGGTCGCGGCAGAGTAACCCCTTGCCCTGCCTGCAAGGGCGGGGCAACTATGGCCCCGACAGGCAGGGGGCATCTATGAAACTGGTCAGCTTCAACATCAACGGCATCAAGGCGCGTGGTCCCGCGCTGACCCGCTGGCTGGATGCGTTTCAGCCCGATGTGCTGGTGATGCAGGAAATCAAATCGGTGGATGACGGCTTCCCGCGCGAGATATTCGAAGATCGCGGCTACCAACTGGAAACCCACGGTCAAAAGGGCTTTAACGGGGTCGCGATTGCCAGCAAGCTTCCGCTGTCGGATGTAACCCGCGGGCTGCCCGGAAATGATGACGATGCGCAGGCCCGGTATATTGAAGCCACCGTGAAGGGTGCAGCGCATGACCTGCGGGTTTGCGGTTTGTATCTGCCCAATGGCAACCCGGTGGAATTGGACGATGCGGGCGAACCCGTGCCGGGCGGCAAATACGCCTATAAGCTGGCATGGATGGACCGGCTGCGCGCGCGGGCCGAAGCGCTTCTGACGGATGAGACCCCGTTTGTCATGCTGGGTGATTACAATATCATCCCGCAGCCAGAGGATGCCGCGCGCCCCAAAGCGTGGGAGCATGACGCGCTCTACCGCCTGCCCTCGCGCGCGGCGTTCCGGCGGCTGGTCAATCTTGGCCTGACAGATGCACTGCGCGCCCGCATGCAGGCCCCCGAAAGCTATACCTTCTGGGATTATCAGGCGGGTGCGTGGGACCGCAATGACGGCATTCGCATCGACCATATCCTGCTCTGCCCCTATGCCGCCGACTGGTTGCAGGATTGCGGCATAGACCGCGCGGTGCGGGGGGAAGAGAAGCCGTCGGACCATGTGCCGATCTGGGCCGAGATGGCGGTCTAATCGGGCGCGGGCGGCACCAATCACACCACTTCCCGCATTGGTCACGAGAGCGTTACAAACCGGCGCTACCCCTTTGGCAAACAATATGACGCCCGAGGGATATTCAATGCTGAACCGCCCGCTGACCTCTATTTCGGTAATTGCCATCTGCGCCGCGTTCGGCGCACCTGTTGTCGCACAGCAGACCTGCACCCCAGCCGCGCCAAGCGACGGTGATGTGATTGCGTGCGCCGGCACCGGGATCGGTATTGTCGATGACGGTCTGGATGACGCGACGCTCACCGTTCAGACCGGTGCGGTCATCACCGGCGCGGATCAGGCCTTTGAATTCGACGACGACAACAATTTCACCAATTTCGGCACTCTGACCGGGCAGAATGACCACGGCGTGCAAGGCGATAACGGCAATACCGTCATAAACCACGGCACCATCACGGGCCTTGATGGCGATGGCGTCAATATCGACAATGATGGAGTTGTCGAGAATTACGGCACGATCCGGGGCACGGATGATGGCGTCCAGCTGGAAGACAACGCGACGGTCATCAACCATGCGACCGGCGAGATCTACGCCGATGATGAAGGTGTCAACATCAACACTGATGATGCGACCCTGACGAATGCAGGCCTGATCGAAGCCGGTGACGATGCGGTAAATGCCGCACGCAATGCGACGATCACCAATAGCGGCATCATTCGGTCCATCGGCGGGGATCAGGATGGCATTGACCTAGACAGTGGCACAATCGTCAATTCCGGCACGATCCTCGCTGTCGGCACGCAAGACGCGATCGACTTTGACCCGTCGTCTGACGCCTCGACCATAACCAATAGCGGGCTGATCGAAGGAAATATCGGTATCAACACGGACCCCGCCGATACGGGCGCACAGACCGTGTTCAATTCCGGCACCATTACCGGGCGCGGTGGCCTTGCACTGGACCTTGGCGCAGGCGACGACTCGCTTGAAATCGCAGGCGGCACCATCAACGGTGCGGTCGAGCTGGGCGCGGGCACCGATAGCTTGATCGTCAGCGAGGTGAATACAGGCGTGGTGCAGTTCCTCAGCGATCCGGAAATCCTCGATTTCCGTATCGACAGCGTGTTGTACGACGGCGGGGCGCTGGTCATGTTGGACCCCGCGCTGATCGGGCAAGTTGATCTTTTGAGCGCCGAATTAGGCTACTCGATGGGGATGAGTGCCTTGTCAGCGTCTGGCGGCACCGGCTCTTGGCTGGCCAATGGCGTGTCCGGCGGCTCTGACCTGAAAACAGGACAGATCGCAGGCGGCCATGATTTCGGGTCGGTTGGCGTGTTTGCGGTCTATTCCGGCGGCGATGTCGATGGCGGGGGGCAGCCTTTTCAACGACAACTCGCCGTCGGGCTGCGCAGCGGGTATGACCTGTCCGAGAGCACACGGTTGGACATGGCGGCATATCTTGGCATGACCCGTCTGGACATGGGAACGATGATCGGCGCCGAAGCGGATGGCCAGTTGGTCGGCTTGACAGCGAGGTTGAAGCATCACGGCGAAACGGGTTTGCGGCTGACGGCGCAAGCGGGTGTGACCGCTTATCGGTTCAGTAGCGTTGGCGCGGCCGCGCTGGCCGGTGCGACGATTGGCAGCCGCAACATCGTGACGGGGTTTGTCGATCTGGAACTGGGCCAACGCATACAAATGGGCGCTACCACGGTCACGCCCTATGTGGGCCTGACCGGGATTGCCGCAAGCGGCGGTGACGTGACCATGACGCTGGGGGCCGCATCTGCAAGCTTTGCCCCCTCTGGCAAAAGCAGCGTCGGGTATCTGCGCGTGGGCGCGGATTTCGAATTCGGCAGCTCAAACCCATGGGTATTGCGCACCGAATTGCGCCTGGACGATTCCGGCGCGGCCTCTGCATCTGTCGGGGGCGCGCTGCGCTTCTGACCCTAGGCCTTGCTATAGCGACCTGACCGCGATGCAGGCTAGACCCTGCGTCGCACGCCGCCACCGCGTCCTACCATAGCCAGCATCACCGCGGCGCGCAGCCTCAGAAATTCCGCGTCGCCCCTAGGCTGACTTTGATGTTGTCATAGTTGCGCATCGGCACATTGCTCTTGTTGTGCTCTAGGCCCATTTGCAGCACAGGCGCAAAGCCATAAACCGAATAGTCGCGGTGCATGAGGGTCGCGGTGAGTTGCGCACTCCAGTCGCGTTGGGGCCCGTGTTGCGCCAAAAGCGGGTTCGCTTCGGCAAAACGGGTATGTCCAAGGCTTGCTTCCAACCCTGTCACCAGCCCGCCGCCAAAGCTGTATTCCGTGCCCGCACTCAGAACCGCGTCGGTACGGCGGTGGAACAACGCCTGCGTGTGATGGTGCGACAGGCTGAGCGAACCTGTCAGCTTCATCTGCGGCGACAATATGTGCTGCAATCCCAGCGATAGCGTGGCCCGCGGCCCGTTAAACTGCGGCGCGCCGACAAAGCGCAATTCGTCGTAATTGGCAGAGATGGACATCTGCGTCCTGCGCCCGAAACGACGTTGGAACGCGCCGTAGATGCCCGCACCTTTCATGATCAGCCCGTCGCGTCCGGCTGCGCCCTGCACGGTTACACCAAGGCCGAATTGTTGCCCGTGATCGCCAAAATGGACAAAGCCGAACTCGCCCCGCAGATGGCCACGTGCAAAGCTGCTGTCTTTGAACATCTGCCCGGTCGCTACGACATGCGCGCGCGCATGCAGGTCTTGTCGCAAGCGCGGCAGCCATGTCGCGCCAAGCGCCAGTTCGATCCCGACTGCACGTTCCACTGGTGGCAACGGCAGCAGCAAAACACCTCCGATATCCACGAATGGCTGGCCCGAGCGTTGCCACGGGTTGGTTTGCGGCACCACGGCGATCCGCGCCTGCCCGCGCCAGCTTTTGCGGGTGTCCATGGCGGTCAGGTAGTCTTGCACAGCCTTGATCTCGCCAAGGCTCAATTCGCCCGCGAGCGCGTATTCGAAATGATACCGTGCCCGCTCGTCATCTTCGATCAGATAAAGCGCGCGGGCCAGTTCCAGCCGGAACCGCGCTACGGCCGGGAAATTCGTGACCAGCCGTTCAAGGATGGGCAGCGCTGCGCGTGGCGCGCCCGTGCGCATGTGTTCAAGCGCACGCCGCCAGGTTGCGCGGACCTGCTGGTCCGGCGCATCCGCCGCAATCTGCATCGCGCGCGACTGCGGTTGCTCTGGTGCCTGCGCGTGGACGGCCACACCGCCCAACACCAGCGCAAGGCCAGAGGCCCGCAACATCTGTCTTACCTTGGTCAAATTCTGCTCAATCTGCCATGCGCTCTAGCGGCGCTTTTATGCCAAGATGCGAGAGATTAACCGTGAAGTCAATCTGTTGGCCCTGAATGGCCCTGCCTTAACGAGTTTTGAACCCTTTGGATGCCAGCCTTGTTGCTGTTGTGGCACAGGAGGGTGACAATGGTTCGCAGGTTCGAGCGCGTGCGCAGCACCGCAATGGTTGGGATTATTCATGACGGTCGGCGCAACACGGCCTACTTGCGCGATTTCTCGGCAGATGGCGTCTGTCTGGACGGTGTGCGGCAGGTTATGGCCGGGGATCGCCTGCGCTTGCACTGCAAGGGCGCCGTCATCACCGCCGAGGTGCGCTGGGTGCGCGGCCCACGCGCGGGCTTATGCTTTGTGCCGGATTGCCCGCCGTCAGAGAAAGCGCGCTTTCTGTCCGCCGTGTCGCGGGGGCTGAAACCGGCCAGTGCCGCGCGCATCTACGGGTTTTCCGAAATGGCCTGAGCGGGGAGTTCCGCTTGCAGGACCGCCCCTTCAAGTTGCCTGACTTGGGCACACATGCCGCGTCTTAGTGCATCGGCAAACTGCCCCAACCGGGTATTGCGGCGGTCGTCGGCATGGCGGATCAGATAAAACGCGCGGGTCAGGCTGAACGCCTTGACCAGCACGCGCTGCAATTCCGGCGCATGTGGCAGTGCGAAATCATGAACCACGCCCAGACCCCCGCCTTGACGCAAAAGGTTCAGTTGCACCGGAACCGAATTCGAGGTCATTTGCGCTGCGGGCAGGTCCAAACGCGCAAGATAGTCCAACTCGCTGTCAAAGATCATGTCTGGAATATACCCAACCAGTTGATGCCCACGCAGATCCGCGACGCGGGTGATCGGGTCGTGACGGTCCAGATAGTCGCGCGCGGCTGCGAAGTGCAGATGATACTCGGTGATTTTCTGCACGCTCAATCGCCCGGCCTGCGGCGCAGACACGCCTATGGCCATATCCGCTTCGCGCCGCGACAGGTTGAACACGCGCGGCAATGCCACGATCTGGACCTCCAACGCGGGATGTTCGGCGCAGATATTCGCGATGACCTGCGGCAGCAGGTAGTTGGCGCAGCCATCGGGCGCGCCCAGCCGGATTTGACCGCTCAGTCCGCTCCCGCTGTCGCTTGGCGTCTCTGCCGCGCGCAGATGCGCTTGCGCGGCTTCGACATGTGGCAAAAGGCGCAAGCCGTCCTCGGTCAGTGCATAGCCCTGATGCGAGCGCTGGAACAGGCGTTGGCCCAGCCGCGCTTCCAACCGGGCAATACGGCGGCCGACTGTCGCCGGGTCCATCTTCAAAACCTGCCCCGCGCGGCCAAGGCTGGCCGCCCGTGCAAGCGTCAGGAAAACGCGCATATCATCCCAGTCCATCACGACCCAACCCTTGCAAAAATGCAATGCCCCTTTGCCATATTGCGTCTTCCCAAGGCGAAAACGCAAGGCTACCGTGCAGCCAAACGGAAATGGAGGGCGATATGGAAGACCTATCTCATTGGATTGACGGCAAGCGCGTGGCGGGCCAGTCGGGACGCTTTGCTGATGTCTACAACCCTGCCACGGGCGAGGTTCAGGCCCGCGTGCCGCTGGCCAGTAAGGCCGAGCTGGACGATGCCGTCGCGCGCGCCGCAAAAGCGCAGATCGCATGGGGGGCCACCAACCCGCAAAAACGTGCCCGTGTGATGATGGCCGCCGTGGGCCTGATCAACCGGGATATGGACAAGCTGGCCGAGAAACTGTCATCCGAGCATGGCAAGACCTTTGTCGACGCCAAGGGCGATGTGCAGCGCGGGCTGGAAGTGATCGAATATTGCATCGGTGCGCCGCAACTGCTGAAGGGCGAATACACCGACAGCGCCGGCCCGGGCATAGACATGTATTCGATGAAACAGCCTTTGGGCGTGGTCGCGGGCATCACACCGTTCAACTTTCCCGCCATGATCCCCTTGTGGAAAATGGGGCCCGCGCTGGCCTGCGGCAACGCGATGATCCTGAAACCGTCCGAACGTGACCCTAGCGTGCCGCTGATGCTGGCCGAGATTTTCAAGGAAGCGGGGCTGCCCGACGGCGTGTTGCAAGTGGTGAACGGCGACAAGGACGCGGTGGACGCGATCTTGGACAACGACACCGTGCAGGCCGTGGGCTTTGTCGGGTCCACCCCCATCGCGCATTACATCTACTCGCGTGGTTGTGCGAATGGCAAGCGCGTGCAGTGCTTTGGCGGCGCGAAGAACCACATGATCATCATGCCCGACGCTGATCTGGACCAGGCCGCCGACGCGCTGATCGGCGCGGGCTACGGCGCGGCGGGCGAACGGTGCATGGCAATTTCGGTCGCTGTGCCCGTGGGCGACGGCACGGCAGACGCCCTGCGCGAACGCCTTGTGCCCAAGATCGAGGCGCTGAAGGTCGGCCCTTGGACGGCAGGCGATGATGTCGATTATGGCCCCGTCGTGACGGCGGCGGCGAAAGAGAACATCGAGCGGCTGGTGCAGACAGGCATTGACCAAGGGGCCGAACTGGCCGTCGACGGGCGAGATTTCAAACTGCAAGGTTATGAAAACGGCTTTTTCGTCGGGCCGCATCTGTTCGACCACGTGACGACCGACATGGACATCTACCGGCAGGAAATATTCGGCCCGGTCCTGTCGATGGTGCGCGCCAAGACCTATGACGAGGCGATTGGCATGGCCATGGACCACGAATACGGCAACGGCACCGCGATCTTCACCCGCGACGGCGATACGGCGCGCGATTTCGCGCACCGTATCAATATCGGGATGGTCGGAATCAACGTGCCGATCCCGGTGCCGCTGGCCTATCACACGTTTGGCGGCTGGAAAAAATCCGGGTTCGGCGATCTGAACCAGCACGGGCCGGATGCGTTCAAGTTCTACACGCGCACCAAGACCGTGACCTCGCGTTGGCCGTCGGGCATCAAGGAAGGGGCGGCGTTCAACTTCAAGGCGATGGACTGACGGACAGGGCGGGGGGGTTTGCACCCCCCGCACCCCCCGCAGGATATTTGGGCAAGGATGAAAGGATCAGTCGTGCTGCCCGTCGCGGATGGCATTGGCGTAGCCGTGGTTATGGTCACGATGGGCGGCCTCGTCGGCGCGCACGGCGATGATCAACTCGCGCAGGCGGGCATCGGGCGCAAGCTTCCAATAGTCGATCGCCAGTTGCGGGGCGGGGACGTTCTCGACACTACCCGCATCAACCTGTTCCAGATACTGCGTGTAGCTGATGACGGCCTCTTCCTCTAGATACCCCACGACACGATGCGCGGTCTTGGGTGCGACAAGGTAGAGCAGAAAATACAGGTTGAAGAACACGCCCTGCGCCAGCAGGATAATTGCACGTTCCAGCCAAGTTGGCTGCGCGATCTTGATAAAGGCCATCAGATGCATGCGCTCGTTTTCCGCTTCGTCCAGAAGCTCGCGAATCCAGCCCTGATCGTCGCGGATGCGGCGGATCGCCTTGAGATGTTGCAGCATGCCGCCCACCATGCCGGGCACGGCGGCCACGGTTTCCAGCACCACGGCGCGGTGGCCGTAGCGCTTGGCAAAGAACGCATCGGCGAAAAGCCGCATGAATTTGACCACTCGGAGCGCAACACGGTCGGACGCGTCGCGTGGGGCGTGGTGTTGAGTAAGGTTGAGGTCTTTGTTCTGGTCAAAATCGAACATGTGATACTCCTTTTTAAACAAGAAATGGGAGTGGCCACAGAGTGGGCAAGAGGATGCGACGCCATGCCCCATATGGCCGCAGGGGCGACGGGATGACCGATTTGCATATCCGCCGCGAAGGTCGCGCGGGCCGCATAACACTGGATCGGCCGCAGGCGCTGAACGCGCTGAGCTACGAGATGTGCCGCGAGATTGACGCCGCCCTGCGGCGCTGGGCCAGCGACGATGCCGTGGCCCTGGTCATCATGGATGCGACCGGCGACAAGGCGTTCTGCGCGGGCGGTGATCTGGCAGAGATGTATGCCACGGGGCGCGCGGGCGATCACGGGTATGGTCGCCGCTTCTGGGCAGATGAATACCGGATGAATGCGCGGATTGCCGAGTATGTGAAACCCGTGGTGACCCTGATGCAGGGGTTTACGCTGGGCGGCGGTGTCGGGTTGGGATGCCATGCAAGCCACCGTATTCTGTGCGAAACAAGCTGTATTGCCATGCCAGAATGCGCCGTGGGAATCGTTCCGGATGTCGGCGGGTCGCGCCTGCTGGCGCGGGCGCCAGGACGTGCGGGGGCCTATCTGGCACTGACAGGCGCGCGGATGGGGCCGGGATGTGCCATCTGGGCTGGTTTCGCGGATTGCTTTGTGCCACGGGCGGACTGGGCAGATTTGGTCGCCGGGCTTGTGACAACCGGCGATCTGTCCTGCCTCCCCAAGCACCCGGCGCCGGAAAGCTCATTGGCGGCGCGGGCCGGGGCAATTGACCGGCTGTTCCGCGACCACACTGGCGCCGCGATTTGCGCAGCCCTCGATACCGATGGCAGTGATTTCGCGAAAGAGGCGCAAGCGGGCATCGCGCGAGGCTCGCCGCTTGCGCAGGCCTGCGCGTTGGAGAGTTTGCGCCGCCTTGGGCCTGCACCGGATATCCAAACGGCGTTGGAGATGGAATACCGCTTCACCTATCGCGCAACAGAGGCCTCTGATTTTCTGGAAGGCATTCGTGCAGCGATCATCGACAAGGACCGGGCCCCGCGCTGGAAACACGCAAGCCTTGCAGAGGTGACACAGGCAGACGTGGCGGCGATGCTGGCCCCGCTGGGGGCGCGGACATTGACATTCGACGGAGCAGAGGGAGAGAGGCTATGAAGATCGGGTTTATCGGCTTGGGCAATATGGGCGCGCCCATGGCGGCCAACCTGGCGCAGGCGGGGCATAAAGTGGCGGGGTTCGACCTGACAGCTTCCTGTCCCGAGGGCGTGACCGCTGCACAGAGCGCAGAGGCGGCGGTGGCAGGCGCGGATGTGGTCCTGACCATGTTGCCCAATGGCGCGATCCTGCGCGAGGTCGCGGGCACGATCATTCCGGCCATGGCTGCGGGTGCGGTACTTTGCGACTGCTCTACCGTGGATGTCGAGAGCGCCCGTGCGGTGGCCGAACAGGCCGAAGCCGCGGGCCTTGGCGCGTTGGATGCGCCGGTATCGGGGGGCGTGGGCGGCGCGGGCGCGGGCACACTGACCTTTATGGTCGGCGGCTCCGATGCCGCTTTTGCCACGGTGCAGCCCTTGTTTGCGATCATGGGCCAGAAAGCGGTGCATTGTGGTAGCGCAGGGGCAGGGCAGGCCGCCAAGATCTGCAACAACATGATCCTTGGCGCGACGATGGCGGTCACATGCGAAGCTTTTGCACTGGCCGACAAACTGGGGCTGGACCGTGCGCGGATGTTCGACGTGGTTAGCACATCCTCTGGGTATAGCTGGTCGATGAATGCTTACTGCCCCGCGCCGGGCATTGGCCCGCAAAGCCCGTCCGACAATGACTATAGACCGGGGTTCGCGGCAGAGTTGATGCTGAAGGACCTGCGCCTGTCGCAAATTGCTGCCGAAGCCGTGGATGCCGATACACCGATGGGCGCGCGAGCCTTGGCGCTGTACACCGCGTTTGTAGAGGATGAGGACGGGCGCGGGCGGGACTTTTCAGCGTTGTTGCCTCGGTTTTCATCGCGCGGGCGTGGCTGATGGCATGGGCGGGTGCGCTGCTGCCGGGGCTGGACGCGGACATTGCTGCGCGGCTGGACGCGCTGCCCTGCATGGAGGTGCCGACCGGTCGGTCCCTGTTTCGCGCCGGCGACAGCGCACAGGGCTTTGCCATGGTGCTTGACGGACGGGTAGAGGTGACGCTGACCGCCGCCTCTGGCCGGGAAATTCTGCTATACGCGATAGAACCCGGACAAAGCTGCATCCAGACCACCTTGGCGTTGATGGGGGATGTGGCCTATACCGGCGACGCGACGACGGTTACGCCAGCGCGGATCGTGATGATTCCGGCGGCGGAATTCGCACGGCTGATGGACGGCTCTGCCATTTTCAGGGCCTTTGTTTTCAGGGCTTTTGCCGCGCGTATGGCAGAGTTGACATCGTTGCTGGAAACCGTCGCCTTCACCCGGATAGAGGCGCGCTTGGCGCGTGCATTGCTGGATCTGGCCACTGATGCACAGGTGCACGCAACCCATGCCGAGCTTGCCGCACGCATCGGCAGTGCCCGCGAGGTGGTGTCGCGACAGTTGGAGCGATGGGCAACCCAAAAGCTGATCGCCACACAGCGCGGGCAGATCACAATTCTGGATCGCGCCGGGCTTGCGCGCATTGCCTGAGTGACGATGTCACAGACAGGATACGCCTGCGCTGTATGTTGGGGTCATCAAATCAAGAAAGGAGCCATCACCATGCTGGCAAAAAACGTAGGCGGGATTGACCGTATTCTTCGAATCGTCGTGGGCGCGGCGCTGATCCTTGGATTCTTTTTGAACATGGGAGCCGCCTATAGCTGGTTGTATCTGATTGGGATCGTGCCGCTGGCGACCGGTCTTATGCAGTCCTGCCCGGTTTATTCGATATTCGGGATGAACACCTGTTCCCTGAAGAAGTAAGATTTCGGCCGTTCGTGCGGCCGTGATTTTCTTGGAAGTTTGGGCGCAGATTGGGCTTGCAGCCAATCTGCGCCTTGTCTAAAAAGCCGCTCACGGTTGGGGTGTAGCCAAGCGGTAAGGCATCGGTTTTTGGTACCGTGTATCGTAGGTTCGAATCCTACCACCCCAGCCAGTTCGTTTCAGGCCAGACTTGAAACAGCAGATTGCTCCCACGCCTCTCTGAAATGCCCCAGATTCTGCCCCTCCCGGGTGGACCGGGTAGGGACCTTTAATGTTGGGCTGAGACGCGGTCACAGGATCCAGAAGTCGACGCCATTGGCCGAGTAGTCCCAGTCATCGCGTTTATTGTCCGCCTTTGAGCCCAGCGTCAGATGTTCCGGGTTAATACAGCGCCTGTTGTGACACCGATGCCGGACCACCTCATCCATCGCAGCCGGTGTCTTGCTGCCCGCGCACAGGGGTTCCGGGACCGGGACCACTACTGGCAGACATTGGCTGACTACGTGATCACCAAGCGACTAACATGACCCCTGGTCCTCCGGCGTGGCTTCGGCTGCGTCGGGGGTAACCTTCTATGTCTTTTTTTGGCCATGTTTCAGCCCTGTCGTAATCAGGTCATCTCAGGTTGGTTTTCGGAAAATGACGATGCGCCGAGGGCGCTTGGCTTCGAACGTCAGGATCGCCTCCTTCGTCAGTGTTGAGTTGACCGAAACGAGATCAACCAACCCTTCAAGCGTAACTCCAAAGGGATCCAGCGCATTTACTGCACCCGGCTCGTGGCGGCTGGTGTGCTCTAACGCCATAATTCCACCCGGAGCAACACACGAAGACCAGGCCTTGAAAAGCTTTTCCGGATCAAAGCTGTGATCCCAGCTGTTTGAATAAAGGATGTCGAAAGCATTGATCCATTCGTCCTTTAGGTCGTGAAAGTCCCACTGGATCGTATCTGGGAATTGGGTAGCGGTTTCCGAAATTTCTGTGCCGATCACGTCTACTCCGGGAATTGCCCCTTTGAAAAATCCCTGCTCAGCGGCGTTGCGCGTGCCGTGGCATAGAACCCTACGCACGACACCGCTACTGCGTGCATGATCGGCAATGCCGTGGATCACCTCTTCCAGCACAAAGACAGAGTTGAGTTTCCGCTTGTTCCCGGCCTCTTGTACTCTCCGATAGGCTTCATAGTCGAACTGGCCATCTTTTTCGTAGGAAACCAACTTGTACCCCGAAAACGACTGGACCTTCACGTCACCTATCGTCTGCCTGTAAATATCTTGCTCGACCCTGCGAGAAAAAAGTTTCTTTATCTTTTCCAGTATACTCCGAGTCCTGCAGAAGCAATTCGCCGACGCCATCCTTGCATTCATGCGTGAGACCATCCCGCAGGAATGGAAGAAATTCCGCGACAAGGTGTCAGATAACTTCCGCGTCATAACACACGAGAACTTTCGGGTTTTGGAGTAGAAGAAGTATAGCTTCATTTGTTTTTTCCCAAGTTTATCGTTCGGTCTGACGACCGCCTATCGTTGGCAGAAAAGTGGCGCTTGTTCCCGGACGGTCGAGACTGCCGTGGACATGTCTAGCATCGGATCATTGCCAGCGCCCAAGGTAAATTCAGTTACACGTGCATCCAGGGGGATCAAGTGCTGGCATCTCGAACAGGCCCTTCATTCTCTGCACTGCCTAAAACACGGCAACTCGGACCGAGGAACTCTGATTTGCGATATGAGATAGGATGCCCGTCAGGACAGGCGCGCGCATTATTTGACCACTCACCCCCTAGCACCCTCCGGCGGCAACGCTGGGGGACTTTCTTTCCCTTTGCTTTTTTCAGAGGAGCACCAGGAGGCCACAGGTCGGTGATGGGCATGGCTTCCCCCGTCTAACCGCCCAGCGTCTGCCTGTGGGTCTCTCTAGGGCGAGGGTGAGGCTCGCGGGAAAGTCTGGCTTCGCGGCCAAACTGGTCGAACGACTCTGAAATCGCCCCAAGAACTGCCCCAGTTGCCAAGGCCAGAGGAGAAAACTGTTAAGGTTCATCAGCAGTCAAGGGCTCCTACCACCCCAGCCAATATTACCCACAAAACTGACTTCATGACGGATAGCGGCATCGGTCGGCATGACGGTGTGTTGCTGACTAAGCCAGCGCGGTTGCTTTGTGGTGGCAATTTGGCATGATGCGGGCTTTGTTTCAGGAGCCATGTGCATCATGTGGGAAGAGCGTTTCGCAACGCCGGATTATGTCTTCGGCACCGACCCCGCGGCAGCCTTACGCGATCATGCTGACTGGTTGGTGCAAGGACAAAAGGCCTTGGCCGTCGCAGATGGAGAGGGGCGCAATTCTGTCTTCATGGCCGAGTGCGGATTGTCCGTGACCGCGGCCGATTACGCACCCTCGGGCTTGCGCAAGGCCAAGACGCTGGCGGAATCGCGCGGTGTTGAGGTCGATTTCGTGCAGGCTGATTTGCTGGCCGACTGGCCGAGCGAGTGGGCCGGTGCGTTCGATCTGGTTGCCGGTATTTTTATTCAATTCACCGGGCCGGATGCCCGGACGGCGATGTTTGAACGCATGGCCGCCAGCCTGCGCCCCGGCGGCGTGCTGTTCCTGCATGGCTACCGCCCCGAACAGCTGGCCTATGGCACGGGCGGGCCGCGGGCGGTCGAAAACCTGTATACCGAGGACATGCTACGCGCGGCGTTTCCAGGCTGGCAGGTAGAGCTCTGCCGCGCCTATGACCGCGATATCCGCGAAGGTGCAGGCCACGCGGGCATGTCCGCCCTGATAGACTTCATTGCGCGCAAACCTGAATAGCAGGTTTTGCTTGATTTTTGAAAAATTGGTAATATTATTTTACCAATACCGGCTGGGAGGACCGAGAATGGACATGCCTATCCCCAATGCAGCGATTATGTCGAAACGCGATCGCGTCATCGCGCGGCTCGCGGATCTGCTGCCGTCCGAGGCGCTGATCTCTGACGAAGCCGAGCGCCGCGCCTATGAATGCGACGCGCTGACCGCTTATCGGTGTTTGCCGTTGGCCGTCGTGCTGCCCGACAGCACCGAACAGGTCGCAGCGATCATGAAGGTTTGTCATGAGGAAGCCGTGCCGGTCGTGCCGCGCGGGTCTGGCACGTCGCTGGCGGGCGGCGCTTTGCCGACCGAGGATTCGATCATTCTTGGCGTTGCGCGCCTGCGTGAGGTCATGGAGGTCAGCTACCCAAACCGAACCATTCGTGTGCAGAGCGGTATCACCAATCTGGCGGTCACGGGCGAGGTCGAGGGGGACGGATTTTTCTACGCGCCCGACCCGTCCAGCCAGTTGGCTTGCGCGATCGCAGGCAATATCGCGATGAATTCGGGTGGCGCGCATTGTCTGAAATACGGCGTGACCACCAACAACCTGCTGGGCGTGACGCTGGTTACGATGGACGGCACGGTGTTGGAAATCGGCGGCACCCATCTGGACGCGGCAGGCTATGACCTGCTGGCCCTGATCTGCGGATCGGAGGGGCAGTTGGGTATCGTCACCGAAGCGACCCTGCGCATCCTGCCCAAGCCCGAGGGCGCGCGCCCGGTGCTGATGGGGTTCGACAGCAACGAGGTGGCAGGGGCTTGCGTGTCCGACATTATCAAGGCGGGTGTGCTTCCCGTGGCGATCGAATTCATGGACCGTCCCTGCATCCGCGCGACAGAAGATTTCGCCCATGCCGGCTACCCCGATTGCGAGGCATTATTGATTGTCGAGGTCGAAGGTTCTGACGCGGAAATCGACGAACAGCTTGGTCTGATCAAACAAATCGCGCATCGGCACAACCCGGTTGAACTGCGCGAAAGCCAGTCGGACGAGGAAAGCAAGAAAATCTGGCTGGGCCGCAAATCGGCCTTTGGCGCGATGGGGCAGATTGCCGACTACATGTGTCTGGACGGCACGATCCCGGTGTCGAGCCTGCCCTATGTTCTGAAACGCATCGGCGAAATGTCGGAAGAATTCGGGCTGGGCGTTGCCAATGTCTTCCACGCGGGCGATGGAAACATGCACCCGCTGATCCTGTACGATGCGAACAAACCCGGCGATCTGGAACTGTGCGAGGCGTTCGGCGCGGAAATCCTGAAGCTGTGCGTCGAGGTCGGCGGCTGCCTGACCGGCGAACATGGCGTGGGGATCGAAAAGCGCGATCTGATGAACGTGCAATTCGCGCCCGATGATCTGGATGCCCAAATGGCTGTCAAGGATGTGTTCGACCCGCAATGGCTGTTGAACCCTGCCAAGGTCTTTCCGCTGGAAGCCAGCGCCGCGCGCCGCGCGGCGTAAGGGGCTTTGCCCCCTCTGGGCGCTGGCGCGCCCATTCACCCCCAGGATATTTGGGGCAAGGATGAATTGATGACAGAACAGAGGAGGGCCACCGATGCGCCCCACGACTGAGGCTGACTTATCGGACATGGTGCGCGCGGCCTCTGGTCCCTTGCGCATCCGCGGGGGCGGCACGCGTAATCTGGGCATGCCCGGCACTGCCGAGGTGCTGGAGACCACGGGATTGCAGGGCATTTCGCTGTATGAGCCGGGTGCGCTGACGCTTGTAGCGGCAGCAGGCACGCCGCTGGGCGATGTCGAGTCTGCGCTTGCCGCCGAGAACCAGCGCTTGCCATTCGAGCCTATGGACATGCGTGCGCTACTGGGGACCGAGGGCACGCCGACCGTGGGCGGCATGGTCGCCGCGAATGCCTCCGGCCCGCGCAGGGTGATTGTCGGGGCCTGCCGCGACAGCCTGATCGGGGTGCGTTTTGTGGACGGGCAGGGCCGCATTGTGAAGAATGGCGGACGCGTGATGAAGAACGTCACCGGCTATGATCTGGTCAAGCTGATGGCCGGGTCATGGGGCACGCTGGGGGTGCTGTCGGAATGCAGTTTCAAGCTGCTGCCCGTGCCAGAGGTACAGGCCACGCTTGTCAGCGCCGAGATGACGCCGGACGCAGCCGTGGCCTGCATGTCTGCCGCCTTGGGGACACCTTATGAAGTGAATGCCGCCGCGCGCGACACGGCCGGGCGGGTGTGTCTGCGCATTGAGGGGTTTGCCGAGCAGATCGCCCACCGCAGAGCCGCATTGGCGGAGGTGCTGGGCGGTGACTGGGAGGTCCTCGAAGGCGACGAAAGTGCTGCGCTGTGGCGCAGTATCCGTGATGTTACGGCGTTCGCGGGGCAGTCTGGTGATGTCTGGCGTCTATCTGTAGCGCCCTCGGAGGCGCCTGAGCTGGTGGCCAAGATCGGCGGGCCTGTCCAGATGGATTGGGGCGGCGGCCTGATCTGGGCGCTTGTGCCGGACAGCACCGACTTGCGCGCGCAAGTCGGCCCGATTTCGGGCCATGCCACCCTGATCCGCGGGAGCGAGGCCACCCGCGCGCGCCTGCCCGTATTCCAGCCAGAGAGTGGCCCGATCGCCGCCCTGTCGCAGGGCTTGCGCGCCAAGTTTGATCCGCGCGGGGTGCTGAACCCTGGCCTGATGGGATAATCCACCATGCAAACGACCTTTACCCCCGACCAGTTGAAAGACCCGGCGATCCAACGCTCTAACGAGGTGTTGCGCAACTGCGTGCATTGCGGGTTTTGCACGGCAACCTGCCCGACCTATGCCGTGTTGGGCGATGAATTGGACAGCCCGCGCGGGCGGATTTACCTGATCAAGGACATGCTGGAAAAAGGCCGCCCGGCGGATGAAAAAACCGTCAAGCATGTTGACCGCTGCCTGTCCTGTCTGGCCTGTATGACGACATGCCCGTCCGGTGTGCACTATATGCACCTGGTGGACCATGCGCGCGAGTATATCGAGCAGACCTACAAGCGCCCGCTTTTTGAACGTATGCTCCGCTGGGTGCTGTCGAAAATCCTGCCCTATCCGGGGCGGTTCCGTCTGGCGCTGCTGGGAGCCAAGATCGGTCGGCCGTTCCGCGGGCTGCTGCCAGACCCGCGTTTGCGCGCCATGCTGGAAATGGCGCCAAAGGTTATCCCGCCGGTCAGCCGGAATGACGACCCACAGGTCTTTGCCCCACATGGCACCAAGAAAATGCGCGTGGCGCTGATGACCGGTTGCGCCCAACGCGCGCTGAACACCGACATCAACGACGCCACGATCCGCCTGCTGCGCCGCTTGGGGGCAGAGGTCGTGATCGCGGACGGGCAGGGCTGTTGCGGAGCGCTGACGCACCATATGGGCAAGACACAGGAAAGCCACGCCACCGCCGCCAAGAACATCCGTGCGTGGCATGGCGAAATGCAAACTGGCGGGCTGGATGCGATTGTCATCAACACAAGCGGCTGTGGTACGACCGTCAAAGATTACGGTCATATGTTCCGCAATGAGCCTTTGGCGGCAGAGGCGAAGGCCGTGAGCGAAATTGCCATGGATGTCAGCGAAGTGTTGATGAAGCTGGATCTGCCGAAAGGCGAAAAGCAGGACATGAAAGTGGCCTATCACGCTGCCTGTTCTTTGCAGCACGGCCAGCAGATAAAGACCTTCCCCAAGGATTTGCTGAAACGCGCAGGGTTCACGGTGACGGAACCGAAAGACAGTCACCTGTGTTGCGGGTCTGCCGGCACCTATAACCTGATGCAGCCAGAGATCTCGAAGCAACTGAAGGCGCGCAAAGTCGAAACACTGGAGGCCAAGCAGCCCGATATCATCGCCGCAGGCAATATCGGGTGCATGATGCAGATCGGCGGCGGCACCGAAATCCCAGTGGTGCACACGGTCGAATTGCTGGACTGGGCGACGGGCGGGCCGCGCCCGCGTGCGCTGACGCAAAGCTGACACGGTTTCGCCGCAAGCGCGCCTTGGGGGCGCGCTAAGGCTTGGCAAAGCCAGTTGTGTCGGAGAGATCATGCCAGTTTTGCGTGCCCTGTTGGTGCTTGTCTTTTGCCTGTCGAACATGGCGCAGGCGCAAGACAAGCCGTTGACCCTGCTGGAAACAGGTCTGACCGCGCAAGGCTGGGAAGCGGTCGGGCGCATCGACATCGCCGGGCACGGCTTTTGTACCGGCGCCCTGATTTCGCAGCGGCTGGTGCTGACAGCAGCGCATTGCCTGTTCGACCGCGATACCGGCAAACGCTACGATGACGAGGATTTCCTGTTCCGCGCAGGTTGGCGCAACGGGCATGCCGTGGCCGAAGGGCGCGTGCTGCGTTCTGTCGTGCACCCCGGCTACCGCGTTGCGCGCTATGCGACGCCGGACACAGTGATCAATGATCTGGCGTTGCTGGAGCTTGTCCATCCAATTACAAATCGCGGCGTGGTGCCCTTCGCAGTGCAGGACCGACCGCAGCGCGGTGACACGGTGGGTGTTGTGTCATATGCGCGTGGTCGGTTGGAAGCACCATCGCTGCAAGACCGTTGCCGCGTTCTGGACAGTGTCGCGCAGGGGGTGGTCTATATGACCTGCGCGGTCGATTTCGGGGCCTCGGGCTCGCCTGTCTTTTCCTTCGAGAGTGGACGCGCTGAAATCGTGTCGGTCATCTCTGCCAAAGGCGTCTCTGAGGCGGGGGAGTATGTCGGCGACATTTCTTTCGGGGTGGCACTTGGTCCCAAGCTGGACACCTTGCGCGCGGCGTTGAGCCAGCGTGACCGCCGGTTCATTCAGGCACCGGCCAGCACCTCGGTCACACAAACTGCGCCTC
The DNA here is from genome assembly GCF_900499075.1 of Roseinatronobacter ekhonensis. GTDB lineage: Bacteria > Pseudomonadota > Alphaproteobacteria > Rhodobacterales > Rhodobacteraceae > Roseinatronobacter > Roseinatronobacter ekhonensis. The sequence goes on along the minus strand of NZ_UIHC01000021.1, from coordinate 10,732 downwards.
GGAGTATGACCAGCGAGGGCGGTGCACGGTTCTTGCGCCCCTGAGCAGGCGTTCTCCCACTGTTGATCCCTCTTGAATCGCTGAAACGGGCATCCCACATCTGATGGGTCCGGGAGCCAAATATGGGCCCGGACGCCTGAACAGCGCCTGTCCAGACGGAAGGCGTGCAACTCATCGCTTCAGATAGGAGGATGCTTATGCGTCGTTTTGATCCCACCCCACTTTACCGTGCCAGTGTCGGCTTCGACCAGATGGCAGAAATGCTGGACCGCGTCATGTCCAGCGACCTACAGGCACCCAGTTACCCGCCTTACAATATTGAAAAGACGGGCGAAAACGGCTATCGGATTTCGCTTGCCGTGGCCGGGTTCCGCGCCGATGACCTGAGTGTCGAGGTCAAGGAAAACGCGCTTTTGGTCACGGCCCGCACCGCAGAGGACGACAGCGCCGCCCGCGAATACCTGCACCGCGGCATCGCGACCCGTGCGTTCGAGCGCCGGTTCCATCTGGCCGACCATGTGCGCGTGACCGGTGCCAGCCATGCTGACGGCATGCTGCATATCGACTTGCAGCGCGAACTGCCCGAAGCATTGAAACCGCGCCGGATCGACATCGCGCGCGAGCCGCTTGGCCACCAGACAGAGAAGCTCGTGCAGGAACGTGCTGCCTGACAGGCGAAACTCGGTCGTTACCTCGAACGCGAAAACCCGGCCATTCGGCCGGGTTTTTTGTCGAGTGATGGGGCCGTCAGCCCGCCCGCGCCATTGCCGCAGCGGTATCAAGCATCCGGTTCGAAAACCCCCATTCATTGTCATACCATGACAGAACGCGCACCATGCGCCCTTCCAGAACCTTGGTCTGGTCCAGATGGAAAATGCTGGAGCGCGGGTCATGGTTAAAATCCATCGACACGTTGGGTTGGTCGGTCACACCAAGGATGCCCTTGAGAGGTCCATCACCAGCCGCCGCGACCACCGCGGCGTTGATCTCTTCGGCGGTCACGTCGCGCGCCGCTTCAAAGGTCAGGTCCACCACCGACACATTGGGCGTGGGCACGCGGATCGCCACACCGTCCAGCTTGCCCGCCAGTTCCGGCAGCACAAGCCCAACCGCCTTGGCGGCACCGGTCGAGGTGGGGATCATGCTCATCCCGGCGGCGCGGGCGCGGTACATGTCTTTATGCATCGCATCCAACGTCGGTTGGTCGCCCGTATAGCTGTGTATGGTGGTCATGAAGCCGCGCGAAATGCCGACCGCGTCATTCAGCACCTTGGCAACCGGCGACAGGCAATTGGTGGTGCACGACCCGTTCGATACGATCTTGTCACCAGCCGTCAGGCTATCATGGTTCACACCATAAACGATGGTTTTGTCAGCGCCTTTCGACGGGGCCGAAACCAGCACTTTGCCGGCCTTGCCCAGATGGATCTTGGCCTTGTCGGCATCCGCGAATATGCCGGTGCATTCCAGCACGATGTCGATATCGTCCCACGGCAGGTTGGCGGGATCACGCTCTGCCGTGACCTTGATGGGGCCGCGCCCAACGTCGATATTGCCATCGGTGACTGTTACCTCTGTCGGAAACCGTCCGTGCACGCTGTCGAAGCGCAGCAGATGGGCGATGCTCTCGACCGGGCCAAGATCGTTGATGGCAACGATCTTGATATCGTCGCGGTTCTGTTCGACCAGCGCGCGCAGCACCAGTCGGCCGATCCGGCCAAAGCCGTTGATTGCAAGACGTGTGGTCATGATATTCCCTCCACTCAATTTCGCGTTTGCGCTAACACGAAAGCATAGCGAAAATCAAGCGCGCATACGGGCGGCGAGTCAGCAGGTGGTGCAGCCTTGGGCGCGGGTGGGGGCACTGGGTTGATAGCCGTCGCGCATCAGCCGGGTGATGCCGCCCTGAATGTCGATCACGGGCTGGTCCAATAACCCTGCCAAGGCGCGGGCGGCCGTGTTGGTGCGGTTGCCTGTGCGGCAGATCAGCGCCACGGGGCGGCCGTCCAACTGCGGGGCAAGGGCTGCCAGAAACGCCTCTGGCGTGTCGAAATGCTCGTATGTCAGCAAATGCGCGTTCGGCAGCACGCCGGTTTGCGCCCATTCTTCGGGGCGGCGGATATCCACCAACAGCACATCGGCGCTTTGCAATTCGGTGGCCGAAGGTTGCGCAACGTAGTGCTGTTGCGCGACGGCTGGGCTTCCCAGACCAAACAGAGCGACAAAGGCGAGGGTCAGGAAGCGCATGATCTCTCCGGGGTTAATTTGCGGTTGCGCGCGCATGCGTGCGGCGGATCGCTTTTGCCACATCCTCGGGCCTTGCGTGATGCGGCATATGGCCCACACCGGGCAGGATGGTCAGGTTCGCATTGTCCAACGTATCGGCCATGCGCTCCGAGTGGAATGACAGGCCAACGGTCGTGTCCGCATCGCCATGGACAATCTCTATCGGCATGTCCAGCGCCGGATAGCCGCCCGACATCGCCTCGACATACCCCTTCAGGCTGTCCACCTGCCGTGCGTTCAGGCTGAGCTGGCTGGCGCGCAAGGTCAGGTCAAACCCCAAATGGTCCAGATATCCCTCTGGCACGGGGTTCGGCGCGAACACGCCTTCCAGACTACGTTCGACCGCCGCACGCGGGGCCAGCCCTGCCACCAAGGGCAACACAAGGTTCTGCCCCAGCCAAGACGATGAAAGCTGATACCAAAGCCCCAATTCACCCGGCCACGGGTAGACGGCGGGGGCCAGCAGCGTCAGCCCCGCCACATCATCGGGCGCCTGCAAGGCCCATGCCATTGCGACCGCCCCGCCATAGGAATGGCCAAGCACCAAGGGGCGTTCAACCCCCAACTGATCCACCGCCGCGCGCAGAATCGTGGCTTGGTCCAGCGGGCTTTCGGGGCCGCCAAACGCGTCGGAGTGGCCAAAGCCGGGACGATCCAGCGCGATCACGCGGAAATCCTGCGCCATCCGGCCCACCAGATCGAAGGTGAAATCGCGCGCATTGCCGTTCGCGCCGTGGATCAGCACCAGATCCGGCCCTTCGCCTTGCACCACGGCATGCACGCGCCCACCGTCCAGCGCGATATAAGCCCCCTCGGGCGGGTCGTCAGTGGTGCTGGCCGCGCGTGCGCAGGCCACGGTGGTGGCCGCGACAAGCGAAAAGAGTGCCAGCTTAGCGGCCGATCTGTGCAAGGTCATAGGGTGTTGTCTGATATATCTGGTTGATCCAGTTACCATATAGAAGATGCGCGTGGCTGCGCCACCTGTTCATGGGCATGCGCGCGGGATTGTCATCCGGGTAGTAGTTGCGCGGCACCGCAATGGGTTTGCCGCCTTCGATATCGCGGTCGTATTCTTCTTTCAGGGTGGTGCTGTCATATTCGAAATGGTTCAGCATCATCAGGGCCCGGTGCGCAGCGTCTTCAATAAGCGCGGGCCCCACCTCGTCAGAGGCGATCAGCGTGTTCAGCCCTGCAACGCCGTCGATCTCGGACTGGCGCAATTCTGTCCAGCGGCTGACTGGGATCAGAACATCATCGGAAAACCCGCGCAGATAGGGCGAGGCGGGCGCCATGTTGCGATGGCGAAAGCAGCCGAACGCCTTTTCGGCCAGCATGTGCTTGGGCACGCCGTGGAAATGTGCCAGCATCGCCATGCCGCCCCAGCACACCCCGAAGGTGTGGTGCACATGGGTTTGTGTCCAGTCGAACACCTCTGTCAGCTCGTCCCAATAGGTGACATCGGGGTAGTCCAGATGCTCGATCGGCGCGCCTGTAATGATAAGACCGTCGAATTTCTCGTTCTTCACGTCTGCGAAGGGGCGGTAGAATTCTTCCATATGGGCGGCGGCGGTGGTCTTGGTTTCATGCTCTGTCATGCGGATCAGCGACAGTTCTATCTGCAACGGCGTCGCGCCGATCAGCCGGGCAAACTGGTTTTCTGTCTGGATCTTCTTGGGCATCAGGTTCAACAGCCCAATGCGCAAAGGCCGGATATCCTGCGTAGAGGCCGCGCTTTCGGACATGACCATCACGCCTTCGCGCGACAGCACGTCATAGGCGGGCAGGGTTTCGGGCAGTTTGATGGGCATCGGGCTCAGTCCAGCTTGGTGGTGATCAGGGCGTTGAAACTATCGCAATCGGTGACGCGTGCCACCTCCTCGGCGCTGACGGTCACGCCCCAGTTTTCGGCCATGGCACGGTAGCGCGGCGCGCGATGTGCCAATGCGCGCGCATAGGTCCAGCGCACAAAGGCGTCGGGGTCAACCGCGTCTTCGGTCTTGCCGGTTTGCGTCAGGTAGTCGGCCCATGCGGCGGTCAGGAATTCGGGTTGGTAATACATCGGCTTGGGCGCGCGATCAAAACGGCGCACCAATTCAGCCGTATGCGCGTCGGACCCTTCTATCCAGACCGGCAACACATGCGCGGTCAATTCGCTCATCAGGGTGTCATCCGGGTCGAACGGGTCGATCACCTCGCAGATGGAGCCGCCGGTGTCGCAGACAAAATTGCGGTAGCCGTAAAGGTCTTCGGCCCGCGCGATAAACGGAACGGTGTCGCGCAGCGCGGCGATTTCGGCGGCGCGGTGCTGGTCCTGACGGCGCATGTATTCGTCAAAGGGCAGCCCGCCTTTGTCGGGGTCGCCCGGTTTGCCCAGATAGGTGGACAAGGGGGCAAGATTGTCGAACGTTATGTTGGACGAGATGTAGACCGAGTCGGTCAGCAACAACTCGCGCAGCAGCGGCACGCGCATCGCCTCGCGCTTGAAATTGTCGGCGATGTATTCGCCCATGTAGCGTGTGCCGATCCGGTAATCGACCGAATAGTGAAACCAGTCACCGCCATCGCGCAACAGCTTGGCCAGATGGGTTTTGCCCAGTCCCGACATGCCAAACAGCATGACGCGGCGCTCGGACGCGGCGGTCCAGTCTTGGGCAGTTGGCAGGGGCATGGCGGCTTATCCTGTTGCAGGGTGCGGCCTTGCTAGCCCGTGGCCTGTGGCAGGTCAATCAAGCGCGCAGCGAAAAGCCCTGCCCGCTGTTGGCGGACAGGGCCGTTTTGACACAACAGGTCGCACTCAGAATCTGAAACCGATCCGCATGCCCGCGCCAATGGCCGAATTGTCGTCAAAGGTGCTGCCAAGCGTGGTCGTTGCCGCGCCGATGCGCGAGTATTGCAGTCCGGCGCTGATGGTCATCGCATCGCGGGTATAGGACACACCGACGCCGATGGAATTGCGCTTGCCGACAGGGCCAAGATTGCTGGTCGGATTGCCGGTGCCCGTGTCATGCGACACGCTGATAGAGCCGGACCAGTTTTCGTTGAACTTGCGGCCCACGCCCAGCGTGTAGGTGACAGAGTTTTCCGGGTAGCTGACGATATTGACGCCAAGCGCGGGGGCCGGGATGACGAAGTCTTTCCAGTTCACCCAACGGATGGACCCGAAGACCAATGTGTCCTTGGCCACCCCGCTGCGGACATCGAGCGTAAGCGAATCCGGGATTGTGGTGGTAAACCCGGTTGCGGGCAGCGGCGCGCCGCCAAAGCTTTCTTGCGCGGTAAAGCCGTGCTTGACCTCTGACTGGTAGGTCAGCGCGACACGCAGCGCGATTTCGGGTTTTTCATAGGCCACGCCGACCAGATAGCCAAAGGCCTGATCGGTGTTGCTGGTCATGACGTAATCCGCCGCAGGGCCACCCAGCGCGTTTACAACCGCCGCAGGAATGGACACAGCACCGCTGGTCCAGACAGACCGCACCCCGGCATAGGCCGAAACGCCGCCGCCGAATTTGTAGCGCAGAACCCCTGTCAGCGCGGTGCTCTTGATCTCGCCACTTAACGTGGCCAGCGCAGACCCGGCCGGATAGACAACATCGGCCCCGATGGGCTGGTCGAGGATGATCGCGTAAGACAGCTTTTCGTTGATATCGGCCTTGTAGCCGAGAGAACCGGAAAAATAGCTGTTGGCGATATTGCCGGTGGCGGTGCCGCCAAATCTGGCGGCCAGATTGCCGGTCAGGCTGGGACGACCGTAGGTCAGGCCGCCTTCCAGATAGCGCCCCTCCTCGAAAAGAATCGACATGGGCTGGCTGGACCGTTCGACACCACCCGCGAAAGCGGGCGCGGCCACGGCGCAAGCCAGTGCGGATATCACACCAATACGCATCTTAATCTCCTCCCGAGCGATCGGCGCGAATCCCTCCCACGCCGCGAAACATGACATTTCGGTGAAAGTTGGCACTATGACGGTTCACTTGTCATTTTTGACTTCGGGTCAACTTTTAAGCGACCTTGCGTCAAGTTGCCTAAAAGTGACGCAAACCTTGCTTGGAAGGGCTGTGACCCGTGCAGACCGCTATCGCGGCGACAGGGTGATCACGCCAATCGTTCCCGCACGGGCCAGATCGGGGTCAAGTGTCATGGGAATATATTCTCCCCGCCGCCACAGATCGCCCAGATCGTCATAATGTCGTGACAATGGGTGGCCCGATTGCCCCGTCGATGTGATGAAGACAGAGCTTTCCGGGTCTGCGAAATCATACACCCCGCGATAGACCGGCCCCATAACATGGGCGAACGGGTCTTCGGGGTCGCCTGAAACACGCCCAAGGTTCAGCGTGTGATCGCCGCCGGAGGTGGATTGCCGGATATTGACGACATAGCGCAACAGCGCAGCATCGCGCAGCACCGGATGGTCATGGCGCGCCGTATGTGCATCGCCCCAGCGCCAGCTTTCCAGACTGGGTCCAAACCGCCCTTCCAGTTGCACAAGCGCGTCATCCAGCGCCAGCAGGGCCATGTCGTCGCAGGTTTCCGTCACGCTGGACTGGATGATATCGCACCACGCGTCCGCCCCGCGCCGGCCTTGGAACACCTGCTCTATGAAGGCCGGATCGACATGGGTAAAGCTGTCTGTCAGCGGACCCAATTCATCCTGTATCAGCCGTTGCTGAAGCGCGCTCATCCAAGCGGCATAGATCAGCGGTTCCGGCAGATGTTCGTTCATCTCGCCATTCCAGTCGGCAAGCAGGCGCAAGGCGCGCTGCCGCGTGTGCGCGCGTGTTCCCTCTGCCGCAGCATCGCCGGAAAACCAAAGATTGGCGGCAACCAGTGGCAACAAGCGTCGCGCCGCAGGGCTGACGGTGTCCAACTGCGCCTCTATCAGGCTGTCGCGCGTGTGCACGCTGCGCGCGCCGACCAGATGCATCAGGCGGTCGATCCGCTGGGTATCGCCCCAGTCATGCGACACATGCAACGGAAAGGGACGGTCCAGCAGTTTGTTGTTGGTGTTGCCCAGAACGCCGTTGTCGGGGTCTATAAAGCTGGGGTTGGCGGAATAGGGCAGGGTGCCCAGCCAGCGGTTTTCGCGGAGCCATCCGGGCGTCGGCATACGGCCTTTGGTTTGCGCCTCGGCGCTGCGGCGGGGCATCCGCCCGATGGTCTGCAAGGCAATGCGTTCATCCGTCGCCAGCATCAGGTTCTGCGCGGGCGCGACGAATAACGCGCCAGCCTCCAGCGCCTCATCCAGGGTTTGTGCCTGCATCAGCCGCATTGCCGCCGTCATAGACGTGTCGTTCGCGCTCAGCACGGTCGCGCCCAGCGTCACAACGTGGCCGGGGGGGGTGATATTGCCCAGCCCCAGCAAACCGCCCGACAGGACCGGACCATTCTGCGACCAACGTAGTGTCAAGGTGACCGGATCGGCATCTTTGATGCGGATGATGGAACCGCGGCTGTCAAACTCTGCCCAGCCGTCGGGCGTGCGGTATTGGGTGGGGGCTTCGGGGTTCAGTTCTTCCAGAAACAGATCGGAATCATCCAGATATGCGGGCCCGACCCCCCATCCAAGCGCAGGCGAGCGGCCCGACAATACAAAGGGCAGGCCCGGAACGGTCGCCCCGATCACGCCGCCGCTGCTCAGGTCCAGCCTTGCCAGATACACCATCGACGGCGCCGACAGACGCATCTGCGGGCTGTTGGCCAGAAGCGCCCCATCGGCGGCAGCGCGGCTTGGCGCGGCGGCAACGCTGCTTGCGGCCCCTGTCAGTTCGGGCGTGTCCAGCCACAGGAACGGCAGCGCGCCACTTGCGGGGTTGCTGCCCTGTGGTGCGGTTGGGAAAAGCTGGCTGAAATCGGGAAGCGCGCCGTCCTCTGCGGGGGTCACATCCGGCAGCACCGCCCCCAGCCCCGTGCCCTCCAGCGCCAAGGACAGCCGCGCGCGCCGCACTTCGCGGGCAATCTGGGTGTTTTGCTGCACGGCCATCAGTTTCAGAATGGCAATACTGTCCGCAGGTTGCCACAACGGCATTTCTGCATCGAACAGGAAGAACTCTGGCGCGCCGCGCCCCTGCGCGCCCTCGTTGACCTGCATAAGCCATGCATTGATCCCGTCGGAATATGCCTCCAGCGCGGCACGGGTCGGGGCGTCTTGGGCGTCAACCGCCGCGCGCGACAGGCTGTATAGGTCCAGCCGCCGCATCAACTCGTCGGTGCGCAAGGTGCTGGTCCCGAACATTTCCGACAGACGCCCTTGCGCCATGCGCCGCGACATCTGCATTTGCCACAGCCGGTCCTGTGCATGCGCATAGCCCAGCCCGAAGAACACATCCGGATCCGTTTCCCCGAAAATATGCGGCACCGCATGGGTGTTGCGCACAATCTCGACCGGCGCGGAAATGCCATCTACCGTGCGCTGCCCGGCATAATCGGGCACCGAGCGCGAGGCGAAATAAGACACGCCGACCACGGCCAGAAGCACGATCAGCGCCAGGCCCAGAAACAGCCTGACAAGCCAGCGAAACAAGGTGAATATGGGCACGGGGCAGATTGGCTTTACATTTGGCGTTGCGTTGGGGCTGATAGCTATGCCTCATGCGCGCGATGCGCAATCACAAGAATTCGAGAGGGAGAGAGACTATGGCAAAACTGGCATTCCTGGGCCTGGGCGTGATGGGTGCCCCGATGGCGGGGCACTTGGCGAAAGCGGGCCATGACGTGACCGTCTATAACCGCACCACCGCCAAGGCCGAAGCTTGGGTCGCCACCCATGGCGGCGCGTCTGCAGCGACGCCTGCGAAAGCGGCAGAGGGCGCAGAGTTCGTCATGGCCTGCGTTGGCAATGATGACGACCTGCGCGGCGTCTGCACCGGGCCGGATGGCGCCTTCGCGGGCATGACCAAAGGCGCTGTTTTTGTCGACCACACCACGGTCTCCGCCCAAGTCACCAGCGAGATGTCGCAGGCCGCCGCCGACCTTGGCCTCGGCTTTGTCGACGCACCCGTTTCCGGCGGGCAGGCCGGCGCGGAAAACGGTGCGCTGTCGATCATGTGTGGGGGCTCCCAAGCCGAATACGACTGCGCCGAACCCGTCATGGCCGCCTATGCCCGCACCTGCAAACGCATGGGCGACAGCGGCGCAGGCCAGATGGCCAAGATGATGAACCAGATCTGCATTGCCGGGTTGGTGCAGGGCTTGTCCGAAGCGCTGCATTTCGGCGAAAAAGCCGGCATGGATGGTCGCGCGGTGATCGAGGTTATCTCTCAGGGCGCCGCCGGATCATGGCAAATGGCCAACCGCCACGGCACCATGCTGGACGGCGAGTTCAACCACGGATTCGCGGTGGATTGGATGCGCAAGGATCTCGCCATCTGCCTTGCCGCTGCCGATGAGGTGGGCGCGTCCCTGCCCGTGACCGCCCTCGTTGATCAATTTTACAAGGATGTGCAGCAAATGGGCGGCGGGCGCTGGGACACGTCCAGCCTGATCGAGCGGCTGCGCAAGCTGGGGGCGGGGTGATGCTCTACGCGCTTGGCGACCGCCGCCCGACCTTGCCAGAGGATGGCGACTATTGGGTCGCGCCGGGGTGCCACTTGATCGGCGATATCGTGCTGCACCCCGGCGCGTCGGTGTGGTTCAACTGCACCCTGCGCGGCGATAACGAGGCTATCACCGTCGGCCCCGGCAGCAACATTCAGGAAAATTGCGTGCTGCACACCGATATGGGCTACCCGCTGGTGATTGGGGCCAATTGCACCATCGGGCACAAGGCGATGCTGCATGGCTGTATCATCGGCGACGGCTCGCTCATCGGCATGGGCGCGACGGTGCTGAACGGCGCGCGCATCGGACGCGGCTGCCTAATCGGGGCGGGCGCGCTGGTGACAGAGGGGAAAGAGATTCCCGACGGCTCGCTTGTCATGGGCGCGCCGGGTCGTGTCGTGCGGCAGTTGGACGAGGCCGCGCAGGCCAAGCTGCTAAACTCCGCCGAAGGCTACCGCGCCAACATGGCCCGCTTCAAGGCGGGGCTGGTGGCTTTGGAGTAGGCGGGTGCGGGCGGAGGACATCAAGGACGCCGAGAGCTTGCAGGCATGGCTGGAAAGCCTGCCGCATGAGACGGAGGCAGAGCGCGAAACCGCCCGCCGCTGGGCGGTGACCATTGCGCATCGCGCAGCGATGCGGGAACTTCCAAACCGTTTGGTAGACGATCTTAAGTACAATCAAAACGCAAAGGACGAAATGACAGCGGCGCTGTGGCCATTATTGGCAAGTTGCGTGGCTGCCTCTGGACGAAAAGTTGATTGGTCCAAACATGCTGATTTAAACCTAGTGTTCTGAGTCTGACACTTCCTACCTGTTTCCGCGAATTTCATCGAGCGCGTTCAGAGCGCGGCGTTCCCGGGTGAGGATGTCCTCGGCGGTTTTGGTCCATTTGAAGGGTTTGGGCTTGTCG
>NZ_UIHC01000001.1 GCF_900499075.1 Roseinatronobacter ekhonensis | reverse complement strand
CAACGCGCTCTCGCAACGCAAGTGGATGTGGTTTGCCCATCTGTTATCTCCATATCTGCTCAAAGACATGGAATCATGGATCATGAAGTAAGGGAATCCTGAATCTGGTCAAACCGGACGCGCTCTAGAACAACGAGTGCCCGAGGCTGAAACTTCCTCGGACACCCATTCGATACGACAGGGCGCGGGCGCAATCTATCGGGCAGAGGTTTATATTTTGGCCATAAACTTAAGTTTATGCCCCCATTTCAAAGCCCAGATGCTTTGCCACGGTGAAAATATCTTTGTCGCCACGCCCGCACATGTTCATCACCAGAAGATGGTCGGTCGGCAGCTTTGGCGCAATTTTCAACACATGCGCCAGCGCGTGACTGGGTTCCAGCGCCGGTATGATACCCTCTTGCGCGCAGCATGTCTGGAAAGCCGCGAGCGCCTCGTCATCGGTGATGCTGACATATTCTGCGCGGCCCACATCCTTCAGCCAGGCGTGTTCCGGACCAATGCCGGGATAATCCAGCCCGGCGCTGATGGAATGGCCTTCCAGAATCTGGCCGTCCTCATCCTGCAACAGGTAAGTGCGGTTGCCGTGCAGAACGCCCGGGCGCCCGCCGGTCAATGACGCGCAATGCTCCATCTTGTCATTGACACCGCGCCCGCCGGCTTCGACCCCGATAATGCCCACTTCCTTGTCATCAAGGAACGGGTAGAACAGCCCCATCGCGTTCGAGCCGCCGCCAATAGCGGCAACCAGAGTGTCGGGAAGACGCCCCTCTTGCGCCATGATCTGTTCGCGGGTTTCCTTGCCGATGATCGACTGGAAATCACGCACCATGGCCGGATAAGGGTGCGGCCCCGCCACCGTCCCAATGCAATAGAATGTGTCACGCACATTGGTCACCCAATCGCGCAACGCGTCATTCATCGCGTCTTTCAAAGTTCCGCGGCCAGAGCTGACGGGCACAACTTCGGCCCCAAGCAGGCGCATGCGGAAAACGTTAGGCGCCTGACGCTCCACATCATGTGCGCCCATATAGACGATGCATTTCAGCCCAAACCGCGCGCAAACCGTCGCGGTGGCCACGCCGTGCTGCCCCGCACCCGTTTCGGCAATGATACGGGTCTTGCCCATGCGCCGCGCCAGCAAAATCTGTCCCAGCACATTGTTGATCTTATGCGCGCCGGTATGGTTCAACTCGTCGCGTTTCAGGTAAATCTTAGCCCCGCCGCAATAGTGTGTCAGGCGCTCGGCAAAATACAAAGGCGAGGGACGGCCGACATAATGCGTCCACAGATCATCCATTTCGGCCCAGAATTCTGAGTCGGTTTTGGCGCGTTCATACTCTGCATCCAGCGACAGGATCAGCGGCATCAGGGTTTCCGACACGAAACGCCCGCCATAGATGCCGAAACGGCCCTGTTCATCGGGGCCGGTCATGTAGGAATTCATCAGGTCATCGGGCATGGCGCTTGGTCCTTTCGAAAGCTTGCAGAGTCCTAGCGCCGCAACCCTGTCCAGACAAGCCCGAAGCGGGTCAGCGCTGCAAGATCAGCCTGTCCCCTTCGATCGCAATGCGCGCATAGCGCGACAGATACCCCATGCCCAGAAGCGACACATCAAGCACGCCCTCATTCACGAATGCGGGCACATCGGTATCCCGGAATTCCAAGCCACCTTCGGCCAGCACGACCTCTGACAACTCCACCCGCGCCAGCCCGACCACGCCATTGGCGGTCCGCGCCTGCCCCAGATACGGCAGCGTGTCGGGGTTGAACCCCACACGCGCGGCATCTGCCTGTGATAGCACAATATCCGACGCGCCGGTGTCCAGAATGAACTCGACCGGCGTGCCATTGACGCGCAAGTCCAGTTTGAAGTGCCGGTCAGACCCCGCCCGAAGCACGATTTCGCCATCTCCGGTCACGGTGGCGCGGCGGGTGTCCCGCAAGTTTTCCCACAGCCCGAAAGCCGCCGCGACCCCGACAAAAATCAGGCCCCACAAAACCGCATGACGCAGGCTTTGACCGATATTCGTGGCGCGGGCGACCAGCAGATAGCCGATCAGGACCACACCCCAAATGCTCAGATACACCAGTTGCATCACATCATCGGTGCTCATGCGGCCCCCTTGGTCACGTCATGGTCATAGATCCAACCGAACTGGCGCAAGGGCGCGTCGGGCACAAAGCGTTGTGACAGCCGCAGAGCCATGTGGGCAAGGGGCGCGACCGGCGCGCGCAGATGGTAGTTGCGCGCATTGCGATTCGCAGCCTCGACCACGCGGGCGGCGCGGCCCCGTCGCGCGTCCTGATAGGCGGCCAGACCCGTGGACAGGTCGGGCGCGCGCTCCAGTTCCATAGCAAGGGCATAGGCATCTTCCAGCGCCAGATTCGCGCCTTGGGCCATAAACGGCAACGTGGGATGCGCGGCATCGCCCAGCAGTGCCACGCGGCCCGCGTGCCAGTTGGCTGCAACCTTGTGGCGGAACAGCCCCCACAGATAGACCTTGTCGACCTGAGCCAGCCAGTGCGCCACCGGCCCGCCGAAACCAGCGAAAGCGCGGCGCAGATTGACCGGGGTGTCGGGGTGGTTCCAGCCTTCATCCGCCCAATCCTTGCGTTCCTCTACCGCGACAAGGTTGCGCAAACTGCCGCCGCGCAACGGATAACTGACCAGATGTCGCCCAGGACCCATGAAAACCTGCACTTCTTCGGGATCATCTGGGTTGCCGTCTATAGTTGCACGCCAGGCCACTTGGCCGGTGAAAAACGGCTTTGCCACAGTGTTCAACGCGGCGCGCAGCACCGAATGCAGCCCGTCTGCCCCGATAACCAGATCGGCCTCCAACTCGGCGCCGCCTGCCAGCGTGACGCGGCCTGCGTCGGTATCGACCGCAACCACCTGAGCGTTGAATCGTGTTTCAATGTCCTGCGTGCGCGCTGCCAAAGCAGCCACGCAATCGGCCCGGTGAACCAGGTGGAACCCAGCGCCAGATTGCGGCAAATCCATGCGTAGCACCTGCGCGCCCTTGGTATTTCGCAACGTGACGGCCTGCGCGCGCAAGGATTCCGGCGCAACACCCAAAGCCTGCAAGACGCGCGCGCCGTTCGGGCTGATCTGGATGCCCGCGCCCACCTCGCGGAAGGCTCCCGCCTGCTCCAGCAGCGTGACCTTGGCCCCGCGGTCGCGCAGAGCGATCGCCGCGGCCAGACCGCCAATGCCGCCGCCCACAACCACCACCGTTTTGCCTGTCAGCGTCATCACCTCTCCTCGACAAAAAAGGCACCGGGTGCGATGCCGCGCCCCGATGCCCCGTTGTGCCTTGTTGCCAGCCTGCCACGCAACGTGGCAAAATGGTCAATCGTCGCGGTGGACCCGCTCTTTGCGCTCATGCGCTTCCTGCGCTTGCAGGGTCATCGTGGCGATGGGGCGCGCGTCGAGCCGCTTGAGCGAGATACGCTCGCCCGTCATCTCGCAATAGCCGAAATCGCCGGATTCGATCCGCCGCAGCGCCGCATCGATCTTGGCGACCAGCTTGCGCTGACGGTCGCGGGTGCGCAATTCCAGCGCGCGGTCGGTTTCCTCTGAGGCCCGGTCGGCAATGTCGGGAATGGCCCGGCTGCTTTGCGCCAGTTCCGCCAGCGTTTCCGCGCTGCCCTTCATGATGTCGTCTTTCCACGCAAGCAGCTTGCGCCGGAAATACTCGACCTGAAGCTCGTTCATGAACGGCTCGTCCTCTGCCGGACGGTAGTCTTCTGGTAGAAAGATTTCAGTTTTCATGACCTGTTCCCCGATCTCTGCGGCGTCATAGGTCTTGAGGTCTTCGTGCATGACTTCACCCATATTCCGCGCCCTCGCGGGCCGGATACCGCAAGCAGCGGGTATTGTCACGCGCTTTCCTGCCCGAGGCTGCACGCGACCTTGCCGCGCCGCTGCGCGCAGGCTAGTTTGCCGCAAGGCAGCGGGCAGATGGGTGAGTTATGCGGTTTTCTTCCACCAGCGACTATATCGCGGGCGATGATCTGACGATGGCGGTCAATGCCGCGATCACGCTGCAACGCCCGCTTCTGGTGAAGGGAGAGCCGGGCACCGGCAAGACCGAACTTGCCCGCCAGATTGCCGCCAGCTTGGGCGTTCCAATCATTGAATGGGGCATCAAATCGACCACGCGCGCGCAGCAGGGCTTGTACGAATACGATGCCGTCTCGCGCCTGCGCGACAGCCAGTTGGGCGATGCGCGGGTAGAGGATGTGTCGAACTACATCCGCAAAGGCAAGCTGTGGCAGGCATTCGAGACAGACGAACGCGTCGTCCTTCTGATCGACGAAATCGACAAGGCCGATATCGAGTTTCCGAACGACCTGTTGCAGGAATTGGACCAGATGCAATTCTTCGTATACGAGACGGGCGCAACCATCCGGGCGCGGCACCGCCCCATCGTCATCATCACGTCGAACAATGAAAAAGACCTGCCCGATGCGTTCCTGCGCCGGTGCTTTTTCCATTACATTCAATTTCCCGACATGGACACGCTGAAATCCATCGTTGCGGTGCATTTTCCCGACATAAAACCAACATTGTTGCAAACCGCGCTGACCCAGTTTTTCGAAATCCGCGAGACGCCGGGGTTAAAGAAAAAACCCTCCACATCAGAGGTGCTGGACTGGTTGAAACTGCTTCTGGCCGAAGACCTCTCGCCCGAGGAATTGCGCCGCGATAGTGGCGGCGCTTTGCCCAAGCTGCACGGGGCTTTGTTGAAAAATGAACAGGATGTGCATCTGTTCGAGCGGCTTGCCTTTATGGCGCGGCGGCAGGGGCGCTAGGTCATGCAGATCCGCCCGCTGGAAAAAACCGACCGCGCGCAATGGGATGCGCTGTGGAACGGCTATCTGACCTTCTACGAAACCGCCCTGCCCCGCGAAACATACGATGCGACCTTTGCGGCGCTTCTGTTGGAAAATGACATGTGCGCGCTGGTGGCAGAACAAGACGGGCGGTTGCTGGGGCTGGCGCATGTGGTGTTTCACGCGCATAGCTGGCGGCCAGAGGGCGTGACTTATCTGCAAGACCTGTTTGCCCTGCCAGAGGCGCGCGGCACTGGCGTCGGGCGAGCGCTGATCGAAGCGGTTTACGCGCTGGCCGATTCCCGTGGCCGCCCCGCCGTGTATTGGACAACGCAGGATTTCAACACGCAGGCGCGACAGCTTTATGACCGCGTGGGCCAGTTGACCCCGTTCATCAAATACACGCGCCCGGCATGACCGGCCACCTGTTCCGCGCTTTATCGCTCGCGCTGATCCTGACCGGTTGTGCCGCGCCGCCATCCTTGGGGCCGGCGCCGGATATGGCATTGCAAACCCGCGCGCTGAGTTCGCAAGCCTTGTTCGGCGCGCCGCAGCCGCAACCCACCCAGACACCCAACGCGCAGATTGTCCTCGACATTCTGGAACTTGGATTCGCGCTGGAGTCTGGACGCGAGATTGCACAATTGTCACGCTTCGAAGGGGCCATCACCCTGCGGCTGACGGGGACCTTGCCGCCGTTGGCCGCGGTCGAAACCGATCGCCTTCTGGCGCGCCTGCGCCGTGAAGCCGGGCTGGATATTCGCCGTCAAGACGGTCCGGCCAACATTACGGTCGAGTTCGTGCCCCGCGCCACGATGCGCCGGTCGGTGCCCGATGCCAGTTGCTTCGTGGTCCCGAACGTCGCGTCATGGGACGAATTCCGCAGCAGCTTGCGTGGCGCAGGCCCGAACTGGGCAGAAACCGTCGAACGCAAACGTGTTCTGGTCGTCGCGCCGTCCGATGCAACCGTGCAGGAAATGCGCGACTGCCTGCACGAGGAAGTGGCGCAGGCACTTGGCCCGCTCAACGACCTGTACCGGATTGCCGGAACCGTCTGGAATGACGACAATTTCCAAACAGTGCTGACCGGGTATGACATGCTGGTCCTACGTGCGTGGAACGACCCAGCGCTGCGCTCTGGTATGAGCAAGGCAGAGGTTGCACGCCGCTTGCCAGCCATTCTGGCGCGTCTGAATCTGCGTGGCGCGCGTGGTAGCGCGGCTGCCCCAAGCCCGACAAGCCGCGATTGGGTCGACGCGGTCGAAGGCGCGCTGTCTGCACCGGCCCCGGCACGCAGCTATACGCTGGCAAGTCGCGCACTCGGCCTTGCAGTGGATGCGGGGTGGCAGGACGCGCGCTTGGCCTTTAGCCTGTTTCTGGCCGCGCGCTTTGCGCCACCCGCGCGCGGGGCAGAAGCGCTAGAGGCACTTATACAGGCGTCGCGGCTATACGGAGCTTTGCCGGACGGGGCCAAGGCGCGCGCTTATGTGGACCTGCACTTGTCCGCCCAAGCCCTTGGCGCCAAACAATATAGCGTTGTTCTGGACCTGACGGCGCGGGCCATGACCGCCGCGAAAAACGCTGAAAACGGGGCGTTGTTATCCTCGCTTATGCTGTTGCGCGCGCAGGCTTTGGCGGCACAGGGCAACACCGCCCAAGCCGACCGTTTGCGCCGTGACGCCGGACCCTATGCACTATATGGCTTTGGGTCAGACAAGGCGGCGGCAGCGCGGCGCGACGAAATTGCGCTCCTGGCGCGGCCCTAACGGAAAGGCACTGACGAATGATCGTTATCGGCGGAATGATCCTTGGGGCTGCGTTGGGGTGGCGCAACGCCGCCAAACGCGGCGGCAACCGTATGGACATTGCCCAATATGTGGGCGTGGGGTTTATCGCAGGCGGGCTTCTGGGGCTGTTTGTGACCATTGGGGTCGAAAAGGTGCTCTAGCCCCATGTTCCTGCCCTTCTTCCAAGCCTTGCGCGCCCATCAGGTGCCGGTCAGCCCGCGCGAATTCCTGGGCTTTCTGGAAGGCGTTCTGGCGGGGCTGGCGACCTATGACATAGACGGGTTCTACTACCTCGCCCGCGCCGCGATGGTGAAAGACGAGCGCCATCTGGACCGGTTCGACCGCGCCTTCGCTGCCAGTTTCGAAGGGCTGGAGGCGATTGGTCTGGACGACATGGTGCAGGCAATGGACCTGCCGCGCGACTGGTTGGAAAAGCTGGCCGAAAAATCCCTGTCGCCCGAAGACATGGCCGAAGTCGAGGCGCTTGGCGGGTTCGACAAGCTGATGGAGACGCTGAAACAGCGTCTGGAAGAGCAAAAAGCGCGGCATCAGGGCGGCAATAAATGGGTTGGCACGGCGGGCACATCGCCCTTTGGCGCCTATGGCTACAACCCAGAGGGCGTGCGCATCGGGCAGGACCGCTCGCGCCACCGCCGCGCAGTGAAAGTTTGGGATAAGCGCGAATTCCGCGATCTGGATGGCGACCGCGATCTGGGCACGCGCAACATAAAGGTCGCGCTGAAAGGCTTGCGCAAATGGGCGCGCGACGGAGCAGCGCAGGAACTGGATCTGGACGGCACCATCCGCGCCACCGCAGAACAGGGCTGGCTGGATGTGCGCACACGCCCGGAGCGGCGCAATGCGGTCAAGGTTTTGTTATTGCTGGATATCGGCGGGTCGATGGACGACCATGTACGCGCGGTCGAAGACCTGTTCAGCGCCGCGCGGGCCGAATTCAAACATATGGAACATTTTTATTTCCATAACTGCCTGTACGAATTCGTCTGGCGCGACAATGCGCGGCGCTGGACAGAACGTCTGCCGACATGGGATTTGCTGCGCAGCTATGGCAGCGACTGGAAGTGCATTTTCGTCGGCGATGCGGCGATGTCGCCCTATGAAATCGCCCTGCCCGGCGGTGCGAACGAGCATTGGAACGAAGAAGCCGGGCAGACATGGCTCGAGCGCGCACGCGCGCAGTGGCCGGAGCATCTTTGGATCAATCCAGCGCCAGAGCAGCATTGGCGCTACACGCAATCGACGCAGATGATCTCGCAGATTTTTGAGGGGCGCATGGTGCCCATGACGCTCGACGGGCTCTCGCGCGGTGTGAAGCTGCTGGGCTGACTGGATCGGCATTTTCTTGCCGCATCGGTTTGCACGGCACAGCCCCTGCCCCTACCTGTGCTGTGACGCGGAATGATCCGTGCAGAACAGGAGACTTGATGACCTTCAAAACGACTTTGACCGCCGCGCTTCTGGCATCTGGCCTTGCCGTGGGGACCGCGCCCGCTGCAATGGCGCAAGACCAACCCGTTCAAGCCCAGCCCGATGGCGCGCTTCTTGTGCAAAACACCGACAAGCTGGATTCGTTCGTGGTGGCTGCATTGGCGGTCGATGAGGTGCGCAGCACCTATGTCGCGCAGCTTCAAACGATGGAGGACGAAGCCGCACAGCAAAGCCTGATTGAAGAAGCGAATGCAGCAATTGTGCAAGCAGTCGAAAATGCCGAAGGCATTACGCTGGAAGAATATGTTGCAATCGGTGAAGCTGCCGGTGCCGATCCCGAGATCGCAGCACAGCTCGAGTCGCGCCTGCGCGAGCAGGCACCAGAGCAGTAAGCGCCACCATTGTTCAACGCAAAAGGCCGGGCTATGCGACCGGCCTTTTGTTATTCTTTACAAGCGCTTATTTCTCTATCGTAACGTTGGCCATGCGGTCCGGCGTCCCGACAACCGCGCCATTTCCACCAGTGCCGCGCTTGATATTGTCCAGCACGTCATAGCCGTCAATCATCTGTCCCACGACAGTGTATTGCCCGTTCAGATGCGGCGCGGGCGCGAACATGATAAAGAACTGGCTATTGGCGCTATGCGGGTTTTGTGAACGTGCCATACCGACAACGCCGCGGGCGAATGTCTCATCCGTGAACTCTGAACGCAGGTCCGGCAGGTCAGACCCGCCCATGCCCCAGAAACGCGAATTACTATCGCTGCGCCCGTGTTCCACGTCGCCCGTCTGCGCCATGAAGCCTTCGATCACACGGTGAAACACCACCCCATCATAGGAGCCGTTTTCCGCCAGCGTGACAATCCGCTCTACATGGTTGGGGGCCAGATCATCACGCAGGGCGATACGGATGACACCATTCGCCTCGCCCGCGACCTCGATCACCATGACCGGGCCGTCATGTTCCTCTGGCACCGTGGTTTGCGCACTTACGCTGTTCAGGTTCCACCAGGACGCGCCCAGAATAGCCAGACCCGCCGCGAAAAGACCCGCGAAGATCAGCTTGTCACGCATCTGCGGCCACCTTTACGCTCAGCATTTTATCGGGGTTCGCAGGAGGTTCGCCCCGCAAGATCGCATCGACATGTTCCATCCCCGAAATGACCCGACCATAGACGGTGTATTGCCGGTTCAAGAAATGGTTGTCCCCGAAATTGATGAAAAACTGGCTGTTCGCGCTGTCAGGGTTTTGCGAGCGGGCCGCACCAAGCGTTCCACGGTCATGCGGGACACCGGAAAATTCCGCTTTCAGGTTGGGCAGATCGGACCCGCCGGTGCCGCAGCGACCGGGGTTGTAAGCGACCTCTGTGTTGCCGTTGGCCACATCGCCTGTCTGCGCCATAAAGCCGTCGATGACACGGTGGAACACCACGTTGTCATACTTGCCCGCGCGCGCCAGCTCCTTCATGCGCGCACAATGGCCGGGTGCGACATCGGGCAGCAATTCAATGATGACGGTGCCGTCCTTCAGCTCCATCAGGATGGTGTTTTCCGGGTCTTTGATATCGGCCATGCTCGAACTCCTAAAGGTTAAGTTAGCATGCACCCTAATCGGGCTGGCCCCCAAGGAAAAGCCCCCTCAGGGCGCCCGCGACCATTGACCCCGCGCCGGGTTTCGCGCCACATAGCGCCAGACCAGACCGGGGGACAATATGGCTTTCAACACGCTCGACGACATGGATTTCGCTGGCCGCACCGCGCTGGTGCGGGTGGATATAAACGTGCCGATGGCGGGGGAGCGCGTGACCGACGCGACGCGCATTGAACGTATCTTGCCAACGATACGCCATATCACGGAAGCGGGCGGAAAAGTCGTGCTCTTGGCACATTTCGACCGCCCCAAAGGCAAGCGCGTGCCAGAAATGTCGCTGGCATTGGTCCGCCCGGCGCTGGAAGAGGCGCTTGGCCAGCCCGTTGGTTTTGCAGAAGATTGCATCGGTATGCCCGCGAAAAAAGCCGTCGCCGCCATGGCGGCGGGCGACGTGCTGTTGTTGGAAAACACACGGTTTCACGCGGGCGAAGAGAAGAACGACAAGATGCTGGCAGCCGGCATGGCCGCACTTGGGGACATCTTCGTGAATGACGCGTTTTCGGCAGCGCATCGGGCGCATGCCTCGACCACTGGCATTGCGGACGTTATGGAAAACTGCGCCGGGCGGTTGATGGCGGCAGAACTGACCGCGCTGGAAAAGGCGCTCGGCAGCCCCGAACGCCCCGTTGCAGCGGTGGTCGGGGGGGCCAAGGTGTCGACCAAACTTGACTTGTTGTCGAACCTGATCGGACGGGTGGACCATCTGATCATCGGCGGCGGCATGGCGAACACATTTCTGGTCGCGCAAGGGGTCGAGATCGGGACATCACTGGCAGAGCGCGACATGGCCGACACCGCATCAGAGATCATGGCAAAGGCCGAGGGGGTGGGCTGCACCATCCACCTGCCCCGCGATATCGTTGTGGCGCGCGAATTTGCCGAAGGGGCCGCATCAGAAACCGTTCCGGTCGGGGAATGCCCGGCTGATGCGATGATTCTGGACGCGGGCCCGGACACAGTGGCCGCAATTTCGGAACTGTTCGCGCAATGCCGAACACTGGTCTGGAACGGCCCGCTAGGTGCATTCGAGATCACGCCGTTCGACATGGCGACCAACGCTGCGGCCCAAGCTGCCGCGGAGCGCACCGAGGCGGGCGCGCTGATTTCCGTTGCGGGTGGCGGTGACACTGTCGCGGCGTTGAACAAGGCGGGCGCGGCTGAGCGGTTCAGCTACGTCTCGACCGCCGGGGGCGCGTTTCTGGAATGGCTCGAAGGCAAAACCCTGCCCGGTGTCGCCGCGCTGGAGATATGAGCCATGGACATGATTGTTTGGGCCGGCGCCGTGGTATCGCTGGCCGGTGTTGCAGCGCTCGTCTGGTGCATCGTCTATGTGGTGCGGTTGCGCCGCGCTGAATTGGATGAGGCAACCCTGCGCCGCCGAATGCACAAGGCGGTTCTGGTCAATTTCGCGGCTTTGGCAGTGTCCACCTTGGGGCTTATGATGGTTGTCGCGGGAATATTCCTGACCTGAGCCTTCGGATCGCAAAAGCCGTGCGCGCGGGGATTCCCCTGCCGCTGATTTTATGGCATGATCTAGACGAGCCGAGCATAAGCGGCACAACAGGCATTCGAGCAGGATATTCCATGCGTAGAACAAGACCCGCGATCGGCGCGCTGTTTTTCTTTGGCATGGCGTCGGTGCTTGCGCTCTATTTCACCTTCGCGGCGGTTCAGGGCAGTTTCGGGCTGTTCAACCGCGTGCAGGTGCAGGCGGAAAACGCCGAATTGGTTGTCCGGCGTGATCGGTTGGAAACCGAACTTGCCGCGTTGCAAAACAAGACCGCGCGCCTGTCGGATGATTTTCTGGATCTTGACCTGCTGGATGAGCGCGCGCGCGATGTTCTGGGGCTGGCACGGCCCGACGAGGTGATGATCCGCTAGGCTGAACCCGTTGCGCCTGCGCTAATAGGCGTTTTCGCCGGAGAGGACGGCAGGCAGGGTGCGCGCCAGAATGTGGATGTCCAGCCATGGCGACCATGTTGCTATATACTCCAGATCACAGGCCAGGCGGCGGCGAATATCTTCGGGGTGTTCGACCGCGCCGCGAAACCCGCGCACTTGTGCCAACCCTGTCAGGCCCGGCTTGACCTTGTGGCGCGCGGCATAGCCTGCGGCGGCCTTGGCGAATTCCAGATCGCGGTTGCGCGCGCCCACCGCGTGCGGGCGCGGCCCGACAAGCGACATATCACCTGCCAGCACGTTGAAAAGTTGTGGCAACTCATCCAGCGAACTGCGGCGCAGAAACCGCCCGACGCGGGTTACGCGGGGATCCCCTTGTGCAACGGACATCACCGCGCCGTCATCGCGCTGTGCGTGATGCAGGCTCCGAAACTTCAGTGCCGTGAACGCAGCGCCAACATACCCTTCGCGGTGTTGCCGAAACAGGACCGGGCCGGGGCTGTCCAGCCGGACCGCCAGCGCGATCAGCGCCAAGAGAGGCAGCGACAGTGTGGTCAGCGCTGCGCCGATGCTCAGGTCGAAGATGCGTTTGAACACGGCATCGCGCGCACGCAAAGGCCGGTCGAACAGGTCCAGAAGCGCCAAATCGCCAAGCCAGCGGTAGCTGCGCGGATGCAAGCCGAGCTTGCTGTCATGCGGTGCCAAACGAATATCGAGGGGCAGCACCCAGAGCGGGTCCAGGATTTGTAATATCCGCTCTTCTGCGCGCGGTGGCATGGTGACAATCACCATATCCACCGGATATCGCTGTGTGAATTCCGGTAATTCGGCAATACGCCCAAGGCGCGGCACACCAAGCTGGACAGGCGGAGAGCGCGCGCCATCGCGGTCATCAAACACGCCCAGCGCAGAGACACCTTGCCCGCGCAGGCGTGCCAGATGCTGCAATGTTGTCCGCGCCTCTGCCCCGCCGCCGGCGATTACCACCCGCAGGCCAAGACGCCCGTTCTGCACCAGGCCCCGGATGAGCGGCACGAGCGCCAGACGCCACGCCGCCGCCGCCCCTGACGCCGCAGCGGCCAAACCCAGACCCGACACAGGGGCAAATGCCAGACCCGACACGCCCAAAACGGCAAGCACCGCCCAGAGCCATGCCGCACGCGGGTGGTCATAGCCACCCAAGGGCGCGGCGGGCGCGGGCCGCGACAGCAGCATCCCCAGCCAAAGCCCCGACAGGCCCACTGCGATGGCAGGCGCGGCGCTTGCAAGCGGCATATCGGCCAGCCCCTGCAAGAAACCCGCTAAGGTCAGGGCCCCAAGCGCCAGACACCATTCGCCCAGCCGCGCCAAGGCCACCAGCCGTGCAGGCGTGATCCGCCGTTGCGCCACGACAAGGGGGTCTGCCCCCAAACCCAGTGAACCCGCCGGTATTTGCTGCATAATTGCCCACGCTTGCTATTGGCCACGACAATACAGGCCACCCATTAAGGGTGCGTGAAGATGCGGATGGTCTGTAAGCCGGGTTCTGTCCGGGAGGCTTGCGCCCCCCTGGATGACCATTCATCTGCCCCCGTGCTTGCGCGCGGGGGTCAAGCTGCCAACCCGGACCTCGGGCTGAAGCGGCCCTGCGGCGGTATCCTGACGGACCGGCCCCGCGTGAAGTCCCTATTCGACATTGCTCCCGGTGGGGCTTGCCATGCCGGTCCGGTTGCCCGTCCCGCGGTGGGCTCTTACCCCACCGTTTCACCCTTGCCATGCATGCATGGCGGTCTGTTCTCTGTGGCGCTGTCCCTCGGGTTGCCCCGGCCGGGCGTTACCCGGCACCGTCGCTTCATGGAGCCCGGACTTTCCTCGAGGGCGCGCCCCCGCGGTCATCCGACCATCCGCATCGGGCTTGCGCATATGCTGCGCACGCGCGCGGGTCAATGGCGTTGACCACGCGCCCCCCCTTGTCGGCATACGCGCCCTGCACTAAGCAAGACGCAGGGCAATCAAGGGGCAGACATGCGAATTCTGGTAACGAATGATGACGGGATCAACGCGCCCGGCCTGAAAGTGCTGGAAGAGATTGCAAACCGAATTGCCGGACCAGAAGGAGAGGTCTGGGTCGTGGCGCCCGCATTCGAGCAATCTGGCGTCGGCCATTGCATCAGTTACACTCACCCGATGTTGCTCAGCAAGCTGGGCCACCGCCGCTATGCCGCCGAGGGCAGCCCCGCAGATTGCGTACTGGCCGGGTTTTATGACGTGCTGCAAGGCGCGCGCCCCGATCTGGTGTTGTCGGGCGTGAACCGCGGCAACAATGCTGCGGAAAACGTGCTCTATTCCGGTACGATCGGCGGCGCGATGGAAGCCGCGTTGCAGGGATTGCCCGCAATCGCACTGTCGCAATTCATGGGCCCGGAAACCGAAGACCTGCCGTCGCCCTTCGACGCGGCCGCAGGCCATGGCGAGGCGGTGGTGCGCGCGCTCTTGGACCGCGCGCCGTGGGACCAAGACGATTACCGCCTGTTTTACAACGTCAATTTTCCGCCCATCGCGCGCGATGCGGTCAAGGGCACCAAGGTGGTACGGCAAGGCTACCGCAAAGACACCTTCTTTGGGGTAGAGCCGCAGATGTCGCCTTCGGGCCGCCGGTTCTTGTGGATCAAGGGCGGACCGCAGCACATGCCGACCGCGCCGGGCACCGATGCAGCGGCAAATCTGGACGGCTATATCTCTATCACCCCCATGCGCGCCGACCTGACAGCCGATGACGCGCTAGAGGATGTGCGAAAGGCGCTGGAATGAGTGACGCGCCTGACCAGATGGAAGCGCGCATGCGTTTCATCTACACCCTGCGCTCGCGCGGGGTGACAGAGGCGCGCATTCTGTCGGCGATGGAAAAGATCGACCGGTCTGCCTTTCTGACCGGTATTTTCCGCGATCGTGCCTTTGAGGATACCCCGCTGCCCATCGCTTGCGGGCAGACGATCAGCCAGCCATCCGTCGTGGCGCTGATGACCGAAGCGCTGGGTGTCGGCCCTCGCGACAAGGTGCTGGAGGTGGGCACCGGCTCTGGCTATCAGGCCGCGATCCTAAGCCAGCTTGCGCGCAGGGTTTATACGGTCGAACGCCACCGCGCGCTGTCACGGCAGGCCCAGGCGGTGTTCGATGCGTTGGGCTTGGTGAATATCACGTCCATCGTGGCGGACGGGTCGCACGGGTTGCCGGATCAGGCCCCGTTTGATCGCATTATCGTGACCGCAGCCGCAGAGGACCCTCCGGGCCCTCTCTTGGCGCAACTCAAGATAGGCGGTATCATGATTGTTCCTGTCGGTCAGTCGGATACGGTGCAAAACCTGATCCGGGTGCATCGGCTGGAAAACGGGTTCGAGTATGAGGAATTGCGCGCAGTGCGTTTTGTGCCCCTTGTAGAGGGGCTGGGCTAGGGCCCATACGTGCAGAGCCGGAAACGGCCGCCGCGCCAGAGCAGAAGGTAAACGGGGACATGGCAAACACACGTCCGGTCTTGGCACTATCAGGGGCTGTCTTGCTGGGGTTGACCGCCTGCGGCGATTTCGATTTCGACATGCGCAATGCGTCGAACGGCTTTTCGACCGCCGATGCCGCGCGTCAGGCCAGTGCGGACCGCCCGCGCGCCGATGCGCGCGGCGTGATCTCCTATCCCGATTACCAAGTGGTCGTCGCGCGCGGCGGCGATACCGTGCAGACCGTGGCGCAGCGGCTGGGGCAAAACCCGGTGGAACTGGCACGCTACAATGCGCTGACACCCGACACCGCGCTGCGCGCGGGCGAAGTTCTGGCCCTGCCCAGCAAGGTCGCCACCGGCGGCGACATTGCCGTTACCACGCTGGCCGAAAACGCGATCAACCGAGCCGAAGGCGGGGTATCGACGCCCGCGCCCGCAGCAGGCTCTGACGGCCCGCAGCCGACACGCCACCGCGTGGAACGCGGCGAGACCGCCTTCCAGATCGCCCGATTGTACAACGTCAGCCCCCGCGCGCTGGCCGACTGGAACGGCCTGAATCCCGAAATGGAAGTGCGCGAGGGGCAAGTGCTGATGATTCCGGTTGCCGCGCAACTGGACCGCGCGGCACCAGAGCCCGTCACCCAGCCCGGAAGCGGAACGCCAACGCCGCCGCCGCCCTCCGCATCTACCCCGATGCCTGAACCCGCGCCGCCCGCAGACATGGCCGCGCAAGCAGCCGAAGAGGCGCGCCCGCCATCGCCGGACCTGGCGCAGGAACGCACCGAAACGCCCGCGGCCACCAGTTTTGCCATGCCGGTGGATGGCCGGATCATCCGCGCCTATGCGCCGGGACGCAACGATGGCATTGGCATTGCCGCAAGCGCAGGCACGTCTGTCCGCGCGGCTCAGGCAGGCAGTGTGGCGGCTGTGACCAAGACCACCACGGGCGTGAACATCCTTGTCCTGAGCCATGCCAACAACCTGCTGACGGTCTATGCCAATATCGACACGCTTGCGGTCGAGAAAGGGGCGCGCGTGTCGCGCGGTCAGAGCATTGCCAAGGTTGCCGCGGGCGATCCCAGCTTCCTGCATTTCGAAGTGCGAAATGGTCAGGAAAGCGTCGATCCGATGAAATACCTGAACTGACGGCGCATCCCGCGCCATCAGATCGGTCGAATCACGACACGCGCACGGGGCTTTCGGGCGCAGCTTCTGCCGGAGGGAAGGGCGTGGCGTTTTCGGCGTCAAACAACGCGGACAGGCGTTCTGTTGCGGATAACAGCATGGCCTGTTCCCACGGTGCCAACTGCTCGAACCGCTTGGTAAAACGGTCGTGCAGCGGGTCCGGCGTCTGCTCTATCAGGGCGCGCCCGGCATCGGTCAGAATAACCCAGACCGCGCGCCTGTCGGCCTGACGGCGCTCGCGCCGGACAAGGCCGCGCGCTTCCAGCCGGTCAATCTGCACCGAAATCGTCGCCTGCCCCACGCCCAGCGCACGCGCAATGTCGCGCGGCATTTCCTGACCGTTTCGGCGCAGGCTGTGCAGCACGAGAAGCTGCGCTTGTGTCAGATTCGACGCCCGCGCCATGGCGCGTTCATTGCCTTCCAATGTGTGCAGGATTCGCCGCAGCGCGATCAGTGTGTCGGATGAACGTTCTAGCACCAAAGCCTCCGAAAAAAGCTTGACGATCTTGCCCTTAGCCCACGCAAAAGGCAAGCCTGCCCGTGCTATATAGTTTTATTAACAATTCTTTCCTGCAAAGAAAAAACTTTGCTTCGCTAAATTATCTTCCGATTCAGCCCCAATTTTCCTTTTATTTTCTGAGCATTGAAGGGCTTTGGGGAATAAAATTACTTCGGGTTGATAAAGCTGGCCACACCCCATATATTACGCACAACGAAACAACAGAGGCCATCATACCCATGGCGAAGGACGTAACATTCGATCAGGCCGACGAGCAGGACCTTCTGCATCTGCGCAAGCCGACCAAGACCGACGGCGCTTCCGTCTGGAAGCTGGTGGCGGAGTGTGCGCCACTGGACCAGAACTCCATGTATATGAACCTTGTCCAGTGCGACCATTTCGCAGAGACCTGCATCCTTGCCGAACGCGGCGATCAGGTGCTGGGCTGGATCTCTGGCCACATTCCGCCCGATGCCCCCGACACAATCTTTGTGTGGCAGGTGGCTGTGCATGCCGATGCGCGTGGGCTGGGCCTTGGCAAGCGTATGCTGCGTGCGTTGCTGCAACGCGCGGCTTGTGCGCAGGTCTCCAAGTTGGAAACCACCATTACGCGCAGCAACGAAGCAAGCTGGGGGCTGTTCCGCAGCTTTGCCCGCGACATGGGTGCGCCGCTGTCAGACGCGCCACATTACGAGCATGAGGCCCATCTGGACGGGCAGCACGCAACCGAACACCTTGTGACGATCGACCTGCCGCGCAAGCGGCTGCGGCTGGTGGCCTGAGGGGCGCATCGCGCCCCCGCCCCTGCCCCCAAACCCGACATTCCTGAAAGGACATCCCATGACCGATGGTTCCATGACCGATATTTATGAGCGCCGCGAATCCGAAGCACGCAGCTATTGCCGTGCGTTTCCCGTCAGCTTCACCAAGGCGCAGAACGCTACGCTGACCGATTCTGCCGGACGCGAATACACGGATTTTCTGGCGGGCTGTTCGTCGTTAAACTACGGCCATAACGACGGAGATATGAAAGCCGCGCTAATGGAGCATATCATGGCCGATGGCGTCGCCCACGGTCTGGACATGCACACGACCGCGAAGGAAGACTTCCTGAACGCGTTCGAGCGTATTGTGCTGGAGCCGCGCGGCATGGATTACAAATTCATGTTCACCGGCCCGACAGGCACCAACGCGGTCGAAGCCGCGATGAAGCTGGCCCGCAAGACAACCGGGCGCGAAACCATCGTGGCCTTTACCAACGGCTTCCACGGCATGACCATGGGCGCGCTGGCCGCGACCGGCAATGCTGGCAAGCGCGGCGGGGCAGGCATGGCGCTTTCGGGCGTGGTACGTATGCCGTTCGAGGGTGCGATGGAAGGTGTCGACAGCCTGTCGCTGATCCGCGAAATGCTGGCCAACCCGTCCAGCGGGATCGACGCGCCTGCGGCGTTTCTGATCGAACCCGTGCAGGGCGAAGGTGGCCTGAACGCGGCCAGTGCCGAATTTCTGAAAGGCCTGCAAGAGTTGGCCCGCGAACACGGCGCGCTGGTCATCATGGATGACATCCAATCCGGCATCGGCCGCACCGGTCCGTTCTTCAGCTTCGAAGGGATGGGTGTGCAGCCCGACCTGATCCCGCTGGCGAAATCGCTGTCGGGCATGGGCCTGCCCTTTGCCGGTCTGCTGATCCGCCCGGATCTTGATGTCTGGAAACCGGCTGAGCACAACGGCACGTTCCGTGGCAACAACCATGCGTTTGTTACCGCCCGCGTGGCGCTGGAGAAGTTCTGGGCCGATGACCAGTTCCAGAAACAGACCGAAGCAAAATCCGCATTCCTGACCGAGCGTCTGAGCAAGATTGCCAGCCATATTCCCGGCGCCAGCCTGAAAGGGCGCGGCATGATGCAGGGCATCGATGTCGGCTGTGGCGAGATGGCGGCAGCGGTCTGCGCGACCTGCTTCCAGCACGGGCTCATCATCGAGACTTCGGGCGCGCATGACGAAGTGGTCAAGGTGCTGGCGCCGCTGACAATCCCGCAGGCGCAATTCGCCAAAGGTCTGGACGTGTTGGAAGCTGCGGTGCAGGTTCACCGTCCGGCAACCAAAATCGCAGCGGAGTAATACGCATGATCATTCGCGACTTTCACAAAGAAAAAACCACCGACCGCCGCGTCAGCGCCGAGCGGTGGGAATCGGTCCGTCTGCTTCTGGCGGGTGACGGGATGGGGTTTTCCTTCCATATCACCACCATAGAGGCCGGGTCCGAGCACACGTTCCACTACAAGAACCACTTCGAGAGCGTCTACTGTGTCTCTGGCGAGGGTAGTATCGAGGATATGGCCACCGGCGAGGTGCACGAATTGCGCCCCGGCGTGATGTACGCCCTAGACCAGCACGACAAGCACACGCTGCGCTGCCGGACCGAAATGGTCTTTGCCTGCTGCTTCAACCCGCCGATCACCGGCACCGAAGTACACCGCGAAGACGGTTCCTACGCACTGGAAGATTCCTGAAAACAACAGGCGGCGGGGGTGAAAAGCTGCCCGCCAACACATCCATGACCCATACAGTCGAGAAAATCGGCGGCACCTGCATGAGCCGCGCGTCCGAACTGGTTGATGCGCTGTTCTTGCACGACCCCAAGGCGATTTATAACCGCGTGTTCGTCGTCTCTGCCTTTGGCGGGATTACCAACAAGCTGCTGGAACACAAGAAAACCGGATCGCCCGGTATATATGCGCGTTTTGCCAATGACGACAGTGGCGCGGGCTGGGTGGATGCGCTGCGCGACACGGCAGAATCGATGTGCGCCACGCATGCCGAAATTCTGACCCATGATGGCGACCGCGAGCGCGCCGACGCTTTCGTGCGCGACCGCATGGAAGGCGCGCGCGCCTGCATGCTGGATTTGCAGCGACTTGGCAGCTACGGTCATTTCCGCATTGACCAGCAGATGATGACGCTGCGCGAACTTCTGTCCGGCATGGGAGAGGCGCATTCCGCCTTTGTCACCACGCTTCTGTTGCAGCGCAACGGTGTGAATGCCCGTTTCGTTGACCTGTCCGGCTGGCGCGACGAAGAAAACCCCACGCTGAACGCGCGGCTGACGCAAGCGATGGCGGGGATTGACCTGACGGCGGAACTGCCCATCGTGACGGGCTACGCGCAATGCTCCGAAGGGCTGATGCGCGAATACGACCGTGGCTATTCGGAAGTGGTCTTCGCCCATCTGGCAGCGCAAACGTCGGCGGCAGAGGCGATCATCCACAAGGAATTCCACCTGTCTTCGGCCGACCCGAAAATCGTGGGCGTGGACGCCGTCCGCAAGATCGGTCGCACCAGCTATGATGTGGCGGACCAATTGTCGAACCTTGGCATGGAAGCGATCCACCCCAACGCCGCGCGCGTGCTGCGCCGGGCTGACGTTCCCTTGCGGGTGAAACACGCCTTTGAACCGGACGACCCCGGCACGCTGATCGGGCCCGAGGGCGGCGAAGCGAACCGCGTCGAGATGATCACAGGTCTGCCCGTGCAGGCTTTCGAAGTGCACGAACCGGACATGGTTGGTGTCAAGGGCTATGACGCGACGATCCTGTCGGCGCTGACGCGGCACAACCTTTGGATTGTGTCGAAACAGTCCAATGCCAACACGATCACGCATTACATTGACGGGTCGCTGAAAGCACTGCGCCGCGCCGAGCAAGAGGTTCAGAAAACCTACCCCAACGCCGAAATCAGCACCCGTGCCTTGGCCATGGTTGCTGTGATCGGGTCTGACCTGTCAGAAGTTTCCGTGCTTAGCCAAGGCTTGCAGGCGTTGGACGCAGCGGGCGTGCGCCCCTTGGCCGCGCAACAGGGTTTGCGCCGCATAGAGGTGCAATTTCTGCTGCCGCGAGACGATATGGACCGCGCCATAAAGGCGCTGCACGACACGCTTGTCAGCAACGCAACGAGTAAACGCCGGGCGCCCAACAAAGCGTCGACCGGGGCCCAACTGCGGGTCGCCTGAGCATGTATTGTTTGATGTGACGAAAGGCGCGGGGGGCTCCTCGCGCCTTTTGCATTCCGGTCAGCGTAGCCTTGCGCGACCGCCGCGCCGTTTTGCCAACGCGGGGGCGCGCGCAGGCAAAGCATCCATGATCGCGCGTCGCTCGGCGGCCCCCATCCGCGACCAGCCCGCGATTTCGTCAAGGCTGCGCAGACAGCCGGTGCACAGCCGCGATTCGGGCTGAATGATGCAGATCTTGACGCAGGGGCTTTCGACCTCGTCGCGTTTCCAAATCTCGTCTGTCATGGGGCCGCCCTGCTACATTGGTTCTGTCGAAATAAGACCGCCTCGTGCGAAAGGAAAGCCCCCGGATCAGCCGCGCCGCAAAACGGCCAGCCGGTCCAGCGCACCTTGCAGAATGACACCGGCGGCAACATGGTCGATCACTTCAGCGCGTCGGCGCCGCGATGTATCTGCCTCCAGCAGCGCGCGCTCGGCGGCAACAGTGGACAGCCGCTCATCCCAGAACCCGATAGGTCGGTCGGTCAGCCGCGACAGGTTGCGCGCGAAAGCGCGGGTCGACTGGCAGCGTGGCCCCTCGGTGCCGTCCATGTTGCGTGGCAGGCCAAGGATAATCCCACCAATCTCTCGCGCGTCGAGGATGGCCAGCAACGCCGCCGCATCCAGCCCAAATTTCTTGCGCCGGATGGTTTGCAAAGGCGAGGCGATGGACAGCATCCGGTCCGACACCGCCACCCCGATGGTCTTGTCACCAAGGTCCAACCCCGCCACGGCCCGCATGGGCGGCAGCGCGGCGGCAAAATTGCCGATGTCGTCGTGCAGCGTGCTCACTCGCCCGTCAATCCGGCGGCGCGCGCGGCCTCGTTGATCAACGCCAAGGCGTTCTCATCGGCAGCGAATACGGTGCGTGCTTCTTGCAAGATCGCAGAGGCCTGATCGCGCCGCTCCAGCACGCCCAAGGCCCGAAGCAGTTGCGCCCAGTCTTGCGGCGGACCGCCTTCGTTCGCCAAGCGGGCCAGCATGCCATCGACCATGCCCGCAATCATCTCTTGGCGCTGCTCGGGCGTCATGTCCTGCGCGGCCTCGATGTCTGCGGCGGACGGCCCGCGCGGGCTGGGCGGCGGAGGCAACTGGTAGCGCGGCGCACCGGAAATCTGGGCCAGTTCCGGCAGCGCGGCGCGCACCTCTTCCAGCCATGGCGCATCGGGCGCGCTGACGTCGTGCAGGCGCCGCCACAAACGGAAGGTCAGATCGGGCCGCCCCGTCTGGGCATAGAGCCGCCCCGAGTAATACAACGCAATCGGGTTTTCGGGGTCACTGCGCAGAATGCGTTCGATGACCGCCTCCTGTTCGGGCGACACGATCCCGCCCGTGGCCAACGCCATAAGGTCCAGCAGGTAGGCCAGATCGTCGACCGGCACACGGTCCTCTGCCAGTTCGATCACCCGCAACTGCGCTTCGATCGCGGGGCGGTAATTGCCAAGCCGCGCCTCGTTCTGCGCCAGCAAACGAAAGCCGGTGGCATCCTCTGGCCGGGTGACAAGCGCCTCGCGCAACTGTTGGACCATCGGCTCCAACTGGTCGCGCCCCTGAAACTCGAACGGACCGGGGAAGGCTTCGGCATATTGCGCCTCTAGCTCTGCCTGTCCGGGGCGGTCCGCGCGGGCCTGTTGCGCCTGCGCGTGGCGGTCCAGCAGTGGCATGTCGGGATAGGTCGGCACGCCCACGGACCAATACACACCCACGGCACCGGCCAGCATGACCGCCAATACGCCCAGAGCAGCCAGACGCGGGCCGGACCCGGCGGCCTGCCGGTCGCCCCGCGCATCGCGGTCCAGTTCCAGAATGCGGCGTTGCACTTCCAGCTTGGTGCGCTCTGCTTCATCCGAAGGGATGATCCCGCGCGCCAGATCGCGGTCAATCTCGGCAAGTTGGTCGCGGTAGACGCGCATGGCGCGTTCTTGCCCGTTGGCAGCCTCTGCCTGCCGCCCAGCGCGCGACACGGCGCGCCACAGCACCACACCCACCATCAGCAATATCAGCGCAAAGCCTGCGATCTGGCCAAATGTCATCTGTGGTGCCCTTCCCGTATCTCCTTCAGTTCTGTAACCTTCCAGACAGACGCGCAAAAGCGAAAACGGGTCACAGACACGTCAGCCCGCCCCCGAATGCGACCATGCGCCGCGGCACAGGACGATTTCGGTTTTCGCCCTGAACATGACGTTTCTGGATAACCGCGCTCTGCGCCACTGGTCCAGAAGACAGCAAGAGCTCGGAGTGTCCGCCCATGAAACATTATTCCGCATTCGCCATCGCCCGAGAGGCGTTTCGCCAGCATACCGGCTGGGGCCGCGCCTGGGCCAGCCCGGAGCCGCGCGCATCCTATGACGTGATCATCGTTGGCGCGGGTGGGCATGGCTTGGCTACGGCGTATTTTCTGGGCAAGCGCTACGGCATCAAGAACGTAGCGATCATCGAAAAAGGCTGGTTGGGCGGCGGCAACACAGGCCGCAACACCACGATCATCCGGTCAAACTACCTGCAAGACCCGTCTGCCGCGATCTATGAAAAATCGCGCAGCCTGTATGAAACCATGTCGCAGGATCTGAACTACAATGTCATGTTCAGCCCGCGCGGCGTGATGATGCTGGCCCAGACCGAACACGAAAAGCGTGGCTACCTGCGCACCGAGCGCGCCAATGCCCTGCAAGGGGTGGAAACCCGCTTCATCCAGCCCGCAGAGGTGAAAAAGCTGGTCCCGATCATCAACCTGGACGGCCCGCGCTACCCGGTTCTGGGCGCGCTGTGGCAGGCGCGCGCGGGCACTGCGCGGCATGATGCGCTGGCATGGGGCTATGCGCGGGCGTGTTCCGACATGGGCATGCATGTGATCGAGCAATGCGCGGTCACGGGCGTCGAATCTGTCGGCGGCGAGGTAACGGCGGTCAACACCACCAAGGGCACCATCGGCTGCAAGAAGCTGGGCATCGTGGTTGCGGGCCATTCGGGCGCGCTGGCCGATATGGCGGGCTTTCGTCTGCCGGTGGAATCAGTCGCGTTGCAAGCGCTGGTGTCGGAACCCATCAAACCCTGTATGGATGTGGTGGTCATGGCCAACACCGTGCACGGCTACATGTCGCAATCCGACAAGGGCGAAATGGTCATCGGCGGCGGCGCGGACGGGTTCAACAACTACACGCAGCGCGGTTCGTGGCACCACATAGAGGAAACGGTGCGCGCTTTGGTCGAAACCTTCCCGATGGTGTCGCGCCTTAAAATGCTGCGCCAATGGGGCGGGATCGTGGACATGACCGGCGACCGCTCGCCCATCATCTCGAAAACGCCCTTGGGCAACTGCTTTATCAATTGCGGCTGGGGTACAGGCGGGTTCAAGGCCACGCCGGGGTCCGGCTATGCCATGGCCGAACTGGTCGCCAACGGCGAGCCGGGACCATTGGCCGAGGCGTTCAGCATGTACCGCTTCCGCGAGGGGCGGTTCATTGACGAAAGCGTTGCGGCAGGGGTGGCGCATTGATGGCCGAGACGCAAACGCTGCAATCAGCTATCGCGCTGGTCCGGACGGTCGCTTTGCGCGGCACGAAGAGCCTTGGCCTTGCGCTCGGCCTCACGCGCAGAGGCATCCGCGGCCCAGATCTGTGCGTTATTGTGGGTCCATCCGGTCATACCGGTGCGCTTGATCTCTTTGATCCGCAAAACCAGCCCGGCGATAAGACACACGAACACAAAGCCCAAGCCAATCCAGCCCCAATCCATGTCGTGACCCTTTTGCGCCAGCATTTCCGTCACGGTATCATCACATCTGGCCGCCTTCAATTCAACTGCCGGGGAACGCATCCATGCTGATCCTGACCTGGGCCTATTGTTTCGCTGACGCCGAGACTGATTTCTCCACAAGTGAACCGGGGCTGCTGGCGGAGGCGTTCAGTATGCACCGCTTCCGCGAGGGGCGCTTCATTGACGAAAGCGTGGCGGCGGGGGTGGCGCATTGATGGGCCATTTTCCGCGCAATTCCACCGGGTTGGGGGTGACATGGCCGCATCCGTCCTTACATATGTTCCCGACGGAACAGAGGACAGTACCATGCGTTTCACATTCATTACCCGATTTGCCGATGCCATCCTGCGCAACCCGCAGCGCGTGGGCGGCCTTGCCTTTGGCATTCTCATTCCGCTTCTGGTCGCGGGTCTTGTGCTCGCCCCTCGGATCGGCGGGTTGTCGGACAGCCATGCGTCCAGCGCCCCGCAAGCCTATTCCATCCCTGTCGAATAAGGCGCGCTTGCCCGCGCGCCGCATGAAAGGCGCGCCATGCTACTGCTGACATGCCCGTGTTGCGGTGTTACCGCCGAAGAAACCGAATTCGCTCCCGGTGGTGAAGCGCATCTGAAGCGCTCCGGCCCCGGTTCCTCGGATGCCGAGTTCGACAGCTACATGTTCAACCGCAAGAACCCGCGCGGCGTGCATTTCGAACGCTGGCGGCATGCCTATGGCTGCGGCAAGTGGTTTCTGGCCGCGCGCTGCACCATGACGCTGGAAGTTTTCGGCACCTACCCCGCCCAAACGCTTGAACCGCCTGCCGAAATTGTCGCAGCCATCAAGGCAAAACGTCCAGACTGGGAGGGGTTCGCATGAGCCATCGTCTTGCCACCGGCGGCCGATTGATCGACCGCGCCCGCGATGTGAAATTCACCTTCAACGGCAAGCATATGACAGGCTTTGCGGGCGAGACTTTGGCCGCGAGCCTGCTAGCCAATGGCCAGACTTTGCTTGGCCGGTCGTTCAAATACCACCGCCCGCGCGGTGTGGTGGCCAGCGGGGCCGAGGAACCCAACGCGCTTGTCGGGCTGGGCAAGGGTGATCGGTATGAGCCGAACCAGCGCGTGACCACGACCGAGGTTTTCGACGGGCTAAGTGCCGAGACGCAGAACCATTGGCCCAGCCTTGAATACGACCTGCTGGCGGTGAACAGCCTTGTTCCGCAATTTCTGACGGCGGGGTTCTATTACAAAACCTTCCTGCGCCCGCGCGCGTTCTGGAAGCATGTGTATGAACCGATCATCCGCAAATCGGCGGGCCTTGGCAAAGCCCCCGCGCATGATGCCCGCGACCCCGACCGCTATGAGCAGCTTTATGCGTTTTGCGATGTGCTGGTCATTGGTGGCGGCATTGCGGGTCTGCAAGCGGCGCTTTCGGCGGCAGAGGCCGGTGCCCGCGTGGCGCTTTGGGAGCAGACCGTGCATTGGGGCGGCCGCGCGCCGGTGGATGGCGTGACCATTGACGGGCAGGATGCGGATGCTTGGGTAAAAGCGACCGTTGCCAAGCTGGAAAGCATGGACAACGTCCATCTACGGCTGCGCTGCATGGGCGCGGGCGTGCATGACCACGGCTATGTGCTCGGCTATGAGCGCGTGTCGGACCACGCCCCCGGCACCGATGCCCCCCGCCACCGGCTATGGCGGATGCGCGCGGGCCAGATCGTGACGGCCACGGGCGCGATTGAACGGCCTTTGTCGTTTGCGGGCAATGACCTGCCGGGCGTGATGCTGGCCAGTGCTGTGCGCGATTATGTCGTGAATTACGCCGTCGCGCCGGGGCAATCCGTGGTCGTTGTCACGAATAACGACGACGCCTACCGCACGGCTATCGCGCTACGGCGCGCGGGCGTTGGTGTCCCCGCCGTGGTCGATGCCCGCGCAGAGGCCAACGGCCCGCTGGTGGCAGAGGCCCGCGCGGCCGGGATCACCGTGCTGACCGGCAAGGGTATCCGCAAGGTCAAGGGCAGCAAGCAGGTGACAAGCGTCGAGATTTGCCGCATCGACAGCAAGGGCACCGCGTTCACGGAAAAATTCGACTGCGACGCGGTCGCCATGTCCGGCGGCTGGTCGCCGGTCGTGCATCTTTGGTCGCATTGCGGCGGCAAGCTGCTCTGGGACGAAGCCAACCATTTCTTCCGCCCCGATGCCGCCCGCCCGCCCTTAGGCACAGATGGCGCGGGCTTCGTAACGGTGTGCGGGTCCGCCAATGGCGATATGGGCGCAGTGCTGAGCAGTGCGCATGAGGCCGCTCTGGCCGCCGCCCGTGCCACCGGGGCCACGGGCAATGCCACCGCCCCATCAGCCGACAGCGCCCCCGACATGGCCCCGATGGACGCCGTCTGGATGATGCCGCGCAACGCGGAATACGAGTTGCGCATGAAGATGTGGCTCGATTTCCAGAACGACGTGAAAGTGGCCGACGTGCAATTGGCGGCGCGTGAGGGGTATCAGAGCGTTGAACACACCAAGCGCTATACCACTCTTGGCATGGCAACAGACCAAGGCAAGCTGAGCAATATCAACGGCCTAGCCATCCTATCAGACGCATTGGGTCAGCCCATTCCGGCCACCGGTACGACCACCTTCCGCCCGCCCTACACGCCCATTTCCATCGGCGCGATCGCGGGCGAGGCGACGGGCAGCACCTTTCAACCGCTGCGCCGCTCGCCCATTCAGGACTGGCACGACAGCAACGGCTCCGACCCGGAACCCGTCGGCCAATGGCGCAGGCCCTATACCTACCTGCGCGCGGGCGAGGACCGGCACGCATCTGTCAATCGCGAAGTGGCCAACGCGCGCACAAATACCGGCCTGCTGGATGCGTCCACCCTTGGCAAGATCCTTGTCCAAGGGCCGGATGCGGGGCGGTTCATGGACATGTTCTACACCAACATGATGAGCAATCTGAAACCCGGCAAATGCCGCTACGGGCTGATGTGCAACGAAAACGGCTTCCTGATGGATGACGGTGTCGTGGCGCGGCTGTCTGACGATGCGTTCTTGGTACACACCACGTCGGGCGGCGCGGACCATGTGCATGGCTGGATGGAAGACTGGCTGCAATGCGAATGGTGGGACTGGAAGGTTCACACCGTCAACCTGACAGAGCAATTCGCGCAAATCGCCGTGGTTGGGCCGAAAGCGCGGCAACTTCTGGAACGCTTTGGCGGAATGGATGTGAGCGCCGATACGCTGAAATTCATGGAATGGTCTGAGGGCAAACTGGGCGGGTTCGACGCGCGTGTGTTCCGCATCAGCTTCTCGGGTGAGTTGAGCTTCGAAGTTGCCGTGCCCGCAGGTCAAGGCCGCGCCTTCTGGGACAAACTGTTGGCCGAAGGGGCTGATCTGGGCGTCATGCCCTACGGCACCGAAGCCCTGCACATTCTGCGCGCCGAGAAGGGGTTCATCATGATTGGCGATGAAACCGATGGCACGGTCATCCCGCAGGACCTGAACCTGAACTGGGCGATCAGCAAGAAGAAGGACGATTTCCTCGGTAAACGCGGGATGGAGCGCGAGGCCATGATCCACCCCGACCGCTGGAAGTTGGTTGGTCTGGAAACACTGGACGGCTCTGTTCTGCCACATGGCGCTTTGGCCGTGACGGGCGGCAAGACCGCCAATAAGCAGGCGGAAACCGAAGGGCGTGTGACTTCGACCTATTATTCCGCCACCTTGAAGCGCGGCATTGCCATGGGGCTGGTGCGCTACGGGCCGGACCGCATGGGCGAGGTTCTGGAATTCGCAGGCACGGGGGATGCCCGCATCAAGGTGCGGATTGTCGACCCGGTTCTGTATGACAAGGAAGGGGCAAAGCAAAATGTCTGAACTGGCACAAAGCGCTCTGCCCGGCGCAGCATATGAGGGCTTTGTCACCGTCGCGGAAGCGGGCTTGCGCGGCATGATCACCGTGCGCGGCGATCTGGCAGGCTTGGCCGGGGCGGTGAAGGACGCGACAGGCTGCGCGATCCCGGCACAGCGCCGGGTGGAGCAAGCGGGGGCCAAGGCCGTTGCCTGGATGTCGCCCGATGAGCTGTTGATCCTGTGCGACTATGCCGACGCGCCTGCCTTGACTGCGTCCCTCGCAACAGCGCTTTCGGGTCAATTCGCTACTGTCGCCAATGTCTCGGATGCGCGGGCCGTGTTTACCGTGACCGGTGCGCAGGCAGGCGATGCGCTGGCCAAGCTTTGCCCGGTGGATTTCGGCGCGATGACAACAGGCGACATTCGCCGCACGCGGGCGGCACAGGTGGCCGCCGCGATCTGGGTGTCGGGCGAAGGCGAGATGACGCTGGTCTGCTTCCGCTCGGTCGCGCAATACATGTTCGATCTGCTGTCACGGGCCGCGCAACCGGGATCGGAACCGAAACTATACGCTTGACGAAACGAAAAAGGCGCGAGGTTTCCCCTCGCGCCTTTTTACTTATCCGAAGCGACGGCGCTTCTGACCGCCGCCAGCACCCGGCGCCTTGGCCTTCGGCTTGTCGCCCCTCGCGCCGCCTGCGCCTTGCGGCTTGCGGCGCTGTTGCGGTTGCCCGCGCTTGCGCTGCTCGGCCCGTGCAGGCCCGGCCAGATCGGCGGACCACGGCACGCCACCTTCGACCTTCATGCTGAACTTCATCAGCTTTTCGATGGCGCGCAGATCTTCCATCTCGGCCGGGGCGCAAAATGCAAGCGCGCGGCCAGAGGCCCCTGCCCGCGCGGTGCGGCCAATGCGGTGGACGTAGTTTTCCGGCACTTCCGGCAGGTCGTAGTTATAAACATGGCCCATATCGGGAATGTCGATGCCGCGCGCCGCAACATCGGTCGCGACCAGCACCTTGATTTCACCAGCACGGAAGGCAGCCAAGGTGCGCTCACGCTGGCCTTGGCTTTTGTTGCCGTGGATGGACCCTGCGGACAGGCCCCATGTGTTCAGCAGCTTCATCAGCTTTTCCGCACCGTGCTTGGTGCGGGAAAACACCAGCGCCAAGTCATCGGTGTGTTTCTCAAGGTAGCTGGCCAACAGCTTGGCCTTGTCACCCTGCGACACGAAATGCACGGCTTGCGTGACCTTGTCGGCGGGCTTGCCGGGGGCTGAGACCTCGATCCGCTCGGGGCGATCCAGATAGGCAGCAGCGATCTCGTTCATCTGCTTCGACATTGTGGCCGAGAACATCAGCGTCTGGCGCTCGCGCGGCAGCAGCGCCGCAATCTTGCGCAGCGCGTGAATGAACCCAAGGTCGAGCATCTGATCAGCTTCGTCCAGCACCAGCATGCGGGTTTCCGCCAGCGTCAGCGCGCGGCGGTCCAGCAGGTCCAACAAACGACCGGGGGTGGCGACCAGAATATCGGTCCCCTTGGCCAATTTCTGAATCTGCGGGTTGATCCCCGCGCCACCGACAACGCGCATCACCTTCACAGGCGATTTGCGCGCAAATGCGTCCAGCGTCGCGGCAATCTGGTTCACCAACTCGCGCGTGGGCGCAAGGATTAGCGCCTGCGTTGTTTTAGGATTGGGACGGCCCGCACCCAGCACTTCGTGCAGGATGGGCAGGCCAAAGGCCAAGGTTTTGCCGGTGCCGGTTTGCGCCAGCCCCAGCAGGTCACGGCCCTGCATGACCAGCGGGATGGCGCGGGCCTGGATCGGGGTCGGCTTGTCCAGCCCTTGGGCTTCCAACCCTGCGGTCAAAAGGGGGCGCAGGCCGAACATGGTGAAATCAGTCAAGATAAGTCCTCTCATGGCACGCGAACGCAGCCAAAAATGCCCCATTTTCTTGGGGACGGTTGGGGGCGCCAAACATGGACGCCGCCCCCCACGCGTGATGTCGGGAAGCTGTTTTTGGGGCAGCACGCCCCTGTCGCAAACCTTGTCAGTGCTCACGCGGCACGTTTGCGGTTGGGATGCAGATGCGCGCCGAAGCGCGAAAAGTCAAGGTATTTCCCATATTGATGCGAATAGAACTCGAATCAGAACATGTTAAGCGCGCGCGGAACCGTTCGAAAAATGCGTGTGAAAACGGCGGAATGGGCTGCAAAATCCGCCCGTTTCAACGAAATCCTTGCCTTTTTTCGCGGCTGTGGCACCATTTTCGGGTGAAGACAGAGTTTCTACAACGGCCCCGTGCGTCTGCGACAGCCGAAAACTGGAAGACCTGGCTGAACGCCCCAAGGCAATCCCGTCTTGGGATACGACAGAACGAGGAGAAGCTGTATGCCAACCGGCACAGTGAAATGGTTCAACACGACCAAGGGTTACGGGTTCATCGCCCCCGATGACGGCGGCAAGGATATCTTCGTGCATATCTCTGCGGTAGAGCGTGCAGGGCTGACCGGCCTCGCCGATGACCAAAAGGTAGGATACGAGCTGCGAGCAGGGCGCGACGGGCGCGAATCCGCCAGCGACTTGCAGTTGCTGTAGCGCCACCCGGACAAACAGGGGCGCTGCCGGCGGGCTGGCAGCGCGCAGGCTACAAGCCCAACGCCTTTTGCGTGTCGGCTTTCCAACCCAGATACCAGCTATCGCCGTCGCGAATGGCCGGACGCTTCATCAGTGTCGGATGGTTGGCTAGCAAGGTCGCTGCATCTTGCGCCTTGTCGGCATCTGACAAGCCCCGCCAAGTGGTAGAGGCCCGATTTATCACCGCATCCCCGAACCGCGCGATCAGGGTCGCGCGTTCTTCGGCGGTCAACGGCTCTGCACGAATGTCACGGAACGTGGCGTCCGGCAACGCCTTGACCGCTTTGCGGCAGGTGTCGCAGGTTTTCAGGCCAAGGATGGTTCGGGTCATAGCTACCTCCATTTATGGCAAGATGCCTGTGCGCGCCCGCGCTCGCAAGGGGCTTTTCGGACCGAGCGGAACGGGCTAAAGCCAGTGCATGGCAAAGCTATATTTCCACTTCTCGACCATGAACGCGGGCAAATCCACGATCCTGCTGCAAGCCGCGCATAACTACCGCGAGCGCGGTATGGTGCCTTACCTGCTGACAGCCCGACTGGACGGTCGCGCGGGGCACGGACGCATCGCGTCGCGCATCGGGATCGGGGCAGAGGCGGATACATTCGACGAAACCGACGATCTGTTCTTGCGGCTGGCAGACCGGCTGGCCCAAGGCCCGATGGCATGCGTATTCATTGACGAGGCGCAATTCCTGACCCCCAAACAGGTCTGGCAACTGGCCCGCGCGGTCGATGACCTGCGGGTGCCCATCATGTGCTACGGTCTGCGCGTGGATTTTCGCGGCGAATTGTTCCCCGGCTCTGCCACGCTTCTGGCGCTGGCCGATGAAATGCGCGAGGTGCGCACGATCTGCCACTGCGGCAAAAAGGCGACCATGGTGGTGCGCATGGACGCGGATGGTGCGGCCCTGCGCGATGGCGCGCAGGTCCAGATCGGCGGCAATGAAACCTATGTTGCGCTCTGCCGCCGCCACTGGCGCGAGGCGATGGGCGACCACCCCGCGCAGACGGACTAGGCGGCTTTCAAGGCCGTTTCGGGCTTGATCGCTGCAAGCCCCAAGGCTTCGCCCACCGCCGGATAGGTCAACTGCCCTGCATGCGTGTTCAAACCGGCCAGCAGATGCGGATCATCCATGCATGCTTGCCGCCAGCCCTTGTTCGCCAGCGCCAACATGAACGGCATGGTCGCATTGCCCAGCGCAATCGTCGATGTGCGCGCAACCGCACCGGGCATATTGGCCACGCAGTAGTGCATGATCCCGTCCACTTCGTAGATCGGATCGGCATGCGTCGTGGCCCGCGATGTCTCGAAACAGCCCCCTTGGTCAATAGCCACATCGACCAGTGCCGCGCCG
Source organism: Roseinatronobacter ekhonensis (assembly GCF_900499075.1). Taxonomy (GTDB): domain Bacteria; phylum Pseudomonadota; class Alphaproteobacteria; order Rhodobacterales; family Rhodobacteraceae; genus Roseinatronobacter; species Roseinatronobacter ekhonensis. The sequence continues at coordinate 166,615 of NZ_UIHC01000001.1, read as the reverse complement.
GGCTTCATGGTCGCAAGTTGCGCCCGGTTGAGCAGTTTGGGTGCTGCCGCCCCCGGAACCAGCACCGCGCCGATGACCATATCGGCCTGCGCGACCAACTCGGCGGTGCGGGCCGCACTGGCATAACCCGTGCGGAACCTATCGCCGAAAACATCGTCCAGATAACGCAGGCGCGGCAGCGACAGGTCCAGCACGGTCACATCAGCGCCCATGCCCGCCGCAATGCGCGCGGCATGGGTGCCAACCACACCACCACCGATGACGACAACATTGGCCGGACCAACACCGGGCACACCGCCCATCAGCACGCCGCGCCCGCCATTGGCTTTTTGCAGGGTCCATGCGCCCATCTGCGGCGCCAGACGACCGGCGACCTCTGACATGGGCGCAAGCAGTGGCAGCCCTCCGGCGCGGTCGGTAACGGTTTCATACGCAATCGCGGTGACGCCGCTTGCCAGCAGATCGCGGGTTTGGACGGGGTCCGGGGCCAGATGCAGATAGGTGAACAAAACCTGCCCTGCCCGCAGCATTTTGCGCTCTGACGCCTGCGGTTCTTTCACTTTTACAACCATATCGGCGCTGGCAAAGATATCTTCCGCGTTATCAAGCAACGCTGCACCAGCGCTTGTATAGTCCTGATCGGCAAACCCTGCCCCCGTGCCAGCACCCGTCTGCACAATCACCTCGTGACCGGCAAGCACCAGTTCCTTTGCAGCAGCCGGGGTCAGACCGACGCGAAATTCCTGGGGTTTTATTTCCGTGGGACATCCGACACGCATGGCAAGCCTCCTTGTTTCATGGTGAAAGACTGCCCGCATTGATACGAAATTAATTTGCGAATATTCGCGGAATGGGTTTATTTGACGAATACTCTTCGATTTTTGTGACATTTGTCAGAACAGGATTGCGCTGCAATGCAGCTAGACGACACGGATCGCCGCATCTTGCGGGTTTTGCAACGCCAAGGCCGCGTGACAAATGCTGAGCTGGCGGACCTTGTGAACCTATCGCCTTCAGCCTGCCACCGGCGGGTGCAACGGCTGGAATCCGACGGGATCATCGCGGATTATGTCGCCCTGCTGGATATGAAACGCATCGGTCGCCCGACCACGGTGTTTGTGGAGATCACGCTTTCTGGGCAAAGCGATGATCTTCTCGACCGGTTCGAGCGCGAAGTCGCGCGCGTGCCCGATGTGCTGGAATGCCATCTGATGGCAGGCAGCGCCGATTATCTGTTGAAGATCATCGCGATCGACACAGAGGATTTTGCACGCATCCATCGCCGCTACCTGAGCCGCCTGCCCGGTGTGACGCAGATGCAATCATCTTTCGCCCTGCGCCGCGTTGTGCAGACCACTGCGGTCGATATCTGAGCCCCTTCGCAGGGGGGGCTTTGCCCCCGCCCTGCCCCGTTCCGAGGCAGGACTCCCCCAGGATATTTTTGCAAGGATGAAGGGGAAAGGGCGCTAGGGGATTGCCGGTCGCGCCCTTGCTGGTGCGTTGGATCGTTTACTGAACGATCCGACCCTCTATTTGCGGGGCAAATGGTTCGTTCGCAGACAGATGCCGCGCGAGCACTTCGGCAAGATCGATCGCTGTGTCGTAGCCATTCACACCCTGATCGCGCAGCATGCCGTAGCCATCGCCACCTCCGGCCATGAAGTTGTTGGTGACAAGGCCATACATGGCCGCAGGGTCGATCGGGGCCCACGCGTCGTCTGCGCGGACCTCAACGTCCGACACCCGACCGGCACCCGGCGCGACAGAGGCGTCAAGCTTGAAGCGCAGGCCGGCGACCTGCGGGAAACGCCCAGCGCCGTTTTCGATATCGTTGACACCGTGTTCCAGCGCCGCGACCAGTGCCGCGCCAGGGATTTCCAGCGTGTAAAGCGTGTTCTGGAAGGGCAGCACCGTCAGCACATCGCCAAGCGTGGCCGTGCCCGACCCGATAGAGGCGCGCAAGCCGCCACCATTGGCGAGTGCGATGGTGATGCCCTGATCCGCGACCTCTGCCAGCATGGCGTCGGTTACGGTATTGCCCATCTCGCATTCGCGGGCGCGGCAGTTTTCACGGCTGCCGTCGATCGGCGCGGCGAGTTCGGCGACGGGCGCCCTAATCAGCCGCTCGATGGGCTCTGCCAAGGGGGCCATCAGCGCCTCGATATCTTCGGCCGGGGCGAAGCTGGCGTCGAGCAGCACCGTGTCGCCGCTAGCAGACACAACGGCACCATCATCGGCAAAATCCAGTTGCAGTTCGCCCAGATAGCGCGAGAACGCAAACGCCTGCACGATGGGCACCGCGCGGCCCGATGGGCTTTCGACCAGCGTGGCATAGTCGACCGCACCCTCTTCGGTGTTGGACATACGGGTGTGGCTGTGCCCGCCGATGATGGCCGAAATACCGTCCACAGCGGCGGCGATTTCGCGGTCGCGATTGTAGCCGACATGACTGAGCACCAGAATTATTGTGATCCCGTCAGCTTGCATTTCGGCGACCGCGCCTTGCAGAAACTCGATTTCGTCATCGAAGCTGACATCGGGGCCGGGCGACGACAGGATCACGGTTTCGGGCGTGGTCACGCCAAGGATACCGATGCGTTCGCCGTCTTTTTCAACCACCACGCGCGGCTGGATATGCCCCGCAAGCGGGCTGCCCTCTGCCACACGGATATTGCCGGAGACGACCGGGAAATCTGCGGTCGCGATCATTTCGGCAAGACTTTCGGGGCCACGGTTGAACTCGTGATTGCCGACGCCCATCGCGTCGAACCCGATGGCGTTCATCATCTGCACTTCGGCTTTGCCGCCATACGTAGTGTAATACAACGTGCCCTGGCTTTGGTCGCCGGCGTCCAGCGTCAGCACGGGGCGCCCTTCATCTTCATGCGCGGCGCGGCGCTCGCGAATTGCGGTGGCCAGACGGGCGGAGCCGCCGAAACAATTGCCTTCCGCCGAATCATCATCCGAACAGGTGGAGTTGTAGCTGCTGATTTCGCTGATGCGGCTGTGCATGTCGTTGATATGCAGAACCGTGATAGAAAAACCGGCCTGCGCCTGCGCACTGCGCAGCGTGAAGCTGCCTGCGCCGGTGATCGCCAGTGTGGCGCCCGCAAGGCTGAGAAATCCGCGCCGGTTCAGATGAGAGTCGGTCTTGGTCATGGTCGCATCCCCGTTGGTGGCCGCGCGAGGGCGGCAGACAAAACATGGCGTGCCAAGCTTCTGTGACGGCTTGATGACACCTGTGCACGTTCAGCTTACCTGCGAACTGTTCCTTGGCAATAGCTTTGGCACGGTGACGCTACTGCGAAGCAAGAACTGCCTGACATGCACGCGGTAAATCTGCCATCGTATAGTCACGCGGGTGACGGCGCGGTTCGGGCGGGGGCGCATTCGGGTCGCGCGGAGGCGGATTCAGGTAATCCGTCACCCACCATTGCAATGTGTCATCGCAGCCGTTTCCGCCGTTGGACAGTTCCCCCACCGTCGGGGTCTGGGCTTCGCAATTGCGCGCACCGCGCGGGCATTTCATCCGCACATGAAAATGGTAATTATGCCCACCGGCCGGGCGGATTTTCTGAAGCCAGCGCGTATCGGCGCTGCGCGCGGTCTTGCACATTTCCAACTTTACGGCGGCGGCGACAAAAATCCGGTCAACGCGCGGGTCGCTGGCGGCGGCGCGCATGATGTTGTAATGGGACCGCGTCCAGTTGCTGTTCACACGGAGCTGGTCATTGGTCCGCACAGAAATGGAGCTGAGGCTTTCGCGTTCACCAACGCTGAGATCCAGCCGTTTGGGCGGCAGCATCCAGATATCCACGTCCAGCCCGATCTGGTGGCTTCGATGCCCCGAGGTCATTGGCCCGCCGCGCGGCTGACTGATATCGCCGATATACAGCCCCGCCCAACCGTGGCGCGTCGCTTCGCGGCTAAGGTCCTGCACGAACTCCATCAAGCTGGGATCGCCCCAGTTGCGGTTGCGTGACAAGCGCATTGCCTGCCATGTCGGCCCGGTTTCGGGCAAACGCACCAGCCCCGAGGCACAGCCCTTGGAATAGCTGCCAATCGGCTCTGGCGATTGTAGCGAGCCATATGCATGCGCCCCGAATAGCTGGTTCGCGCGCTGTTGCGCGGTGGCCGGTGCCGAAAACAGCACGGCAAGGGTCAGGATCAGGATGGCGCGCATCGGAACTCCGGCTCTCCCTCTGGGTCCACCCAGGCTAGCAGGACCAGCCCCGCCATGAAAAGCACAATCAGCGGGGCGACGCCCATGCGCTGGCTGTCGGTCAGGGTTGTGACCAGCGCCACCAGCGCGGGTGCCAGAAAGGCCAGCGCCTTGCCCGACAGCGCGTAAAGCCCGAAGCCTTCGGTCATGCGGGCGGGGTCGGCCTGTCGCACCATCATGGTGCGCGACGCGGATTGCAGGCTGCCGCCGCCCGCGCCAATCAGCGCACCGCAGATGTAGAAGGTGATGTCTGGCAGGTTTGACCCCTCGGCTACGGGTATGAACAGCGCCATTGTCCGGTCGGTCCCGACGATGATGACACAGACCGCCATCAACAGGGCAACGCAGCCGATGACGACAGGTTTCGGACCAAAGCGCGAATCCAGCTTGCCCGCCAGCCAACACGCGAGCGCGCCCACGGCGGCGGCCAGTATGCCGAACACGCCGATTTGGACGATGGACCAACCCAGCACGCCCGCCGCATATATCCCGCCAAAGGCGTAAATGCCGTTGAGCGCATCACGGTAGAGCAGCGACGCCCCCAGATAGGCGAACAGGCTGCGCCGTTTGGGCAGGGCGCGCAGGTTTGCGCCCAATTCGACCAGACCCTTGCGCACCGCACCGCGCGCGCGCGAAGTGGCCGATTTGATCGGCACCCACAGGAAGAAGGGGATGACAAAAACAAGATACCAGAGCGCGGTGAACGGCCCGACAAAACGCGTGCCTTCGCGCGCCACCGGGTCCAGACCCAGCGCGGGGGACAGGCCAATCAACGTGACGCCTTGGTCGTTTTCAGCCAGAAACAGCAGCATGAGGACCAAGGACACAAGCCCGCCGACATAGCCCAGCGCCCAGCCGGTGCCTGAAATCTGGCCCAGATCGTCACGGCTGCCCAGATCCGGCAAAGTGGCGTTTGTAAAAACAATGCCGAATTCCAGCCCTACAAGCCCGATAGCGAAGGCCAGAAGCACCAGCCAGATCGTGCCCGTATCGGCGTCGGGCACAGCCAGCCAGAGCGCCCCCGCGCCAAGCGCATAGAGCGCGGACCACAGCAACAGCCACGAGCGGCGGTTTCCGGAACTGTCGGCAATCGCCCCCATGACAGGCGCCGTCACCGCAATCAGCAAGCCCGACAGCGCCAGCATCCAGCCCCAAAGCGCCTGCCCCGTCACCGGATCCGGAGCCACGGCGGACGCGAAATAGGGTGCGAAAATGAAAGTCAGAAGCAGTGTGTTATAGGGTTGGTTGGCCCAGTCAAAGGCCCACCAGCCCCATATCTGTTTGCGCGGCGTGTTCATGGCGGACCTTTCGCGAAAGCTTGCCGCCACTTAGCCACCGCGCGCGCCGTCTGACAAGCGATTAGCCGGGATTGCGCAACCGCAAGTCAGCCGAGTCGCCTTGTCCTTGGTCAGAGACGAAACGCAATGTGGCCCCGTCGCGCAGGACCAGCTGGCAGTTATACCCGTCGCCTGATCCGCCGAATTCCAACGTCCGGCAAAAATAGCCGTTGCGCCATTCCCAACGACCGCCGACCTGCATGCCAAAGCCCCGGCCACGGATTTCGCCTTGCGGCAGCACCTGCAACCGGATGCCGAAACGCGTCAGCTCGCGCCCTTCAACGAGGGACCGGAAATTCCCTTCCTCTCGGACCGGCTGGAAATCGGCCAGCGCAGGGGCGGCGGCTATCATGGCGGTGGTAAGTGCAATCGCGAACTTCATTATGGCAACCTCTTTCTGGTGTCCTAACGCTGATACGCAGCAGACCCGAGATTGGTTTCAAAAAACCTAACCGGCGCTCAAGCCCAGCACATCGAGCATGGAATACTCGCCGGGTTCGCGCCCCTCCAGCCACAATGCGGCCCGCAGCGCGCCGCGCGCGAACAGCGCCCGGTCTGACGCCACATGGCGTAGCGTCACGCGTTCGCCGGGACCGGCAAAGACCACATCATGTTCTCCGATGAAATCACCGCCACGGATTGCGTGGAAGCCGATCGCGCCATCGCGGCGCGCACCGGTTATCCCGTCGCGCGCCCTGTCGGCCATATCGGCCAGCACAACGCCGCGCCCTTCGGCGACGGCCTCGCCCAGCATCAGCGCGGTGCCGGAGGGCGCGTCGACCTTGTGGCGGTGGTGGGCCTCGATGATCTCGATATCGTAATCCTCGCCAAGTGCACCTGCGACCTGACGCGCCAGCGTGACCAACAGGTTGACTCCAAGGCTCATATTGCCGGCGCGCACGATATGCCCATGCGCACCGATCTTTGCCAGCGCGGCGATGTCGTCATCGTCGAATCCGGTTGTTCCGATAACATGGCCCACACCCGAGTCGGCGGCACGCTCTGCCAGTGCCAAGGTTGCAGCGGGCGCCGTGAAGTCGATGATGACATCGCTGGCCGCCAATGCGGCACCGATGTCGTCGGTAACGGTCAGCCCGCGCGCGGCAACACCCATCACCTGTCCCAGATCCTGCCCGATCCAGCCATGGCCCGGACGGTCGACTGCAGCCGACAATGTGGCTTTCGGATGCGCGTCGATCTCGCGCACCAGCATTTGCCCCATGCGCCCCGATACGCCGAATACCGCGATGTTTCGCATGGCCTGTCCTTTCCTTGCACAAGTTTGCACGCGACATAGCCAAATGCCGCCGAATTGGCAAAGCCTCGTTGCGCGGGGAAGGCATTTGGCCTAGATAAAGCTTATGTCAAACCGTCGCTTCCCCACCACCTCCGGTCCGTCGCAACGCCAGTTGCGGGTGGGCGAATTGCTGCGCCGCACATTGGCCGATGTGCTAACCCGCGGCGATGTTCATGACCCGGACCTGAACCGTATTCCGATCACGGTCAGCGAGGTGCGGGCATCGCCCGACCTGAAGATCGCGACGGCCTATGTCATGCCCTTGGCCGGGCGTGAACAGGGCACGGCACTGGCGGCGCTGCGCCGCAACAAGGCGGAACTGCGCCATCTTGTCAGCCGTGAGATGACACTGAAATACGCGCCCGATTTGCGGTTCAAACTGGACGAAACCTTCGACCGGATGGACGAAACGCGCCGCTTGCTGAATGACGAAACGGTCCAGCGCGACCTCGTCAGCGGAACCGACCCCGATGGCACGGATAGTTAGCGCTGTCGCCGCAGCCTTGCTATGGGCGTTGCCCGCGCAGGCCGAGTGCAGCCGCACCGACTATCTGGACCAGCGCTTCACCATATGCGAGGCACAGGCGGGAGATGATCTACGCTTGTTCCTGCGCGGCGACGACGGCCAGACCTATGGCAGCTTCACCGCCGTAGACGACGCGCTGTCCGAAAAGGACAAGACCCTTTCATTTGCCATGAACGGCGGGATGTATCATCCCGACCGCGCGCCCGTGGGCCTTTATATCGAGGGTGGGGACGAACAAGCGCGCCTGATCTTGTCGGATGGGCCGGGCAATTTCGGGCTGCTCCCCAACGGTGTGTTCTGCATAGAAAACACCCGACTGACCATCATCGAGAGCCGTGCCTTTGCCGTGGCACAGCCGGCATGCCGGCATGCCACGCAATCCGGACCGATGCTGGTGATCGACGGGGCTTATCATCCGCGCTTTTTGGAAGGGTCCGACTCGCGGCTCATTCGCAATGGGGTGGGAGTGTCGGCTGATGGGCAGCGCGCGGTTTTCGTGATATCCGACAGCGCTGTGAACCTTTGGGAATTCGCACGCTTCTTTCGCGATGGTCTGGGGCTACCACAAGCCTTGTATATAGACGGACGGGTATCGCGGTTATACGCCCCTGAGCTTGGCCGGTCGGATTGGGGCCTGCCACTTGGGCCGATCATCGGCAAGGTTGTTGACGCGGACACGGCCAGCCAGTAGCTGCACCGGCTTGAACAGAATTCACGAGGGTTGCATGGGACGCAAGCGCAAGGGTCGCGCCATTTCGGGTTGGCTGCTGGTGGACAAACCGGCGGGCGTGACCTCTACCTCGGTCGTGAACAAGGTCCGCTGGGCATTGCAGGCGCAAAAAGCAGGTCATGCGGGCACGCTGGACCCTGCGGCGACAGGTCTGCTGGCGGTGGCGTTGGGCGAGGCGACAAAAACCGTGCCCTACATTACCGATGCGCTGAAATGCTACCGGTTCCGCGTGCGTCTGGGCCAGTCTACGACAACGGATGATGCCGAGGGGACAGTGCTCGACAGCTCTGACCTGCGCCCGTCGGATGACGAGATTGCCGCCGCGCTTGGCGCCTTTCGTGGTGACATCGCGCAAGTCCCGCCGCAGTTTTCCGCCGTCAAGGTCGAGGGCGAGCGCGCCTATGACATTGCGCGGGCGGGCGAGGAAATGGACCTCGCCGCGCGCGCGCTCTGGGTGGAAAAACTGGACATGCTTGCCCGCCCTGATCCCGATCATGTCGATCTGGAAATGGTCTGCGGCAAGGGTGGCTATGTGCGCTCCATCGCGCGCGATCTGGGCGCGGCATTGGGCTGCCTTGGTCATGTCGCGTGGCTGCGGCGCGAATGGTCGGGACCGTTCGACGCGTCCGAAGGGCTGAGCATGGAGCAGATAGACGCCATGGCCCATAGTCCAGAGTTGGACAGTCATATCCGCCCGCTGGAACTGGGGCTGGCCGACCTGCCCGAACTGCCCGCAACACCAGAGGGGGCCGCGCGGCTGCGCAATGGAAATCCGGGCATGGTGCTGGCGTCGGGCGTTGACTACGGCGCAGAGGCTTGGGCTAGCCTTGACGGGCACGCCGTGGCGGTCGGGCGATACAAGGCAGGCGAGTTGCACCCGTCGCGCGTTTTCGTCGTATCCTGAGCAGGCGGAGCGCGCGCGCCACGCACCACCTTGGAACCGTCGGCACCGCAATTTGCGGCCCATGCTCGTGCTGGAGTGTCTTGTCCGCATGCTTGGGGCTGCAAAAAGCGTCACCCAAGGCGTGATCGTCATCTGGACCGCGACGCGGTGTTCGCGTATCGCGAGCGTATGATTACGCGCTGCCACATAAAGGGCGATGCCCCGTCGGTCGCGGTCTATTCAGATTGCGAACGCTATCGCTATCTGCTGACCCGCGAATGGGCACCGGCACAGGGCCGCGCGCTTTTTATCATGCTCAACCCCTCGACCGCGACAGAGGTCCAAAACGACCCAACGGTAGAGCGCTGCGAACGCCGTGCGCGGGCCTTGGGGTTCGGCGGGTTCCGCGTCTGCAACATATTCGCCTATCGCGCGACCGACCCAAGGGTCATGCGCGCCGCCGCCGATCCGGTTGGCCCCGACAATGACGGGGCAATCATGGACAGCGTGCCATGGGCCGACCGCGTGATCTGCGCGTGGGGCACGCACGGGGCGCACCTTGATCGGGGCGCGCGCGTCGCGGCCATGTTGCGCGCCACGGGGGTGGACCTGTTCCATCTTGGCCTGAGCAAGGCTGGCCACCCGAAACACCCGCTCTATATCGGCTACGCCGTGCAGCCTGTGGCGTGGGTCTGACCCGGCTGGACAAACCGGCGGTTTTGCCCGATTCAAGACCTATGAGCCTTGACCTGTCAGCCTTGCGCCAAGCGCTGCACCGCCAGCCCGACCCGTCGGGACAAGAAGGGGGCACCGCCCGGATTATCGCAGACGCGCTGCGCGGCACTGCGCCCGACCGGTTGGTGACGGGCTTGGGTGGCCACGGCGTGGCCGCCGTTTACGACAGCGGCCAACCCGGCCCCACGGTGATGTTTCGCGCAGAGCTGGACGCGCTGCCGATCACAGAGGCGTCTGGCGTGGCGCACGCATCTGACCGCCCCGGCGTTGCGCATCTGTGCGGGCATGACGGGCATATGGCGATCCTGACAGGGCTTGCAGGCAAACGGCCACAGCGCGGGCGCATGATGCTGCTGTTCCAACCCGCCGAGGAGACCGGCGCGGGCGCGCGCGCGGTGTTGGCCGACCCCGCGTTTACCGCGCTGCGCCCCGACTATGCGTTTGCGCTGCACAACATGCCCGGCTTGCCGCTTGGCGCTGTGGCGGTTGCTGCGGGGCCTGCCAGTTGCGCGTCTGTAGGCTGGCGGATCGCGATTGCGGGGCGAGAGGCGCATGCGGCCTTCCCCGAAACCGGCAACTCGCCCGCACCGTTTCTGGCCCGTCTGGTAGACCATTTGGCCGCCCTGCCGCATTGCCCCGACGCGGCTATGGCAACGCTGTGCCATCTGTCGATGGGTGCGCCCGCCTTCGGCATTGCACCGGGTCAGGCAGTGGCCAATGTGACCTTGCGCAGCAACAGCGACGCAGGCCTTGCGCGGCTGGAAACGGATTTGCAAAGCTGGCTCGACACGCATGCAGGCGGGCTATCCGTACAGATTACCCGCCACGACCATTTCAACGCGACCGTGAATGACCCGATTGCGGCGGCGCATGTCAATGCCGCGCGCGCCAGCCTTGGGATTGAACACGCGGCCTACACATTCCCGATGCGCCCGTCGGAGGATTTCGGCGCATTCAGCGCCCATGCAAAATGCGCCCTGTTCTTCCTTGGCGCGGGCGAAACACACCCTGCCCTGCATGACCCCGCCTACGATTTCCCCGATGCGCTGATCGCCCCGGGCGTGGCAATGTTCGGGGCTATATTGGCGCAGGTTATGGGATAAACCGCGCAGGGCTTAGGCCGCGCAGGGAATTGCCCAGCCACAGGCGAACAAGCGGCAGGTCACGGGCCAAAAGCACCTCTTCGGGACAACCGAGCGCAGCACGCAGCACGCCGGGCAATAGCCCGCTTGACAGCGGTGGCGTGCGCATCCCGTCGCCACGGTCGAAAAAGACGGTGGTGATGGTGCCGTCGCACACTTCGTCACGTTCGTTGCGGAAAATCATCTCGTCCAGCCCGTCGGGCAAGGCGGCGCGGGCGGCATCATAGGTCGCGCGCTGGCTTGATTTCACGCGCAACCACGGGTCGTTCGAGGCCAGCCGCGCCGCAGCCAATCCAACACGCCATTCCGTCAAAGAGGGTGGTAGCGGATGGCTGTCTTGCGCAATTGCGCCGGTTGCATCCAAGGTCAACCGCAGTCGCGCAGGGCTGGCAGGGCCGGAAAAGGTGAACTCCGGGGCCGACCAACCCAAGGCATCCGCGCCAGCCTGCAACCGCGCGCGGTGCAACCTTTCGTGCCGCAATGCGCGCCCGTCCCAGTAGCCGGTCTCTATCAGCGTCAAGCCGCGCGGCGCAGGCCCGTGGCGAAGCGGGTTTTCCACAAGGCTTCCTCCCATTCTCCGGCCTCTGTGCTGTCTTGCACGATACCGCCGCCGACATTGCCCTCGATCGCGCCCCCCTCGAACAGACGCAGGGTTCGGATGGCAACGGACCACGCCTGATCGCCATCCGGCCCGGCCCAGCCGATCGCACCGCAATAGACAGAGCGCGGCGTGCGTTCCAGTTCAGCGATGATCTGCATCGCACGGATTTTCGGCGCGCCGGTCACAGAGCCGCACGGGAAGAGCGCGGCCATGATCTCTGTCAGGCCAAGATTGGCCCGCAACCGCCCGCGAATGCGGCTGCTCATCTGGTGGACGGTGGCAAAACTGTCAATTTCGAACAGCTCGGGCACCTTGACAGACCCCACTTCGGAAATGCGGGCAATGTCGTTGCGCAACAGGTCCACGATCATCAGGTTTTCGGCCTGCACCTTTTCGCTGGTCGCCAGCCCGTCGCGCAGCGCGCGGTCGGCATCGGGCGTCGCACCGCGCGGGGCGGTGCCCTTCATCGGGCGGCTTTCCACCACGCCATCTTGCAAAGTGAAGAACAATTCCGGGCTGCATGACAGCACAACCGGCCCCGCCCCAAGGTCCAGATAGGCCCCGAACCCGACCGATTGCCGCGCGCGCAGGGCCCCATAGAGCCCCGCCGCGCTGCCCGACACAAGCTGCGCGGCGAGCGGAAAGGTCAGGTTGGCCTGATAACAATCGCCCGCCGCGATGTAGTCCATGAGCCGCGAAAAGGACTGCGCGTAGTCGCCGCGTGTGATGCGCGGCAGGATGGGCGACAGACTGGAGGACTGCGCATCGGCCTGCTCCAGAAAGGGCGCAGCGGGACCTGGCGCGTCAAAGACACCCAGCGCCACAAGGGGGGCGCGTGGGTCGTGATGGGTTATACCGCTTAGGCGCGGTTCAAACGCATAGCCGGCCTCATAGGCGATGTAGCCCGCAACCCATTGGCCCGCGCGGCGCGCAGCTTCGGCGCGGTCCAGCACATCGGCCACCTCTGCCCGCGTCCACGCCAGCAACACCGCGCTGGGGCGCGTGAACAGCGCAGCGCGGCCACCGGGGCCGTGGTCAAGAGCGATGACAGGGGGCATGGCAGCCTTTGCGTCGCAGAGTGATCCTGACCTTGGCGATACACTGCAAACCCGGCCCTGACCATGTCCGAAACGGTCGCATCAGGGCGGATTTGCGCCATCGCCTACCCTTCGCGCAACGCTCGCGAGAAGTAGGCCAGAAACGGTTCGGTCAGGTATTGCAGCGGAGAGCGATCACCAGTTTGCAAAAACACCTCCACCGGCATTCCCGGCAAAAGCGTCTGCTCACCCAGTAGCGTGCGGCTTTCATCCAGCAGTTCCAGCTCGATACGGTAAAAGCTTTGGGCCAAGGCGGAGTCGGTAAAGGCATCTGCCGACACCTTGGTGACGCGCGCGCCAAGCTGCGGCAGATCGCGCAGGTTAAGACCGCTGAACATGACGACCGCTTCCTGACCGGTGCTGACCTGATCAATATCGGCCGGATTGACCCGCGCTGATATGACCAGCGGGCGATCTTGCGGCACCACAAAGAGCGCCGGGTCGGCAGGGCGCAAAACGGCGCGCGGGGTCGTCACTTGTAGCCCGTAGACAACACCCGCCACGGGGGCACGAATGTCCAGCCGGGCGATCTGTTCCTGAAGGGCGCGGCGGCGCTCCACCAGTTCCAGCTCGGTCGCGGAAATATCGCGCAGTTCGGTCTGCGCCTCTTCGCGGTTTTGCGCGCCAAGCGACAGAATTTGCTGGCCGATTTCGGCACGGCGTTCAGCGGCAGAGGCGCGTTCGGACAACAGCGCGCCGCGTGCGCCGGTCAGGCGTGCCGCCTCTCGGTCAAGCGAAAGCACGCGCGCGGCTTGCGCCAAGCCACGTTCCAGCAGGTCAGCCTGCGTGGTGCGTTCTTCGGCCACCAGTGCGATTTGCCGGTCAGTCGCGGCAATTTGCGCCGAAATGCCTTCGACCTGCGTGTCGATCTGGGCACGGCGCTGTTCAAGCTGCGCGATGACGCCCGCTTTGGTTTCGCGCCGCGCCGCCAGCAAGCGGCGCTGGCCTTCCATCTGCGCGTCAATCTGCGCCACAAGGTCCGGGCGGTCTTGCCGCGCCTGCACCAGTTCCGGTGGAACGGGTATGGTGTCGGCATTGTCACGCTCGGCTTCCAGCCGAGCACGGCGGGCCAGCAATTCGAACAGCCTGTTTTCGACGACGTTCAGTTCGGATTGCAGACGCGTGCCGTCCAGCCGCAGCATAACCTCGCCCGCCGCGACCCGCGCGCCTTCGACAATGTTGATCTCGGAAACGACACCACCCTCTGGATGCTGAACGATCTGACGGTTCTGCTCCACCTCCAGCTGTCCGACCGCGATGATCGCGCCGGAAATCCGGCTAAGCCCAGCCCAAGCGCCGAAGCCGAAGACCAGCACCCCAAGCGTGAGCGCCGCAAGGAACAGGTGGCGACGTGGCGAGAAGATGTCTTGTTGCCCGCTCATGTGCCATCCTTGTCGGTTGTGTCCCACGGGAACGCAGCACGCGGCTTGCCAGCGGGGGCAGCGGGTGGCGGTTTCTGGCCAAGAATGGCCCCGCTGTTGCGGGTGGTCTTGCGCAACACGTCTTCCGTTGGGCCAAAGGCAACCGCCTTTCCAGCCTTCAGCCGCAAGACAAGGTCGCATTCCACGATCGCACTGGGCCGGTGCGTCATGATAATCACGGCGGCCCCGCGGGCCTTGGCTGTCCGGATCGCCTGGTTCAGCGCACGCGAGCCGGCGTCATCCAGATCCGAGTTTGGCTCGTCCAGCACCAGCAGCGCAGGGTCGCCGTAGAACGCGCGCGCCAAAGCAACGCGCTGCACCTGCCCGCCGGACAGCCCGCCGCCTTCCGAGTCGATAATGGTGTCATATCCTTCTGGCTGCGCAAGGATCACCTCATGCGCGCCCGCGGCCTGTGCCGCAGCGACAATCCGGGCATCGGTCGCATCGGGGTCAAGCCGCGCGATGTTGTCGCGCAGACTGCCCGCGAACAGCGACACTTTCTGCGGTAGATACCCAAGAACGCGGCCCAATTGTTCGGGATCATACTGGTCCAGCAACGCCCCATCGAGACGGATTTCACCCGCGGCGGTCGGCCATATGCCGACCAACGCTTCCGCCAGGCTGGATTTTCCAGAGCCGGAATCCCCGATCACGCCCAAAGCCTGACCCGGGCGCACTGTGAAAGACACATCACGCAACACCACTCCCGCGCGTCCGCTTGCGTCGGGAATACGCAACGCAAGCGACTTGACCGCCAACAGCCCTTTGGGCGCAGGCAACTGGGTGCGTGGGCGCTCTTCCGGATGGGCGGCCATCAAGGTGCGCAACCGCCCCCGGGCAGCACGCGCAGCCTGCACTTGCGGCCAGCCCGCGATAACCTGATCAAGCGGCGCGAGCGCACGGCCCAGAATGATAGACGCCGCGATCATACCGCCGGGCGAGAGTTCCGAGCGCAGCACAAGCCAAGCGCCAAGCGCCAGCATGGCCGATTGCAGAAACAACCGGATCGCACGGGCCGAGGCGCTGAAACCTCCGCTTGCATCGTTGCCCGACACGGCCTCGCGGAGCGCTGTGCGCCGCAGTCCCGCCCAACGGTCCAGCGCCGTTCCCTGCATGCCCAGGGCGCGCATCTGCGCCGCCTCGGCACTGATCTGGCGGCCAAGGGCCTCGGCCTTTTGCTGGGTCGCAAAAATCCGGTCCTGCCGGTGCCGGCTGCGCAGCATGTTGACAAAACTGATCGCCGCCAACCCCAGCGCCGCCAGACCCGCGAACAGGCCCAGCACAGGATGCAAAAGGGCGATCACGCCGATAAACAGCGGCACCCATGGAAAATCGAACAACGCCATGAATACGGGGCTGGAGGTGACTTGCTGTAGCACAGCCACATCCTGTGTAGCGCGCACCGGCAAGTGCCGCGACGCCCCCCGCGCCACTGCGCCCGACAGCGCCGCGCGAAACACAGGACCATCCAGACGCAGTTGATATTGCGCGCCAGCCCGCGCCGCGATCCGCGCGCGGGCATGATCCAACACCCCGAATATCAGGTATAAAAACGCCACAAGCCCGAACAAGACAACCAGCGTCGCTTCTGACTGGCTGGACAGCACGCGGTCATAGACCTGCAACATGAAGAGCGGGCCGGTCAGCATCAGAAGATTGGTGAATATGCTGACAAGCCCGACCGCGACGAACAGCCGCCATGTGCCGTCTAGCCCAAGCTGGGCCTGCGCCGTTGCAGCAGGTGTCGGGTCAGCAATGCGCACGCTCTTTCCAAATCCGATCAAAAGTCAAAGGCCCTGCCCCATGACGCGGCATGGGTTGGACTGGAATACATCGACACCGCGTTGTCAATTCGCCGTCGAATCAAGCCGTCCAACAGACTAAACGGGCCGTGCCAAAGACATGTTAAAGCCTTGAACGGATATGCAAGGCGTGGCATCATCCAAGTCGGTTGATTTACGACATCGGCGGATTGGTTTGCAATGTTTCAAACTGACGGCAGCTCAGCAAACTGTGCTTTTTGGGCGTCACGACGCCCACTTGCAGTGCTGAACGCAGCAATCGCCACGGTTATCGGCGTCGTCGCACTATTTGTTTTCGGAACCGCAACAACGCAGGCCCGCATGGCACCCTCCCCAGTCGTATCTTTGGCGTGCGCAAGCGCCCCGCCAGAGCTTTGCCGCGCCATGATCTCGGCCATCGGCAAATTATCCGGTGGTCGGTTTGATGTGCGGTTGGTCGACACGGTCACAGAATCGCTTGATCAACCCGCGGATCTGGGCATGGCCCTGACCGTTGACGGGCGCGGCGAGCACTGGATTGCCGCCCATATCGACTGGAAATCGGGGGCGGACGGCGCTTGGCAGCAGGGCCCCAGCGTGGAACTTGGGGTGATGGATGCCAACCTGACCCAGCGGATGTATGACCGCTACGCTGAAAATCTGTTGCGCGCCGATACCGCAATAATCACTGTTCTCTCGCGCGACGAGAGCACCCAACAGAATTGAACGGCTAACTTGCCCAAGGGATTGAGATATGTGTCAGATTTGCGCTGGAACCGGAACGTTTGAACCGACCCGTCACCCGGGCGGGAGCGATTTTGCGACCATTTTCGAAGGTGTGGATGCGCCGGCCAACGGTGCAACACCCTATACGATTGGGGCGGGGGATGTGTTCTCTGGTGCGCTGTGGACTGCAGGCGATCGCGACTGGGTCGCTGTCACGCTGGAGGCCGGTGAAAACTACATTATGGCGGTATCGGGCGCCTCGGGCGGCGGCGGGACGTTGTACGATTCCTACCTGCGCCTTTACGATGGCCACGGCAACCTGATTGCGCAAAACGATGACTCAGGTAGCTTGGATTCCGCGATCGGGTTCAGTGCCACGACATCAGGAACCTACTACGTCAGTGTCGGCAGCTTTCAGGACAGCTATTCCGGCACCTATGAATTGTCGCTGACGCAGACACAACCGGCACCGGCGGGCACGCTGGACGAGCTGGCAACATACCTGACAGATGGCTACTGGAACGACACGGGCCGCTCGGCCCGCAGCTTTGACACAAGTTCAAGCAATCAGATCACCGTGGATATCAGCGGACTCACGGCCGATGGTCAGCAACTTGCGCTCTGGGCGATGGAAGCGTGGGAACTGATGGCCGACCTGGAGTTCGTACAAGTAAACGGGTCTGCCGACATCACCTTCGACGACAACGATTCCGGCGCCTACGCGTCCAGCACAACCAGCGGCGGAAACATACTTTCGGTGGATGTAAACGTCTCGACAGGCTGGCTCGACAGCTATGGCACCACGATCGACAGCTATTCCTTCCAGACCTATGTGCACGAGATTGGGCATGCGCTCGGGCTGGGTCATCAAGGCGGTTACAACGGTGCGGCCACCTACGGCGTGGACGAGACCTATTTGAACGACAGTTGGCAAGTGTCCATCATGTCGTATTTCGACCAACTCGATAACACGTCCGTCAACGCCTCTTACGCGCGACTTCTGACACCGATGATGGCGGATATCCTTGCCGTGCACGGGATGTACGGGGAAAGCACCGTCACCGCAGGCAACACCACCTGGGGCGCCAATTCCAACCTTGGCGGCTATATCGGGGCAGTGTTCGCAGAGATCGCGGGCGAGAGCAGCACGTCGATCTATGGCGGCGGCGGCATGGCCCTGACCATCGCAGACACGGGCGGGCATGACACGCTGGACATGTCATATCTGACGAGTGGCGCGAATATTAACATGGGCGCAGAGACTTTTTCGGATGTCGGCGGGCTGACCGGCAACCTTGCGATCGCGCGGGATACCCTGATCGAGGATCTGCTCACCGGGTCCGGCAATGATACGATTCAAGGCAATTATGCTGGCAATAGCATATCCAGTGGAGACGGCACTGACAGCGTGAATGGCGGCGGCGGGTTCGATTCCATCCTCGGTGGCGATGGTGGTGATACGCTTCTCGGCGACGCCGGCAATGACACCATTCGCGGACAAGACGGGTTTGATAGCATCAGAGGCGGCGAGAATGACGACCGCTTGTGGGGCGGCGCGGGCGATGACACGCTGTATGGCGACGCGGGCAATGACATCATCGGCGGCGGTGCAAACGAAGACCTGATATATGGCGGGACCGGCAACGACACCATGTATGGCGGCGGCGGCGACGATGAGATCAATGCCGATGATGGGCTTTCCACCGGGTTCAACGCGCTGTGGGGGATGGGCGGCGATGACACTCTGCGCGCCTCGGATGAAGGCGACCGCATCGGCGGCGGTGGCGGCGAGGACGAGATCCTTGGCGGTGCAGGCAACGACACCATCTATGGCGGCATCTACCTGGGCGAGACCACTATCTATGGCTACGGCGGCGACGATGAAATTTACGGCAGCATCGACAATGACAATATCTGGGGCGACGCCGGTGACGACAATATCGGCGGGAACCTTGGCAATGACACGATACGCGGCGGAACCGGGGACGACACTGTGCGCGGGTACGATGGGGCCGACACATTCGTGTTCGAAGACCGCCACGAACAAATGTTGGTCGAGGATTTCGACTTTTCCGAAAACGATCGGCTTCGGCTGGATGCCGACCTTTGGGGCGGTGGCTTCTTGACCGGATCACAGGTGATTTCGACCTATGGGAACGTGATCGGTGGCGATCTTGTGCTCGATTTCGGCGGCGGCGACATCGTGACACTACAAGGGATCACGAACACCACGCAAATGGCAAACTACATAGACTTGGTCTGACCGCAACAACCGCGCGCCAGTTTTTGTCGACTACCAAGCCCGGCCTGTCTGGCCGGGCTTTTGCCATCCGCGGTCTAGCGAAAAACGCCATGAGATGCTTGCGCAAACCGTGACTGGCGGGGTCGCGCACTTCTGTTGCGCCATCCATCTGCCGAAGACACAGAGTCGCGTTTGACAGGCGTCAGGTCGCGGCCCCCGCTGCGCTGCGGCAATATCCTTCTGCGTTTGCAAAAATTTTAATCATAGCGGGCTTAATCTGCCCAATCTGCATGCCATACGGGGCATCCTATACCTACAAGGCCCAGCCCAACTTGGCACTCCCCCCCTGCGCGGCTTTTATCGCGACAGCCCGATCGGGGCAAAACACCGTCCAGCGGGCCACATCTTGGCAGACCACGACCCACCGGACGGCGACAACACTATTTGCTGTCTTGTCAGCTTAGCAGGGTCGCGCGCTGCGCGGAACCTTTTGTGGCGAGATAGCACTGACACAGGAGAGCTGCTTCCCATGACCCACAGATCCTTGCTTGCCGCATTGGCCACCAGCACCGCGCTGGTCGCCGCCCCCGCGATCGCCCAAGACTGCGCAGACCCGATCAAGGTCGGCGTGCTGCACTCGCTGTCGGGCAGCATGGCGATTTCCGAAACCACGCTGCGCGACGTGATGCTGATGCTGATAGAGCAGCAGAACGAAGCCGGTGGCGTGCTGGGCTGTCAACTGGAAGCGGTGGTTGTTGACCCCGCCTCTGACTGGCCCCTGTTTGCCGAACTGACCCGTCAGCTTCTGACCGTCGACGAGGTGGACGTGATTTTCGGCGCATGGACCTCCGTCAGCCGCAAATCCGCCCTGCCCGTGCTGGAAGAACTGAACGGACTGATGTTCTACCCGGTGCAGTATGAGGGCGAAGAATCCTCGCGCAACGTGTTCTACACCGGTGCAGCCCCGAACCAGCAGGCGATCCCGGCGGTCGACTATTTCCTTGAAGAACTGGGCGTCGAAAGCTTTGCGCTTCTGGGCACCGACTATGTCTACCCACGCACCACGAATGCCATTCTGGAAGCCTATCTGCTGGACAAGGGCATCGCGGCCGAAGACATCTTCGTGAACTACACGCCCTTTGGCCATTCCGACTGGTCGACCATCGTGTCCGACGTGGTGGCACTTGGTGCTGGCGGCAAGCAGGTCGGTGTGATCTCGACCATCAACGGTGATGCGAATGTGGGCTTCTACACAGAGCTTGGCGCACAGGGTGTCAGCGCAGCCGATATACCCGTCGTCGCGTTCTCTGTCGGCGAAGAAGAACTGTCGGGGCTCGATACCGGACCCTTGGCCGGACATCTGGCAGCGTGGAACTATTTCCAGTCCGCCGATACCGAGATCAACGCCGATTTCGTAGCCGCGTGGAAGGAATTTGCAGGCGAAGACCGCGTGACCAACGACCCGATGGAAGCGCATTACATCGGCTTCAATATGTGGGTGAACGCGGTCGAAGCTGCCGGGACCACAGATGTGGACGCGGTGCGCGAAGCCATGTGGGGGCAGGAATACCCCAACCTGACCGGCGGAACAGCGGTGATGAACGCCAACCACCACCTGTCCAAGCCCGTTCTGATCGGGGAAATCCGCGAAGATGGCCAGTTCGACATCATCAGCCAGACCACTGAAGTGCCGGGCGATGCCTGGACCGACTTCCTGCCGGAAAGCGCGGTTCTGACCAGCGATTGGCAGGCCCTCGAATGCGGCATGTATAATACCGAGACAGAGACCTGCGTTCAGTTGACCTCGAACTACTAAACCGACTTCGGCGCGCGCCAGGTGTCTGGCGCGCGCCTTCCCCTCACCCGAAGATTCGGACCCGAAATGCCCCTTCGCACCGTTTTGTCACGCGCACTGGCGATCTTGGTCTTGTCCATGTTGGCTTTGACAGCACCGCCGCGCGCTGCAGTCGCGCAAGACACATTGCAACCCTTGCTGCAACAATACGCCGAAGAGCTTGCCAGCCCGTCGCGTCGCAGCTTCGGCGCCGTGGCAGACGCGCTATTGGCCGATGGCCGTCCGGGCGCCGCGGATTTCCTGCGCCGCTACGAGGCGCGCGAGGTCGTCCAACGCCCAGAGGACGGACTATTTTTCTACGCCGAGGATGCGGGCGACCTTGTCCGATTGATTGACGTCGATACGGGTGCCGCTGTGGCAGACGTATCCAGCCGCGACGTGGACCAGATCCGCGCCAATGCCGGTGTGCGCCGCGTGATCGCCGCAGCCCTTGTGCCGTTTGAGTTGAACGCGCCAGAACGCGCGCGCCGCGAAGCTGCGCTGGACGCCATTTCACGCAGCGCCGAGGCGAGCCAGATCGCGCCGTTGGCCGACAGTATCGCGCAGGAACCCGACCCGGACTTGAAAACCCGCAAAGAACGGCTGTTTCTGCTGCTGACCGCGCAATTCGGCGCGGAGCGGGCAGAACGGCTGGAGGCCATCGCAGCACTTGGCGGCGACACAAGCATCGAGGCGCGCGGGGTCCTGAACCAGTTGACCGCCACACGCACCGAAGTGGCCCCGTCTCTGCCAGAGAGCGCCAATATTGCCAGAGTGCTCACAGTGGGCGAGGATTTGACCCAAGCCGAAGCGTATGCAGATTTGGTCGATGCAGGGCTGGCAGAGCCCGCGCAAACCCCGTCCGAACTGCGCGCCGTACTGGCCGAAAATATCGTGGATGGGCGCGTCGGCGGTGTGCCCGTTGGCCGGTTAAGTGACCCGATGGCGCGCATCGAGGCCTATGAGGCGCTGGAAGACGCGGGCGCCGTGCCCCCACGCGCCGCGCCCGACGAAGCAGCGCAAGCCGTGGCCGCTCATGTCTTTTACGACGAGTATGTCCTCAATGATCCAGAAATCACCACTGCGGCGCAAGACGCGCTGGACAGCACGGCGCAAGCAATCGCAACCTATCAGATGGCCGATCTGGTGCTGGACGGTCTATCGCTGGCGTCGATCTTCTTTCTGGCCGCGATCGGCCTTGCCATCACCTTCGGCGTGATGGGCGTCATCAACATGGCGCATGGCGAATTCATCATGATGGGCGCCTATACAGGCTATGTCGTGCAACTGTTCATCCCCGATTATACGATCAGCCTGCTGGTGGCCTTGCCACTGGCGTTCCTTGTGACATTTGGCGCTGGCGTTGCGATGGAACGCGCGGTGATCCGCCATCTGTATACCCGCCCGCTGGAAACACTGCTGGCGACCTTCGGCATCTCCATTGCGCTGCAACAATTGGCCAAGAATATCTTCGGCACGCAGGCGCGCCCGCTGACCGCGCCAGACTGGCTGGGCGGTGCGATCACCTTCAACGATATTGTCGGCATCAGCACGATCCGCGTTGCGATCTTCGTGCTGGCGCTGATCTTTCTGGGCGTATTGCTGTATATCCTGAAGCGCACACGGCTGGGGCTAGAGGTCCGCGCGGTTACGCAAAACCCCGGCATGGCGGCCAGCATGGGCATCAACCCCGACCGCATCAACATGCTGACCTTCGGGCTGGGCTCTGGCATTGCCGGTATCGCGGGCGTGGCCATCGGGCTATATGCGCAGGTCACTTCGGAAATGGGGGCCAGCTACATTGTGCAAAGCTTCATGACCGTGGTTGTCGGCGGCGTGGGCAATGTTTGGGGCACGTTGGCAGGCGCATCACTGATCGGGTTCCTGCAAAAGGGGATCGAGTGGTTCAACCCGTCGAACACCTTAGCCGCACAAACCTTCATGGTGCTGTTCGTGATCCTGTTCATCCAGTTCCGGCCCAAGGGCATTGTCGCCCTCAAAGGCCGCGCGGCGGGGGACTGACGCCATGGCAAAAACAACACTCGCCCCGCGCAAAGGATTCCTGTCGGAAAACCCGTCCGTGTTGCGGTTTCTGGGCCTGCTGGCACTTTTCACCATCATCATCAGCGCGCTGGCAGAGGGCTTTGGGGTAGGCGTCATCTCGACTTCCTTCCTGAAAGTTCTGGGCATGACGCTGTGCCTGTGCCTGATCGCGGTCGCGATGGACGTGGTCTGGGGCTATTGCGGTATCCTCAGCCTTGGACATTTCGCGTTCTTCGGGCTTGGCGGCTACGGCATCGGCATGTGGCTGATGTATGCCCGCACCGAAGGCATCGTGCGGGAATCTCTGGCCAATGCCCCAATCCCCGCGACTGAGGGCGAGGTGCGCGACGCCATTGCCACGCAGATTTTCAGCGTGGTGGGCAGCACCGAATTGCCCTTCATCTGGGGGTTTGCCCATAGCCTGACGCTGCAACTGTTGCTGATCGTGCTGGTGCCCGGCCTGCTGGCGCTGGTGTTCGGCTGGCTCGCGTTCCGCAGCCGGGTGACAGGCGTTTACCTGTCAATCCTGACCCAAGCCATGACGCTCGCGCTATCGCTTTACCTGTTCCAGAACGACACCGGCCTGCGCGGCAACAATGGTCTATCTGGCTTGCAGAACATTCCCGGCCTGTTGCACCTGCCGCAATCGACCATCGCACTGTGGTTCTTCTGGGCCTCTGCCTTGGCGTTGGGGCTTGGCTACCTGCTGTTTGCGTGGCTGGTGTCGGGCAAATTCGGGTCGGTCGTGCGCGCCATCCGCGATAACGAATCCCGCGTGCGGTTCCTTGGCTACCATGTCGAAAGCTACAAGCTGGTGGTGTTCACCGCGACGGCCATTGTCTCTGGGATTGCAGGCGCGCTTTATTACCCGCAGGCAGGCATCATCAACCCCGCAGAGATTGCGCCGATCACCTCCATCTACCTTGCCGTCTGGGTTGCCATCGGCGGGCGCGGGCGGCTTTACGGCGCGGTCATCGGGGCGGCGACGGTCAGCCTGTTGTCAAGCTGGTTCACCGGCGGCGGCGCGCCGAATATCAACCTTGGTTTTTACGAAATCGTCTGGACCGATTGGTGGCTGGTGCTGCTGGGCCTTGGGTTCGTCGCGGTCACGCTGTTCTTTCCCAAAGGCATCGGCGGCCTGTTCGACTATCTGGTGAGGAAACCATGAGCGCGCTTCTGGAAGTGTCCGGCGTGTCCGTCACATTCGACGGGTTCCGCGCCATCAACAACCTGTCGATTGCGATTGGCGAGCCCGAGTTGCGCGCGGTCATCGGCCCCAACGGCGCGGGCAAGACCACCTTCATGGATATCGTGACGGGCAAAACCCGTCCCGATGAGGGGCGCGTGCTGTGGGGAGAGGCGTCCTTGAGCCTGCTGGGAATGAGTGAGAGCGCCATAGCCCGCGCGGGCATTGGCCGCAAATTCCAGAAACCGACGGTGTTCGAGGATCAGACCGTCCGCGAAAACCTTGCCATGGCGCTGAGAAACAAGCGCGGGCCGTTCGATGTGCTGTTTTACAAAACCAACCGACAGGCGCGCGCGCGGATTGCAGAACTTGCCGATGAAATCGGGCTGTCCGATGCCCTGCCCCGCCGCGCCGGCGATCTGAGCCACGGGCAAAAGCAATGGCTGGAAATCGGGATGCTGCTGGCCCAAGACCCACGGTTGCTGCTGGTCGATGAACCCGCTGCGGGCATGACGCCTGCGGAACGCGAACACACGACCGAATTGCTGACGCGGGCCGCCAAAACCCGCGCGGTGGTGGTGATCGAACACGACATGGAATTCATCCGGCGGCTGAATTGCAAGGTCACAGTGCTGCACGAAGGGTCTGTGCTGGCCGAGGGCAGCCTCGACCATGTCACGCAAAACCAACAGGTGATTGATGTCTATCTGGGGCGATAATCCATGCTGAGTGTGGACAAACTGACACTGCATTACGGGGCGTCGCAAATCCTTTACGGGATCGACCTTGTCGCACGTCCGGGTGCCGTGACGGCGGTAATGGGCACGAATGGGGTGGGCAAGACCAGCTTGCTCAAGGCTATTGCGGGCCGCCACCCCTATTCGGGCGGAACGATCACGCTGGATGGGCAGGAATTGCGGCATCTGAACGCAGCGCAAGCGGCAAAGTCGGGCATTGCCTATGTGCCGCAGGGGCGCGAGATTTTCCCGCTGTTGACCGTGACCGAGAATCTGGAAACCGGCTTTGCCTGCCTGCCACGCGAACAGCACCAAATTCCGCCGCGCATATACGAGCTTTTCCCCGTATTGCAGCAAATGAGAGCGCGGCGCGGGGGCGATCTGTCGGGCGGGCAGCAGCAACAGCTTGCCATCGCGCGCGCGCTGATCGCACAGCCCCGCGTGCTGCTGCTGGACGAACCGACTGAGGGTATCCAGCCAAACATCATCAAGCAGATTGGTGAGGTCATTAAATTACTGCGCGACGAGGGCGAGATTGCTATCGTGCTGGTCGAACAGTTCTTCGATTTTGCCTATGATCTGGCCGACGAGTTTGTTGCGATAAACCGTGGCGAGGTGCGGCTGTCCGCGCCTGCGGCCCAAGTCACGCGCGAAAAACTGTTGGCCGAAGTGTCGATCTGACGCGCGCCAAGGCTTGACCTTGGGGGCGTTTGCCCGCCTTCTGACGCGCATGACAGCCCAAGCTCCGCCCTTGCCAGATGCACAGCCCTTCAAGGCCGCCTTGTGGATGTGCGGGGCGATTGCGTCATTTACCTTGATGGCGATATCGGGCCGGGCGATACAGGCAGAGCTGAACAGCTTCGAGCTGATGTTCTGGCGCTCGTTGATCGGCTTTGTGATCATCGGCGCCTTGGTCTTGTCGCTGCACCGGCGCGCGGTCTGGCCCGCGATCCGCCCAACCAGCCCGCGCCTGCATCTGGCGCGCAACATCTTTCACTTTGCGGGCCAAAACCTGTGGTTTTACGGAATCATGGCCATTCCACTGTCGCAGCTTGTCGCACTGGAATTCACCATGCCGGTCTGGGTTGCGGTTCTTGCGCCCTTGGTGCTGGGCGAAATATTCACACGCCGCAGGCTATGGGTGGCGCTACTTGGTTTTGCGGGCATCCTGATCGTAGCGCAACCAGGGCTGCAACCGTTGGAAAGCGGACATCTGGCCGGGGTGCTCTGCGCGATCGGGTTTGCCATGAACCTGATGCTGACCAAACGCATCATGCGCCATGACAGCGTTCTATGCGTGCTGTTCTGGATGACCGCCTCGCAAACCCTGTTCGGGCTGACACTGGCGCAATGGGGCGGGTTCACATGGCCCAGTCCGGCCATCTGGGGCTGGATCGGGCTGGTCGGGCTGACGGGACTGAGCGCGCATTATTCGTTGACGTCAGCGCTGGGGCTGGCGCCCGCCACGATCGTTGCCCCGATGGAGTTCTTCCGCCTGCCCATCATCGCGCTGGTGGGCATGTGGCTTTATGCCGAAGCACTGGACCCGTTCGTGTTTCTGGGCGCCGCAGTGATCTTTGCTGCGAACTGGTTAAACCTTGGCAAACAACGTCCAGTGACAACTCCCGCAGTTTAACCTGCCGGGGAACACTGCAACCTTGTGAACTAAAAGAAATTGGTGGAGCCTAGCGGGATCGAACCGCTGACCTCCTGCATGCCATGCAGGCGCTCTCCCAGCTGAGCTAAGGCCCCAATTCCAAGCCACTCGGCTTGGTGCGCGCGTCTTACGAAAGCCGGTTTGACAGTGCAAGCGGAAAATCGACAGCGCGCGCGGGTTTTGACGAATTAGTCGTCGTCCTTCTCGGCGACATCGGCGAGGTCGTCCAAGGCGACGGTATCATCGTCGTCGTCTTCCAGAAGCTCGTCATTGACGTCGGACGAATCCTCGTCATCGACCAGCAATTCCTCGTCATCATTCTCGGCGGCCTTCTTGGCCTTGGCTTTCATCGCGGCGTTGGCCTCGTCGGCGCGGCGTTCCTGCGCTTCGATGACGACGGTCTTGCCGGTATAGGGGCTGATGATCGGGCTTTTGTTCAGATCGTAGAACTTATTGCCGGTTTCCGGGCAGATGCGCTTCACGCCCCAGTCGGGATTGGTCATGAGATGGCCCCTTCGATGGCTGGTCTTTCATGCAAGGGCGTGCCGTGCCATAAGGATGCGCGCCTGTAAAGCCCTCTGGCGCGCCCCATAGCCAATAATTGACCAAAGCGACATGCCGCAACACTCTGAAACCATCGTTTTGCCGGGCGAGCCTGCACTTACCGTGCAAATCAGGTCCTCCAGCCGCGCGCGGCAAATGTCACTGCGGGTGTCGGGGCTGGACGGCAAGATCACGCTGAATATACCGCGCGGGCTGGCGCAGCGCCATGCAATGACCTTCCTGTCAGAGAAAGAAAGCTGGCTGCGGGCCGCCGTCGCGCGTGCGCCGGGGCTGGTGGCTGTGGCACCCGGAACATCGCTTCCGGTTGACGGGGTGTTGCGCAAGATCACACCCGGCCCGACGCCTCATGTTGTGCTGGACAACACGCGGCTGATTGTGCCCGAAAATGCAGCCCAGACCGGCGCGCGCGTGGCTGCGTTTCTGAAAACCCGCGCCCGCGACCTGCTGGTCGCCAAAGCAGAGCATTACGCCACGGCGCTGGGGCGCCGCGTGACGGCGGTCAGCCTGCGCGACACGCGCTCGCGCTGGGGGTCGTGCACCGCGCAGGGGCGGCTGATGTTCTGCTGGCGGCTGGCAATGGCCCCGCCAGTGGTTCAGGACTACGTTGCCGCGCATGAGGCCGCGCATCTGGTCCATATGGACCACTCGCGCGCCTATTGGGCCAGCGTCGCGCAGGTCATGCCCGACTACGCTGATCACCGCGCTTGGTTGCGGACCCACGGCGCGGCCTTGCACGCCTACAGGTTCGACAGCGGGTAGTGTGCGACAGCATCGTAACGGTTTCCATGTTTGCCCTGGTGCACGCGGAACAGGCTGATCGCATCGGGCATGAATGGCTCTGTTTCAAAGCCCATACCGCGCGCAATCGCGCGTTCGAGCTCGGCGTGGTCAAAATCCGAGGGGCGCAAATAGGCAAGCGTCGCATGCGGCGTGAATTTGCGCCGCGGAATATTCACCCCAAAACTGCGGGCGAGAGTTTCCAACCGTGATTGAAGGTGCTGCAAGGCGGGGTTTGGCGCAACGGATGCGTGCAGGTTATGCGGTTTCGTTCCACCAAACAATCCAAGCCCCTTCAATACCAGCGACACGGATGGAGCGTCAAAACGCTCCAGCGCTAGGTCTATATCTTGCAACACATCCATGGGCTGCTCGCCCAGAAAGACCAACGTCAGGTGATAATTTTCAGGCGGTTGCGTACGGGCCACGGGCAATCTGTGGCTTTGCAGCAAAAGCTGCGCGCCGATATGCGGGGGAATCTCAAAACCAAGGAAACAGCGCATCATGGCTGGCACGGTGCCGGATTCGACGCACCGGGCCAAGACTTATCTGTCTGACAAAAGCGCCATGAGACGAGCTTTTTCGCCATGATCGGACGGGTCGGAAATGGCATCAGCGAGCGCTTCAAGCGAGGCGATGGAATGTGCGGCCCGGAACGTATCGACATGCGGCAGCATGGCGCGGATGCCGCGCGCACGCGGCGCGAAACTGTCCCAGCGCAACAGCGGGTTAAGCCAGATCACCCGCCGCGCCGACAGATGCAGCCGTTCCATTTCGCGCGCCAGAAGCGCCGGGTCGTCACGGTCCAGCCCGTCCGAGATCAGCAGCACGACCGCGCCCTGCCCCAGCACACGGCGCGACCAATCCACGTTGAAGGCGCGCAGACAGCCGCCGATGCGGGTGCCGCCCTGCCAGTCCTGCGCCTCTGCCCCGGCTGAATTCAGGGCGCTGTCCACATCACGGGTACGCAAATGCCGGCTGATATTGGTCAGCCGCGTTCCAAAGGTAAAGGCATGAACCTTGGCCCAGCCCTGCCCCTGACGGTTGGCCACGGCATGCACGAAATGCAGCACCATACGCGAATATTGCGACATCGAGCCGGATATGTCGCACAGCACAACCAATGCGGGCCAACGCGTGCGGGGCGTCTGGTGGTGCAGGCTGTGCAATTCGCCGCCCGACCTTGCCGCGGCGCGCAGGCTGCGCCGCCAGTCAGGCTTGCGCCCGCGCGGATCGGGCGCATGACGGCGGGTTGCTATAGGTTTCACCGGCAGCGACAGGCGCGCCAGCATGCGGCGCGCGGTCGCCGCTTCCTCTGTCGACATCTGCTCAAAGTCGAGACTGCGCAGACGTTCTTCACCCGAGGCTGTCTGCGAGGCGTCGATCTCGATCTCTGTCTCGTCGCTGTCTTTGGGTTCGGATGGCAGATCGGGCGCTTCCGCACCGTCGAGAAGCGCCTCTGCGGCGCGCTTGGCGGCAGAGGCGGCTGCCCTTTCTTCCGCGACATTGCGGATTGCAGGCAGCATCATCGACATCATGTGTTCCAGATAGCGCGGGTCGCGCCAATAAAGCCGGAAAACCTGCCCGAACACCTGCCGTTCCTCGGGCCGGTTGACGAAAACGGCGTGGAGGGTCCAGTAGAAATCGGCCCTGCGATCAAAGCCCGCCGCCGCAATCGCCTGAATGGCGGTTTGCACCCGCCCCGGCCCGATGGGCAGGCCAGCACGACGCAACGCCCGCGCGAAATGGGCGATGTTGTCAAGGAGTTTGCCATCGTCAGGCAGGTCCAGATCGGTATAGTTCGCCATGGCTAACCTAGCGGAGGGGCTGCGCCCCACGCCTTTACGTGCGCCGGGGCTGCGCCCCGGCAGGAATGAGGGGCGCTGCCCCTCTGGCGCGCTGGCGCGCGCCATTCACCCCGGGATATTTGGGCAAGGATGAAACTCATGACGGGTCAGGCATTGGCGGGTGCGAGGGACTGGCGGGCCTCGTCGAGGATTTTCTTTGCCTCTGACCCTTGCAGGCGGGCGATATCGTCTTGGTATTTGAGGATCGCGCCGAGCGTGTCCGCGATCACCTCTGGCGAGAGTTCGATCACATCCAGCGCGAGCAGGCATTTGGCCCAGTCTATGGTTTCGGCGACGCCGGGCTTTTTAAACAGGTCTTCGCTGCGCAGGCGCTGGACGAAGGCCACGACCTCGCGCGAGAGGGTGTCCGAGGCTTCGGGCGCGCGGGCGTGCAGGATGTCGCGTTCGCGGTCGAACGCGGGGTAATCGACCCAGTGATACAGGCAGCGGCGCTTAAGCGCGTCATGCACTTCGCGCGTGCGGTTCGAGGTGAGGATCACGATGGGCGGCGTCGCGGCCTGCACGGTGCCAAGCTCGGGGATCGTGACCTGATACTCCGACAAAGCTTCGAGCAGGAACGCTTCGAACGGTTCATCGGTGCGGTCGATTTCGTCGATGAGAAGAACCGGGGCACCACCCGGCTGGGGGCGCAGAGCATCCAGAAGCGGGCGTTCGATCAGGTAGTCGGGACCGAACAGACGGCTTTGCAGGTCGGTTTTATCGCCCGTGACCTCGGCGCTGCGGATGGCGAGCATCTGCGCGGCGAAGTTCCATTCATAGACCGCCGATGCCGCGTCCAGCCCCTCATAGCATTGCAGGCGGATCAACCGGCGACCGAGGGCGGTGGCGAGAGCCTTGGCAATTTCGGTCTTGCCGGTTCCCGGTTCGCCTTCGAGGAAGATGGGGCGACCAAGCTTGAGCGCCAGAAACAGCACTGTCGAAAGCGCACGGTCCGCAAGATAGGATTGCCCCGCGAGCATGCTTTGCGTGGCGTCGATGCTCTGCGGCAAGTCTGTCATACGAATGGCCCTTTGCGGCTTGACTGTCCCACGCTGGCGCGGGGCGTGACGCCGGTCAAGGCCGTAAGGAGCCGCTTGCGACCATTGGACAAGCCGGGGCTGACGCGCCTGTGACCCTTGACCGCATCGGGATATGCTATCAATGCTTTGCCAAGCCCGTCCCGTAAGCTAAGACCAGAGCCATGATAGTAGAACTCGGACATTTCGCCCTGATCCTTGCCTTTGCCGTTGCACTGGCACAATCCGTCATTCCGCTGGTCGGCGCGCACAAGGGCTGGCGTGACTGGATGGGCGTGGCCTCTCCCATGGCGAGTGTGCAATTCACGCTGACGGCCTTTGCCTATGCCGCGCTGACATATGCTTTCGTCGTGTCGGATTTCTCGGTCAAGCTGGTGGTGGACAATTCGCACACGCTGAAGCCGCTACTGTACAAATTGTCGGGCGTTTGGGGCAACCATGAGGGCTCCATGCTGCTTTGGGTGCTGATCCTGACACTATTCGGCGCATCCGCCGCATGGTTCGGGGGCAACCTGCCGCGCAGCCTGCAAGCGCGGGTTCTTGCGGTGCAATCCGCCGTGACCGCGTCTTTCATGGCGTTCACGATTTTCACATCCAACCCGTTCACGCGGTTGGCGCAGCCGCCTTTTGACGGGACCGACCTGAACCCGTTGTTGCAAGACCCTGGTTTGGCCTTTCACCCGCCCTTCCTGTATTTGGGCTATGTGGGCCTGTCGATGGCGTTCAGCTTTGCAGTGGCCGCACTGATAGAGGGCCGGGTGGATGCCGCATGGGGGCGTTGGGTGCGCCCCTGGACGCTGGCGGCCTGGGTGTTTCTGACCATCGGTATCGCGCTGGGATCTTGGTGGGCCTATTACGAGCTTGGCTGGGGCGGCTACTGGTTCTGGGACCCGGTCGAGAATGCAAGTCTTATGCCGTGGCTGTTCGCGGCAGCGCTGTTGCACTCGGCCATCGTGGTGGAGAAACGCGAGGCGCTGAAAAGCTGGACGATACTGCTGGCCATTCTCGGGTTTGGCTTTTCGTTGATGGGAACCTTTGTGGTCCGGTCAGGGCTGCTGACATCCGTGCACGCTTTCGCCACGGATCCCGACCGTGGCGTGTTCATTCTGGTTATTCTGGGCGTGTTCCTTGGTGGAGCGCTGACGCTTTTCGCGTTCCGTGCAAACGAGCTGGAAGCAAAGGGTGTGTTTTCGACCGTCAGCCGCGAATCGGCCTTGGTGATGAACAACGTGCTTCTGGCGGTTTCGTCTTTTGTGGTGTTCATCGGAACCATGTGGCCGCTTGTGTCGGAAATGGTTTTCGACCGCGTGTTGTCGGTCGGTCCGCCCTTTTTCGATGCAGCCTTCACGCCATTCGCCGTCGCGTTGGCGATGATCCTGCCGATCGGCGCAATGCTGCCGTGGAAACGCGGGAACCTGTCGCGCACCCTGCGCCCGCTTTGGGGGTTGGCCGCCTTCGCGCTGGCCATGGGCGCGCTGGTCTGGGCCATGCAAACCGGAAGCTCTGCTATTGTGCCAGTTGGCGTGGCGCTTGGCCTATGGGTTGTGATGGGCGCAGCGACCGATCTTTGGATGCGGACGGGCCGTGGCGGAATCGCGCACCGGCTTGGCAGACTCGGACGTTTGCCGCGCGCCGATTGGGGCAAGGCGACAGCGCATTCCGGGCTTGGGATAACCGTGTTTGCCGTGGCTGCCCTAACAGGATGGGAAAGCGAAGATATCCGTGTGCTTCAGATTGGCGAGAGTTTCGACAAGGGCGGCTACACGCTGACGCTGGCCGGGGTCGAGCGCGTTCAGGGCCCGAATTATACCTCCACGATGGGTGTGATTGAAGCTACGCGCGAAGGCGAGCCTGTCTCTATCCTGCGGCCGGAAAAGCGCTTCTACCCGATTGCGGGCATGCCGACGACGGAGGCCGCGATCAACTACAAGATTCACCGTGACCTGTACGTCACCCTTGGCGACCCGCAGGACAATGGCGGTTGGGCCGTGCGCACCTATATCAAGCCGTTTGCCAACTGGCTGTGGATGGGCTGTGCGCTGATGGCGCTGGGCGGGATTTTGTCGCTGAGCGACCGGCGTTACCGTGTCGCGGCGGGTGCCAAGAAGCGCACAAGCCCTAATGCAGTGCCCGCAGAATGAGGATCTGCCACGCCATCGCCATTGCGCTGATCGTTGCGCTCACCGGCCCGGCCTTTGCCGTGCAACCCGACGAGATCCTTGATGATCCCGTGCTGGAGCTGCGCGCGCGCGATTTGTCTACGGGGCTGCGCTGCCTTGTGTGCCGAAACGAGTCGATCGACGAGTCAAATGCCGATCTGGCCCGCGATATGCGCATTCTGGTACGCGAGCGCTTGGTGGCCGGGGATCGCGACGAGGAGGTGATTGCCTTTCTGGTCGAGCGCTTCGGTGAATATGTGCTGTTGCGCCCGACCACGCAGGGCAGCAATATCTTGCTTTGGGTCGCAGCCCCTGCCCTGTTCCTGATCGCGTTTGGTGGGGCCGTGTTCTACTTGCGGGGCCGTGCCAGGGCCAAGTCAGAGACGACTGGCCTAAGCCCTGACGAGCAAAAGCGGCTGGATGAACTGCTGAAAGAGTAACGCAAGGTCCGGGCTTTCCCCTGCCCCGTCTTTGCGCCACTATCCCGCCAGAACAGGCGCGAGGGCATCATGGACTATCAGACGATCACAACCCGCGAAGACGGCGGCATCGGCATTATCACGCTGGCACGCGCCGACATGATGAATGCGCTGAACCGCCAGATGCGCGCGGAACTGACCCATGCGTTAAAAGACCTTGCAACGCGCGCCCGTGTGCTGGTGCTGACAGGCGACGGGAGGGCGTTTTGCTCGGGTCAGGACCTGGGCGATGGCGGAAGCGCCGCAGATATCGACCTGGAACGCACATTGCGCGAGGAGTATGAACCGATGCTGCGCGCAATCTATGATGCGCCGGTGCCGGTTATTGCCGCCGTGAACGGACCAGCCGCCGGTGCGGGTGCCAATCTGGCGCTGGCCGCCGATGTCGTGATCGCGTGCGAGGATGCGGTCTTCATTCAGGCTTTTTCCAAAATCGGGCTGATACCGGATGCGGGCGGCACTTGGTTTCTGCCGCGACAGGTGGGCTTTGCCCGCGCGATGGGGGCCATGCTTTTCGCCGAGCGGATTACCGCGCGACAAGCGGTCGACTGGGGTATGATCTGGGAATGCGCGCCCGAAGAGGCGTTTCAGGCGCTCTGGATGGAGCGCGCGCGCGCCTTGGCCGACGGGCCAACGATTGCCTATCGCAATATTCGCAATGCGTTGCGCGCCAGCCTGTCGAACCCGCTGGACACTCAATTGGAACTGGAGGCGCATTTGCAAGCCGAAGCGGGGAAAACCCGCGATTTCCAGGAAGGCGTCTTGGCTTTTCTAGAAAAGCGGCCCGCGAAGTTCGAAGGGCGCTGACACCCGCCGAACGGCTTTCACAATTTTTCACTGAATCACGGCCTGTTTCGGGCCGTTTTTTCATGGCACCAACCGCGCTGCGACCGTGCGTCGCAGTGCAATCGGCGCTAAACATTGTCATATTCATATTTTTAAATGTAATAGGAGGGCAACATGCCAACCCGCAAACCATCCGAAACCTATTCGCCGCTCTACTTCCTGGCCTCTGTTGGCGCGGGCGGCCTGACTGTCACATTCTTCATGTGGTTGATGTTCTGGATTCCGCATCCCGGCAAGACCGTTCCGGTGTTCGAAGACATCATGGCCGCATTCGCCCAAGGCAATCCGCTGACACAGGCAATGCTGGTCATTGCCATGGCCGGGATCGCATTCTTCGCGTTCCAGAACATCAAGCTTTTGATCTGGAACCTGCAACGCTACAGCGCATGGCGCAAAACCGACGCGTTCCAGACCTTTTCCAAGACCAACGCGCAAAGCCAAGTGCTGGCTCTGCCCTTGGCGCTGGCAATGGCGGTCAATGGCGGCTTTATCCTTGGGCTGGTCTTCGTGCCGGACCTGTGGTCCATCGTGGAATACCTGTTCCCGCTGGCGATGGTTGCGTTCCTTGCCATTGGCGTTCTGGCCCTGAAACAGTATGGCAACTTCCTTGGGCGCGTCCTGACCGAAGGCGGTTTTAACTGCGCAGCCAACAACAATTTTGGCCAGATCCTGCCCGCCTTTGCCTTTTCAATGGTCGGTGTCGGCATGGCCGCGCCTGCCGCGATGAGCACAAGCGCAACGGTTGCAGGCGCCTCGATCGCGATCTCTACCTTCTTTTTGATGACCAGCGCACTGATCGCCGTGGTCGCCATGATCCTTGGCCTGCGGTCCATGATGGAAAACGGCGCCAATGCCGATACTGCGCCGACGCTGCTGATCATCGTGCCGCTGCTGACGGTCTTGGGCATTCTGATGCTGCGTCAGGCTCACGGGTTCGGGGTGCATTTCGGCGTTGAGAGCGGGGCCGGTGCCACGCTGTCGCTGACCTCCAAGCTTCTGGGCGCGCAATTTGCGATCTTGCTCTTCGGCGGTCTGGTGCTTGTGAAGCAAGGCTATGCGGGCCGGTTCCTCTTCGGGTCGGAAAACTCCGCCGGTGCCTATGCTCTGATCTGCCCCGGTGTTGCGCTGTCGGTGATGATGCAGTTCTTCCTGAACAACGGCTTGGTCAAAGCCGGTATCGTGGACAAGTTCGGCATTGCTTTCTGGGTGATCACGGCACTTGCGATTGCAGCACAATTCGCCATGGTCTGGCTGGTGTTGCTTTTGAACCGCCGCCATTTCGGCACGCCCAAAGGCGCAGAAGCGGTTCCAGCCGAATAATCCACCCCAAGGCAGATTTCGCGCGCGGCCCACATCGGGCCGCGCGTTTTTCGTAAGTCTGGCAATATCTTGCGGAACCAGGGCAACTGACCCGTCCATCTGGTGGGCAAAACCCTGCGCGCAGCCGAAAGAACACTTGCAACTGGGCCGCGCGCTTGGCAGCATTACATCAGGCCAAACACCTTCAGATGGGAGACCCGCTTGGGTATCAGTGCCGTGACCCCCGCCGCCGGGGAAGATGATGCGACCATGCATCTGGAATTTGCCGACAACCGCCTGCTGGTAGACCTATGTGGCGAATATGACCGCAACCTAACCCAGATCGAAAGCCAGCTTGGCGTGCAGATCGTGCGCCGCGGCAATCAACTCGCCGTCATGGGGGATGCCCGCACAGAGGCGGGCGACGTTCTGCAATCCATGTATCAGATGCTGGGTGAGGGCCGCTCGCTGGAGCATGGCGACATCGCCGCGCTGATCCGGCTGGGCAATGCCGAAGAGGCCGCCCCAGAGCAGATGGAAATGTTCCGCGCAGGCCGCTTGGAAATCCGGACGCGCAAGAAAACCATCACCCCCCGCACCGAAGCGCAACAGGCCTATACCCGCGCCCTGCTGGATGCAGAGTTGAATTTCGGCATCGGGCCAGCGGGCACAGGCAAGACCTACATCGCGGTTGCCGTTGCCGTGCAGATGTTCGCGGATGGCCATGTCGACAAGATCATCCTGTCGCGCCCTGCTGTCGAGGCGGGCGAACGCCTGGGCTTTCTGCCCGGCGACATGAAGGAGAAAGTCGACCCCTACATGCAGCCGCTCTACGATGCGCTGAACGACTTTTTGCCCGGCAAGCAACTCGCCAAGCTGATGGAAGAACGCCGGATCGAGATCGCACCGCTGGCCTTTATGCGCGGGCGCACCCTTTCCAATGCGTTCGTGTTGCTCGACGAGGCGCAGAACGCCACCGAAATGCAGATGAAGATGTTTCTGACGCGACTGGGCGAAGGCTCGCGCATGGTCATCACCGGCGACCGCTCTCAGATCGACCTGCCGCGCGGCGTGCAGTCGGGCCTGCGCGCGGCGGAGCGTATTCTGGACGGGGTGGACGGCATCCGCTTCAGCTATTTCACCTCTTCGGACGTGGTGCGCCATCCGCTGGTCGCCCGCATCATCCGCGCCTATGAGAAGGACGAGGGAACGGGTGCCTGACCTTGTCGACATCGTGCATGAGGCTGGCGATTGGGACTTGTCCGTGCTTCAAGACGTAGCCAAGCGCGCCGCGCAAGCCACGCTGGCGCGGTTGGACCTGCCAACACAGGGGTACGAAATCGCGATACTGGCTTGTGACGATGCGCGAATCGCGGCGCTGAACGACCAGTTTCGCGGCAAGGCGACAGCCACCAATGTTCTAAGCTGGCCTGCATGGGATTTGACCTCGGAAACCGACGGCGGCACCCCCGATCTGCCCCCACCGGGTGATGCGGATGATCCCGAATCACTTGGGAATATTGCGCTGGCGTTCGAAACCTGTCAGCGCGAGGCATCCGCGCAGCACAAACCCTTCGCCGCGCATCTGACCCACTTGATCGTTCATTCGGTGTTACATCTTTTGGGCTATGACCATATCCGTGATAAAGATGCCGCGCTTATGGAAGAAACAGAGATCGCGATACTTGCCAGCATGGGGATTGAAAACCCATATGAACTTGGGGCCGAGCTGCCCCTTTAACGCCGGAAAGGACAAATGGGCGACACGACAGACGGATCTAGCGCGGCGCATGGCGCGCAAGACGAAACCGATGCCGAACCACGCGGGCTATTCAGCCGCCTGTTCGACGCACTCTCCCCTGACGAGGCCGAGGGCCAAGGCGAACGGCTGGGCCGCACCTTGCCCGGGCTTGCAAACCTGCAACGCCTGCGGGTGGAAGATGTGGCCATCCCAAAGGCGGAAATCGTGGCGCTCGGCCATGAAACCAGCTTGGCCGACATTGTTCAGGAATTCCGCGACTCCGGCTATTCGCGCATTCCGGTCTATGAGGACACGCTCGACAAGCCCTTGGGGCTTTTGCTGCTGAAAGACCTTGCGCTGCAATATGGGTTCAACGGCCACCACGAGCTGGAGCTTGCGCCGCTGTTGCGCCCGATCCTGTATGTGCCACCGTCGATGCCGCTTTCGGTCTTGCTGCGCAAGATGCAGGCGGAACGCACGCATATGGCCTTGGTGATTGATGAATACGGTGGCGTGGACGGGCTGGTCACGATCGAAGACCTTCTGGAACAGGTCGTGGGCGAGATCGAGGACGAACACGACACCGATGACGAGGTCACGATCCAGCGCATCGACGACACCACCTACATGGCCGATGCGCGCGCTACTCTTGAAGATCTGGAAGAAGAACTGGGCCTCCCGCTTGCCTATGACGATCTGGACGAAGAGATTGACACGCTCGGCGGGCTTGTCTTTGTTCTGACCGGCCACGTGCCGGTGCGCGGCGAAATAATCGAACACCCGTCGGGGCTGGAATTCGAGGTGATCGAGGCCGACCCCCGCCGTATCCGTCGTTTGCGGGTGCACCTTCCTGCGTCGTTTCAAAGCGCCGCGCA
Organism: Roseinatronobacter ekhonensis; assembly: GCF_900499075.1. Classification (GTDB taxonomy): domain Bacteria; phylum Pseudomonadota; class Alphaproteobacteria; order Rhodobacterales; family Rhodobacteraceae; genus Roseinatronobacter; species Roseinatronobacter ekhonensis. Next base: position 128,794 of record NZ_UIHC01000001.1, on the reverse strand, counting down.
ATGATGCCCAAACCCCGGCTATTGGCCGCGCCCGTCTTGGGTGCGGTCATGGCACTGGGACACGCGCCCTTGGGTTGGTGGTGGGCCACCATCTTGGCGGGGGCGATGGTTTTCGCCCTTATGCCCGCAGCCCCGCGCGCCGCCGCCGTATGGCTGTGGCTGGCAGGGCTTGGGTATTTCGGGCTGGCACTGGTATGGATCGTGCAGCCCTTCTTCATTGACCCCGCCGCGCATGGCTGGATGGCCCCATTCGCACTGGTTTTGATGGCGGGCGGCATGGCGCTGTTCTGGGGTGGCGCGGGTTTGGCCGCAGGCTTTGGTCATCTCGCGGTCGCCACCCTGTTTCTGGCGTTGGAATTGTTGCGCGGCTTTGTTTTGACCGGCTTTCCATGGGCGATGCTGGGCCATGTGCTGATCGAGACACCGTTGGTGCAGCTTTCCAGCCTTGGCGGCGCGGGGCTGCTGTCCAGCGTGGTGCTTGTCGCGGCGCTTTTGGCCGCAATACCCCGCACATGGCGCGGACGCATGGCAGGCGGCGCGGCGGCAGCAGTCGCTATTGCAGGTGCCTGGGGCTGGGGGGCTTTGCGCGTCCCAGCGGAATTGGCCAACACCAACGCCAGTGTCCGACTTGTGCAACCCAATGCACCGCAGGCCGAGAAATGGGACCAAGGCCGCGCGCTGCTTTTCTTCGAACGGATGCTCGCGCAAACCTCTGCCGCCGCCCCGGTGCCCCCTGCGTTGGTGCTCTGGCCGGAAACTTCGGTCCCGTTCCTGCTGGATTTTCCCGGTGCCGCATTTGGCATGATGGCCAATGCCGCACGCACCCACGGTGCGGACACACAGATCGGGTTCGGTGTGCAGCGGCTGGACGACGGGCGCTATTACAACAGTCTTGCGCTGCTGGACACGTCTGCCACAGTTGGCCAGATATATGACAAGCATCATCTGGTGCCCTTTGGCGAATATGTCCCGTTCGCCGACTGGATCGCGGGCAGCCCTGTCGGCGGGCTGGCAGCGCAAGCGCTGCAAGGCTACAGCGCAGGGCCGGGACCACGCACGCTGGAACTTGGGCCGCTGGGCCGCGCCCTGCCGTTGATATGCTATGAGGCGATTTTTCCCCGTCACACCCGCGTCACCCCGCGTCCAGACTGGCTGTTGCAGGTCACGAATGACGCTTGGTTCGGCACCGTGTCTGGCCCCTATCAGCATCTGGCCCAAGCGCGCCTGCGCGCAGTCGAACAGGGCTTGCCGCTGTTGCGCAGCGCCAATACCGGCGTCAGCGCGGGGTTCGACGGGTACGGGCGCAGCCTTGGTCAGCTTGCACTCGGGGTGGACGGGTTCATCGACATTCCGGTGCCACCCGCGTTGTCACCCACGCCCTATGCGCGCTGGGGGGACTGGCCGGTCTGGGGCGCGATCTGCCTGCTGGGGATTGGAGCAGTCGCACGCAAGCGGCTCAGCGGATAACCTCTGTCACAAGCTCTGGCACAACGGCGTTCGGACCGATCCGGCAGGCCGTTTGAAACGCTCGCGTCGCGGCCTCTGCCGCGTCGCCGGTGGCGGCATGAACATGCGCAAGCGGATCGCCCGCTGCGATATCGGTGCCAATGGGGACAATGCCAGAGAACCCGACACGCGGGTCGATTCTGTCGCTTGCCGCCTGCCGCCCGCCGCCCAGCCCGATCACCGCCTGCCCTATCGCGCGGGTGTCGAAGCCGGTGATTGCCCCTGCACGGGGCGCGGGAATTGCGCGGATGACCGGCGCCGGGGACAGATGGGTCGCCGCACGCTCCAGTAGGTCCGCAGGCCCGCCCAATGCCGTGACCATCCGCGCGAACCGGTCCGCCGCCGCGCCAGAGGCCAGTGCCTGCGTCAAACGCGCCCGCCCGTTGTCTATTCCCGCAAGCGCAAGCGCCTCTGCCCCAAGAACGAGCACCATCTCTTGTAGGCGCGGCGCAGCTTGCGGGTTGCCGCGCAGCAGGTCCAACGCGACCGACAGCTCCACCATATTGCCAGCGGCCGGCGCCAGCGGCTGGCTCATGTCGCTCAGCACGGCGTGGGCACAGCACCCGGCGGCGTTCGACACCTCGACCAGCGCGCGGGCCAGATCGCGGGCATCTTGAGGGTTGGACATGAATGCGCCAGAGCCGGATTTTACATCCAACACCAAACCCTGCACCCCCGCCGCCAGCTTCTTTGACAGGATCGAGGCCACGATCAGCGGGCGCGAGGCCACGGTCGCGGTCACATCGCGCACCGCATAGAACCGCCGGTCTGCAGGTGCCAGATCGCCGGTTGCCCCGACAATCGCGCAGCCCGCATCCGCCACCACAGCACGCAGGCGGTCCGTATCAAGTGCCGTGGTGTAGCCCGGTATCGCTTCGAGCTTGTCCAGCGTGCCGCCCGTGTGGCCCAGCCCCCGGCCCGAAATCATCGGCACAACTGCGCCGCAAGCGGCCAATGCGGGCGCCAGTACCAACGAGACGGTGTCACCCACCCCACCCGTCGAGTGCTTGTCGATAACGAGGCCATGGTCCCATGCCAGCCGTTGCCCCGAATCGCGCATTGCCAGTGTCAGAGCGGTAGTTTCCGTGGCGTCCATGCCGCGCAGAACAATCGCCATCGCCAGAGCGCCCGCTTGCGCATCGGACAGCGACCCATCGCTCAGACCGCGCACAAGGGCGGCAATCTGGTCGGGCGACAACACATCTCCGTCGCGCTTTGCGGCGATCAGGTCTTGGTAGAGCATAGGTATCCTTCCGCTATGCCCGAATGTTGCGCCCTATCCGAAAAGATACAAGGCACGAGCGCATTGGCCAGGCCTTGTCCGCGCGCTGCGGGGTAATCTACACCAACTCTTCGGACCGGATCACTGGAAAGAACTGCCCGCCGGACCACAGCCCGAACCATGACGCACCGTCATGGTCGGCATGGGCGCCAAGCTCTACCAAGCGGTAAAAGCTTTTGCGGTCGATCAGCGCCTCCAACCCCGCGCGGATATGCACATATGGCGCGGGTTCACCGGTGTCGGCGTCACGCTCCACGCGCAGCGGGTTGTCGGATCCGGCCAAAGCCTCGTCGCCCATATTGGTCACGAAGATCAGGTTTTGATCCTCGCCATCCCCATCGGCGCGAAAATCTACCGCCACAAAGGGCGCGTCATCGACCGTTATGCCAACCTTTTCCACGGGCGTGACAAGGAAATACCTGTCGCCCTCGCGCTTCAGGATGGTTGAAAACAGCCGCGCCAAAGCGGGCCGCCCGATGGGCGTGCCTTCGTAGAACCATGTCCCGTCACGGGCGATCCGCATATCCAGATCACCGCAAAACGGCGGGTTCCACAAATGCACCGGCGGCAGGCCGCGCCCTTTGCTGGCAGCCGCCGCCGCATCTGCCAGCGCATTGGCCGACGGGGTCACGTTATTTTGTTGCATCGGTGTTTTTGCCATTGGCTGCCTTTGCGATATGTCTGAGGGTAACGTAACACGACAGCACGCGATTTCACCCCGTTTCGGGCAGCTTCGCCACAGCGAACAAGGAGAACCGCCATGAGCGACGCCACCGACCTGCCGCAGCAGATAGAGGCACTGGGTGAAAAACTGGCCGAGGCACGCGCCAGCATCAACCGCCGCTTCATCGGGCAGGAAACCGTGGTCGACCTGACGCTGACCGCCATGCTGTGCGGCGGACACGGGCTGCTCATCGGCTTGCCGGGTCTGGGCAAGACACGGCTGGTCGATACGCTGTCGACCGTGATGGGGCTGCACGGCAATCGCGTGCAATTTACCCCAGACCTGATGCCCGCCGACATTCTGGGGTCGGAAGTGCTGGATGTGAATGACGACGGCAAGCGCGCATTCCGCTTTATGGAAGGGCCGATTTTCTGCCAGCTTCTGATGGCAGATGAAATCAACCGCGCCAGCCCGCGCACGCAAGCCGCTTTGTTGCAAGCGATGCAGGAACGCGAGGTGACGGTGGCGGGCACCCATCACAAACTGGCTGCGCCGTTTCATGTTCTCGCCACCCAAAACCCGCTGGAACAGGAAGGCACTTACCCGCTGCCCGAAGCCCAGCTTGACAGGTTTCTGGTACAGATTGACGTGGAATACCCCGACCGCGATACCGAGCGTGATATCCTGATCGCCACCACCGGCGCCGCCGAAGATACCGCGCATGAAGTGTTCAGCGCAGACGCGTTGATCGCCGCGCAAGGCCTGCTGCGTCGTATGCCTGTGGGGGAACGCGTGGTGGACGCCATCCTTGATCTGGTGCGCGCCTGCCGCCCCGGTGAACCAGAGGCACACGAAGCCGTGCAAGGCATGGTCGCGTGGGGTCCGGGCCCGCGCGCGGCGCAGGCGCTGATGCTGACGGTGCGCGCGCGGGCCTTGTTGCAAGGCCGCCTTGCCCCCTCGCTCGAAGATGTGGCGGCGATGGCGCGCCCCGTGCTGTCGCACCGCATGGCGCTAGGTTTTGCCGCGCGCGCTCAGGGGGCAAACTTGGCGGACATCATTGACCAAGTGGCTGCAAAAGCTACAGATATGGCGGCGGCTGCGTGACGACCGATCTGCGCCAAAGGGCCGAAGGGCTTGCCGCCCCGCTGCCCGCGCTTCTGGCGCAGGCAGAGCATTTGGCCGCGTCGGTTCTACCCGGCGCGCATGGGCGCAGGCGCGCCGGGCAAGGCGACGAATTCTGGCAATATCGCCCTGCCACGGCCTCTGACGGGGCGGGGCGGATTGACTGGCGCCGCTCTGGCCGCGCGGATGCCCATTTCGTGCGCGAAACCGAATGGCAGGCGGCACAAGCCGTGACGCTCTGGGTAGACCGCGCGCAGGCCATGGCGTTTTCGGGGGCCAGGGACCGTGCGCCCAAATCCGACCGCGCGCGCCTGTTGGGGCTTGCACTGGCGGTGCTGCTGCTGAAGGGCGGCGAACGGGTTGGCCTGCTGCCGGATGTGCCGCCACGCATGGGCCGCGCGCAACTGGCACCGCTGACACTGGCACTTGGCGCAGATGACAGCACGGATTTCGGCACGCCCCCCCAAGGCGCGATGCCCGCGCGGTCGCAAGCGGTGTTCCTGTCGGATTTCCTTGGCCCGACAGAGGGGTTGGAGCACACTGTCGCCCGCGCCGTCGGCCAGGGCGTGCGGGGTGTGTTGGTGCAAATTCTGGACCCCGTGGAAGAGGAATTTCCCTATCAGGGCCGGTCAATCTTTGAGTCTATGACCGGCACGCTGCGACATGAGACCCTGCGCGCCAACGATCTGCAAGCGCGCTACCGCGACCGCTTGGCCGCGCGCAAGGATGCCTTGGCCGCGCTGGCGCGGCAAAGTGGCTGGCAAATATTGACCCACCACACGGACCAACCGCCAAGCCGCGCGCTAATGGCGCTGTGGCAGGCGCTGGACGGGGGGCGCTGAATGGGGGCGTTCGGCTCGATAGGGTTCGTCACGCCGTGGCTGTTGGCCGCGCTGGTCGCTTTGCCGCTACTGTGGTGGCTGTTGCGGGCGGTGCCGCCCGCCCCTGTTGTGCGCCGGTTTCCCGGCGTGGCGCTGCTGCTGGGCCTGACCGACGAGCGCACGGAAACCGACAAAACCCCGTGGTGGCTGCTGGTGCTGCGCGCCTTGGCCATAGCTGCGCTGATCGTTGGTTTTTCCGGCCCAGTGCTGAACCCGCAGGCAAGCCGGATGGGTGATGCCCCATTATTGGTGGTTCTGGATGCCAGCTGGGCCAGCGCCCGCGACTGGACGCGCCGCACAGAGCGCGTGGCCGAAGTGCTGGCAGAAGCCACGCGCGCCGACCGCCCTGTAGCCGTGGTCGCGCTGAGTGACCTGCCCGAAGGCCCCTTGCCCCTGCGCGATGCCGGGTTCTGGGCGGAGCGTGTGGGCGCGTTGGCGCCTGCACCCTATGCGGCACGGGCCGATGCCGTGGCCGCATGGGCCGATGCCCTGCCCGAACGGCTGGACAGCTATTGGCTGTCGGACGGGTTGGATACGCCTTACCGCGCAGGTTTGACGGCGGCTTTGCAAAGCCGTGGCGCGCTGACGGTGTTTGAAACCTCGCGCCCGGTTCTAGCGCTGGCCCCGCCAGAGCTGCGCGAAGGTGTGTTGAACCTGCAAGCCCTGCGCTTGCCCGCACAACCCGCGACCGAGATCGACATCATCGCCACAGGCCGCGATCCGGCAGGTGTGGAACGCGCGCTTGCCCGTGCCACGGCCGGTTTCGAGGCAGGCGCGCAAACCGCAGAGGCTGAATTGGTGCTGCAACCCGAACTGCGCAACCGCATCACCCGCTTTCAGATCGCGGGACAGCGCAGCGCGGGCGCGGTGGCACTGACCGATGACGCCTTGCAGCGCCGCAAGGTGGCCCTGCTGACGGGTCGGGAAGGCGATGAGGGCGCGGACCTGCTGTCGCCCTTCTTCTACTTGCGTCAGGCGCTTGGTCCGGTTTCGGAACTGGTCGAAAGCCCGTCGATTGACGATCTGCTGCTGACCGCGCCCGATGTGTTGATCTTGGTGGATGTTGCCAGTTTAGGCGAGGTCGAGAGCGCGCAAATTCTGGATTTCGTGCGCGCGGGCGGAATGCTGCTCCGTTTTGCCGGGCCCAGCTTGGCCGCGTCAGAGGTCGCACGCGACGCCGAAGACCCGCTTTTGCCCGTCCGCCTGCGCATTGGCGGGCGCACCGTGGGCGGCGCGATGAGCTGGGGCGCGCCGCGCCGTCTGCGCGATTTCGCGCCCGATTCGCCTTTTGCGGGCTTGGATATTCCGCCCGATGTAACCATTGCCGCGCAGGTTCTGGCCCAGCCTGACCCCGGTTTGGCAGAGCGCACGATTGCCACGCTCGCCGACGGCACGCCGCTGGTCACGCGCAAATTCGACGAAGATGGACAGATCGTTCTGGTCCACACCACCGCCAATGCAAACTGGTCCACCCTGCCCCTGTCCGGGCTGTTCGTGCAGATGTTGGAACGGCTGGCCGTGTCCACGCGCGGCGGCGCGCTCAAGGCCGATGCCGTGGCCGACCAGATCTGGCAGCCACAGCGCGCGTTGGACGGGTTTGGCGACGTGCGCGACGCCAGCGCGGGTGCGGCGGTCGAGGGCACGGCACTTGCCGCGCGCGACTTTGGCCCCGAGCTTCCCCCCGGCGTCTATTCCAGCGCGGCAGGGACGCTGGCGCTGAACCTGATCGCCCCGGACACCACGCTTGCACCCGCCCTATGGCCCGCAACTGTGCCGGTAGAGCGCGACACCGTGGCGGTCACGCGCGACCTGCGCGCGCCTGTGTTGCTTGCCGGGCTTGCGCTGCTGCTGGTCGACATACTCGCCGCCCTGTGGCTGTCGGGGCGCTTGCGCGGTGGGGCCGTTGCGGCGGTCCTTCTGGCCCTGGCCATGCCAATCGACGCGCGCGCCCAAGATGCGGCCCCGAATGAGGCGGGCGACCGTCTTGCCCTGCAAGCCACCAGCGCCTTGGTGCTGGGTCATGTCCTGACCGGCGACACCCGCGCCGACGACATGGCGCATGCCGGTTTACGCGGGCTGAGCCGCATTCTGTTCGCCCGCACCTCTATAGAGCCGGACCCGCCCATCGGCGTGGACCTGGAGCGTGACGAGTTGACCTTCTTTCCCTTCCTGTACTGGCCGATCACGGAAACAACGCCCATCCCGTCGGACGCGGCCTATGCCAAGCTTAACCGGTATTTGCGTGGCGGCGGGATGATCCTGTTTGACACCCGCGATGCAGAACTGGCCGGATTGACCCGCACCACACCCGAAGCGCGCCGGTTGCAGGCAATCGCGCGGCCGCTGGACATTCCGCCACTGGACCCGATCCCCGACGACCATGTTCTGACGCGCACCTTCTACCTTCTGGACGATTTTCCGGGCCGGTATCGCGGCGCACAAGTCTGGGTCGAAGCCGCGCCCGCGGACGCAGAACAAGCCGAAGGGATGCCGTTTCGCAACCTCAATGACGGGGTAACGCCGGTTGTTGTCGGCGGGCATGACTGGGCAGCCGCATGGGCGGTAGACGAGGCCGGGCAACCCTTGGTGCGCATCGGCATGGGCCTGTCAGGAGAGGAGCAGCGTGAAATGGCGTATCGGTTCGGGGTGAACCTGATCACCCATGTGCTGACCGGCAATTACAAATCCGATCAGGTACATGTCCCCGCGCTGTTGGAAAGGTTGGGGCAATGAATGGCACAGAAATAGAATTTGCACCGCTTCTGCCGTGGTCCGTCTTGGCTGTGGTCGCCGTTTTGGCTGCCTGCATGGTTGCTATTGCGCTATGGCGCGGCCTGCGCGGCTGGTGGCTACGGGGTTTGGCGGCGCTGGCACTTCTGGCGGCGCTGGCAAACCCGGCGTTGCAAACAGAGTTGCGCGATACCTTGAGCGACATTGTGCTGATTGTGGCGGACCAGACAGCATCGAACCGGCTGAGCGACAGGGCAGCCCAGACAGAGCGCGCCCGCGCGCATCTGAACGCCGAACTCTCGGCCCTGCACGGTGTGGAAACCCGCGTTGTCACGGTAGAGGATGCCGCCCGCGATCAGGGTAGCCTGATCGCCGGTGCGCTGGCCGGGGCCTTGGCAGAGTTGCCCCGCGACCGGTTGGCGGGCACCTTTGTGCTGTCGGACGGCCTGGCGCATGATGCCGACCTGTCGCTGGACCTGCCCAGCCCGCTACACTTGCTGCAAACCGGACAGCCGCAGGATTGGGACCGCCGTCTGATCGTCTCTAATGCGCCGGCCTTTGCCATTGTCGGCGAACCCGTCACCCTGACCCTGCGGGTCGAAGATGAGGGCGCGGTGCCGCCCGGCGCCGGTGGTCTGGCACCTTTGTTCTATTCCATCGACGGTGGGCCGCGACAGAGTGCGATGGTGCCAGTGGGCGAGGATATGGAGATCAACGTCACGCTGGACCGCGGCGGCATGAACGTTCTGCAGTTCGAACTCGAAGACGCACCCGGAGAGCTGACCGACCGCAACAACGCAGCCATCGTGCAAATGAACGGCGTGCGCGACCGGCTACGCGTGCTGCTGGTCTCTGGCGAGCCGAATGCGGGCCAGCGCACATGGCGCAACCTGCTAAAGTCGGACCCCGCGGTGGATTTGGTCCATTTCACCATTCTGCGCCCGCCGGACCGGCATGACGGTGTGCCGGTCAATGAGCTATCTTTGATCGCCTTCCCAACGCGTGAATTGTTCATCGAGAAGATCGACGAATTCGACCTGATCATATTCGACCGTTACCGCAGGCGGGGCATACTGCCCGCTGCCTATTTCGCCAACATCGCGCGCTATGTGCAGGATGGTGGCGCGATGCTGGTGGTCGGCGGGCCGGAACTGGCGGGGGCCGACAGCATCTGGCGCTCTCCCCTGGGGGCTGTGTTCCCGGCGCGCCCCACGGCACGGGTTCTGGATGAAGGCTTCCGCCCGGAGGTCACAGATCTGGGTCGGCGCCACCCTGTGACCGCCGGACTGGAAGCACTTGCGCCCTCCGCCGAGGGGTGGGGCCGGTGGTTTCGGCAGATAGACTTGGTGCCCGAAGACGGACAGATCGTGATGGAGGGGATCGACGGTCGCCCACTGCTAATGCTGGACCGCGTGGAACAGGGGCGCATGGCACTCATTGCCTCGGATCAGACATGGCTGTGGGATCGCGGATTCGAGGGCGGTGGCCCGCAACTTGAGCTGTTGCGCCGTCTGGCCCATTGGATGATGAGAGAGCCCGAGCTTGAGGAAGAGGCCCTGACCGCCAGCGCAGAGGGGCAACGCCTAACCATAACGCGCCGCAGTCTTGGCGACGATGTGGGCGATGTGATCGTAACCGCTCCTGACGGCACAGAAACCGCACTGGCCCTGACCGAAGGCGATCCGGGCCAATACCAGGCCGAATGGGACGCGCCTGAAATCGGGCTCTACCGGCTGCGCGAAGGCGATCTGGAAAGCGTGGTCGCGATCGGCCCGCAAGCCCCGCGTGAATATGAAACGACCATCGCAACGGGCGCACGGCTGGACCCGCTGATCGCGCCCACGCGCGGCGGGGTCACGACGGTCGCCGAGGGGCTGCCAGAGTTGCGGCAAGTGCGCGAAGGACGTGCCGCGGCGGGGCGCGGCTGGCTGGGGGTTACTCCACGCGGCGCCTATGTGACGACCGACATCACCACCGCCGCACTGTTGCCGGGCTGGGCGTGGCTTGTGCTTGCCGCAGGGCTGGCGCTTGGGGCATGGCTGCGCGAAGGGCGCTGACATTGCACAGGGCAGTGCGGCACTAAAAGGTAATCGTCCGACCACTCTCTACGCCGCATACGTCCGCCTGTTGGTCGCGAAGCGCCCTAAAGCCGGTCTTGCAACGGTAGCGTCAGACGCACCAGAAGACCGCCCAGACTGTCGCTGTCATCCAACACCAGACGCCCGCCCTGCGCGCGCATGACATCTTGGGCAATCGCCAGACCCAAGCCGACATGTGCACCCACATCCTGATTGCGCGACGTATCCAGGCGCACAAACGGCTCGCAGGCGCGGGCACGGTCAGCAGGGTCAATACCGGGGCCGTCATCTTCGACAGTGAGCGTCAGGGTGTCCGGCGTGGCCGACATGGCCACTCGTGCCCGACCGCCATATTCCAGCGCGTTCCCAAGAATATTGTCGAGCGCGCGCTCCAGTTGCCCCTCACGCAAACGCACCTTGCGTGGGACACCGTCGGCGACATGCATCTCTACCGGTTTGCCCGCTGCGCGATAGCGTCCCGCCAGATCTGTCAGGATCGCCACTGGATCGAAAACGCCTTCGCGCACCTGGCTGTCGCCGCGGGCATAGTCCAGAAACGTGTTCAGCAGGCTTTCCAGATCGGCAATCTCGGCTTCGAGCGCGTCACGGTCTTCGGACGGGTCCGACATTGACAACTGCAAACGCATACGGGTCAGCGGCGTGCGCATATCATGCCCCAAGCCCGACAACATCAGCTTGCGTTGTGCATTCTGCCGCTCGATCCGGTTGCGCATGTCGATAAACGCCAACCCCGCCGCACGGATCTCTCTTGCACCCGATGCGCGCAAGGGCAGCGCCTGGCCCCGGCCATAGGCTTCGGCGGCGGACCCCAACCGCCGGATAGGACGGATTTGCAGGCGCAGGTATTGCAGCGCCACCAAGATCATCACGAGTGACGCCGCAAACACAATCACCAGCAACTGATGCGGATTTGTAGGCGCCAGACGATTGCGCGGAATGGCTACCTGCAACGTGCCATGCCCTGTTTCGAGCCATAAAACCGCCCGGTCTGGCTCTGTGCGCAAGGCAGCGGCCCGCAACCTGGGAGCCTGCGAACGGAGCACTGACAAGGCCTCTTTGCCCGCCAGATCATACCATGGCGCGCGTGATTGCAGTCGCGGCAGCGGGCCGTCCAGCCATTGCAGTTCCAACTCCAGCGCGGCGGCAAGACCGGATCGGTCCAGCGCGCGCGTGTCGGGTGGCTGAGAGTCTATCTGCGCCACAAGCGCATTGACCACGTCCAGAACCGACCCGGTCATCTGTTGTGTCACACGCTCATAATGGCGCTGCACGAACACGACCGACAGCACGATCTGGATGACCAGTATCGGCACAACAACGATCAGCACGGCACGCCCGAAAAAACTACGGGGGAAGATGGATTTCAGCTTTTTCATCCGGCCCAATCTACCTGATACGCCGCAGATATACACGCTATACACCACGGCTACACCGCTGTAATTTCGCGGCATGACCAATCGCGTAGAACTTGCCCCTAGTCTCACATTGCTGCGCGCGGACAATCCTTCTCCGATGACGGCAGAAGGGACCAACAGCTATATTCTGGGTATGTCAGAGCTGGCTGTCATAGACCCCGGCCCAGACGAGTCTGCGCACCTGGCGCGGCTGCTGGACGTGATCGGCCCGCGTGCGGTTGGCTGCATATTGGTCACACATAGCCACAAGGACCACTCCGCCCTTGCACCCCGGCTGGCGCAGGCCACGGGCGCGCCGGTGCTCGCCTTCGGCGACAGCAAAGCAGGCCGCAGCGAGCAGATGAAGAGCCTTGCGGCCAATGACACAATCGGCGGCGGCGAAGGAATTGATCTGACCTTTGCACCCGACCGCTGCCTGCAGGATGGCGAGGTGTTGCAGGTCGGCGCAGAAACCATCACCGCGATCTGGACGCCGGGGCATATGAGCAACCATATGTGCTTTCAGTGGCGCGACAGGCTGTTTACGGGCGATCACGTTATGGGATGGGCGCCTTCACTCGTCTCCCCGCCCGATGGGGATATGAGCGCCTATATGCGCGCGCTGGAACGCCTTGGACAGATCGACACCAGCGCCTACCATCCCGGACATGGTGCGGTCATAGACCGGCCCCGCGAAAGGGTTGCGGAACTGATCGTACACCGCCGCGCCCGCGAGACGGCACTCCTCAAAGCACTCCGGAACGGCCCGGCACAGATCGCGGCACTGGTGGACCGCATCTACACGAATGTTCCGCAGGGCCTCCACAAAGCCGCGGCGCGAAACGTCTTCGCCCATCTTGCCGATTTACACGCACGAGACATCGTTCACGCCCAACCAGCTTTGTCCCCGAACGCCGTTTTCAGCTACAAGATGCCGAATTGAAAAATCTCAAAATGCCACTGGACGCCCCGAAACGCAGTTGCTATAGCGCCCGCATGGTCCGGCGTAGCTCAGCGGTAGAGCAGTTGACTGTTAATCAATTGGTCGTAGGTTCGATCCCTACCGCCGGAGCCATAAACAGCAAGAAATACATATTATTTTGAACGTCTCGCGAAAGCGGGTTTTGGTGTTTTGAGTTCTGTCACTGGATTGGTCACCGTTCCGGACGGTCGCTTCCTCATCGGCAGAATGATACGCTGGCGCGACGCCGTTGCGGCCTTGGTTGCCAGCCTTCTGGCAGAGGTCACAGAAACCTAATGCCTTGGCCATTGCCAGAAATACTAAGCGCTAGGGCACGACTATCACGAGCCCTAGCACTGGTTTTCAAAGCGGATCAGACCTTTCAGGCCGGTTTCTCTGCCGAATGCCGAGGCTCTGCATCGCCTTGGGGCGTTGCGGCATCGATGATGTCTGCATCTTCCGCCGGTTTTGGCAAGCTACCCACGATCAGTGGCAAAAGCTCTGTCTGGGTCGCGGACGGTCCGGCGCTGTCGGGAGCGTCGCGCCATTCCAGCGTGTCGAATGCGCCGCAATGGTCGCAGACCGCCTGCCAGCTTGCATGCACATGCTGACACGCCGAACACACCCATTGGGGGCCGCGCTTGGCCGTCAAAGCGCGGGCCAGCCAGCCGCGCACAACTGCGTCATCTGCGCCTTCGCCACGTTCGATTGCGGCCATGATCGTCAGGGCACGCATGCTTGGCCGGGTTTCGAACAGGTCGCCCAAGGCACGGCGGGCGGCCGGGAAATCTTCTGCTGAAATTAGCAGTTCTGCCCGCAGCATTCGGCATTCATCGGCTTGCGGGTGCATCTTGAGAAGTTTCTCGAACCGGCCCAGCCGCTGACGTGGCGTTTCGTCCTTTTCGATCGCCGCAAAGGCAGAGGCCAATTCCGGGTGCGGCGCGGCCTTCCATGCGGTCTTGATGACTTTCGTCGCATAGCTGCCTTTGCCCTGCGCAACCAAGGCTTGGGCGGCTGCAACCGCGGCGGGCACCAGATCGGGCGACAGGCGGTTTGCTTCAATCGCGGCTTCGCGGGCGCGGGGCAGGTTGTCCTTTGCGGCCAGCGCGTCGGACTCTTGCAAGGCCAGTACGGCGTCGCGGCGGCGATACACGTCGCGCGGCAGATGACCGCTGGATTTCTTGGTTTCCAGCGTCTTGCGCGCGCCGCTCCAGTCTTCGGAGTCGGTCTGAAGTTTCAGAAGCGTGTTCTGTGTGGCCTCATGCGCCGGCTGCATTTCCAGCGCTTTCACGGCAAGTGCGCGGGCTTTTTGGGTCTCGCCAAGTTCAAGCTCGGCGCGGATCAGGCCCTGAACCCCGACAAAGCGACTGCGCGGGTCATCCAGAAGCCCTTTGTAATGCGTGATAGCCAAGGCGTTATTGCCCTTGGCCTCAGCGGCCTGGGCAATCAAGAGATTGGTCATCACGGGACGATTCAAGAGCTTATGCGCCTTTTCCGCCTTGGCGATGGCCAGTTTCGAGTCGCCCGAAGATTGCGCCAGCATCGATGCCAGGAGCGCATCCAACCCTTTCTTCTCGCGATTGCGTACGAAAAAGCGGCGAATTGCCGTCTCATCACCATTCATGAACCGAAGCAGCGTCAGTGACAGCGAAATCGCTTTCAGCACCAGCCACAGCGCCACAAGGAACACAACGAAGGCAATGATCGCCTGAATCGGGCCAAGCGTGAATTCCATATCCAGAATGCGCAAACCGACCGTCTGCCCGCTATCCATAAGCGCACCGGCGCCATAGGCCAGCCCGATGACCACAACGACAAAGACAAGGAGTTTCAGCAACGTCCAGAACATAGTGTTTTCCTTACTCTGTCGAAATTTCAGCTTGCAGCGCGTCAAGCGCGGCGGCTGCATTCAAACGGGTATTCACAGCAGTCAGCCAATCATCCATCGCGGCGCGCCCCTCATCCGGGAGCGCCGACAATTCGTCCAGTGCCGACGCAAAGTCGCCCTCTGCCACGACGGCACCGGCGCGTGAGGTCACGGCGTCGGGATCATCCCCCTCGCGCGGCGCAAGCGAGCGCGCACCGACCTGCGCACGGAAGAAGTTGCCCAATTTTTCGGTTGCGGATTCGGCAGGCGCGGCTTGCAAACTGGTCCCGATGGCTGCACGCGCGGCAACGCCATAGCTGTCTTGCAGTTGTTCGACGGTTTGCACCCCGTCACTGGCGGCATCGCTCAAGGCGGCAGGCACATCGGCCCCGGCCTCTGCCAGTTGGGCAACCGCGTCATCAAAAGATGCGCCTGTGACAAGTGCAGCGCGTATCCGGTCCAGTCCTGCGGTGGCAAGCGCTGTGTCAACAGCGGCCTCTGCCTGCGCGACCTCTTCGGTCGCCAGCGCGCGCAACGCGTCCATATCGGCTTGCAGCGCGGCCATCTGCTCTGGCATCGGCGCATAGGCCGCCTCCAGCTCGGCAAGGCTGTCTTCAACCGGGCCAAGATCAACATCCGGCTCGGCGCGCAATGCTTCGATCTGGGCTTGCAAAGCGGCTTCATCAACCTCTGGAATCGCGGCAACACGGCTGCGCAAATCATCTATCGCAGCTTGCACACCGCCAATATCCGCGGGCTCAAGCGCCGCGATCTGAGCTTCCAGGTCCGACAGGTCTGGCCCCTGCGCCACTGCTTCGCGCAGGTCTGCCAGTTCGGTGCGCAGGGCGCCGATCTCGGCCTCCATCGCGGTCAATGCGCTTGCCTCGTCTGGCACCGTGGCTTGCATATTGGTCTGGTAAAAATGCGCGCCGTAGCCGATGCCGCCCGCAACCACACCGCCCAACAACAGGGGCAAGAACCCGCCGCGTTTCTGCGGCTCGGGGGCGGGTGTGGGCGGGGCGATCGGCGGAGTCTGCGGCTCTGATGTCGCGACGGTCGCGTCGCTTGGCGCGCCGGCTGTTTCCGATGTGGTCATTGTCGTATCGGATTCCGCCGTGGGTGTCGCAACCTCGTCTGATTGGACCGCCTCTTCGGGTGTCGATTCTTCAGGCACAGGTTCGGAGGCATCAGGCGCATCCGCCTCTGCCGTCACCTCGTCGGACACTGTCGCGGCTGACGTCTCGGGGACGGTACCTGTATCAGCCGCGGGGTCCGGCTTTTCCATCGCGCTCTCGGTGGACGTGTCACCAGCTTCGGGCGCGCTCTCACCGGCTGCCGCATCGGGAGCAGAGGCGGTGTCCTCGCCCATCTGGGCCGGACCATCTGCCAAGGGCGAGCTTGTGTCGGTGCCGTCCTCGGTTGTCGCCGTTTCTGCTTGACCGGATGACGCATCCGCGGCCGTGTCCGTCGTCTGGTCAGTGGGCGTCGCCGCAGTATCAGTCGTATCAGACGCGGGCTTGGTGCTGCGGGATCGGCGCGGAGCGGTTGCCCGCTTGCTTGTTCCTGTCTTGCTTGTGGTTCTGCGCGCCACCGTTTATCCCCCAACCCGTTACGCCGCCATGCAGCAATTCCTTGATACCTTATCGCGGGTTTTGGTCAGGCTCAAGCGCGGCTTGCGCCCGCGCAAGCGCAGCCAGCATTCCGGGCTGGTCGGGCGTGTCGGCAATATGCACGCTGGTGGTTGGCACAGACTCCAGCCCCGACGCCGCCGCCGGGCTGATCGCCACGGCATGTAGCTGCGCTTGCGGCGCGGTGATCGCCCGCCACTCCTGCGCGAAAATTGCCGCGCTGCGTGGTGAAAATACAGGCAAAAGCACGGCACCGGGCGCTTGCAGGCACGCCTGCGCCGCCGCGGTCAATGGCGAGGCCTGCTGGTCGTAACACGGCACGGCCCGCGCGCGCAGTCCTGCGGCGTTTAGCCGCCCGGTCAGATCGGTCACAACATGCGTTCCGCGCATATGTACCAGCATGCGGTCCGGGCGGGTATCGCACAGCATGTCGAACAAGCATTGCGCGGTCCCGCCGCCATCGTGCAGGTTGCAAAATCCCGCATCTCGCGCGGCTTCCAGACATCGCGGGCCCACGCACCAAACCGGCCAGTCGCGATGGTCAGTCGCCCTGACCAGCGCGTCCACCCCGTGTTGCGAGGTGACGATCACCGCCTCGTCTGGCGCGGGCGGGTCCACGTTGTAAAAGACAACCTGCAGCACCGGCGAAATCACCAAATCGCCCACCCAACCGGCAGCCGCGGCGAAACTTTCGGCGCTGGCGCGGGGGCGGGTCAGAAGGAGGCAAGCCATAGGTGCTCGCTTTCGGGGCAAGGGCCGGGCACGGGATTGTGCGGTCTGCGTCCAAGTGGTAGCTGGAACGCAGCCGTCTTGGCAACCGAGAGCATGATGACAAACCACACCGCTGCCACGCTGACCGTTCTGGGGCTGGAAAGCTCTTGCGACGACACCGCCGCTGCGGTTCTGCGGACAGATGGTAGCTCTGTCGATATCCTTTCGAATATCGTGCTGGGACAGCAAGAGCTTCATGCGGGGTTCGGCGGTGTGGTCCCAGAGATTGCCGCACGCGCCCATGCCGAAAAACTGGATCTGGCGGTCGAGGCTGCGCTGAAACACGCCGCGCTGGACCTGAGCCAGATCGACGCCATCGCGGTCACCGCCGGACCGGGCCTAATCGGCGGTGTCATGGCGGGGGTGATGCTGGCCAAGGGATTGGCGGCGGCCACCGGCAAACCCATGGTCGGCGTGAACCATCTGGCCGGTCACGCGCTGACCCCGCGCCTGACCGACGGCATCGCATTTCCGTACCTTATGCTGCTGGTTTCTGGCGGGCATTGCCAGTTTCTGCTGGTCGATGGGGTGGACGACTTCACCCGCCTTGGCGGCACCATTGATGACGCACCCGGAGAGGCGTTTGACAAGGTCGCCAAACTGCTTGGACTGGGCCAGCCGGGCGGCCCGCTGGTCGAGGCAGAGGCGCGCATGGGCGATCCCGAACGCTTCGCCCTGCCCCGCCCGCTGTTGGACAGACCCGACTGCGATATGTCGTTTTCCGGTCTGAAAACCGCCGTGCTGCGCGCGCGTGACGGGCTGGTCGCCGCACAAGGCGGGCTTTATGCGCAGGACCGTGCCGATATCTGCGCCAGTTTTCAGGCGGCTATGACCGATGTTCTGGCCGAAAAAACCCGCCGCGCGCTGAAGCTGTATATGGACCGCGCCCCACAAGCGCCGGTGCTGGCCGTCGCAGGTGGCGTGGCGGCCAACCAAAGCATACGCGCCGCACTGGAGCGCGTTGGACAAGCCGCAGGCGCGCGCTTCCTTGCCCCGCCATTGAAGCTGTGCACCGACAATGCCGCCATGATCGCATGGGCCGGACTGGAGCGGATGCGCATGGGGGCGCGCGACGACCTGACGCTCGCTGCACGTCCGCGCTGGCCGCTGGACACAACATCCGCCCCGATGCTGGGTGCGGGCAAGAAAGGAGCCAAGGCATGAGCGTGGCAATCTTGGGCGCGGGCGCGTTCGGCACCGCACTGGCCTGCGCTCTGGGTCATGCACAGCTCTGGGCGCGCGATGCCGACCACGCCGCCGACATGACCCGTACCGGCCAGAACGCGCGGCGCTTGCCCGGCGTGGACCTGCCCGATACCGTGGCCATCACGGGCGATCTGGCAGAGATTGACGCCGACACGCTGCTGCTGGCGATGCCCATGCAGCAGATGCGCGGATTTTTGCAAGAGCACGCGGCCTGGCTGGCCCCGCGGATTTTGGTTGCCTGCTCCAAGGGCGTCGATCTGGACCTATTGATCGGGCCGGTCGGTGTGATCGAGCAAGCCCTTCCCGGCGCACGCGGCGCGCTGCTGACCGGCCCCAGCTTTGCCGCCGATATCGCGCGCGGGCTGCCAACCGCGCTCACGCTGGCGGCGCGCGACGACGCCTTGGGCACCGATCTGCAAGCACGGCTGTCGACCGAGAACCTGCGCCTGTACCGCAATACCGACGTGACCGGCGCAGAGCTGGGCGGGGCGCTGAAAAACGTCATCGCCATCGCGGCGGGCATGGTCATTGGCGCGGGGCTTGGCGAATCTGCGCGCGCGGCACTGATGGCGCGCGGCTATGCCGAAATGCAGCGTTTGGCGCTGGCTTTGGGCGCAGAGTCGGAAACCCTTGCAGGCCTGTCCGGTCTGGGCGATCTGGTGCTGACCTGCGGTTCGGAGAAGTCGCGCAACTTTCGGTATGGCATGGCCTTGGGCGCGCAAACCGGCTTTGATGCGGCGACGACCGTCGAGGGCGCGGCAACCGCCCGCGCCGTGACCCGCCTGGCCAGAGAGCATGATATAGACATGCCGATCACCCGCATGGTCGCCGCCGTCATCGACGGCGTTCTGACCCCGACCGAAGCCAAGGGCGCGCTGCTCGCCCGCCCCCTGACACTGGAGTAAGACATGCCGCTTTTCATGATGGTCTGCACCGACAAACCCGGTGCGCTGGAGACCCGCAAAGCCAACCGCGCCGCGCATCTGGACTATATCCGCGACACCGGCTGTGTGGTTCAGGCAGGGCCGTTGCTGGATAATGCGGGCGACATGGCCGGATCGCTGATCGTGCTGGACCTGCCGGACATGGCCGCCGCCACCGCTTGGGGCATGAATGATCCTTACGCCATGGCCGGGCTGTTCGCGGATGTGCGTTTGCAGGAATGGAAAAAGGTTGTCGGCTGATGCGCTACTGGCTGATGAAATCCGAACCTGACGCGTTTTCATGGGACGACCTTGTCGCGAAAGGTGATGCGGGCGAAGAGTGGGACGGCGTACGCAACTACCAAGCCCGCAACATGATGCGCGACATGGCGCTTGGTGATCGCGCCTTTGTCTATCATTCGCAAAGCGACAAGGCCGTGATCGGAATAGCCGAGGTGATCGCCACCGCCCACCCCGACAGCACGACCGACGACCCACGTTGGGAATGTGTCGATATTCGCGCAGTTTCAAAGCTGAAACAGCCAGTCACATTGGAAATGTGCAAGAATGACCCACGCCTGTCAGAGATGGCGTTGCTGAAACAGGCACGCCTTTCGGTGCAGCCGGTGCGCGCCGACGAATGGGCGGTAATTTGCGAACTCGGCGGTGGTGTCTAGGTTCCGCAAAAGGTAACGACAGAGGGCGCGTCCTGCGGTGCGGGGCTGGCGAATGCCGCGCCGTCCGCGCGCGGGGTAAACGGTGTCTGAACATGTTGCAGAAGTGACAGGAACGGGTCCATGTCACCCAAGTCGCTCGCAGCCTCCAAAGCGTGTTCGACCAAGTGGTTGCGCGGAATATAGATCGGATTGACCGCGCGCATACGGGCGGCAGCGGTATCGGGATTGTCCAATCCGGCGCGCAACCGGTCAAGCCAAGGGGACAGGCCCGACGGGTCGTTGAATTCCGCTGCAAGCGTCGCGGTGTCCCCCGTCAAAGCGTCGGGCAACATCCGGAAGAAATTTGTAAAATCAACCCCCTGCCCCTCTAGCAGGCGATGCAGGTCATCGACCAGAACCTCGGGGCAGGCCCGCTCGAACCCCAGTTTGCGCGCAAAGACCGCCAGCCATTCGGCGCGATACTGGTCCTGAACCGCCTCGACCGCGGCCGTCGCAAGCGAGACCGCGCGGTCCTCATCCGGGTCGATCAGCGGCAACATGGCCTCTGCCAGACGTGCCATGTTCCACATGATAATTCCCGGTTGGTTGCCATAGGCATAGCGCCCGCCATGGTCGATCGAGCTGAAGACAGTGGCGGGATCGTAGCGCTCCATGAAGGCGCAAGGGCCATAGTCGATGGTTTCGCCCGACAAGGTGCAATTGTCGGTATTCATGACGCCATGCACAAACCCGACCCCCATCCATTGCGCCACCAACCGCGCCTGCCGTGCACCCACGCGGGACAGGAAGGCGAGATACCGCCCCTCTGTGCCCGCCAGATCGGGATCATGCCGCGCAATAGCATAGTCGGCAACCCGCGCGACCATGTCGGGCTGGCCCCGCGCGGCAAAAAATTGCAGCGTGCCGACGCGCAAATGGCTGGCGCCTGTGCGCGCCAGCACCGCACCCGGCTCCAGCCCGTTTTGGCGCAGCACCCGGTCGCCTGTGGTGCACGCCGCCAGCGCGCGCGTGGTCGGGATGCCCAAGCCCGCCATCGCCTCTGACACCAGATATTCGCGCAGGACAGGCCCCAGCACCGCGCGCCCGTCGCCGCCGCGCGCGAAAGGCGTGCGCCCCGCGCCCTTCAGGTGGATGTCATGGCGCGCGCCATCGGGGGCCAGAACCTCGCCCAGCAAATAGGCGCGCCCGTCGCCAAGTTGCGGGTTGAACCCACCGAACTGGTGGCCAGCGTAAGCTTGGGCAATGGGTTGCGCCGCTTCAGGGGCCGCATGACCCGACAGCATCGCCACACCATCCGGGGTTTGCAAAAACCCCGTGTCCAGACCAAGCGTTTCGGCCCAAGCGGTGTTCAAAAGCGCCAGTTGCGGGTCGGGCCAGCCCTGCGGCATGGCGGCCACATAAGCGCCGGTCAGGTCGCGGGCATAGCTGTTGTCGAAGGCGATAGACATGGATGATCCTTGGCTGCTTTAACGGACAGGTAAGCCGCCTGTGGCATAACGGCCAGAGTGGGACCGGCCATTACGGAGGATCAGACGCCCAGACAATAGCGCATCACCGCTTTTTGTGCATGCAGCCGGTTCTCGGCCTCGTCAAACACCACGGATTGCGGACCGTCCATGACGGCATTCGTCACCTCTTCCTCGCGGTGTGCAGGCAGGCAATGCATGAACAGCGCATCGGGCTTGGCATGCGCCATCAGCGCGTCATTGACCTGATAGGGGCGCAGCAGGTTGTGCCGGCGTTCGCGGTTCGACTGGCTGTCATGCATGCTGACCCATGTGTCGGTCACGACCAGATCGGCACCGGCCACGGCGCGGGCCGCATCGCGCATGATCTCGACATGCACGCCACGATCACGGGCGAACGCCACCGCCTGCGGATCGGGGTCAAGCGCATCAGGACCGGCAAATACCATGTCAAAGCCGAATTGCCCCGCAGCGTGCAGGAATGACGCGCAGACGTTGTTGCCATCGCCAAGCCAGACCACGCGGCGGCCGCGAATGGGGCCGCGATGTTCCTCGTAGGTCTGGATATCGGCCATGATCTGGCAAGGATGGGTCGCATTGGTCAGCCCGTTGATGACCGGCACTGACGCATATTCGGCCAGTTCGTGCAGCACCGTTTCCTCATAGGTGCGGATCATGATCATGTCGACATAGCGCGACAGCACGCGGGCGGTGTCGGCAATGGTTTCGCCATGGCCAAGCTGCATTTCAGAGCCGGACAGCACCATGCTCTGACCGCCCATCTGGCGCACTCCCATGTCGAAACTGACGCGTGTGCGGGTCGAGGGCTTCTCGAAAATCAGCGCAACCATGCGGCCCTGAAGCGGTTTGTCGTCATCGGGCATACCCTTGGGGCGGCCGGCACGGGCATCTTTCATTTTGCAGGCACTATCAATCATGGCGCGCAAAGCCGCCTTGTCAGTGCTGTGGATGTCCAGAAAATGTGGCATGGTGTCGAGCCTTTTGGCTAAGAGAGGATGCGAGGGCGCTGCCCTCGCGCTCCCGGGATATTTGGGCAAGGATGAAATCAGGCAAGGGTCCGGGCAGCAGCGTCCAGGCGGACGACGGCCTCTGCCAATTCCTCCTCGGTGATGGTCAGCGGCGGCAGCAGACGCACGACATTATCGGCTGCAGGCACCGTCAGAAGGTGCTGGGCTTGCGCTGCTTTGACCAGATCGATGGCCGGGGCGCGGCATTTCAGTCCAAGCATGAGGCCCTGCCCGCGCACGCCCTCGAATATTTCGGGATGGGCGGCGACAAGCCCCTCAAGGCTCTGGCGGAAATTGGCGGATTTGCGACGGACGTCTTCCAGAAAACCCGGCGCGGTGATGATCTCGACAACCTTGGCACCCACGGCGCAGGCCAGAGGGTTGCCCCCGTAGGTAGAGCCGTGCGTACCCGCTGTCATGCCGCTTGCCGCGCGGGCATTCGCCAGCACCGCACCGAGCGGAAAGCCGCCGCCGATACCCTTGGCGACCATCATGATATCGGGCGCAATACCTGCCCACTCATGCGCAAACAGGCGTCCGGTGCGCCCCATGCCGCACTGCACCTCGTCCAGCACCAGCAGCGCCCCGGTCCGGTCGCAGGCGTCGCGCAGACCCTTCAGACAGGCATCCGGCAGGGGCCGGATCCCGCCTTCGCCCTGTACGGGTTCGAGCATGACGGCGGCGACACTATCATCCAGCGCCGCTGTCAGGGCGTCGTGATCGCCCCATGGCAACACCTTGAAACCGGGCATGAGTGGCCCGAACCCCTTGGTCATCTTGTCCGACCCGGCGGCGGCGATGGCGCCGGTGGAGCGGCCGTGAAACGCGCCCTCGAAGGTCAGGATGGTGGGGCGCTCTTCACCCGCCTCATACCAGTATTTGCGCACCATTTTCAGCGCCAGTTCCGCAGCCTCTGTCCCCGAATTGGTGAAAAAGACGGTATCGGCGAAGGTTGCGTCCACCAGCGCCTGCGCAAGCTGTTCCTGTGCCGGGATGGTGTAGAGGTTCGAGACATGCCACAAAGCCTGCGCCTGCCGGGTCAGCACCGCCACAAGTTCCGGGTGCGCATGGCCCAGAGCATTCACGGCGATCCCCGATGTCAGGTCCAGATATCGCGCGCCCGACGCCTCCGTCAGCCACGCGCCTTCGCCCGCGACAAAGGACAGGGACGTGCGGTTATAGGTCGGCAGTACCGGCGGAAAGGGGGCGTTCATGGGCAATATCCCGTCAAAAGAAGCCCTTGACCTGCCAAAGCGGCGCGGCCAAGTCAACATAGGTTATGGTGTAAAGGGCGCGCAGGCCTGCGCAGGACAGATCACGCGCCGGGGCGGCGTCGC
The DNA here is from genome assembly GCF_900499075.1 of Roseinatronobacter ekhonensis. Taxonomy (GTDB): domain Bacteria; phylum Pseudomonadota; class Alphaproteobacteria; order Rhodobacterales; family Rhodobacteraceae; genus Roseinatronobacter; species Roseinatronobacter ekhonensis. The sequence goes on along the minus strand of NZ_UIHC01000001.1, from coordinate 105,252 downwards.
ACTGCAATAGCGAAAGAGACATGCACGGTCATGCAGATCGCGATACTCTAGGTCGCTCGCGCTGTAAACGGTCAGTCCACCACGCGCAGCGATTTGCGCTCGATAACCCTGAGCACCTGCGCCAGATCATGCCCGCGTTTCAGGATCTGGCCATCCATGTTGATCACCATATACATGCCTTGGCGATTTCGCAGCGCGGGATGTTTTTCGATCCGGTAGAGCGGATGCTCGGCGGTGCGGCGGAACACCGAAAACACCGCACATTGGCTCAGGCAGGAAATCCCGTAATCGCGCCATTCGCCGGCCGCGACCATGCGCCCGTATAACGACAGGATAACGCCAAGTTCGCGCCGGTCAAAACTGACCTGAGACACCATTGACCGGGACGAGGCTTGCATGTTCATGAATTGAGAGTGTGACGCTTGCTGCCGGAAATCAACCCCCGATACCTGCGCAGGCCCACCCGCTGGAACATGGGGCGCATTTCAGCAGCAAACTGGCGCGGACAGACTTGCACGCGACCCGGCGGCTGGGCCATGCTGCGCGCCAAGACAAATTCACAGGAAGGATTCCCCATGCGCACGCGCGCCGCAGTTGCCCTAGAGGCCGGAAAGCCGTTGGAAATCATGGAGGTGAACCTTGACGGGCCCAAGGCCGGCGAGGTGTTGGTCGAGATCAAGGCCACGGGCATTTGTCACACGGATGAGTTCGCGCGCTCTGGCGCGGACCCCGAGGGGCTGTTTCCAAGCATTCTGGGCCATGAGGGGGCGGGCATTGTGTTGGAGGTGGGCGCCGGTGTGACCACGCTGAAACCGGGCGACCATGTCATCCCGCTTTACACGCCCGAATGCCGCGAGTGCTATTCCTGCCGGTCGGGAAAGACGAACCTGTGCACTGCCATTCGCGGCACCCAGGGCAAGGGGCTGATGCCCGATGGCACGACGCGGTTTTCCATGCTCGATGGCACGCCGATTTACCATTACATGGGCTGCTCGACCTTTGCCAACCACACGGTCCTGCCCGAAATCGCGCTGGCGAAAGTTCGCGACGACGCGCCCTTCGACAAGATTTGCTACATTGGCTGCGGCGTGACCACGGGGATCGGCGCGGTCATCAACACGGCAGGCGTGGAAATCGGGTCGACGGCGGCGGTGTTCGGGCTGGGCGGCATTGGCCTGAACGTCATTCAGGGGCTGCGCATGGCGGGCGCGGACATGATCATCGGGGTCGACCTGAACGACGGCAAGGAAGAAATGGCGCGCAAATTCGGGATGACGCATTTCGTCAACCCGTCCAAGGTCGAGAGCGTGACCGCCGAGATCACGCGGCTGACGCAGCGCGGCGACGACGCGATCGGCGGCGTGGATTACAGCTTCGACGCGACTGGCAATGTCGGTGTGATGCGCGACGCGCTGGAATGTTCGCACCGCGGCTGGGGCGTGTCGGTCATCATCGGGGTGGCCCCCGCGGGCGCCGAAATCAGCACCCGCCCCTTCCAGCTTGTCACGGGCCGCGTCTGGAAAGGCACGGCGTTCGGCGGGGCCAAGGGGCGATCGGATGTGCCGAAATTCGTCGACTGGTACATGTCGGGCAAGATTGAGATTGACCCGATGATCACGCATAAACTGAGCCTCGACCAGATCAACGAGGGGTTCGAGCTGATGCACCAAGGCAAATCCATCCGCGCGGTGGTGGAGTTTTGAGCGCAAAAGGCCGGGTCCACATACGACCCGCCACCGAAGCTGACAGCATCGCGGTGTGGGCGATGCTTGAGCCGGTCTTTCGCAGCGGCGAGACTTACGCGGTGGACCCGGCCATCACCCGCAAGGAGGCGCTAGCGCTCTGGTGCAGTGGCACCCATAGCGCGTTTCTGGCGACATCGGATGGCGTTGCGGTTGGCAGCTATTACCTGTGCCCGAACCAGCAGGGCGGCGGCGCGCATGTAGCCAATTGCGGGTTTGTGACAGCACCGGATGCGCAGGGCAAAGGCGTCGCCCGCGCCATGCTGGAAGATGCGCTGGACCGCGCCCGGGCCGCCGGATTTCGGGCGATGCAGTTCAATTTCGTGATCGAAACCAACATCCGGGCCGTAGCACTCTGGCAGCAATACGGCTTCGACGTGGTGGGACGCCTGCCGGGCGCATTCCGGCACCCGAAAGAGGGTTACGTCGACGCGCTGGTCATGTATCGGGGGCTGTGACGGGGCTTCGCCCCCGCCGCGCGATGCCGCGCGGCTCCCCCAGAGTATTTGGGGCAAGATGAAGGGACAAGCATATGGCACGCGCGGGAATACCGCTTCTGGCGGTTCTGATTGACGCCGACAATTCTTCGCCCAAATGGGTCGAGGCGATTTTCGAGGAAATCGCGGCCTTGGGCGAAGCGAGCGTGCGGCGGATTTACGGCGATTTCTCGCGCAGCCAGATGTCGGGCTGGCAGGACAAGTTGCCGAGCCTGGCACTGGTGCCGCACCATCAGCCCGCCAATACCGTGGGTAAAAATTCCTCTGACATTGCGCTGGTGATCGACGCGATGGACCTGTTGCATTCAGGGCGGTTCGACGGGTTCGTGCTGGTCAGCTCCGACAGCGATTTCACGCGGCTGGCTTCGCGCATTCGCGAACAGGGGCTGGATGTGTACGGCATCGGCCAGCAGAAAACGCCGGAAGCGTTTCGCAAGGCGTGCAAGCGTTTCATATTCGTCGAGAATATCCTGCCAGAGGCCGCGCCCGATGCTGCGAAATCCACTGGGAAGGCGCAGCCCGCGCAAGCGATTCCGCTGATCAAGGCGGCGATGCAGGCGATCGACAAGGATGAAGAGTGGTTCTCGCTTGGCCCGCTGGGACAATTTATCGTCGCTGCAAATCCCGATTTCGACAGCCGCAACTATGGCTGTGCGAAACTGAGCGAATTGGTGCAACGCGCGGGCGTGTTCGAGCTGCGTAAAACCACCGGCAACGCGATGCAGGTGCGGCTGAAGCCCTAGACATGGCGGGGTTGCGGCCTTATCTGCGGTCGCATGGCCAAGATATCCGACCCGAATTACAAGATCATCGCCGAGAACCGCCGCGCGCGGTATGATTACGCGATCGAGGAAGACCTGGAATGCGGGATCATGCTGACAGGCTCTGAGGTGAAATCGCTGCGCAGTGGCAAGGCCAATATTGCCGAAAGTTATGCGGCAGTGGAAGACGGCGAACTATGGTTGGTGAACAGCTACATTGCCCCCTATCTGCAAGCCAAGACCTTTGGCCATGACGAGCGGCGGCGGCGCAAGATGCTGGCATCGCGCAAGGAGCTGGCCAAACTATGGGCCGCCACCGCCAAGCAGGGCATGACGCTCGTGCCCTTGGTGATGTATTTCAACCATCGCGGGTTGGTGAAGATCAAGATTGCCGTCGGCAAGGGCAAGAAAGTTGCGGACAAGCGCGCGACAGAGGCCAAGCGCGACTGGGACAAGCAAAAACGCCGTCTGCTGAAAGAGCACGGCTAGAGGAACAGCGCCAGCAACCACGGGGCAAGCAGCGCCGTGACGATCGCGTTCAGCGCCATGCCAATGCCCGCGAACGCGCCGGCCTGCGGGTTGACCTGAAGCGCCCGCGCCGTGCCGATCCCATGCGCGGCGACCCCCACGGCCAGCCCGCGCGCCCGCCAATCGGTGATACGCAGCGCATTCATCATCGGCGTGATCACCACGGCGCCGACCATGCCAGTCAACACCACCAGCACCGCCGTCAGCGTCGGCGAGCCGCCGAGCGACTGGCTGATCCCCAGCGCGACGGGCGCAGTGGTGCTTTTGGGCGCAAGCGTTGCCAGCATCTCGGGCGACAGTCCGAATGCCCGGCCCAAGGCCAACGCCACGGCAACGGCGGTCAACGACCCGGCCAAGAGCGCTGCGACAATTGGAAGGGCGGCGCGGCGCACGGTGGCACGATGCGCCCAAAGCGGCACGGCAAGGCAGACCGTTGCCGGACCGAGCAGAAAATGGACAAATTGCGCGCCCTCGAAATACGTGTCGTAGCTGGTGCCGGTGGCCCATAGCAGCAAGGCCAGCAACACCACCGCTCCCGCCACGGGGTTTGCCACCGGCGCGCGGCCCAGACGGGCGGCAAGCGCATCTGCCAGCAGATAGGCGACCAGAGTGGCGGTGAGCCAAACCAGCGGACCCGCTGCCAGATAGGACCAGATTTCGGTGAAATCACGCATCGGGCTTGGCTTCGGTCAGTCGCGCCACGGCCCGAAACACCAGCGCACCGACTGCAATTGCCAGCACGGTAGAGGCGATAAGCGCCACGCCGATTGCCAAAGCGTTTTCGCCCAAAAGACGCAAGTGACCGACGATGCCCACGCCAGCAGGCACGAACAACAAGGACAAGTGGCGCAATATCCCGTCGCCCACGGGGCGCACGGCCTGCGCCACGCGCGGGCTGGCCAGCATAAGGACGAACAGGCCCGCCATCCCCAGAACCGGGCCGGGCACGGGCAAGGCCAGACTGCGCGCCGCGGCCTCACCCGCCAGTTGGCAGCACAGGATCAGGGCAAAGACCCGGATCATGTCAGATTACTTCGGCGGCCAAAGAGTTCGTGACACTCTCGGTCACACGCACCCGCGCAATCTGGCCGATCTGGTCGGCAGGCGCGCGCACATGCACCGCGTGCAGGTATTCAGATTTCCCGATCAACTGCCCTGGCAGACGGCCGGGTTTTTCGAACAGAACCGACAGTTCGCGCCCGACCATGCCGGTTTGCGTGGCGCGTTGTTGCTCTGTCAAAAGCGATTGCAGCCGGTGCAGCCGGTCGGTCGCCACATCGTCAGCGACGGTTTCGCGTTCCGCCGCAGGCGTGCCGGGTCGCGCGGAATATTTGAAACTGTAGGCCTGACCGTAATGCACCGCGCGCACCAGCGCCATCGTATCCTCGAAATCGGCCTCGGTTTCGCCCGGAAAGCCGACGATGAAATCGCCCGACAGCAGAAGGTCGGGGCGCGCCGCGCGCAAACGCTCGATCAGCCGCAGGTAGCTTTCGGCGGTGTGTTTGCGGTTCATCGCCTTGAGGATGCGGTCGCTGCCCGATTGCACGGGCAGGTGCAGATAGGGCATGAGCTTCGGCTCATCGCCATGCGCGGCGATCAGGTCATCCTCCATGTCATTGGGGTGCGAGGTGGTGAAGCGGATGCGCTCCAACCCGTCAACCTTGGCCAGGGCGCGGATCAGGCGCGCCAATGTCCAGTCGCCCCCGTCGCCCTGCCCGTGATAGGCGTTCACATTCTGGCCCAACAAGGTAATCTCGCGCACGCCGCGCGCGACCAGGTCGCGCGCCTCGGTCATGATGCGGTCGACCGGGCGCGACACTTCCGCCCCGCGCGTATAGGGCACGACGCAAAAGGCACAGAATTTGTCGCAGCCTTCCTGCACGGTCAGAAACGCGGTCGGGCCACGGGTGGCACGCGGGCCACGGGGCAGGTGGTCGAATTTATCCTCTTCGGGAAAATCGGTATCGACCGCGCGCGCCCCGTTTTGCACCGCCGCCTCCATCGCGGGTAGGCGGTGATAAGTTTGCGGGCCGACAACCAGATCAACCAGCGGCTGGCGGCGCATGATCTCTTCTCCCTCGGCCTGCGCCACGCAGCCCGCGACGCCAATTTTCAACGCCGGGTTGGCCGCCTTCAAGGGTTTGAACCGGCCCAGTTCGGAATACACCTTCTCCGCCGCCTTTTCGCGGATATGGCAGGTGTTCAGCAGGATCATATCGGCATCTTCGGCGCGCTCTGTTGTGACATAGCCGGATGTGCCGAGCGCCTCGGCCATGCGCTCGCTGTCATAGACATTCATCTGGCAGCCATAGGTCTTGATGAAGAGCTTCTTCGCCTCGGCCATGCCCGGCCCCTTTTTGCTGTCGTGGTTGCTGGCCGGTCACATAACCGCGCTTTGGGTCCGGGGCAAGCGAAGCACCGCGCGCAAGGGCAAATGGTCAGACGCACGGCGCGCAAGCGGGCTGTTATGCGCGCGCAGGTCATGCAGGTCCAGTTGCGGGCTGGCCATGATCCGGTCCAACGGCAAAACTGGCATCCGCGCGGGAAAGCTGGGCCGCGTGTTGGCAGATCGTTTGACCGTGCGCAATTCACGGCGCAACGGCATCAACCCGCAATCCGCGCCAAGACGCCACTCGTTGAAATCGCCCATCACCAGCGTCGGTCGTCCATCCGGTGCGCCGACATGGCGGGCCAGAAACCGTGCCTGCACCAGGCGCGACTGCCGCAACAGGCCCAGATGGGCCGCAATCAGCCGCAAGGGTTGGCCGTGCAAAAGGATATCTGCCACGATGGCACCGCGCGGCTCTAGCCCCGGCAGCGTCACTGCCTCGGCCTGTTCCACATCTGCCCCGCGCAACAGCAGCAGGTTGCCATGCCAACCATGCGCTGCCCTTCCCAGCCGGTGGGTCAGGACCACCGGCGTCAGCCCTGTTTCTTGCGCCAAGCGGGAAGGGTCCAGCACCCCGCGCCGGTCGCCAAAGCGCCGATCAACCTCTTGCAAAGCGACAATATCGGCCCCAAGTTCCGCGATTACCTGTACCACGCGGCCCGGATCACGCCGCATATCGGCCCCGACCGCTTTATGTATGTTGTAAGAACCGACAATCGTCATGGATGCAGCCTTGGCACTCTCCTTCTTCCAGACTATGCGAGGTTGTGCACAATCCCACAATAGCGCGCGCAGGTGAAAAAACCGTTACCAAGAGGCAGTCCGTGACGCAGTCAGACACATGCGATGCGCTGGTCATCGGCGCCGGGCCGGCTGGTCTGATGGCGGCAGAGGTTTTGGCCCGCGCAGGCCGCCGCGTCACGATATGCGAGGCCAAGCCGTCGCCGGCGCGCAAATTCCTGATGGCCGGAAAAACAGGGCTGAACCTGCTCAACGCCGCCCCCCTGCCCGACCAGATCGCGACCTTCGCGGATGCAGGCGACTGGCTTGCCCCCATGCTCCACGCCTTTGGTCCCGATGATATCCGTCGCTGGGCAGAGAGTTTGGGCCAGCCAGTGTTCACCGGCTCGTCCGGGCGGATATTTCCGCGTGCGATGAAGGCCTCGCCACTGCTGCGGGCGTGGCTGGCGCGGCTCGAAGCCCATGGCGTCACTCTGCGGCGCGGCTGGCGCTGGACCGGCGGTGACTTCGATTTCGCCACGCCGGAAGGGCCGCGCCAACTTGCCCCACGCGTGGCCGTGCTCGCGCTCGGCGGCGCAAGCTGGCCGCGTCTTGGATCGGACGGCGGCTGGCGCCCCCATCTCGCGGCGCGCGGCATCATCTGCACGCCGTTCCAGCCCGCAAATATGGGCTTTTCGGTCGCATGGTCCGACTATATGCACCCTCATTTCGGCCAGCCGGTCAAGGGTGTGGGGCTCAGCGCGGGGGACCAGAGCCTGCGCGCAGAATTCGTGCTCAGCGCGCGCGGGGTCGAAGGCGGCGGCATATACGCCCTCTCGCGCCGCTTGCGGGAGGGGGCGCCCCTCGTGCTCGACCTCTTCCCCGATCTTGACGCTGCGACGCTCGACACCCGTCTGGCCCGCCGTCCCGCCAAGGAATCGCGCGGCAACCGCCTGCGCAAAGCGCTTGGCTTGACCGGCGCGCGACTGGCGCTTGTCAACGAATGCACCCGCACGCCGGACGGCGCCGCGCTCAAGGCATTGCCATTGCCCCTTGGTGCGCCCCACCCGATTGCAGAGGCGATTTCGACTGCGGGCGGCATCGCCCGCCCCGAACTTGACCATGGCCTGATGCTGCACAAATGGCCCGGCACCTTTGCGGCGGGTGAAATGCTCGACTGGGAGGCTCCGACAGGCGGTTACTTGCTCACCGCATGCCTTGCGACCGGACATTGGGCGGGCATCCACGCCGCGCAAATCTAGCCCATTCATCCTTGCAAAAATATCCTGGGGGAATCGCCCGAAGGGCGATGGGGGCAACGCCCCCTAAATTGGCCGCGCGTTCAACGCCCGCTCGCGCACGGGCAAATGCACGATGGCTGAAAACAGCCCCACGCCCACGCCGATCCACCATACCAAAGTGTAGTCGCCATACAGGTCATACAATTCTCCGCCCAGCCAAACGCCCATAAAGCTGCCAAGCTGATGGCTGAAAAACACGATCCCGTATAGCGTGCCCATGTAGCGCAACCCGTAGATATGCGCGATCAGTCCCGATGTCAGCGGCACGGTTGCCAGCCACAGCGCCCCCATGATCAGCGAGAAGAGCAACACCGATCCCGGCGTGATGGGCGACAGGATAAACGCCGCCGCAACCACGGTGCGCGCCATGTAGATGCTCGCCAAAAGGTATTTCTTGGAATACCGGTTGCCCAGCCATGCCGCGAAAATCGTGCCTGCGATATTCGCCAGCCCGATCAACGAAATCGCCACCGCGCCCAAGGCGGATGTGGTGGTTATGCCAAACCCCGCCAGCATGCCGTTCGGGTCGATAGGTCCGCACATCTCTGTCACCATGGCGGGGAAATGCGCCGTCACGAAGGCCAGTTGGTAACCGCAGGAAAAAAAGCCCAGAAAGATCAGCGCAAAACTCGGGTCGCGCGCGGCTTGCCGCAGTGCAGCCCCCATGCTTTGCTCCAGTTCTGCACGGCTGGCCGGGGTGGGCGCGCGCATCATCGGCAGTGCCAGAAGGACCAGCAAAATGGCCGCCGCGAAAATCACGAACACCATTTGCCAGCTGTAAAAGCCCAGCAATATCTCGGCCACAGGCGCGCCGAAAACCTGTCCCGCGCTGCCCGCGGCGGTCGCAATGCCCAGCGCCACGCTGCGGTTTTCATCCGACGCGGCGCGCCCGACAACGGCAAGGATAACCCCGAACCCGGTGCCGGCTACGCCAAAGCCGACCAGTATTTCCAACATCTGATGCGCGCCCGGCGTGACCGCGAAAGACGACAGCACCAGTCCCAACGCATAGACGAGGGCCCCAAGGACAATGGCGCGACGGTCGCCGAAGCGTTCGGCCAGTGCCCCGAACAACGGCTGGCCCACACCCCAAGCCAGATTCTGGACCGCAATCGCGAGCGAGAATTCGGCACGCAGCCAGCCGAATTCTTCTGCAATCGGGATCTGGAACACCCCAAAGCTTGCCCGGATGGCAAAGCTGATCATGATGATGATGCAACCGCCAATCAGGACCGGCGTTATCAGCGGCGCATGAGAGCGGTCTTGCATGGCGGCACCTTGCGAAAAGATGCGCTTAACATGTTCAAAACAAACACGGTGGTCAAGCGACCATATCCTCGGCCTGTGTCAGATCCACGCTGACCAACTGGCTGACGCCGCGTTCGCCCATCGTCACACCGAACAACCGGTCCATACGCGCCATCGAAATGGCATTGTGGGTGATGACCAGATACCTTGTGTCGGCGCGGCGCGTCATCTCGTCCAGCAGGTCGCAAAAGCGCGCGACATTGGCATCGTCCAAAGGCGCATCCACTTCGTCAAGCACGCAGATTGGCGCGGGGTTGGCCAGAAACACCGCGAAGATCAGCGCGAGCGCGGTCAGCGTCTGCTCTCCGCCGGACAAAAGCGACAGCGTCGAGAGTTTCTTGCCCGGCGGCTGGCACATGATCTCCAGCCCCGCGTCCAACGGGTCATCGGATTCGACCAGTACCAGCCGCGCCTCCCCGCCTGTGAACAGATGCTGGAACAGGTTGGAGAAATTGGCATTCACCTTGTCAAACGCGTCGAGCAGGCGCTCGCGCCCCTCGCGGTTCAGGGCGGCGATCCCGGCGCGCAGTTTTGCAATGGCCGCCTCTAGGTCCGCGCTTTCCTGCACCAATTTGTCATGTTCCTGCTGCACCTCGCGCGCGTCCTCTTCGGCGCGCAGGTTCACCGCGCCCAGCGCGTCGCGCGCGCGCCGCAATCGGGTCAAGCTGTCTTCCAGCCCACGCGGGTCAGGCAAATCGTCGGGGTCAATCGCCAGATCGTCCAACAACGCTTGCGGGGTGCTTTCCAGTTCCTCTGCAATACGGGTCGCAGCCCGCGCGGCAGCCTCTTGTGCGGCCTCATGGCGGGCTTCTGCCGTGGCACGGCCTTCGCGCGCGTCGGCGGCGGCACGTTCGGCGGCGCGCTCTGTGTCAGCCGCGGCGCGCGCGGCACCCTCGCCCGCCTTTAGCGCATCCTCGGCAGCGGCGGCGCGCGCCTCGGCGCGGGACATTTCATGATGCAGCGCGGCACGCTTTTCGGCCAGTTCGGCAGGCGCTTGGCGGGCATCTGCCAAGCGGCGCTCGGCGTCGGCGCGCCGCGCGCTCAGATCGGCAACACGATCACTGGCCGTTTCCAAGCGCGCGCGCCATCCTGACAATGATGTGGCGACCTCTTGCGCGCGCCGGGCACGCGATGCACTGTCGCGGCGCAACCTGTCAGCCTCGCTCTGTGCAGCAAGTGAGGCGCGGCGCGCTTCTGCCATGCGGGCGGCAAGTGCATCTACACCCGCGCGGGCGTCAGTCAAATCCGGCAAGGCCGCGTGCGCTTCGCGCAGCCCGTCCAGACGGTCGCTCACTTCGGCCAGTTCCAAGCGCGCGCGCTCGGACTGGGCATGCGCCGAATCGCGCCGCGACTGCGCCATATCCCGCGCTGCCGCCGCTTTCGAGCGCGCGCGCATGGCCTCTGCCTGCCGGGCTTCGGCGGATTTGCGGGCCTCTCTGGCCTGACGCTCGGCGGCAACCAGCGCATCCAGCCGCGCCTTGCGGGCGGCGTGGTCATCGCGCAATTCTTGCGCGGACTGCTCCGCAACCGCCAACTCGGGGCGCAACGCGTCCAGACGGTTGCGCTGTTCCAGCCGCAACGCAGTGGTACTCGTGGCATCCCGTTCGGCAACATGCAGCCCATCCCAGCGCCACAGATCGCCCGCCCGCGTGACAAGTCGCTGACCCGGCGCAAGCGCCGCCTGAAGCGTGGCCCCCTGTTCCGGTGACACGATGCCCACCTGCGACAGTCGGCGCAGCAGCACATCGCTGCCGGTAACATGTGGGGCCAACGGGTCGGCCAGTGCCGGCAAAGGCGCTGGCGCGGGATACGCGGGCAAGGCGGCCCAACCGGACCCGCCATCCGCAACCGGAGCACGCAGATCGTCGGCCAGCGCCGCGCCCAGCGCCTGCTCATACCCCGGTGCCACCCGCAGCCGGTCGATAAGCTGCGCTGTCCCATCCGTGTCACGCGCGACCAGCTTGGCAAGCGCGGCCTCTTCAGAACGCAGGCTGCGGGCGGTGCCCTCTGCCTCTGAGAGTGCGGCACGCGCCTCTGATTCTGTCGTTTGGGCCGCAGCGCGAGCGGCTTCGGTCTGGCCAAGCGCCGCATCGGCGCGGGTGGCAAGGTCTTCGCCTGCGGTCGCCTCATCCTCGGCATGCGCGAGCGCGGCGACCGCGCGCTCTAGCTCTGTCACAGCTTCATCCTGCGCGGTCTGTGCCGTTGCCGCCTGATCCTGTGCGCGGGCGGCCTGACGTTCGGCCTCTTCCAGCGCGCGGGCGACGCTTTGCGCTTCGGCCACAAGTCCTGCAACCTGTTGGGTTGCAGCGCTATGCGCGGCCTCTGCTTCGGCCAGACGGGCCGCGCAGGCCTCCATATCCGCGTCGGCGGCGTGCTGGCGGGCCTCTTCGCCGCTGGCGGCCTCTTCCAGTGCCGACGCCTCTGCCTCTAGCTGTGCGAGCGTGTCATGGGCGTCGGTGTTCAGCGCCTCTTCGCGGGTGATGTCTTGGTCCAACTGGGCAATGCGCGCGCGCAGGCTGCGCAGCCGCGCATCGGCGCGTTCGGTGTCGGCATCCAGCGTCTGCCGCTCGACCGCCAACCGTTGCAGCACCGCGCCCGCAACTGCCGATTCCTCGCGCAACGGGTCCAGCTTGCCATCGGCCTCTGTCCGGGCAAGCGCGGCCTGTCGCGCGGCGGTCTCTGCCTGAGCCAATGTTGTGAGTGCCGCGCGCAGTGTCGCGTCGGCCTCTGTGCGGGCATGGTCGGCTTCGCGCCAGCGCGCATACAGCAAAAGCCCTTCAATGTGGCGCAACTCCGCCCCGATCTTGCGGTAGCGCTCGGCCTGTTTTGCCTGCCGTGCAAGGCCGGCAAGCTGCCCCGCCAGTTGCTCGACCACGTCGCCGATGCGCTCCAGATTGGTTTCGGTCGCCCGCAGCCGCAATTCGGCTTCGTGACGGCGCTGATACAGGCCGGAAATGCCCGCCGCTTCTTCCAGAATGCGGCGGCGGGCCTTGGGTTTGGCGGAAATCAGTTCGGATATTTGCCCCTGCCGCACCAGCGCCGGGCTATGCGCGCCGGTCGAGGCATCGGCGAACAGCATTTGAACATCGCGCGCGCGCACCTCTTTGCCGTTGATGCGATAGGCGCTGCCCGCGTCGCGGGTGATGCGGCGGACCACCTCCAACGTGTCGGCATGGTTAAACGCCGCCGGGGCAAGACGCGCGGAATTGTCGAGCTGAAGCGTGACTTCGGCGAAATGACGTGCGCCGCGACTGTCGGTCCCCGCGAAGATCACATCTTCCATGCCCGCGCCACGCACCGCGCTGGCGCGATTTTCGCCCATGACCCAGCGCAGGGCTTCCAGCAGGTTGGATTTTCCGCAGCCGTTCGGCCCGACCACGCCGGTCAGGCCCGGATGGATTATCAAATCCGTCGGGTCGACAAAACTCTTGAAACCGTTCAGGCGCAGGCGGGTGAATTGCATGGGCGACCACGTTGTAACAGCGGTTAGCTTGGCAAGGGACGAAGCGCAGAGTCAAGCAACTTGACTGCATGCTGTGCATAAATATAACTTATCCACAACATATGGTCCAATACGCGCCGCCCGACAACGCCAGTCGGCCGGGTGTCACGCCAACGCGATCCAGTCGCGCGCGGCGTCGAGGTCTTCCATTCCGAAAAACCGCACCTGCGAGTGGATAACCGCGCCTGCGGCTTTTGACATCGGGCCGATCCAGCCAAGATCCGACACAACCGCGACATGGCTGATCTTTGGAATGTTCTGCCAGTCGAACTTGATGCCGGGCCACAACATGGACGGATCGAAACCCTGAAAGCTTTCGATCACCTCGATGAACTTGACCTTGCCGTGCCGGTCAATGAAGGCCTGCATCGGCTCTACGGCTGCGGTGTAGTCATCCATCGTGATTTTGCCATGCACGATGATTTCGGCCACGCGGGTTGCGTCATCTTCTCGATATTCGATCGTCATGTGCCACACTCCTTTCGCTGAAAGAAGAGTGTAGCATTGCCCCGTGCATCCGGAATTGACCCAGATCAGCGCGCGCGCTTAGGTTTGCGGTTCGGCCTGCGGGTCCGGCCCGCGCCATTCGCCCTGCTCTTTCAGCGCTTCCATCACTTCGCGTGGCATATAGGTCTCGTCATGCTTGGCGAGGATTTCGCTGGCCACGAACACACCGTCGACCAGCCGCCCGGTGCCAACCATGCCTTCGTTTTCCGAAAACAGGTCCGGCAAGATCCCTCGGAAATGCACTTCGACAGATGCAGGGCCGTCAGTCACGCGGAAGATGACTGTATCGGACTGGCCGCGCACGATGGACCCCGGTTCTACCAGGCCACCGATGCGGAAAACTTCGGTCGGTTCGGGCGGGGTTTCGACCACCTGGCTGGGTGAGCGGAAGAAATTGATCCCGTCGCGCATCGCATACCCGATCAGCGCGGTCGATAGGGCCAGCGCTACCGCCGCAACGGCGATAATCTGGATACGGCGGGTTTTCTTCAGGCTTTTCATCTCATCCTCACGTTATGGAAAGACGGGCGCACCCATCAAGCCAGTCGTCTCGGGCAGACCGAGCATAAGGTTTGCGTTCTGCACCGCCTGCCCGCTGGACCCTTTGCACAGGTTGTCCAGCACAGCCACCACCAGAGCGCGCCCCGGTATACGGTCGCCCACAATGCCAATATGCACGAAATTCGATCCCCGCACATCATGAGTTGACGGGGTTGTGCCAAAAGGTAGCACTTTCACGAAAGGTTCATCGGCGTAGCGCGCTTGCAAGACGTTGTGAATGCGGTCGGCATCGCCATCCAGCCACGCGGTCGCAAGGATACCACGGTTCATTGGCAGCAGATGCGGTGTGAACTGGATCCGGACCTCGCGCCCGGCAATGGCCGAGAATTCCTGATCGAATTCGCCCAAATGCCGGTGTGTGCCGCCCACGGCATAAGCCGCTGTGCCCTCGGACAATTCGGCATGCAGCAGGTTTTCCTTGAGCGCGCGTCCCGCGCCCGAAACCCCGCATTTCAGATCCATAATGATTCGGTCCAGATCAATACACCCCGCCTCTATCAGCGGGCGCAGGATATACTGGCCGGTGGCCGCGTTGCAGCCCGTGCCCGCGACCAGACGCGCGCCGCTGATCTGCGCGCGGTAGAATTCGGTCAGACCGTAGACGGCCTCTGCCTGCAACTCGGGCGCGGCATGGTGCTGGCCATACCACTTTTCATAGGCCGCAGGGTCGCGCAGACGGAAATCAGCGGACAGGTCCACCACGCGCAGATCACCGGGCAACGCCTTTATGACCGCTTGGCTGGTCGCATGGGGCAACGCGCAGAAGGCAAGATCAATCTTGGCGAAATCCACCTCGTCGATGCGGCACAGGTCGGGCAGATCCAGATGGCGCAGAAACGGAAACACCGAAGCCATGGGCTGGCCCGCCTTGCGCTCGCCGGTCAGCGCCGCGATCCGCAGGTCGGGATGGGTGGAGATCAGGCGCACAAGCTCTGCGCCGGTATAGCCCGACGCGCCAAGGATTGCGATGTTTTTGGTCATGGTGCGGTCCCCTGTCGGATGCGCGGGCAGGCCAGCGGCGTGCCGTGAGTATTTGGGGCAAGATGAAGATCAGGCCGGTTGAAAGGTAATCTGGCGACGCAGGAATTGCGTGGCCTTGCGCGAGACGTTGGCCGGATCGCCCGTGGTCAGGAAGACGGATGCCTGCCCCGGCCCGATCATTTCGGGGCGGCGGGCAAGATAGTCCGACAAGCTGTCGGCCACCAGGTCGGGCTGGGAATAGACGGCAACATCTGGGCCGAGCGCGGCGCGGAACGCCTCTTCGAGAAGCGGATAGTGCGTGCAGCCCAGAACGGCGGCTTGGGGATGGGGCATCCGGCGCTTGAGCGATTCGACATGGCTGTGCACGAGCGCCTCGGCGAGGATCATGTCGCCCAACTCGATCGCATCGACCACGCCACCGCAGGGCTGTGCCTCTACGTCGACGCCGATGGCGCGGAACGCCAGTTCGCGCTGGAACGCGCGGCTGGAGACGGTCGCGGGCGTGGCAAAGAGCGCAACATGCCCGACACCCACCTCACGCGGGGGGGAGTTGTCGCCCCACTGGCGTTCGGTCAACGCTTCGATCAGCGGCACGAACACGCCCAGCACGCGCTTGTCGGCGGGCACCCATGTTTCCTGCATCCGTTTCAGCGCCGCCGCAGAGGCGGTGTTGCACGCAAGAATGACCAGATCGCACCCCTCGGCCCAGAGCCGTTCGACCCCCGCGCAGGTCAGATCGAAAATCTCTTGCGGATTGCGGGTGCCATAAGGGGTGTGCGCGTTGTCACCGTAATAAACGAACGGCACGTCCGGCAGCTTGTCCACCAGAGCGCCCAGCACCGTCAAACCGCCCAAGCCCGAATCGAACACGCCGACTGCCATCTGCCTAATCCTTGGTCGTTGCGCCCCGCACGGCAATACCGTTGCGGGCAATCGTTGCATGATTAGGCCGCATGGGCGCGAAAATCCATCCTGTTCTTTGTCCCATCTGCGCCGTCGCGGCCCACGCCTTTCGCACAGCGAACGCGCAACGGGCAGCCTTTTGGCACGCAATGCGCCTGAAAACATGTTATTGAGCAGGTCGCGCTTTCCTGAGCCGACGTTTGGGCATAAGACGCGGCAGAGTGATTGCGGAAACAGAGCAAAGACATTGACGCGATGGATTGGGACAAGCTGAGAATTTTTCACGCCGTTGCCGATGCCGGCAGCCTGACGCATGCCGGAGACGCGCTGCAATTGTCGCAATCCGCCGTCAGCCGCCAGATCCGTGCGTTGGAAGAGGCCTTGGATGCCAGCCTGTTTCACCGACACGCGCGCGGACTGATCCTGACCGAGCAGGGCGAACTGCTGTTCAACGCCACCAAGTCGATGTCGCGCGATCTGGAAACCGCCTCTGCGCGCATCCGCGACAGCGAGGACGAGGTGTTCGGCGAGTTGCGTGTGACGACGACCACGGGTTTCGGGACGCTGTTTCTAGCGCCGCGCCTGCCCGCGCTTTACGCGCAATATCCGGAGCTGAAGATCGACCTGATGCTGGAAGAGCGCGTGCTCGACCTGCCGATGCGCGAAGCCGATGTCGCGATCCGCATGAAAGAACCAAGCCAGGCTGACCTGATCCGCAAACGCCTGATGAATGTGAACATGCGACTATTCGCGACCTCTGAATACCTGCGCGCGAACGGGACACCTGCGATTGTCGACGACCTGTCGGATTATCGCCTGATCTCGCAGAACGTGACCTCTGCGCAGGTCAGTGTCGGCTCGCAACTTATCCGAGAGTTGAATGCCCGCCCGCTGCGGTCGACCTTTACGGTCAATAACTACTTCGGGGTGTTGCAGGCGGTGCTGAACCATCTGGGAATCGGGGTTCTGCCCGATTACGTCGCAGAAGATTTCCCGGAACTGGTGCATGTCCTGCCAGAGGTCTCGAGCGGCGATATTCCTGTCTTTCTGGCCTTCCCAGAGGAATTGCGCCATTCGCGACGGATCGGGGCTTTTCGCGATTTCGTCGTGCAGGAAATTCAAGCGTATAGGCGTGCGCGCCAGCTTCAACCCTAGCGGGTTTTTTGGGCGCGCCTGAGGCATGTGTGCAACGCATATCGGAGTTGTTTGCGTCGCAGGGGAATTTAACTTGCGTAGCAAGTAGATGGTCATTTAATAGGCAAGTAAGACGTGATTGAGGATCTTTCATGTCTTAACCTCCCTGTTGGACTTCGGCCGAGCATTGCGCTCGGCCTTTTTTTTACGCTAGGCGCTCTGTGAAGTGGCCAGTCGCAAAACGCCAGCCAGCGCTGCTTTCGCCCCATCGGAGTGTGCGTATCAGATGCGTCGACGATGACCCGCGCGCGACCATGTGCCTTATGTTGGGAACACCCTATGCCGCAAACCTCTGCCAATACAGATTTCTTAGGGCGCGGTGAGGCTGCATTTCCAATGCCGCAGCGGGAACTGGATCGCCTTTCACAGCGCCGATGGATTTTACGATATGCACGCAAAGGCGGTGTTGGCGCGGAAATCGGAGTTTTTCGCGGGCATTTCAGTGAAATCATCTGCCAGACAATCGCGCCGCGCAAGCTATACCTGATAGATCCTTGGACCAAGTTGGGCGCAACCTTTGGCTGGGGCAAGGCCTATACCGCCGACGACACTTTGCCCACGGCACAGGCCCGCGATGAGGCCCGCGCGCGCGTCACGGCTTTTGATGAGGTCGAGGCAGTTCTGCTCGAAGACCGCTTTCCCGCTTGCCGCGACAGCCTGGCGGACATGCTTGACTTCGCCTATCTGGATGCCTCGCATGATTACGCAGCGACCTTGACCGAGCTTCTGGCGTTGTCAGACCATATTGCTACGGATGGAGTCATTCTGGGTGATGACTGGCAGATCAATCCCGCCCATCAACACCACGGCGTGTTCCGCGCAGTGCAAGAGTTTACGCGCATGCAGCCGTGGCAGATTGCGGCCGCCGGTCCCGGTGGCCAATGGGCCTTGGCCCGAGGTTGACGGGGCAAGATCGGCGTTTGCCCCCTTTTTCTTGGACACATGATGCCCTAAGAGGCTGGAAGCCTGCCTGAGAGGATGCCGCCGATGACCGACCCTGCCCTGACCCCGGAACTGATCGCAGCGCATGGCCTGTCGCCCGACGAATACGACCGGGTGTTGGAAATCATCGGTCGCACGCCAAGTTTCACCGAACTTGGAATCTTCTCGGCCATGTGGAACGAGCATTGTTCCTATAAGTCTTCGAAGAAATGGCTGCGCACCCTGCCGACCACCGGAGCGCAGGTGATATGCGGGCCGGGCGAGAATGCGGGCGTGGTCGATATCGGTGACGGGCAGGCCGTGATCTTCAAGATGGAAAGCCACAACCACCCCAGCTACATCGAACCCTATCAGGGGGCTGCGACAGGCGTGGGCGGCATTCTGCGCGACGTGTTCACAATGGGCGCGCGGCCGATTGCGGCCATGAATGCGCTCAGCTTCGGGGAACCCGGCCATCCAAAAACCCCGCATCTGGTATCGGGCGTGGTGCAGGGCGTGGGCGGTTATGGCAACTGTTTCGGCGTGCCAACCGTGGGCGGCGAAGTCCGCTTCCATCCGGCCTATAACGGCAATTGCCTTGTAAATGCCTTTGCAGCCGGTCTGGCAGATGCGGACAAGATTTTCTATTCCGCCGCCAGCGGTGTCGGCATGCCCGTGGTTTACCTTGGGGCCAAAACAGGTCGCGACGGTGTGGGCGGCGCAACCATGGCCAGCGCTGAATTCGACGAAACGATAGAAGAAAAACGCCCCACCGTGCAGGTGGGCGACCCGTTTACCGAAAAGCGCCTGCTGGAAGCGTGTCTGGAACTGATGGCATCGGGTGCCGTGATTTCCATTCAGGATATGGGGGCCGCGGGCCTGACATGCTCGGCCGTGGAAATGGGCGACAAGGGCGGTTTGGGTGTGAAGCTGCAACTCGATGACGTGCCGCAACGCGAAGCGGCGATGACGGCCTACGAGATGATGCTGTCCGAATCTCAGGAACGCATGCTCATGGTTCTGAAGCCTGAGATGGAGGCAGAGGCCCGCGCGATTTTCGTCAAATGGGACCTGGATTTCGCCATCGTCGGCGAGACGATTGCAGAGGATCGCTTTCTCATTGTGCATGGCAATGACGTGGTGGCCGATCTGCCACTGTCGCAACTGTCGTCAAGCGCGCCGGAATATGACCGCCCGTGGGTGGAGACACCCGTCGCGGACGACCTGACCGACCTGCCCGCGATAGCCCCGATGGACGGGCTGCGCGCGCTCATCTCCTCGCCCAATTACGCCCATAAAGCGTGGGTGTGGGAGCAGTATGACAGTCAGGTCATGGGCGACACCATCCGCACCCCCGGTCTTGGCGCGGGTGTTGTGCGCGTGCACGGGACTAACAAAGCGCTGGCCTTTACCAGCGATGTGACCCCGCGCTATGTGCGGGCCAACCCGTTCGAGGGCGGCAAACAGGCCGTGGCCGAAGCTTACCGCAACCTGACCGCCGTGGGAGCGACCCCATTGGCGAGCACCGACAACATGAATTTCGGCAACCCCGAAAAACCCGAGATCATGGGCCAGTTCGTGGGTGCTATTCAAGGCATCGGGGCGGCCTGCACAGCATTGGATATGCCCATCGTGTCGGGCA
The DNA here is from genome assembly GCF_900499075.1 of Roseinatronobacter ekhonensis. Lineage (GTDB taxonomy): Bacteria > Pseudomonadota > Alphaproteobacteria > Rhodobacterales > Rhodobacteraceae > Roseinatronobacter > Roseinatronobacter ekhonensis. The sequence goes on along the minus strand of NZ_UIHC01000001.1, from coordinate 85,795 downwards.
ATGTGAGCCTGTATAACGAAACCGATGGCGCACCCATCCTGCCCACACCCACCATTGGCGCGGTCGGTCTGATCGCGGACATGGGCGATATGATTGCGGGCCTGCCTGCCGAGGGTGATCTGGCGATTGTCATCGGTGAGACGACGGGGCATCTGGGCCAATCCGCTCTTCTGGCCGAAGCCGCTGGGATAGAGGCGGGCGACGCCCCTTATGTCGATCTGGACGCCGAGCGCCGGAACGGCGAGTTCCTACGCGCGAACCGGATTTGCGCGCGGGCCGCGACCGACCTGTCGGATGGCGGGCTTGCACTCGCCGCGTTTGAAATGGCCGAAGCCGCAGGGATCGGCGTTGCGCTCGACATCCGCAATATCGGCCAGCTGTTCGGCGAGGATCAGGCACGCTACCTTGTCGCCGCCAGCTTCGATCAGGCAGAGGCGCTGATGGTGGCGGCAGGTCAGGCCGGTGTGACCGTGGCCATGGTTGGCCGCTTCGGTGGCGATACCGTCAAACTGGGCCGCGACAGCGCGCCCCTGGCCGAATTGTCCGCACTTTATCGGGGCAGTTTCGCCAAAGCCATCGGCGCGGCTTGATTCACCAAAACGCTGGGATTACCTATCTTCGCGTGACCAGACAGGGACCAAAGCATGGCCATAAGTGTCGTAGAACTCGAAACACTGCTGAAACAGAGCTTTCCCGATGGGCAAGTGACCATCACAGACCTCGCAGGCGATGGAAATCACTATGCGGCAGAGGTGATTGACGAGAGCTTTCGCGGGTTGAACCGCGTGCAGCAACAACGCGCCGTCTATGCAGCTTTGAAAGGCAAAATGGACGGGAGCCACGGCGAATTGCATGCGCTCGCCCTGACCACCAAAGCCCCGGAGTAGACCGCTGGGTCCGGCCCTCGCAAGTTTGGAGCGGTATCGCGAAACCGCTTTCACCCGTTGGCTGGAAAGCACTTTCGGCGAGATGACCGGGATTATGATTCTTGGCGCGGGGCTTGCCCTATACGCATTCGTTTATTACCTCCATACCAAAGCTATCGCCTCAAAACCGGCCTCAGAGGAAGCGGAAAATGACCGACGCAAAGACCCAGATTGACACGACCGTGAAAAGTAACGACGTGGTGCTGTTCATGAAAGGCACCAAGACCATGCCGCAATGCGGTTTCTCCAGCCGCGTGGCCGGGGTGCTGAACTTCATGGGTGTGGACTACGCCGATGTGAACGTGTTGGCCGATGAAGATGTCCGTCATAGCATCAAGGAATACTCCGACTGGCCAACCATTCCGCAACTCTACGTCAAAGGCGAATTCGTCGGCGGTTGCGATATCGTGACAGAGATGACCCTGTCGGGCGAGCTGGATCAGCTCTTCGCGACCAAAGGTGTCAGCTTTGATAAGGATGCTGCCGAAAAGATCCGCGAAGCCAACGCGTAAACGGACTAACGCCCGGTCCATGGCCGTGCGCCTTCGGTATCACGCACGCTGCGTTGCGTGATACCGTTTGTGGTCTGATACAGTGCCAGCGCGCCGCTGTCGCGCAGGTCGCTTGGTGTCAGCACACGACACTGCCCGACGGTGTCACGCTCGGGCTCGATGTTTGTCACCAGAATGCGCCCGCGCAGGCACAATGCATCGACCACCTCTAGCGCGCGTTTGCCCGACAGGTGAACCACATCCACCCCCCGCCCTTTCAGCAAGACAATCGCATCGCTTGGCCCGTGCGGCCCGCGCCTTTGCGCCTGTTCCTGGCTCGCCAGATCGCCATCGGCCTGTAACCAGCTTTCGGCTGCATATGCGCCAGAGCGCGCGCGGCTCAGAATGCGGCCCTGCGGCCCCATCAGTCCGACGACCGCGCCATCCCCGGCCACCAGAAGAACTGGGCGGTCCGCAAGCGCCCAGCCCAACACCGCCAAAGCAGCGACCGGCACGCCCAGCCAGCGCGCGGGCGCGGCCCACAGGATGAGCCACAAGCATGCAAGCGCCATGACCGGCAAGACCCATGCCGGGGGCTGCACAACGCCGGTAACACTGCCGTCGATCGCCGCGACGAAACGCGCCACAAGCAGAATCCAGTCTATCGCGGGCCCCATCACCGCAAGCGCAAGCCCTTCCAATCCAAAAGGGGCAAGCAATGCGGCAACCACACCGGCTGGCATGATGACCAAGCCCATCAGCGGCACCGCCAGCAGGTTGGCAAGCAGTCCGTATTCAACCAATCGGTTGAAACTCGCCGCCGCGATTGGCGCGGTCGCGACCCCCGCCACAACCGAACACAGGATGATCGAAACAAGCGGCATCGCCCAGCGCGGCACGCGCCCTCGCCATGTCCCATCATCGTTGAGGGCGCGAAAAATGGCGACCAGCGCCACGGTGGCGGCAAAACTCATCTGGAAGCCAGCCTGCACCAGCGCCTCTGGTCGCAGCAACAGGACGATCAACGCCGCAATCGCCACGCTTCGCAGCGATATCGCGCGCCGGTCCAACAGGACCGCGACAAACATCACTGCCACCATGATGTAAGCGCGCTGTGTGGCGACATTGCCGCCAGACAGTGCAAGGTAAAGCGCACCCGCAGCCAGCGCCCCAAGGGCCGCCAGCTTGCGCGTGGGCGCTCGCAAGGCAAAGGCAGGCCACAGGGCCATCAAGACGCGCAGAGCGGCAAACACAAACCCGGTCAGCAGCCCCATATGCAGCCCGGATATGGCCAGCAGATGCGCAAGGTTGGAGCGGCGTAAATCCTCCAGATACGCCATATCGACGCCAGAGCGGTCGCCGGTCAGGATGGCCGCTGCAAACCCCCCGGCGGCACCCGGCATTCTATCCTGAATCGCGTTTGACAGTTCGGTGCGCAGCGCCCCCAATGGCAGACCGCCTTCGTCGCGCAGCCCCAGCACAGGCGCGCGCGTGTAGCCGACGGCACCCAACCCCTCAAACCACGCATGGCGGCGAAAATCGAAGCCACCGGGTTCGGATGGCGCAGGCGGCGGCGAAAGATGTCCGGTGGTCATAACCCGCAGGCCGGGGCGCGGGGTTATATATCCCTGCTGCCCGTGTAGTGAAACCCGAACCCGCGCAGGGGTGCGCGCGGGCGCCATGCCCGACAAAACGGGCCGGTCGAGCGTGAGCCGTAGCGCACCGGTGCTGGAGCGGTCGATCTCGACAACCCTGCCCGCGATGGGGCCATAATACCGATACTCCAGCACTGGCGCGGCGACGGCATATGTGCGGATACCGGCCAAGGCCGCACCGGCACCGACCAGAAGGCCGGCATAGGCCAAGGGGCGCAGCATGGCGGGAAGCAGGGCCCCCAAAGCGCCGACAAACACCATCGCCCCCCCAAGCCAGACCCATTCCGCGCGCGCAGGTTCCTGCGGCGACATGAAATATAGCCCGATCCCGATGCCAAGGCAGACCGGCACAAACAGGAACAAGCGCCCGTATTGCGCGGCCAGCGCCATGGCGACCGGACCTTCACCGATACGCGCGGCCGCGCCATCCATGCCGGTGACAGCCACCCTTGCCCTATCCCCTGTGCTTGCCTAGAACCTGCCTCAACAATGCCCCGCAGATGGTTTCCAAAAGGTTAAGAACCCCATGTCCGATACGCCCGTCGTCACTCGTTTCGCGCCCTCTCCCACCGGGTTCCTGCATATCGGCGGGGCGCGGACCGCGTTGTTCAACTGGCTTTATGCCCGTGGACGCGGGGGCAAGTTCCTGCTCCGGATAGAAGATACCGACCGCGAGCGGTCCACTCCCGAAGCGACCGAGGCGATCCTGAAGGGCTTGACTTGGCTGGGGCTGGATTGGGATGGTGAGCCGGTCAGCCAGTTCGCGCGCGCTGACCGCCATATGCAGGTCGTGCAGCAAATGCTGGACGCGGGCAGCGCCTATAAGTGTTTCGCTACACAAGATGAGATCGAAGCGTTCCGCGAGGCCGCCCGCGCCGAAGGGCGCTCGACCCTCTACCGCTCGCCGTGGCGGGACTCGGGCGTCGCCAGCCACCCCGATGCGCCCTATGTCGTGCGGGTGAAAGCCCCGCTGGAGGGTGATACCATCATCCACGACCAGGTGCAGGGCGACGTGCGCATCCGCAACGACCAGTTGGACGACATGGTGCTGCTGCGCTCTGATGGGTCGCCGACCTACATGCTGGCCGTGGTGGTCGATGACCATGACATGGGCGTCACCCATGTCATTCGCGGCGATGATCACCTGAACAATGCCGCCCGCCAGATGCTGGTCTATACCGCCATGGGCTGGGATGTGCCGGTGTGGGCTCATATCCCGCTCATCCACGGCCCCGATGGCAAGAAGCTGTCCAAGCGGCACGGTGCGCTGGGTGTCGAGGAATACCAGCTTATGGGCTATCCCGCTGCTGCGATGCGCAACTATCTGGCCCGACTGGGCTGGAGCCATGGCGACGACGAGTTCTTTAACGATTCGCAGGCACAAGAGTGGTTCGATCTGACAGGGATCGGCAAATCGCCCGCGCGGCTTGATTTCAAGAAGCTGGACCATCTGACGGGCCAGCATATGAGCGCGGCCGATAATGCTGCACTGCTGCATGAATTGCAGGCGTATCGTGCTGCCAAAGGCTTTGAACCCATGTCAGGCACCCGCAGCGCGGCACTTTTGCAGGCCATGCCACTGGTAAAAGAAAAGGCTAAAGGGTTCGATCAACTACTTGATAAAGCATATTTTATCTTGTCTGATCGGCCACTCGTCCTCGACGAAAAAGCGGCCAAGGCGCTGGATGATGCATCCCGCGGTATACTGAAAGAATTGACGCCGCGCTTGCAAACTGCTACGTGGTCGCGGATTGAGCTGGAGGAGATTGTCGGCGCGCTGGCGCAAGAGCATGGCCTTGGTCTTGGCAAGCTGGCGCAACCTTTGCGCGCTGCACTTGCCGGCCGTATGGCCAGCCCCAGCGTATTCGATATGATGGTTGTGCTTGGCCGCGAGGAAACCCTTGCGCGGATTGCCGACGCGACGACATAACAAGGCGCGCTTGCGCCGTGACCGTAGCCCATCTGCGCGGCCATCGTGCCGGCAGGCAGACATGAAGGAAGCGCAATGGCGGATACTGATACGGCAAAGCTGACAATCGGCGGCAAGGAAATCGACCTGCCGATCATGAAACCATCGGTCGGGCCCAATGTGGTCGATATCCGCAAGCTATACGCCCAAGGCGATATTTTCACTTACGACCCCGGCTTCACCTCTACCGCCGCCTGTTCATCGACCATCACGTATATTGACGGCGACAAGGGCGAATTGCTGTATCGCGGCTATCCGATCGAGGGACTGGCCGACAAATCCCACTTTCTGGAATGCTGCTACTTGTTGCTCTACGGCGAACTCCCCAGCGCGGGCGAGCTGGAGGATTTCGAGAGCCGGGTCACACGGCACACGATGATCCACGAGCAGATGCACAACTTCTTCCGCGGCTTCCGCCGCGACGCGCATCCGATGGCGATTATGGTGGGCGTGGTCGGCGCGATGTCGGCATTCTACCACGATTCGACCGATATTGGTGATCCTTGGCAGCGCGAGGTCGCGTCGATCCGGATGATCGCGAAAATGCCGACCATCGCGGCCATGGCCTATAAGTATTCCATCGGTCAGCCCTTCGTCTATCCCAAGAACAGCCATGATTATGCAGGTAATTTCCTGCATATGTGCTTCTCTGTCCCGGCAGAGGAATATGTGGTCGACCCGATCCTGAGCCGCGCGATGGACCGGATCATGATGCTGCACGCAGATCACGAGCAAAACGCCTCGACCTCGACCGTGCGTCTGGCATCAAGCTCTGGCGCGAACCCGTTTGCATCCATCGCAGCAGGTATCGCCTGCCTGTGGGGACCGGCGCATGGCGGTGCGAACCAAGCCTGCCTTGAAATGTTGCAGCAAATCGGCACTGTCGACCGCATTCCGGAATACATCGCCCGCGCCAAGGACAAGGATGATCCCTTCCGCCTGATGGGCTTTGGCCACCGCGTGTACAAGAATTTCGACCCGCGCGCGAAAGTCATGAAACAGTCGGCGGATGAAGTTCTGGGGCTGCTTGGCATCGAGAATAACGAAACGCTGAAAGTCGCCAAGGAACTGGAGCGCATCGCGCTGGAAGATCCTTATTTCGTCGACAAGAAGCTGTATCCGAACGTAGATTTCTACTCTGGGATCATTCTGGAAGCGATGGGCTTCCCGACGTCCATGTTCACGCCCATTTTCGCGCTGTCGCGCACTGTGGGCTGGATCAGTCAGTGGAAAGAGATGATCGCCGACCCAGAGCAAAAGATCGGTCGCCCGCGTCAGCGCTACATGGGCGCGCCGCGCCGCGAGTATATCGAGATCGAGGATCGTTGATCCGCCACGCCGCCCTTCGGGGCGGCGTTTTTCATGGGCTTGGCTCTTGGCATGCCGGCTACGCCTGCTATCAAGGCCGCATGATACAAATCTATCTTCTTGCAGTCGCCACTCTGGCCTTCCTGCTGTCGCCCTCTTTGACAGAGCCTTTCACCGGCTACGCGCCGGGCAGTTTCCCAGTGGAACAGGTCGACCCGCCGGTCCAGCCTGCGGGATACGCCTTTGCCATCTGGGGCATCATTTACATTTGGTTGGGCGCGATGGCCGCTTTTGGCGTGCTGCGCCGCAAGGCCGACGCCGCGTGGCAGCGCGTGGCCGTTCCGCTCACACTCAGCCTTGGGCCGGGCGCCGCGTGGCTGTGGGTTGCAGGTTTCGCGCCGATCACGGCGACGGTCCTGATCTTCTGGATGATGGGCTGTGCCATCTGGGCGCTCACACGCGCTCCGATCGCGGACCGCTGGTGGCTGCAAGCGCCCGTCGCGCTCTATTCGGGCTGGCTGACGGCGGCGGCGCATGTCTCTCTTGGGGTGGTGCTGGGCGGCTATGGCTGGCTTGGTGCAACCGGGGCGGCGGTGCTGTGCATCCTGCTGGCGCTTGGCGTGGCGCTGGCGGTGCTATGGCGCAAGCCAGACGCGCCCGAATACGGTGCCGCCGTAGGATGGGCGCTGATCGGCATTGCCGTGGACAATTCCGGCACAAATGGCACCGTAATGGCACTGGCCTTGGCCGGGCTGGCCGTGATCGGCGCCATGGCGGCACGCGGGATTGTGAAAGCACGTCCCCATGGCGCATGACCCGCTGATATTTGCGCCCGATGGCAGCACCGCGCGGCTGCGCGCGATCATGGCCGCGCTCCGCGATCCAAGCACCGGCTGCCCTTGGGACATAGAGCAGGATTTCGCCAGCATCGCACCCTACACAATCGAAGAGGCTTACGAGGTCGCCGACGCGATTGAGAAACAGGACTGGCCCGCGCTGCAGGGCGAATTGGGCGATCTGCTGTTGCAGGTGGTCTATCACGCGCAACTGGCCGAAGAGGCGGGGCATTTCACCTTTGCCAATGTGGCAAAGTCGATCAGCGACAAGATGGTCGCGCGCCACCCGCATGTGTTTGGCGACGAAGATCGCGAGAAATCCGCCGCGCAGCAAGTGCAGGATTGGGAAACCGTCAAGGCCGCGGAGCGCGCGGCGCGTGCGCAAAGCGGCGTGCTGGACGACGTAGCGCTTGGTCTGCCCGCGCTGATGCGTGCGGTCAAACTGCAAAAGCGGGCAGCCCGCGTGGGGTTCGACTGGCCCGACACAGCGCAGGTTCTGGATAAGATCGCCGAAGAAAGCGCCGAATTGGTCGAGGCGCGCGACACCCTGACCCCGGCAGAGGTGGCAGAGGAGATGGGCGATCTGCTGTTCGTCATGGCCAATCTGGCGCGACACCTAGAGGTGGACCCGGAAGAGGCCCTGCGCGCCGCCAATGCCAAGTTTACCCGCCGCTTTCGCGCCATCGAAGCGGCGCTTGCAGACCAGAACCGTCGCCCGCAGGACAGCAACCTGACCGAGATGGACGCACTCTGGAACGCGGCAAAGGCAGCGGAGAAGGGCAATGCGGCTGGATGACGGGATTCTGACCGAACAGGGGCTACCCGCACGCGGACAGGGCCGCATTTTGCTACTGGCCTGCGGTGCATTGGCGCGCGAAATTCTGGCGCTGAAAGCCGCGAATGGCTGGGACCATATGGACCTGCACTGCCTGCCTGCGAACCTGCATCTGTGGCCCGACCGCATTCCAGATGCGGTCGAGCGGGCCGTGCACGAAAACCGCGCCCGCTATGACCGGATATTCGTCGTCTATGCCGATTGCGGCACCGGCGGGTTATTGCAGGCACGCTGCGAACGCCTGGGCGTCGAGATGGTCGCAGGGCCGCATTGCTACGCGTTTTTCGAAGGCGTCGACACGTTCGCGGCCAACGCCGAGGACGAGATCACAGCGTTTTACCTGACAGATTTTCTTGTCCGGCAATTCGATGCCTTCGTATGGCAGCCCATGGGGTTTGACCGCCATCCAGAGTTGATCGCGATGATGTTCGGGAACTACACCAAGCTGATCTACCAAGCGCAAACCGATGACCCGGCGCTGGACACCAAAGCGCGCGACTGCGCGGCACGGCTTGGACTGACATATGAACGGCGGTTTACCGGCTATGGCGATCTGGGACGCGCCTTGGCGGCGCAAGCCTGATCGGCTTGGCACCGGACAACCCGAGAGTAAGGGGCTTTGCCCCTCTTGGGCCTTTGGCCCAATTCACCCCAGGATATTTAAGCAAGGATGAAATCAGGGGCGTTTTCGACGGCCCGAGCGCTTGGGCGCTGAATGCTCCAGCCCTTCACGCAACAGCGCGGTCATTGGATGATCCGGGCTGTCGGCGCCGCGGGTCGCCAGTTGCTCGGCAAGCGCAGCTTTTTGGTCTTGGCCGTCGGGCAGGCTGAGGGCCCAGTCAACGAGGATGGAACGGCATTCGGCATCGGTGATCCCGTCGATGCGGTAGCTTTCACGAATCAGGCCTTTGGGGTCGGTCATGTCTGGGTTTCCTGCTGTGCGAGGAGGGTTTCAAAACGCGCGGCAGCAGCATCGCTACACGCACGCAATTTTTCGGTAAGGTCAGTGACGGTGGCCGCCCCGGCGGCGGACAGAACCAGATGTTGCCCTGTTTCGCCTAGCTCCGCCAGATCCGGGATCGTATCGGCCAAAAGCCGCCCCGTCGCCTGCATGTTCCAGCACAGGCGATAGGCCGCGAGCAGGTCTTCGAGGCAGGGTTTGTCGAGGATACCCGCGCGCAGACCGGCTTGGAACTGCGCTTCGACACGGCGAGCATGATGGCCACTGGCCAGCGCGCAGAATTGCGCGGCCAGTTCGATATCCATCAACCGCCCCGGCCCGGATTTGGCATCCCACAAGCCATGTGCGGGCTTGGCCTGCGCCAGCCGTGCGCGCATATCGGCGACGTCCTGACGGATGGTCGCGCCTTGGGCCTTGTCGGTCAGCACCTTGCGGCGCACGTCTTCGACAGCGCGCGCCAGCTCCGCGCTGCCAGCGACATGCCGCGCACGCGTGAGTGCGAGGTGTTCCCATGTCCAGGCTTCGGTCTGCTGATAGGTCTGGAAGGCGGGCAGGCTGGTCGCGACCGGACCCTGGCGCCCCGACGGACGCAGGCGCATATCGACCTCGTATAGACGCCCTTCGGCCGTCGGGGCGCTGATCGCGGTCAGAAAGGCCTTGGTCAGGCGGGCGTAATAGGTGCGCGCATCCAGCGGGCGGCGGCCATCCGAGTGCGCATCCGCTGCGGCATCGTAGATCACGATCAGATCAAGGTCAGAGGCCGCGTTGAGACGCCCCGCTCCGAGCGAGCCCATGCCCAGCACAACCGCACCATCACCGGCCACCACCCCGTGTTTGCGCGCAAATTCTGCATGAACCACAGGCCAGAGTGCGCCCAGAACGGCTTCGGCCAGCGAAGCATATTCCGCCCCCGCTTCGAACGCGTCGATCAGCCCACGCAGGTGATGCACGCCGACGCGGAAATGCCATTCGCGCGCCCAGACGCGCGCGGCATCCAACTGGCGCTCGTAATCGTCCAGCTCTGAGAGCCGCGCCACCAGATCGGCGCGCAGCGCTGCAGTTTCGGGCCAAGGTGCGAAAAAATCACCGCCGATGACCGCGTCGAACACCGCAGCATTGCGTGACAGATAGCCCGCAAGGCGCGGCGCGGTGGTGCAGATGTCGACGATCAGGTCGATGAGTTGCGGATTGGCCTCGAACAGAGAAAATACCTGCACACCGGCGGGCAACCCGCCCAGAAAGCGGTCGAACTGGACCAGAGCGGCCTCTGGATCGGCCGCTTTGTAAAGCTTGCACAAAAGCTTGGGGCGCATCCGCTGGAAAATTTGTTTTGCCCGGTCGGAGCGCAGCGCGGGAAAGGCATACCAGCCCGCGACGATGTCTTGGGCTTGATCAGACAGGTCGGGTTCGGCATCGGTGCCGGACTCGGGCGCGAAGAACCCTTCGGTCAGGCCCGACACATCTTGCAGCCGCGCCATAAGCCGGTCGCGGAACGCCGCTGTTTCGGCCATACCGCAGAACCGCGCAATGCGGTCCATTTCCTCGGACCGTGTGGGCATCGTCTGGGTTTGTGCATCCTGCACCATCTGCAAACGGTGCTCGATCTCTCGGTGTTCGGTGTAATGGGCCGTCAGTTTCCGGGAGACATCTTGCGGAATCCATCCCTTATCCGCCAGCGCGGACAGCCCTTCGACCGTGCGCGGGCTGCGCAGGTCGGGGTCGCGCCCGCCCGCGATAAGCTGGCGGGTCTGTGTGAAAAACTCGATCTCACGAATGCCGCCCTGCCCCAGCTTCAGGTCATGCCCGTCCAGACACAGGGCACTGCCAAGGCCCTTATGCGACTTGATCCGCAGGCGCATGTCATGGGCATCCTGAATAGCCGCGAAATCCAGATGACGGCGCCAGACAAAGGGGCGCAAGCGGTCCAGAAACCGCGCGCCCGCCACAAGATCACCCGCGCAGGGGCGGGCCTTGATATAGGCCGCGCGTTCCCATGTCCGCCCAAGACTTTCATAGTAGCGTTCGGCTGCATCCATCGACAGGCAAACCGGCGTAACCGAAGGGTCGGGGCGCAGCCGAAGATCGGTGCGGAAGACATAGCCTTCGGCGGTCAGATCGGACAGCAACCCGCACATCTTGCGGGTGACACGGATGAACGCTGCCCGCGCGTCGTGAAACTCATCCGGGTTGAACGCGTCCTCGTCGAACAGGCAGATCAGGTCGATATCGGAGGAATAATTCAACTCGCGCGCGCCCATCTTGCCCATGGCCAGCACGACCATTCCCGCACCGGTGGCAGCATCTTCCTCGGCTTTACCCGGAAGTTTGCGGCGGCGGATTTCGTCCGCGACAAGGGCGGTCAGTGCAGTATGGGTGGCGCGGTCCGCCAGATCGGTCAACGCGCCGGTCACTTGGTCCAAGGACCAGACACCTCCCAGATCGGCCAGCGCGGCCAGCAGGGCGATGCGTCGTTTGGCACGGCGCAGGCGCGACGACAGGTCGGGCAAGCCGCACTCAGCGAGGCTATCCAACTCTTCGGCACAGGCCGCATCGGGTGTGATGGTCAGCGCCGTATCCAACCAGTCGCGCTCTCGCAGCATCAGGGCTTTCAGGTAGGGGCTGCACCCCGCCGCGCCCTCGATCAGCGCGGCCACGTCATCAGGCTGACCGGGAAAAGCCATCCGCGCCTCATGACCTGATTCGCGGTCATAAGGGATGGGGCGGCGGATGATAGGTCCGAAATTCATGAGCGGACCATGCCGCGCGGGTGTTGCCGCGTCAATTCATCCAAGCTGTTCGCAAGGATCAATATTCCTGCGTTCGCGCGCGCAAACATGGACGCGACATGCCGCCGCATGGATTTTTTTCTTGCGCAAATTGGTAAATTCATTTTACCAAGGCGGCGAGGGAGGCCGGGTGAGGCACATGATTGTGGTTTTTTGCGCAAGAATATTGCGCGCCATGGCACTCTCTGCTTGACCTCAGGCGTTGTCCAAGACTGGATGGCGATACAAAATATCAACGGTGGAGGAGAACCGACATGAAAACCTTTTTGACCACGACCGCGCTTTGCGCCGGCCTGATCGCGGGAACCGCACAGGCGGAAACTTGGAATCTGCAATCGACCTATCCGGGTTCGTTGCCGCAGCTTGGCACGCTGGGCAAGCGGATCGCAGAGCAGGTGACCAAAATCACGGATGGCGAGATCGAACTGGTCTTCCAAGAGCCCGGCGCGATTGTGCCTGCGCTGGAAGTGTTCGACGCAGTTGCGACCGGCGCGGTCGAAGCCGGCTGGTCCACCCCCGGTTACTGGGCTGGCCGCGTGCCCGCGCTTCAGCTTCTTGCCGCTGTTCCCTTCGGCCCGCAGGCTGGCGAATACATGGCATGGATGAAGTTCGGCGGCGGTCAGGATTTCCTGGACGAACTGTATGAGCCCAACAACATCAAGTCGCTGCCCTGCGCCGTCATCGCGCCGGAAGCCGCTGGCTGGTTCCGCAACCCGGTCAACAGCCCCGAAGACCTGCAAGGTCTGACCATGCGCTTCTTCGGTCTGGGCGCGAAAGTCATGGAAAAGATGGGCGTGTCCACGCAGCTTCTGGCCGGTGGCGACATTTTCCCGGCGCTGGAACTGGGCACCATCGACGCGACTGAGTTCTCGATGCCCGCGATTGACCTTAACCTGGGCTTCTACCAGGTCGCCAGCGAGTATTATTTCCCCGGCTGGCACCAGCAATCGACCTTCTTTGACCTGATGATCAACCTTGATCTGTGGGAGAGCCTGGACGAAAGCACCCAGTTCAAGCTGGAAACCGTGTGCGATGCGAACCTTGCATTCGGTCTTGCCGAAGGCGAAGCGCTGCAATTCTCGGCCCTGCAAGAGCTGGAAGCGAACGGCGTGAACATCAACACCCTGTCCGATGAGATGCTCGACGCGTTGCAAGCCGCTTGGGAAGAAGTGGCCGCAGAAGAAGCTGCAAATGACGCCGACTTCGCCCGCGTCTACGAAAGCTACACCCAGTTCCGCGAAAACTACGCGGTTTGGGGCGAGCTTGGCTACCTGAAGTAAGTCGGGATCGGGCTGGCCGCACAAGGCCAGCCCAGCGCCGCGCACCCCCGTCGAGGGGTGCGCGGTTTTTTCACAGAATTGACGGAGACATCCGATGGCAATCAGGGAACTGACCGGAACCGCGTTGGCGGTGCTGGCATTGGCCGCAGCGTTCTGGCTGAGCGTTCTGCCCGCAAGCTCCAACGAGATCCTGCCCACGCTGGCGGTTCTGATCGGCTCGCTCATTGGCGCAGCGGTGTTGCAAGGCAACCCCGGCACCATTGCCGCCGCGACCGTGCTGGGCTGGTTCGGGATCATGTTCGCGCAGCCCTTCTCGCTTAGCACGCGTGAATTCAACGGGTTGCGCCGCCAAGCTGGCCGAGATGACCAAGAGGCCGCAGATTTGCTGGCCTATTACGAGGCGCTCTCGCCCTTCGCGATCTATCTGATGTTTGCCCTGACAGCCCTGCTGCTGGCCATTCTGATCTTCGGCATGGCGCGCGGGCGGCTTTTGTTTTTCCAAAACATGCTGGCGGCCAGCGATGGTCTGGCCAAGTTTCTGAACCGTGTCGGCGTCACCTCTGCGGTGGTGTTGTTCAGCGTGCTGATTTTCGCCATCATGTATGACGTCACGCAGCGGCAGTATCTCGGGTTCAACTCTGAATGGACGAATACAGAATGGTATAAGTTCTTCAGCTCTACCCGCGTTCAGGAAATGGAATGGCACCTGCATGCCGCGTTGTTCCTGATGGTGCTGGGTTATGGCTATATTCAGGATGCGCATGTCCGTATCGAACTGGTGCGCGATACCATGAAACCCCGCACGCGGGTCTGGATCGAGTTTTTCGGGGCGATCCTTTTCATGGTGCCCTACTGCTACGTCGTCATGAATTACGGCATTGAAAATGCCATGCGGTCCTGGACGATCGGCGAAAGCTCTGCTGCCACAACCGGTTTGCCCAACCGTTTCATCATCAAGGCTATGCTGCCCTTCGGCTTTGCCCTGATCGCGCTTGCAGGCATGTCGGTGGCCTTGAAATGCGTGGTCTACTTGTTCGGTCCGCCAAGTCTGCGCGGGAAGAGCAACTACTACGCCCATAGCCATCAAAACCCGGCCCCAGCAGAGGATGATACCCCTGCCGATACGAAACACGCCTGAGCGGAGAGACAGAGATAATGGAATTCCTGATCGAATACTTGCCGCTCGTAATGTTCGCCGTGTTGGCGTTCCTCTTGTTCAGCGGCTACCCCGTAGCCTTTATTCTTGGCGGCGTTGCACTGCTATTCGCCGTCTTGGGCGATCTGGCAGGCACCTTCCGGCTACAACAACTGACCCTTATTCCGCTGCGCATTTATGGCGGGACTATGGAAAGTCTGGTGCTTGTGGCCATACCCATGTTCACCTTCATGGGCACCATGCTGGAAAAATCCGGCGCCGCGCGTGACTTGCTGTTTGCCTTGCAGGTCATGCTGCGGCGTGTGCCGGGCGGTCTGGCGCTGTCGGTCACGCTCATGGGCACGATCATGGCTGCGACGACCGGGATTATCGGCGCGTCGGTTGTGATGATTACGCTGATGGCGCTGCCCGTCATGATGAAAGCGGGCTATTCGATGCCGCTGGCCACGGGGACAATCGCGTCCTCTGGCACGCTTGGCATTCTGATCCCGCCGTCGATCATGCTGGTCATCATGTCCGACCTGTTGTCGGTTCCCGTAGGTACCGTGTTCATCGCGGCGCTGATGCCGGGGCTGTTGCTGGCCGCGCTCTATTTCATCTACCTACTGGTGATCTGCAGGTTCAATCCGAAGCTGGCACCGCCCATGGATGATGATGTTGGGCCGTCAACGCGGACAGAGTTCTGGGCCATGGTCTTCCGCAGCTTCCTGCCACCGATCTTCTTGATCTTGTGTGTGCTCGGCTCGATCTTCCTTGGCTTCGCCACACCGACAGAGGCCGCAGGCGTTGGCGCATTCGGGTCCATCCTGTTGGCCGCGTTCAACCGCCAACTGACGTGGGAGAACTTTGTCGAAGTGTGCAAACGCTCCGCGCTGACGGTCGCGATGCTGTTCGGCATCTTCGTCGGTGCAACAGCCTTTGCCTTCGTGTTCAAATCCATCGGGGGTGAGCATCTGATCGTAGACTTCATCAATGCAAGCAGCGCCGGACCCTGGTCCATCATGATCGTGCTGTTGCTGATGGTGTTCTTCCTGGGCTTCTTCTTCGACTGGATCGAGATCACGCTGATCGTGCTGCCGATCTTTGCCCCCATCGTCGGCCTGCTGGATTTCGGTGGCCATGTCGGTGCTTGGGATGGGATCAGCCAGCCGATTATCATCTGGTTCCTGATATTGGTGGCCGTGAACCTGCAAACCAGCTTCCTGACACCGCCTTTCGGCTTTGCGTTGTTCTACATGAAAGGCGTCGCGCCACCCGAAGTGCGTATTCAGGACATCTACAAGGGGATCATTCCCTTCGTGGGCCTGCAGGCTTTCGGGTTGATGCTGTGCGTGATCTTCCCGTCCATCGTGTTGTGGTTCCCAAGCTACATGCTTGGCGGGGGCTAGCGGGCCGAAACTTAACGGATTAAAGACGAACCCCGGCATGTCTGTGCCGGGGTTTTTCGTGGCAAGGAATCACAGATGTTTTTCGACCCGCTGCTTTACAGCTTCATGTTTCTGGGCCTGTTCTCTCCCGGGCCGAATGTCATCATGCTGACCGCCTCCGGCGCACGCTTCGGGTTCCAGCGCACCCTGCCGCATCTGTTCGGCGTGGTGCTGGGGGTGGGCGTCATCGGCGCGGTCACGGGGTTGGGCGTGGGCGCGCTGATTCTTGCCAACCCGGCGCTGGGGCTGGTGCTACGCTCGCTTGCGGCGGCATGGATCCTGTATATGGCGTGGAACTATTTCAACGCCACCCGCCGCCCCGCTGCACAGGCCAAGGATGACGGCGCGCCCATGACACTTTGGCAAGCCATGCTGTTCCAATGGATAAACCCCAAGGTCTGGGCGGTCGCCTTCGCGGCCTCTGCGGGCTATGGCGCGGGCATGGGACCGGTGATGGAATCGGCCCGCCTGGCAACCGCGTTCAGCGGGGTGAACCTGTTTGTTTGCCTGTTCTGGACCGGCGCGGGCGCGGTTCTGACAACGCTTTTGTCATCACCCGTCCGGTGGAAAATCTTCATGCGGATCATGGCGGCACTGCTGGCACTATCGGCGTTGATGGTGTTTCGATAGGGCACATCTTTCCTTTCTGTCCGGCGCATGGCACCACATGGAAAAACCGGACAAGAGGTCACAGCCATGCAAACCCCCGCCACCTACCCAGCTGCCCGTATGCGCCGCTTGCGCCGCACCCGCGCTATGCGCGAGATGGTTCAGGAAAACGGGCTGTCAGCGGGCGACCTGATCTGGCCGGTTTTTATCCGTGACGGCAACGGGGTCGAAGAGCCTATTGCCTCGCTTCCCGGCGTGAACCGCCTGTCGCTGGACCGCCTGCTGCCAGCCGCCGAGCGCGCGCTGGCCCTTGGCATCCCCGCGATTTGCCTGTTTCCCTATACCGCGCCGGACCTGCGGACCGAAGATTGCGCAGAGGCGTGGAACCCCGAGAACCTGACCAATCGCGCGATCCGAATGTTGAAGGCAGAATTGCCAGAGTTGATGGTGATGACCGACATCGCGCTCGACCCCTACAACGCCAACGGCCATGACGGCTTCGTCGTCGATGGGCAGATCTTGAATGACGAAACAGTCGACGCACTGGTCAAGATGGGTCTGGCGCAGGCCGAAGCGGGGGCCGATATTCTGGGGCCGTCCGACATGATGGACGGGCGCATCGGCGCGCTGCGCGCGGCTATGGAAAGCGCAGGCCACCGCGACGTGGCGATCCTGTCTTATGCCGCCAAATTCGCATCCGGCTTTTACGGCCCGTTCCGCGATGCGGTGGGGGCGGGCACGCGGCTGGTGGGTGACAAGGCGACCTACCAGATCAACCCCGCGAACCGCGAAGAGGCTTTGGCCTGCGTCGCCCGCGATCTGGCCGAGGGCGCAGATATGGTCATGATCAAACCGGGCATGCCCTATCTGGACATCTGCCGCGCGGTCAAGGACCGCTTCCAGCGCCCGACCTTCGCCTATCAGGTCTCTGGCGAATACGCGATGCTGATGGCGGCGGCGCAAAACGGCTGGCTGGATGGCGACAAGGTCATGCTGGAAAGCCTGATGGCCTTCAAACGGGCGGGCTGCGACGGTGTCCTGACCTATTTCGCGCCGCGCGTGGCGGAAATCTTGCGCAAGTAACTGCCAAGCGTACAGCGGTGTAGGTGACAAGCTCGCGCGTTCGCGGTATCTTTGACCAAAGCCGCAATATAGCGGCATATCAAACCAGAGGCAGAGCAATGACACAGATAAACAGACGAGCCTTCACGCTCGCGGGATTGGCGGGCATTACCACTGGTTTGGCCGCGTGCGGCAACCCGATCGGCGGCGGCGGTGCTGACCGTCTGGATGCGCGCGTCGATGCAGCTCGCGACTATTTGCGCAACAACTATCCCAGCCTTGGAGAGCTGTTCCAGAATTCACGCGGCATTTTGTATATCCCCGTCGTTACCGAAGCAGGACTGTTCGTCGGTGGTTCTTATGGGCGTGGCGCGCTGCGCATCAACGATGCGACAGTCGATTATTATCAGGCCACCCGCGCCAGCCTTGGTCTGCAAATCGGCGCCCAGCAATATGCCCATGCGCTGTTCTTCATGACAGAGCAAGCACTGTCGGATTTCCGCTATTCCGAAGGCTGGGCCGCAAGCGCCGATCTGCGCTATGCGACACCCTCGCAAGGTGGGTCGCTTGGGGCCGAAACCACGACGCAATTCGCGCCCGTCATCGCCGTGGTCTTCGGGCAGTCGGGCATTCTGGCGGGTGCATCGCTGGCAGGCGTCAAGTACGCGCGTATCATCCCCTGAACCGCGCGCCCCGGCCCCCGAGCCGGGGCCTTGCGCCCCATCCCACCGTCGCGCCCCGGCCCCGAGCCGGGGCCTCTTGGTCAATGCGCCAAGGCGGCCAATTCCTCTGGTGTACCAATGGTACGGGTCTCGGACCCTTTGGCGATACGCTTGACCATCCCCGACAACGCCTTGCCCGCACCGATTTCCCAAAACTCGGTCACGCCCTGATCGGCCATGTAGCCGACAGACTCGCGCCAGCGCACCGACCCTGTCACCTGCTCGACCAACAGCGTGCGGATGGTAGCGGGGTCGCTGACCGCGTCGGCGCGCACATTGGCAACCAGTGGCACGGCAGGCGCATTCAGGGAAACACCCGCCAGCGCCTCTGCCATGGCATCGGCGGCTGGCTGCATCAGCGCGCAATGGAAAGGGGCCGAGACAGGCAACAACATCGCGCGGCGCGCGCCACGGGTTTTGGCAATCTCGACCGCGCGCTCCACGGCAGCCTTGTGGCCCGACACAACCACCTGCGCAGGGTCATTGTCATTCGCGGCCTGACACACATCGCCCTGCGCGGCCTCTGCCGCGACCTCGGACGCGGTGGCGAAATCCAGCCCCAAAAGCGCCGCCATCGCGCCTTCGCCCACTGGCACCGCCTGTTGCATCGCGCGCCCGCGGATGCGCAGCAGTTTGGCCGCATCGGAAATGCTCAGGCTGCCCGCCGCTGCCAGCGCCGAATATTCCCCCAGCGAATGACCCGCAACAAAAGCCGCATCGCTGATCGCCACGCCTTCGACTTGCATTGCGCGGAACGCGGCCAGAGATGTCGCCATCAGCGCCGGTTGGGCATTCGCCGTCAGGGTCAGATCGGCAATGTCGCCGTCCCAGATCAGGGCTGACAATGGCTCGCCCAGCGCGTCATCCACTTCCTGAAAGACAGCTTTCGCCGCCGGGTAGCTATCGGCCAGCGCGCGGCCCATGCCGATGGTTTGTGCCCCTTGACCGGGAAATACGAATGCGCGGCTCATGTCTGTCTCCAACCCTTGTTTACCTTATAGGAAATGCCCCAAAGCGCGGGCCGGTTCAAGCGTCCGTCGGGCTTGCGCGGATGCGCTATTGTGGTAGCGTTCCCGCAATCTTTCAATCGGAGCGCCCCATGCTTGACCGTCCTACGCCCAATGACCTGCGCGCCTTCTGGATGCCGTTCACCGCGAACCGCCAGTTCAAATCCGCACCGCGCATGTTGGTCGCGGCCAATGGCATGCATTACACCACCTCGGACGGACGGCAGGTGCTGGACGGCACAGCGGGGCTTTGGTGCTGCAACGCAGGCCATGCGCGCCCGCTGATTACAGAAGCAATCCAGAAGCAGGTGACGGAACTGGATTACGCGCCCGCCTTCCAGATGGGGCACCCCAAGGCGTTTGAGTTGGCGAACCGGCTGGTGGACCTTGCGCCTGACGGTATGGACCATGCGTTCTTCACCAATTCCGGGTCGGAAAGCGTGGAAACGGCGCTGAAAATCGCCATCGCTTACCACCGCGCACTTGGCAACGGCACCCGCACCCGCCTGATCGGGCGCGAGCGGGGCTATCACGGGGTGAATTTCGGTGGCATTTCGGTGGGCGGCATCGTCAACAACCGCCGCCATTTCGGGGCGATGTTGGCCGGGGTCGACCACCTGCCCCACACGCATCTGCCAGAAAACCAATGGTCGCGCGGGCAGCCGGAGCATGGCATGCATCTCGCCGATGATCTGGAACGCATGGTCGCGCTGCACGGCGCTGACACGATTGCCGCTGTGATCGTCGAGCCTGTGGCCGGGTCCACCGGCGTTCTGATCCCGCCCAAGGGCTATTTGCAGCGCTTGCGCGAACTGACCCGCAAGCACGGTATATTGCTGATATTTGACGAGGTCATCACCGGGTTTGGCCGCCTTGGCAGTGCCTTTGCCGCGCAACATTTCGACGTGACGCCCGATATGATCACCTGCGCCAAGGGCTTGACCAATGGCGTGATCCCGATGGGCGCGGTGCTGACAACGGCCGATATTCATGATGCCTTCATGCAAGGGCCAGAGAACCTGATCGAACTGTTCCACGGCTACACCTACTCCGGAAGCCCGATTGCCTCGGCCGCCGGGCTTGCCACGTTGGAGACTTATAAACAGGACGACCTGTTCGCCCGCGCACATGACATTGCGCCTTATTGGGAGGATGCGGTGCATTCGCTGAAAGGTCACCGCCACGTCATCGACACGCGCAATATGGGGCTGATCGGCGCGGTGGAACTGGAACCCATCGCGGGCAAGCCGACCGAGCGGGCCTTCAATGCGTTCCTGCGCGCCTATGAAAAGGGCATCCTGATCCGCACCACGGGCGATATCATCGCCATGTCGCCACCACTGATCATAGAGAAATCGCATATCGACCAGTTGATCGGCACATTGGCAGAGGTGCTTGATACCCTTGAGTAAATCCGTTGCCCGCGTGGCGCGCGCGCTGGACGGCGCGGGCCTGCCCAACACGATATCGGAACCCGGAGAGGCGCGCACCGCAGAGATGGCAGCGCAGGCCTGTGGGTGCGTATTGGACCAGATTGTAAAGTCGATCCTGTTTACAGGCACAGCCAGTGGCGCGCTGTATTTGTTCCTGACCGCGGGCGGCAACCGAATCTGCGCGGCCAAAGCCAGCGCCTTGGCCGACGAGGATTTGGGGCGCGCCGATGCGACACAGGTGCGGGCCGTGACGGGTTTTGCCATTGGCGGCGTGGCCCCTATCGGCCATCTGAGTGCGCCTGCGACATGGGCCGACCCAAGGCTTCTGGCCTTCGACACGGTGTTTGCCGCCGCCGGAACGCCGCGCCATGTCTTTTCAATTGACCCGCGCGTTCTTATGTCAATTGCCCAAGCCACAATTGCGGATTTCACCGAATGACCTTGCCCGACCCGGCGCTCCAGCCAGATTTCTACACCGATGTCCCGTTCAAACGCGCAGGCGCTTGGGCGATCGACCTTGTGGTCACACTTGCGCTGACACTGGTCGGGCTGGTCCTGACTTTGTTCATAAGCGCCTTTTTCTTGCCGCTTCTGTTCGCGGCAGTCTCGGTGGCGTACCGCACGGTCATGCTGTCACGCTACGGGGCAACCTTGGGCATGATGGTCATGGCGCTGAAATGGCGCCACCTGAACGGACGCACGCCAGATGCCACCACCGCGCTGATCTATAGCAGCGCGCATGCAGTGATGTGGACAGTGTTCCCGCTTCAGATTGTTTCCATTGCGTTAATATTAATGTCCTCTTACCGGCAAGGGTTGCACGATCACCTGCTATCGACCACCATGTTGCACAAGATTGCACCCGATTGACCCTAGTTCTGCCCGATTGCAGGCTTGGCGAATGGTGAAACGCTTGCTAGTCTTTTCGTGTTTTCAATGATCATGAGTGTCTGATGCGCCATTCCTTGCCGACCGTGCCGCAGTTTTATGTGACCGCACCCCAGCCCTGCCCCTATTTGCCCGGCCGGATGGAGCGCAAACTGTTCACGGCCCTGCAAGGCGACCATTCAGAGGCAATGAATGACAAGCTATCGCAGCAAGGATTTCGTCGGTCGCAGAATGTGCTGTATCGTCCCTCCTGCGCAGATTGTGCGGCATGCCTGTCGGCCCGTATTCGCGTGGCCGACTTTACGCCGTCGCGGTCGCAACGCCGCGTAATAAAGCGCAACGCGTATCTGCAACGCGATGTTGCCAGCGCATGGGCGACCGAGGATCAATACGCCCTGTTCCGCCGCTATCTGGACCACCGCCACACTCATGGTGGCATGGCCGATATGGATGTGTTCGAGTTTTCAGCCATGGTCGAGGAAACACCGGTGCGCACGCGGGTTCTGGAATATCGCGACGCGGCGCTTGGGCCAAACGGTCCGCTTGTGGCGGCGTGTCTCAGCGATGTGCTCGACGACGGGCTGAGCCTTGTCTATTCATTCTTTGATCCGGAGTTGTCCGACCAGTCGCTGGGCAGCTACATGATCCTTGACCAGATCGAGCTTGCACGCCGCGTGGGCCTGCCCTTTGTGTATCTGGGCTACTGGGTGCCGGGCAGCCCCAAGATGGACTACAAGGCGCGCTTCTCTGCTCTCGAAGTATATCATCAAGGTGAGTGGCAGGTGCTCGACTCTCCCGAGCGGTTTTCCGGCACACGCCACCCGCTTTCGGTGCAGCCTATTGCCGAACAGGTCGCGCAACTTGCCTTGCCCAGCGATGTCGGCGGCCCTGTCAGCATACCGCCCGGCAAAGCCAAGCTATAGCCACAGCTACCCCCGAAACACGCGCGCTGCCAGCAATACACGGGCAGTTGTTGTCACGGCACACAAGGCCGCGAACACATAGGCCATGGGCGCGAACCATTGCGACCACAGGCAAATTGCAACGAAAAAGGCGATGGTTTCCGCCCCTTCTAGTAATCCGCCGGTGAAATAGAGCGATTTCACCCCGTGGCTGTCGCTGCGCATCTGCTTCTTTTCCGCCAAGATCGCGTATCCCAGAAACGATGCGCCGTTGATGTAGAAACTGGCCAGCAGCACCGCACCCGCCACGCCATTGGCTGCCGGATCATGCAACACGAAAGCCAAGGGTATGGCGGCATAGAAGACGAAATCACAGGTTATATCCAGATACCCGCCAAAATCGGTCACGCCTTGCGCGCGGGCAACCGCGCCGTCCAGCCCGTCCGCCACGCGCGATGCCAGGATAAGCGCCACCGCCAACAGAAAATGCCCGGCAACGATGGCCCCCGCGCCCGCCAGCCCGAACGCCAGCCCGATCAGCGTGACCATATTCGCGGTCAGGCCAACCCGCGCGATTTGTCCGCCGATCAGGTTGAGCGGCGGGTCGATCAGCGGGCGCAAATGTCGGTCAAGCATGGGCAGGCGGCCTTCCGGAGTCGGGTCTTTGTCATCAATATACGGCCCAAGGCCGCAATGTGTTTCACGACACCGTGTCGCAAAAGCGAAAAACATTGGAACCTTTGACAAACTCGTAACGTAAAGGCACTGAGACGCAAACCACGATGGAGTAAAAACATGCGATTTCAGACTTGCGCCGCGGCTTGCGCGCTGGCGCTTGCGATGCCTGCATTCGCACAGACGCCGGACACCTCCGATTGGCCCGCTGTGCTGGAAGAGGCGCGCGGCCAGACCGTGTATTGGCACGCTTGGGGCGGCGATCCCCGGATCAACAGCTTTATCGCGCAGGTCGGGGCCGAGCTGTCCGAGCGCCACGATGTCACGTTGGAACATGTCCGCTTGGCCGATACCGCCGATGCTGTGACCCGCGTGGTGTCAGAACGCGCGGCGGGCCGTGACGACGGCGGCGCGGTCGATGTGATCTGGATCAACGGGGCGAATTTCGCCTCTATGAAGGACCAAGACCTGCTGTTCGGCCCCTTTGCCGAGGATTTGCCCAACTGGTCGCTTGTCGATACCGACGCCAACCCGGCCATCCTGATCGACTTCACCCTGCCGGTAGAGGGCTATGGCAGCCCGTGGGCGATGTTCCAGATGGTGTTCGAATATGACAGCGCGACGGTGCCGCAACCGCCCCGTTCGCTGGACGCGTTGCGCGCGTGGATTGCCGCGAACCCCGGTCGCTTCACATATCCGCAGCCCCCCGATTTTCTGGGCACATCTTTTCTGAAACAAGCGCTATATGGCGTGCTGGACGACCCGTCGATCCTGCTAAAGCCGACCGACGACGTGGATTACGACGCCGTGACCGCACCGCTTTGGGCCTTTCTGGATGAGATCACGCCGAACCTGTGGCGCTCGGGCCGCGCCTATCCCGCCAACGAGCCCGCGCTGGGGCAGCTTCTGGCGGATGGAGAGGTTGATATCGGCTTTTCGTTCAACCCCGGTCGGGCCTCTGCCGCGATCGCCGATGGCGAATTGCAAGATACCGTCCGCACCATGGTGTTCGACGAGGGCACGCTTGCGAATTCGTCTTATCTGTCCATCCCCTACAACGCCGCCAACAAAGCCGGCGCATTGGTGCTGGCCAACCTGATCCTTGATCCTGAAATCCAGGCGCTTGCGCAAGACCCCGCCGTGCTTGGGTTTCAGACAGTGCTGGGCATGGACAGGCTGACGCCAGAAAACCGCGCGCGGTTTGACGCGCTGGATCTGGGCATCGCCACGCTTTCCCCCGACGAGATGGGCACCGGCCTGCTGGAGCCGCACCCAAGCTGGATGACCCGCGTGGCCGAGGATTGGGCCGCGCGCTACGGCACCGCCGAATGATCCGTGCCGCGCCGGGATTGGTGGTCGCCCTGATGGCGCTGCCGGTCGCGGCGGGGCTGGCGGGCGCTGTTCTGCCCGCCTTCGGCTACTTTCCCGCCCTTGGAGGCGCGGATTTCAGCCTTGCCCCTTGGCGCGACTTGGCGGCATGGCCCGGCCTTGGCTCTGCCGTGCGGTTGTCGATTGTCACTGGGCTTGGGGCCACGGTTATATCGCTTGCCATCACGCTGCTGATTGTCGCCGCATGGCAGGGTACGCGTAGCTTTCGCGTGGTCACAAGCCTGCTTGCGCCGCTTTTGTCCTTGCCACACGCGGCAGCGGCGTTCGGGCTGGCATTTCTTATTGCGCCCTCTGGCTGGGTGGCGCGCGCGCTCTCGCCCTGGGCCACCGGCTGGGACCGCCCCCCCGACCTGCTGATCGTGAACGACCAAGCTGGACTGGCGCTGATCGCAGGGCTGGTGCTGAAGGAAGTGCCGTTCCTGATGCTGATGACCCTTGCCGCGCTTGGCCAGACCGACAGCGCCCGTCGCATGGCGGTGGCGCGCAGCTTGGGTTACGGGCGCGTTATGGGATGGGCCAAGACCGTGCTGCCTGCTGTCTACCGCCAGATACGCTTGCCGGTTTTTGCCGTGCTGGCCTATTCAATGTCGGTGGTGGATGTCGCGCTCATCCTTGGGCCAACCCGCCCCAACACGCTGGCCGTGCAAGTTCTGGACTGGATGACAGCGCCCGACCTGACCTTGCGGTTTACCGCCAGCGCGGGTGCGGTGCTGCAACTGCTGTTGGTGCTGGGCGCTCTGGCAGTCTGGATACTGGCAGAGCGGATAGTCGCCGCCAGAGGGCGCCTGTGGGCCGGGCGCGGGGCGCGTGGCCAGATGCTTGACACCCCGTTGCGGACGCTCGTGGCACTGCCCATGGCCTTTATCGGTCTGGGCGTGGGCTTGGGGCTGACGGGTTTGGCACTCTGGTCCGTCGCCGGGCTGTGGCGTTTTCCCGACCTGCTGCCACAAAGCTACGGCCTGCGTGTCTGGACGGATCAGTCGGCGCAGCTTGTCGGGCTTGGGCGCACCACTGCGCTGCTGGCGGGTCTGTCGGCGCTGATCGCGCTGGTGCTGACAATCGCGCATCTGCAAGCAGGCGCATCGCGCTTGGTCAAGGTCATCTACATCCCGCTTCTGGTGCCGCAAATCGCCTTCCTTCCGGGGTTGTCAGCCCTGGGCCTTTGGCTGGGGCTGGACGGCACCTTGGGCGCGGTGCTGGCGGTGCATCTGGTCTTTGTGCTGCCCTATGTCGCGCTGTCGCTGTCGGACCCGTGGCAGGCATGGGACCACCGTGCTGGGCTGGCGGCATCGGCGCTTGGTGCGGGACCATGGCGCGTGCTGGTCGCTGTCCGGCTGCCCATGATTCTTCGCGCACTGTGCATTGCCTTTGCCGTAGGTTTCGCGACATCGGTTGCGCAATATTTGCCAACCCTACTGATCGGCGCGGGCCGTGTTGGCACATTGACCACAGAGGCGGTGGCGCTCGCGGCCTCCGGCAACCGGCGGCTGATCGGGGTTTGGGCGGTGATGCAAATGGCGCTGCCGATGGTGGTCTTCGCACTTGCGCTGGCCCTGCCCGCGCTGATTGCGCGGCGCAGACGGGGGCTGAAAGTGGCATGAGCCTGCAACTGGACAAGCTGCGCATAACGCAAGACGGGCGCGAGATGGTATCACTGGACCTGACCGTCGCGGCAGGCGAGGTGCTGACCCTGATGGGACCGTCGGGTTGTGGAAAATCCACGGCTTTGGCGGCGATTATCGGCGCCCTGCCACCTGCGTTCAAGATGACCGGCCACATCCATCTGGGCGGGAAAGACGTGACCAACGTGCCGACATTCAAGCGCCGCATGGGGTTGCTGTTCCAAGACGACGTGCTGTTTCCGCATTTGTCCGTCGGCGGCAATCTGGGATTTGGCCTGCCGCGCGGCACACCCGACCGCGACGCGCGCATTGCCGAAGCACTTTCGGCGGCGGGACTGGACGGGATGGGCAAGCGCGATCCGGCGACCTTGTCCGGCGGGCAGCGCGCCCGAGTCGCACTGATGCGCACGCTGCTCAGCGCACCGCATGCACTTTTGCTGGATGAGCCCTTCTCGAAGCTGGACGCCGGTCTGCGCGATCAGATGCGGGCCTTCACCTTTGCGCAGGCCCGCGATCTGCCGACAATCCTCGTGACACATGACATCGAAGATGCAAGAGCCGCCGGAGGGCGCGTGCTCTCTGTAACCGGCACCTCGATCAGCTAAGCTCGCGCTCGGCAAAAAACTCCAGCAAGGTGGTGTGTAGCCGTTCCAGCTTCAGCGGCTTGGTCAGGCACGCGTCGAACCCCGCTTGCAGGTAGCTGTCCACCTGATGAGACATCGCATTCGCGGTAAACGCAAAGGCGGGGGTTTGCGGACGACCGGCGTTCCGGTCCTCGGAACGGATGGTATTCAACAATGTGACCCCGTCCATACCCGGCATCGAAATATCGAGGATCATCAAATCGAAACGCTCAGTGCGCGCCTTTTCCAACGCGTCGAGCCCGTCATTCGCCAGCGTCACACGCGCACCCAACTGCCCCAGCATGATGCTTAGTATCATCTGGTTCGTGCGGTTATCATCCGCCGCAAGAATAGACATTTCGGGCAACCGCTGAGATCTGACCGGCGCAGGCTTGCTGGCCGGCAACGCGGTATCCGCCGATTGCGGGGCAACCGGAATGGGCAACCGTATGGCAATCGTCGTGCCGACATCCGGCGCCGATTTGGTTTCGATGGTTCCCCCCATCAACTCAACCAGATTTCGCACGATCGACATGCCCAATCCCGTTCCCCCGAAGCGGCGCGAAATGGTACTGTCGGCTTGCAAGAACGCATCAAACATGCGGGCGTGTTGCGCCTGTGTCATGCCAATCCCGCTGTCTTCGACCGTCATGATGACGGTGTTGTCATCGGGTGCGGAAATCGAAACCGACACATGCCCGCGCTCGGTGAATTTGATCGCGTTCGAGATCATGTTGTGCAGAATCTGCGTCAGGCGTTGCGGGTCGCCCAGCCGGTCCCGCCCCGTGGGATCGTCAATTTTCACGGCAAATGACAGCCGTTTTTCAGAGGCGCGCAATGTGTGCACCTCTTCCGTGCGGCGGGCCAGATCGGCCAAAGAAAAGGCCGTGGCCTCCAGCTCCAGCGCGTCGGCCTCTATCTTGGACATGTCCAGAAGGTCGTTGATGATCCCCATCAGCAACCCGCCGCTGTCGCGCAAGATATCAAGCATGCGCACCTGAGCGGGATCTTCAATCATTTCTTCGAGAATGTCGGAAATGCCAAGTATGCCGTTCAGCGGCGTGCGGATTTCGTGGCTCATCTTGGCAAGAAAATTCGACTTGGCCACATTGGCGCGGTGCGCTTCCTGCAACGCGATTTCGCGCGCCTGTTCTGCCCGCACCAATCCGGTCACATCCGTCACCGAATACACCACAGACGCAGCCTCGACCTCGCCATGGGCAATGGGGGCTGCGTTGATGGACGCATAGCGCAAATCATCTGGGCAATGCAGCGCAATCCGGTGGTTCTCCACCATATGCCCCGTGCGCTTTACAATGGTAAAGGGTTCCTGCTCATCTGGTATGGGCCGCCCGGAAATATCCGTGATCCGCCAGTCTGGGGAATTATATGGTTGCCCTTGCATTTCTGCGACGGTGACGCCCAGGACACGCTCTGCCTCGTCATTGGCATAGACAATCTCGCCGTTGCCCGAAAGCACCACGAACCCAGCCGCATTCGTGCTGACAATGCCCTGCAAGAACGCGCGCTCCTTAGCCAGTTCCTCTTGTGCAACGCGCATTTCGAAGGTGGCTTTGCGCCGCATCAGCACAGAGCGGACCACATCGGCAAAAGATCGCAGCAAGTAGATTTCGCCGGGCAGGAACATACCCGAATTGCGCACGCTATCGAAGCCGACGAACCCGACCAGCGTCTGCTCGTCGATCATCGGCACAATCAGAAGCGACCTGATTCCCTGATGCGACAGGAATTCATACTCTTCCGAATCAGGTGGGAGTTCGGCGATTTCGGGCAAATGAAACGCCCCACCACCGCGGATCGGCGCCAACATCCACTCGAACGCGGCGACCGGCAGGTTCTGCAACTCGTCAATCATCGGCTCGGTATGAGTGCTGCACCATTCGTGGGTGTTGCTGCCGGTGTCCCCCTCTATCATGAAAACATAAACGCGATCACGGCCGGTGAAGCTGCCGATCTGGGCTAGCCCGTCGTCAACGGCGCAATCCACGTCTTCCACCGGCGCAGAGAGAAGGCGGTTTATCAACTGCACCACCAGCGCCTGAGTCTCTGTCAGGCGCTGCTCATTGCCTCCATCCGGCGGCATTCCATTTTGCTCTGGGTCTGTCACAGACAACCCTCGCCATCGGCGCCGGATAAGATCGGCCTCGCTCATGTTAAACGACTTTCAAAGAATTGTCTTCTATCGGCAACGCACTGCTTTTGGTAGTATATGAAAGGTTAAATTTCAATTTAAACGCGCAAGCCCGTAGAGTGATTTCCGGCCATCGCGAATGGGGTTGCACTGGCCCGGTCATTGCCTATAACCCGCCTCAATTTGCGCGGGCCCCGCACGGGGCGCGGGCCTGCGCGTGCAAGGGGGTCAGCCATGCCGAAAAGAACCGATATCCAATCCATCATGATCATCGGGGCGGGGCCAATCGTTATCGGTCAGGCATGCGAATTCGACTATTCCGGCGCACAGGCCTGCAAGGCACTGCGCGAGGAAGGGTATCGGGTTATCCTTGTCAATTCCAACCCGGCCACGATCATGACCGATCCGGGGCTGGCGGATGCAACCTATATCGAACCCATCACCCCCGAGATTGTCGCCAAGATCATCGAGAAAGAGCGCCCCGACGCGCTGCTGCCAACGATGGGCGGACAGACGGGCCTGAACACGTCGCTGGCGCTGGCCGATATGGGCGTGCTCGAAAAGTTCGGGGTAGAGTTGATCGGCGCGAACCGCGACGCCATCGAAATGGCCGAGGACCGCAAGCTGTTCCGCGAGGCGATGGACCGCATCGGGCTGGAAAACCCGCGCGCCACCATTATCGCCGCGCCGAAACAGGATGACGGAAAGTACGATATCAACGCTGGCGTGGCAGAGGCGATTGATGCCATTGAATTCGTCGGTCTGCCCGCGATCATCCGCCCCGCCTACACGCTGGGCGGCACCGGCGGCGGCGTGGCTTATAACCGTGACGATTACGAGCGCATTTGCCGCTCGGGGCTGGATGCGTCGCCCGTCGCGCAGATCTTGGTCGATGAATCGCTGCTGGGCTGGAAAGAGTACGAGATGGAGGTCGTGCGCGATCGCGCCGACAACGCCATCATCGTCTGTTCCATCGAAAACGTGGACCCGATGGGCGTGCACACGGGCGACTCTGTCACCGTTGCGCCCGCGCTGACGCTGACCGACAAGGAATACCAGATCATGCGAAACGGCTCTATTGCCGTGCTGCGCGAGATCGGGGTCGAAACCGGCGGATCGAACGTGCAATGGGCGATCAACCCCGCCGACGGACGCATGGTTGTGATCGAGATGAACCCCCGCGTGTCGCGCTCGTCCGCGCTGGCGTCCAAGGCCACGGGCTTTCCGATCGCCAAGATCGCGGCCAAGCTGGCCGTGGGTTACACGCTGGACGAACTGGACAACGATATCACGAAAGTGACACCGGCCTCGTTCGAGCCGACCATAGATTACGTTGTCACCAAAATCCCAAGGTTCGCTTTTGAAAAGTTCGCAGGCTCCGAAGCGGAGCTGACCACCGCTATGAAATCTGTGGGCGAAGCAATGGCGATTGGCCGGACCTTCCACGAATCCATGCAAAAGGCGCTGGCCAGCATGGAAACCGGCCTGAGCGGGTTTGATGAGATCGCCATTCCAGGCGCGCCTGATCGCGCGGCCATTATCAAGGCCATCAGCGCCCAGACGCCCGACAGGCTGCGCCTGATCGCGCAGGCCATGCGTGAGGGCATGAATGATGACGATATTCAGGCCGCAACCGCGTTTGACCCGTGGTTTCTGGCCCGCATCCGCGAAATTATCGACATGGAAGCGCGCATCCGTGCCGATGGCCTGCCCGTCACCGCCGACGGCCTGCGCGAGTTGAAAATGATGGGGTTTACCGATGCCCGTCTTGCCACATTGACCGGCCGCGAAGAGGATCAGGTCCGTCGCGCGCGCCGCAATCTGGGTGTGAACGCGGTGTTCAAGCGGATCGACACTTGCGCCGCAGAGTTCGAAGCGCAGACACCCTACATGTATTCGACCTATGAAACCCCGGTCATGGGCGATGCCGAATGCGAAGCGCGCCCTTCTGACCGCAAGAAAGTGGTTATTCTGGGTGGCGGTCCGAACCGGATCGGCCAAGGGATCGAGTTTGACTATTGCTGCTGCCATGCCTGTTTCGCGTTGACCGATGTTGGCTACGAGACGATCATGATCAACTGCAACCCCGAAACCGTGTCGACCGATTACGACACGTCGGACCGCTTGTATTTCGAGCCGCTGACACTGGAGCATGTGCTGGAAATTCTGCGGGTAGAGCAGGACAACGGCACGCTGCACGGGGTGATTGTGCAGTTCGGTGGACAGACGCCGCTGAAACTGGCCAATGCGCTTCAGGACGAGGGTATCCCAATCCTCGGCACGAGCCCCGATGCGATTGACCTTGCAGAAGACCGCGAGCGTTTTCAGGCGCTGCTGAACAAGCTAGGCTTGCGTCAACCGGTCAACGGCATTGCGTCCAGCCCCGAACAGGCGTTCAAGATCGCGCAACAGGTGGGCTACCCGTTGGTAATCCGCCCGTCCTATGTGCTGGGTGGCCGCGCAATGGAGATCGTGCGCGACGACGCGCATCTGGAACGCTATATCCGCGACGCGGTGGTCGTGTCCGGCAAGAACCCCGTTCTGCTGGACAGCTACCTGATCGGCGCGGTCGAGGTGGATGTCGATGCTCTTTGCGACGGAGAGAACGTGCATGTGGCAGGCATCATGCAGCATATCGAGGAGGCGGGCGTGCATTCGGGCGACAGCGCCTGTTCGCTGCCCCCTTACTCGCTGGATGCTGCGACCATTGCCGAGTTGCGCGTGCAGACCGAAGCCATGGCGCGCGGTCTGAACGTGGTGGGGCTGATGAATGTGCAATTCGCCATCAAGGATGGCGAAATCTATGTGCTGGAAGTGAACCCGCGTGCCTCGCGGACGGTGCCGTTTGTGGCCAAGGCAACCGACAGCGCGATTGCGTCCATCGCCGCGCGGCTGATGGCGGGAGAGCCTCTGTCGAACTTCGCGCAGCGCGCGCCGATCTCGACCGATGTTGCCCCGTCAGACCCGCTGCCCATGGGCGACCCGATGACACTGGCGGACCCGCAAACACCGTGGTTCTCGGTCAAGGAAGCCGTGCTGCCCTTCGCACGCTTCCCCGGTGTCGACACGTTGCTGGGGCCGGAGATGCGCTCCACCGGCGAGGTGATGGGCTGGGCGCGCCGCTTTGACCGCGCATTCTACAAAGCGCAGCTGGGCGCTGGCGTAGACCTGCCCGCCTCGGGCCGCGTGTTCCTGTCGATCAAGGACTATGACAAAGGCCCGATGATGGTCGAAGCCGCGAAACTGCTGGTCGAAATGGGCTTTGCCATTGTCGCCACACGCGGCACGGCCGACTGGCTGGGCACGCAGGATGTGCCCTGCGAGGTGGTCAACAAAGTTTATGAGGGGCGTCCGAATATCGTGGACCTGCTGAAAAGCGGCGAGATCGCGATGGTGCTGAACACGACCGAGGGCGCGCAAGCCATAGAGGACAGCCGCGAAATCCGCGCGGTCGCGCTCTATGACAAGATCCCCTATTACACGACGGCGGCTGGCAGCCACGCGGCGGTGCAGGCTATCCGCGCCATGCTGGAGGGCAATATCGGGGTGCGCGCGCTGCAACACGCTGCGGCGGAATAAACCGCCGCGGTCGCGGGCACGCTGCGCCCTATTCGGCGAGCGGCAAACCACTGGGCAGGCTGTCGGGCGCGCCTATGCGCCCGTCCAGCGAGGCAGGGTCGGACAACGCGTCCAGAAATGCCATCAGCATGTCCATCTCGCCCTCTGCCAACGCTGGCATGCCGTAACGCTTCATGGTGCGGGCGGCGGCAGCTTTGACAGCCCCCACTTGCATCCGGTTGGACAGCGCACCGTAATCCGGCAGCGCGCTGGCCAGTTGCGGCAACACGGCTTGGGGGCTGTAGCGTTCCAGCCCTGCGACAGGGTCCATGTGATGGGTCACGAAATCGCGCAGATCAGAGAACGCGCCTGCGTGGCCCCATGGCCCGTTATGGACAACATTGCGCAGCATCGGCGTGCGAAAGGCATAGGCATCGCCCCGCGATAACGTGACAGCCGCGCGCCCGATATCGCGGGTATAGCCATCGGCGTCCCGCTCTTTTCCCGGCCCGATGGGCGGCTCACCCATGGCGTGGAACTCTTGGTCGCTTAGCAGCGCACCAGAGTGACATTCGGCGCAGCGCGCCTTGCCGAAAAACAGGCGCATCCCCTCGCCCGCTTCGGGCGAAAGCGCGGCCTCTTCGCGCATATACCGGTCGAACGCCGTGTCGTTGGCCCGGAATTCATGGCTGATAAAGGCCGCGATAGCATTGGCGATCTCGTCCATGCGGACACGCGCATCCTGCCCGCGCCACGCCGAAAATGACGTGCGGTAGTCGTCGATCCCGTCAATCCGGGCCGATAGCAGCGCCCATGCACCATCATCGCCATGAATGCGCTCTTCTTTGACGGCTGTCGCAACCCTGTTCTCTGTCGCGCGGCCAGCCATTTCTGCGTGTGACAGCACCGGAAACAGGGCTTGCGCGGCCAAAACAGAGTCGAGCGCCATGTAATCCAACGGCCCCTGCGGGGTGAGCAGCGTCGCGGGGTCGGTGGGGTCACGCTCCACGCGCCCGTCATGGAACAAGACGCGCAGATCGGATACGCCCAAATTCCAAAGCGCGGGCGCGTTGCGCGGAATACGCTCTTGCGCGCTATAGGGGCCAGCGACACTTCGCTCCGGCCCAAGCCCTGCCGCGCCGGTCCCAAGACCCAGTGATACCCCATCGCCGGACCCAAGCGTGGGGTGGTGACAGGTCGCGCAAGAGACATCCTTGTTGCCCGAAAGGATCGGGTCAAAGAACAGATCGCGCCCGATTTCCGCCAAAGCCATATCGATCTGCGCGAACATGTCATCATTCAGCGCCATCGGGGCCGACGGGACGGCAAAGGGGCGCGGCGGCGGACGGCGTATGACCAGCGGCGCCAGCAAACGGCCGCGTTCTGCGGGCAGCACGGCGGGTTGTTGCGGTGCAACGCGCGGGGCTGTCTGCGCCCCGGCATCCGGAGCCTCGACCGTGGCATCAGGGGTGCGCGCGTAAGGCCCTGTGCCAAAGATCTCACCCATCAGCGCGCCGGCACGCGCGTCGCCATGTGCCGCTGCTTGGCGCAAGGCACGATAGGCGGTCGCGAAATCCCCGTCCGACATGGCGGTGAAGCCGGATTCGACTGATTGTGCAATCCCGCCGGATGCCATGACGACCGACATGGCGGCCGCAGGTAAGAGTGATTTGAAAACGCTGCGCATAAAATATCCCCGAGAATTGGCTTCAACAATCCGTGATGACGCCACTCTAGACCAGCCGGTCACACGACCAAAGGAATTTTCGGGTTTGCGGCCATAAAGAGCCGGTTCGCATGAAAAAAGGCCGCCCTGAAGGGCGGCCTTTCGACGTGTTTCATGTGCCGGGCTGGCTTACATCATGCCGCCCATGCCACCCATGCCGCCCATGTCGGGCATACCGCCGCCGCCGTTCGAGCCTTTTGGCTCTGGCTTGTCGGCGATCATGGCTTCGGTCGTGATCAGCAGACCAGCCACCGAAGAGGCGTCTTGCAACGCGGTGCGCACAACCTTGGCGGGGTCGATAACGCCGAATTTGAACATGTCGCCATATTCATCGGTCTGAGCGTTGAAGCCAAAGGTTTTGTCGTTCGATTCGCGGATCTTGCCGGCAACGACAGACCCGTCCACACCAGCATTTTCAGCAATCTGGCGCAGCGGCGCTTCAAGCGCACGGCGCACGATAGAGATACCGACGGTCTGATCGGGGTTCTCGCCTTCCAGACCTTCGAGCGCTTTTGCCCCTTGAACGAGCGACACGCCACCGCCGACAACGATGCCTTCCTGAACGGCCGCGCGGGTTGCGTTCAGAGCGTCATCGACACGGTCCTTGCGCTCTTTCACTTCCACTTCGCTCATGCCGCCCACGCGGATAACGGCAACACCGCCTGCCAGTTTGGCCAGACGCTCTTGCAGCTTCTCGCGGTCGTAATCGCTGGTGGTTTCTTCGATCTGCGCACGGATCTGGGACACGCGTGCCTCGATCTCGGCCTTTTCGCCAGCGCCGTCCACGATCGTGGTTTCGTCCTTGGTGATATTGACGGTCTTGGCAGAGCCAAGCATGTCCATGGTCACGCTTTCCAGCTTCATGCCCAGATCTTCGCTGATCACCTGACCACCGGTCAGAACAGCGATATCCTGCAGCATGGCCTTGCGACGATCACCAAAGCCCGGTGCTTTGACGGCGGCAATTTTCAGACCACCGCGCAGTTTGTTGACCACGAGGGTCGCCAGTGCTTCGCCTTCGACGTCTTCGGCAATGATCAGCAGCGGCTTTTGCGACTGGATCACTTGCTCCAGCAGCGGAACCATCGGCTGCAGCGAGGACAGCTTCTTCTCGTGGATCAGGATGAGACAGTCATCCAACTCGGCGATCATCTTGTCGCCGTTGGTCACGAAATAGGGCGACAGGTAACCGCGGTCGAACTGCATGCCTTCGACAACATCGGTCTCGGTTTCCAGACCTTTGTTTTCCTCGACGGTGATCACACCCTCGTTGCCGACTTTCTGCATTGCATCTGCGATCTGGCGGCCGATTTCGGATTCGCCGTTCGCGGAGATGGTGCCGACCTGCGCCACTTCATCGCTGTCATTGACGGGACGAGCCGATGCCATGATCGATTCGACGACTTTCTTGGTCGCAAGATCGATGCCGCGCTTCAGGTCCATCGGGTTCATGCCAGCGGCAACCGATTTCAGACCTTCGCGCACGATGGCTTGGGCCAGAACGGTCGCGGTGGTGGTGCCGTCACCGGCTTCGTCATTGGTGCGCGAGGCCACTTCTTTGACCATCTGCGCGCCCATGTTCTCGAACTTGTCTTCCAGTTCGATTTCCTTGGCGACCGTGACACCGTCTTTGGTGATACGGGGTGCGCCGAAGGATTTGTCGATCACGACGTTACGGCCTTTGGGGCCAAGCGTGACCTTTACGGCATCGGCAAGAATGTTCACGCCTTTGAGCATACGGTCGCGGGCATTGGTGTTGAATTTGACGTCCTTAGCAGCCATTTCGGTGCCTCCTGGTTGTCTGAATTGGGTTGGTCAGGTGCGAGATCAGGCGATAACGCCCAGAATGTCGCCTTCCTTCATGATCAGCAGCTCTTCACCATCGACGGTGACTTCGGTGCCGGACCATTTGCCGAACAGAACGCGGTCGCCTGCCTTGACGGCGGGCGCGATCAATTCGCCCGAATCCTTGCGGGCGCCATCACCGGTCGAGATGATCTCGCCTTCGGCAGGCTTTTCCTTGGCGGTTTCGGGGATGATAAGGCCACCCTTGGTCTTTTCTTCGCCTTCGACACGGCGGACAAGCACACGATCGTGCAGCGGTTTAAATGCCATCTGAGAACACTCCCTTGGTTCCAGGTTGAATTTGATTAGCACTCATAGGCAGCGAGTGCTAACGGCGCATAGGTAGGCAGGGTGCGACAGGCTGTCAAGCAGCCATCTGTCAAAAATCTTTATGCACGGAACCCTTGAAATTCGGCCTGTCAAACCCTTGTCGCAACAGTGGATGACAAGGCTCAACGCAGCGCCTATAACGCGCCCGAAAACCACAAACATACGGGACAGCACGACATGACCACGCTTGTTTTCGGCCATCTTTCGCCCGACACTGATTCCACTGGCTCGCCCATCATCTGGGCTTGGTTCCTGAACGAGGTGCGGAAAACTCCGGCAGAGGCCGTATTGCTAGGCGAACCCAACACCGAAGCGGCGTTTGTGCTGAAACATTGGGACTGTCCCAAGCCCCGCATCATGACCGAGATTGCCGATGGTACCACCGCCGTCGTCGTCGATACCAACAACCCCGGCGAATTGCCCGGCAATATCAACGAACTGGATGTGGCAGCGATCATAGACCACCACAAGCTGGTCGGCGGACTTGAAACCAAGGGGCCGATCGACATCACCATCCGCCCGCTGGCCTGTACCGCGACCATCATGAACAGCCTGATCGGCAAGCACATGGCGCAAGCCCCCGCATGGGTGAAGGGGCTGATGTTGTCGTGCATCCTGTCGGACACGCTGGAATTCCGCTCGCCAACCACGACCCAGGAAGACCGCGCCATTGCGCATGCTTTGGCCGATGATCTGGGCGTGGACATGGGGGCGCTGGCCAGCGCCATGTTTGCCGCAAAGTCGGACGTGTCAGCGTTTTCAGATGCCGAGCTGTTGCGGATGGATTCGAAGAACTACGAAGTGGGCGGCAAGAAATTCCGCGTCTCGGTGCTGGAAACCACCTCGCCAGAGCAGATCCTGTCGCGCAAGGACAGCCTGATGGCCAGCATGGACAGTGTCGCCAACGAGGATGGCGCCGATCAGGTTCTGCTGTTCATTGTCGATATTCTGCGCGAAGAGGCGACCATGCTGGTGCCCAATGACGTGACGCGCAATGTCGCGGAAAAGTCCTTTGGCGTGTCCGTGTCAGGCGACACTGTCACCCTGCCCGGCGTCATGAGCCGCAAGAAGCAGATCATTCCCGTTCTGGCCGTTTGAAAGACCCGATATGACCCGTATTCTGAGCAGCTTCTCCGAAGTATCGGCAACCTATGACCTTGCCTTGGTAGACCTATGGGGCTGCGTGCATAATGGCGAGGTCATTTACCCGGCCGCCGAGGCCGCGTTGATCGCGTATCGCAAAGCTGGCGGAAAGGTCATTCTGGTCACGAACGCCCCGCGCCCTGAAGCGGGCGTGCGTGAACGGCTCGACGCGATGGGCCTGTCCACCGACGCCTATGATGCGATTGCAACCTCTGGCGATGCCGCACAACAGGCCATGCTGATGGGCGCGGTGGGCACGAAGGTCTGGCATCTGGGGCCGGACAAGGATGACGGGTTCTTCACCGACCTGCCCGATTGGGCCAAGGACCGCCCCGCCATCGAACGCGTCAGCTTTGACGAGGCCGAAGGCATCGTCTGCACAGGTCCGTTCAACGAGTTGACCGAAACCCCCGAAGATTATCGCGGACGATTTCTGGCCGCCAAGGCGCGCGG
The DNA here is from genome assembly GCF_900499075.1 of Roseinatronobacter ekhonensis. Classification (GTDB taxonomy): domain Bacteria; phylum Pseudomonadota; class Alphaproteobacteria; order Rhodobacterales; family Rhodobacteraceae; genus Roseinatronobacter; species Roseinatronobacter ekhonensis. Next base: position 48,026 of record NZ_UIHC01000001.1, on the reverse strand, counting down.
GTTAAAGCTGCTTTGTGCAAATCCCGATATTGTCGTGGATTATGGCGAAACCCGGATTTATTGCGCGGGCGCGCTGGCGCAGCTTTACGACCAGATGGGGGGCGAAAGCCTGTATTTCGGCAAGCCGCACCCGCCGATCTATGATCTGGCCCGCCGCCACGCACAAAAGCTGGGACTTGCCTTTGCCGAAGACCGGGTGATCGCGATTGGCGACGGCATCCAGACCGATATCAAGGGCGGCATGGCCGAAGGGGTCGATACGTTGTTCATAACTGGCGGGTTGGCAGCGGACGCCTTCGGCGCGGATGTCGAGCAGCCGGAGCAAGCCGCGCTGGACGCTTGGCTGCAATCCGAAGCGCAGTCGCCCAGTTTCGCAATCGGCCGCCTTAGGTAATTGCGGCAGAATGCCGCGCAACATAATTACACCATAAACCCGCCACACTGACATTTTATTACGCAAGCCACTTGCGCGACTCGGCCCAATGGGCTAGTGCTGCACTGCAACATGGCCCGGAACCTTTGAAAGGCGTGATACGATGTTGGACAATGGCATGAATGACAATTTCCCGCGTGGCACGATCTGCATTGAAGATCTTGAGATCGGCATGGCGCGCCATCTGCAAAAGGAAATCACCGACCGCGACATCGAATTGTTCGCAGAGGTGTCCACCGACCGGAACCCCGTTCATCTCGACGATGCTTACGCGCAGGACACGATTTTCGAGGGGCGCATCGCCCACGGAATGCTGACTGCGGGTCTGATTTCGGCCGTGATCGGCGAGCAACTGCCAGGTCATGGCACCATCTATATGGGCCAGTCGTTGAAATTCATGGCCCCCGTCCGCCCCGGCGACGTGGTGCATGCCGAGGTGACGGTTCTGACCATCGACTATGGCAAACGCCGCGTGACCCTTGATTGTCGCTGCACTGTGGGGGATATGACGGTCTTGAAGGGTGAGGCCACGGTACTCGCCCCCAGCCGCAAATTCGACTAAGGGGCGCATTTGCCCCAACGAGGGCAGATGCAGGTTTTCCATCACTGGACAGGGCTTGACGCAAATGCCCGTGGCGCATCCGTCGCCATGGGCAATTTCGATGGGCTGCACCTTGGCCACCGTGCCGTGATCGACATGGCGCGCCGGCCCGACGCGCCTTTGGGCGTGGTCACGTTTGAGCCGCATCCGCGTGAATACTTCGCCCCCGATGCGCCGCCTTTCCGGCTGATGAACGCGCAAGCGCGGGCGCACCGTCTGCAAGTGCTTGGGGTCGACCGGCTGTATGAGCTGCCCTTTGACGAGACGCTCTCGACCCTCACGGCGCGCGCGTTCGCCCAGCAGGTTTTGCATATCGGGCTCGGCATTCGCCATGTCGTGATCGGGGCGGATTTCTGCTTTGGCAAAGGGCGCACGGGCACCGCCGCAGATTTGCAGGCTTTGGGCCATGAGCTTGGCTTTGATGTGACGGTGGCAGAACTCGTCGCGCAGGGCGATGACGTATTTTCATCCACCGCCATCCGCGCGGCGCTGACAGAGGGCGCCCCGCGCCGGGCCGCGCATATGCTGGGCCATTGGCACCGGATCGAGGGACCGGTTCTGCACGGCGAAAAGCGCGGGCGCGACTTGGGCTACCCCACCGCGAACATGTCCATCGAAGGATTGCACCCGCCGCGTTTCGGGGTCTATGCCGTTCTGGTCGATGTGATGGACGGCCCCCATGCCGGGCGCTATCACGGTGTCGCCTCTATGGGTGTGCGGCCCATGTTCGGGGTGAATACGCCCAATCTGGAGACATTCCTGTTCGATTTCACAGGCGACCTCTACGGCGCGCGCCTGTCGGTCGCTTTGGTCGAACATCTGCGCGACGAGGTAGCCTATGCGGGCGTCGACAAGTTAATCACTCAGATGGATGCCGACAGCCTTCAGGCCCGCGCAATCCTGTCGGCGCTTTAGGGTTACTTCAAACGCTGCACGACATAGGTCGACAACTCCGACAGCATCGCGCGCAAGGGCGTGTCTGGCAGGGCCGACAGCGCCTCTTTGGCCGTATCCGACCACGCCAGCGCTTCGGCACGCGTCTCTTCCAATGTCCCGTGGTGGGCGATGATCGCGCAAGCTTGCTCGAAATCACCGTCCTGCTGGTCACCCTTGGCGATGGTGCGCTGCCAGAATGCGCGCTCACCCTCGTCAGCGCGTGCGACCGCGCGGATGACCGGCAGTGTCACCTTGCGCTCGCGGAAATCGTCGCCAATGCGTTTGCCGATACCGTCACCGGCACCGCCAAAATCCAGAAAATCATCGACCATCTGGAAACTGATACCCAACGCGTCGCCATAGGTGCACAGCGCGCGGACCTTGTCCTCGGACGCGCCGGCCAGCACCGCGCCGGATTCGGTTGCCGCCGAAAACAGCGCCGCTGTCTTGCCGCGGATCACGCGCAGATACTGGTCTTCGGTCGTGCCTAGGTTCTGCGCGGTGGTCAGTTGCAGCACTTCGCCCTCTGCGATCGTGGCAGACGCGTTGGACAGAATATCCAACACCCGAAGCGACCCGCAGGCGACCATAAGCTGGAATGCGCGGGCAAACAGGTAGTCGCCCACCAGCACCGAGGATTTGTTATCCCACAGCAGGTTGGCGGTGGCGCGCCCGCGCCTCTGTGCGCTTTCATCGACCACGTCGTCATGAAGCAATGTGGCCGTGTGGATAAATTCGACCGTTGCGGCCAGATGGTGGTGATGCGCGCCTTGATAGTCACACAGTTCCGCCGCCGCCAGCACCAGCATAGGGCGAATGCGCTTGCCGCCCGCCTCTATCAGATGCGCCGTCACTTCGGGAATGCGCGGCGCATGCTCGGACGCCATGGTCTTGCGGATCAGCGCATTCACCGCTGCAAGATCATCGGCCAGATGATCCGCGAGCGCGTCATGTGGCCGGTCTTGTATGTGCTGAGTATCCATCATTTGCATCCTGTCTCGACAAACACCGGGCGGCGCCCCTAAACTATCGCCATGAAAGAGCTTTTGCGCACCACGAACCCGACGATCATTCCGTTTGCCACGGCCTTGTTACAAGGCGAGGGTATAGAGGTGTTCGACGTGGACGTCCATATGCACACACTCGAATCGACCTTGGGCATGATGCCGCGCCGGTTGCTGGTGCGCCGCGAAGATCATTTCATAGCGACTTCCATCTTGCGAGAGAATGGTATCCCGCTGCATGACTGAGTCAAACGACGCGGGTCTGACCCATGATGCCTTTCTGAACGGGCATGTGCGGGCATGGCAGCCGCGCACAGGATACCGCGCAGCAACTGACCCGGTGTTTCTGGCCGCCAGCCTGCCCGCACGTTCCGGTCAATCGGTGCTGGAGCTGGGCTGCGGCGTGGGCGTGGCAAGCCTGTGCCTGAATGCGCGGGTGCCGGGGCTATCGCTGACCGGCGTGGAAGTGCAGGCAGACTATGCCGCCCTTGCGCGACGCAATGCCGCAGAGAACGGCGCAGCGCTGACCGTGGTCGAAAACGACTTGCGCAGCCTACCACGCGACCTGCGCGCCCAAAGCTACGACCATGTGATCGCCAACCCGCCCTATTACGCCAGCAATACACCAGCCGCACAGGATGCGGGTCGGGACCGCGCCCTGCGCGAGGACACGCCCCTTGCCGACTGGCTGGATGTGGGCTTTCGGCGGCTGCGCGATGGGGGCTGGCTAAGTATCATACACCTGACCGAACGCTTGCCCGACATTCTGACACTGCTGAAAGGGCGCACCAGCGTCATGGCACTGCCACTGGCTGCGCGTGCGCAACGACCCGCCCGACGGGTGATCGTGCAGGCCCGCAAGGGCGGGCGCAGCCCGTTTGTGCTGCTGCCACCTTTTGTGATCCATCAAGGCGACCACCACCCCGGCGATGGCGACCACTTCACCGACGCCGTGCGCGCTGTCATGCGCGATCTGGGCGCATTGGACCTTGCGGCGATGGCGCGCGGCTAGGGGATTGCCCCTAAACAGCCCGCGTTGCATAGAAGGGCGATGACCAAGCAACTCGACTACCCCACGATCCGCGAGATCTTTCGCCGCTTCCGCGCGGCGGACCCGGAACCCGAGGGCGAGTTGGAGCATGTCAACGCCTACACGCTGGTGGTAGCCGTAGCGCTATCGGCTCAGGCAACTGATGTCGGGGTAAACCGCGCCACGCGCGGGTTGTTCGCGGTTGCAGATACACCCGAGAAAATGCTCGCCCTTGGGGAAGAGGGTGTCATTGAGCACATCAAGACCATTGGCCTTTATCGCAACAAGGCCAAGAACGTCATCAAGCTAAGCCGCATTCTGGTCGATGACTATGGCGGCGAGGTGCCATCCTCTCGCGCCGCGTTGCAATCCTTGCCGGGTGTGGGGCGCAAGACCGCCAACGTGGTTTTGAACATGTGGTGGCGCATGCCGGCGCAAGCCGTCGATACGCATATCTTCCGTGTCGGAAATCGCACCGGCATTTGCCCCGGACGCAACGTCGATATGGTCGAACGCGCGATCGAGGACCACATTCCCGCAGAATACCAACGACACGCGCATCACTGGCTGATCCTGCATGGGCGCTACACCTGCAAGGCCCGCAAGCCTGCCTGTGGCACCTGCCTGATCCGTGACCTGTGCCAATTCGAGGACAAAACGCTATGAAAACCTATCAGCTTGCCGGGATCGGCAATGCCATTGTCGATGTCATCAGCACCGTGGATGACCGCTTTTTGGAACAAATGGACATCCACAAAGCCATTATGCAATTGGTCGAACGCGACCGTGCAGAGGCGCTTTTTGCTGCCATGGATGACCGCGCTCAAGCCTCTGGCGGATCGGTCGCAAATACCCTTGCAGGCGCGGGCGCGTTGGGCTTGCGGGCCGCGTTTGTCGGACGGGTGAATGACGACGAGTTGGGGCGCTTTTACGCGCAGGATTCGGACGCTGTCGGCGCCAAATTCGTCAACACCCCCGTGACCGGCGGCGAGTTGCCAACCTCGCGCAGCATGATTTTCGTCACCCCCGATGGCGAGCGGTCGATGAACACTTATCTGGGCATGTCGGCAGAGCTTGGCCCCGAGGACGTGGACGAATCCGTCATGGCAGATAGTGAGATCGTCTTTCTGGAAGGCTACCTGTTCGACAAGGACAAGGGCAAAGAGGCCTTCCTGAAAGCCGCGCGCGCCTGTCGCAGCACAGGCGGCATGGCCGGCATCGCGCTGTCGGACCCGTTCTGCGTGGACCGCCACCGCGCCGATTTTCGCAAACTGGTGGCCGACGATATGGATTATGTCATCGGCAATGAGCAGGAATGGATATCGCTATACGAGGCGAATGACCTTGAAGACGCGCTGGCGCAAGCCACGTCCGACTGCAATCTGGTGGTGTGCACCCGCTCTGGCGACCCGGTTTGGATCATCCGCGACGGGGTGCGCGTTGAAATCCCCGTGCAAACCGTGACACCTGTGGACGCCACGGGTGCAGGCGACCAGTTCGCCGCCGGGTTCCTGTTCGGGCTGGCTTTGGGCCGCGACATGGACACCGCCGGCCGCATGGGCTGCATAGCGGCCGCCGAAGTGATCGGCCATCTTGGCGCGCGCCCCAAATCAGACCTGCGTGCGGCGTTCCGTCAGGCAGGTTTGCTGGACAGCTGATCGCGCCGCTTGCGCAGCCCCGGCGCCTTCCCCATATGATAGCGGGACAACTCTGCGGGGGGAAGCAAGATGATGGGCTACACGAAAACCGCCATGCTGATGGCCGCCATGACCGCGCTTTTCATGGGTGTGGGCTATGCCTTGGGCGGCGGTGCGGGCTTGCTGATCGCGCTGGTGGTGGCCGTGGGCATGAACGGCTATTCCTATTGGAATTCCGACAAGGCGGTGTTGCGCATGCACAACGCGCAGGAATGCAACAGCCAGATCCATCCCGAACTGGAACGGATGGTGCATCGGATGGCCGACGCCGCAGACATGCCGCGCCCGCGCGTTTTTGTCATAAACGAGGACCAACCCAACGCCTTTGCAACTGGCCGCAACCCCGAGAACGCCGCCGTAGCCGCGACCACGGGGCTTTTGCAGCGCATGTCGGATGAAGAGGTGGCGGCGGTGATGGCGCATGAATTGGCGCATATCCGCAATTTCGACACACTGATCATGACGATCACCGCGACCTTCGCCGGGGCGATCTCGATGCTGGCGAATTTCGCGATGTTCTTTGGTGGGCGGAATCGGGGGAATATCATCGTGACGCTTCTGGTGATGATCCTTGCGCCCATGGCGGCGGCGGTGGTGCAAATGGCGATCTCCCGCTCGCGCGAATACGAGGCCGACCGGGTGGGTGCCGCGATTTGCGGCAACCCGCTCTGGCTGGCCTCTGCGCTTGAAAAGATTCAGGGCTTTGCCAGCCGGATTGACTATGACCGCGCTGAACAGAACCCGCAAACCGCGCATATGTTCATCATAAACCCGCTGCACGCGTTCAAACGCGACAAGCTGTTTTCGACCCATCCGAACACCGAAAACCGGATCGCGGAACTGGTAAAGCTGGCCGAAGCGCAGGGGCAACGCTTTCAACGCGAGCGCGCGAACCCCTGGGGGTAAGCGCGGTTTTGATGGTTTGACCAAAAGGAGCGGCTGCGCCGCAAGTCTGTGTGTCACCCCCCGCCCTTCGGGCAGGGGGTTCCGGTTTTTTGAGTATTTAGGGCAAGATGAAGGGGCTTATTCTGCCGCAAGGCGGGTGTCGGAAGGGGCCGCGAGTTCCTCCAGGTAGTCGGCGATGGCGCTGGCGATACGGGCTTTGCCCTCGATCGGCGTGACGCCATCCCGGCGCACCATGAGCGCGCGTTGGGCGCGGCCTTTGGTATCCTCGCCGCGCGTGGCGACGACAAGACCTGCGCGGTCCAGCCGTTTGCTTGCAACGCGGATCAGGTCTTCCTCTGTGACCTGTTCAAGGTATTTGAAGGCGACCGTGTGCATGCCGCCGCCCGCATCCATGGCCATGTCGATGACCTTTTCGGTCGGTTCCAGCAGCAAAGGCAGTTCCGCGCTGCCCGAGACGATCTTGCCATCGACCACCTGTTTGGGGCGGTAATCGGCGACACCTGCCGAAAAGATGCCCGCGAACAGGCCCCGTTCGGCGCGCGCAACCACCATATCGCGGTAGTCGTCATAGGTGCGCGCAATGCTCAGCCGCATGGGTGCAGAGGGCCGCCAGGCGCCATCGCCTAGCAAGAGTTCGGCATCGGCGCCGCGCCATGTCAATTCGTCGGCGATATCGGCCCCCAGCCGCCCCCGGAACCGGTTGACGATGCGGCGCACCCCGTCGATGGGCACGGGCGTGGGCCCGGCCGTGACAAGGATGGGTTTACCCCTGAGCGGGGATGTTGACAGCGCGCGGCCGACCGCCGTGCAGATGACATTCGTGTCGGGCAGGTTGTGTTTGCCGTAGGCGTCGCGCGGGGCAATGAAATGCACGCCTTGCCCGGCAAGGCGTTTGGCATTGTCCACAAGCTGGGCATTGTGCATGGACCCATGCATCGTGGGCGCGACCAGAACTTTGGTGCGCCCCTGCTGCAACCGTCCCAAGGCCGAGATAAGGGCGGAAGTCACCAGCGTATCACCGATCCCATGCGCCATTTTGGCGATGGTGTTGTGCGTGGCCGGCGCAACGAGATAGGCGTCGAACGGCGCGTCATCGGACAGGTGTTCGGCGCGCCATGTCAGCCCGTCGACCACGTGCCCAAGACAGGCCCATTCCAGCGCCTCTCGCGCGACATAGCGCAGTGCATCGGTGCTGGCGAACGCGACCACATCGGCCCCGTGACGGCGCAAGGCACGCGCAATTTGTGGGGTCTTCATCGCCGCGATTCCGCCAGTCACCAGAAGCGCGATACGCTTGCCTGCCAGCCGAGTGCTGGCAGGCGGCACGTCATGGTCGCCCATATCGCTCGGGGTGGGGGCGGTATAGTCCCAGTCGAAGCTCATGCGGTTCCGCCTTTAGCTGACAATGCGCAATCCTGCGCCCAGATCGGGATGATCTTCCTCGACCCAATTGCGCCACGAACCCTGCGCGCGGTCAAGCCGTGTATTGAGCGCCTCGAACTGCGCGGGCGAGAAGCGGCTTTTCTTGCTCATCTCGGCGTTCAGATGGGGCACGACCTGAATGTCGAACGGATCCATGTCGTTTTTCTCCGCCGTTGGGCTGTAGGGCTGGCCGTCGGACAGGCGCGCGGGCAGCAGATGCGCGTAGTCGGGGAAGTTCTCGAGGTAAATGCCCATGCTGTCGTCATTATAGGACGAATCGGCGGCGTGCCAGCGTCCGCCCAGTTTCACCGCGCCAAAATAGTGGCGCACGGTCGGGCGCATCATGGCCAGCCACGCTGCCGGCATGAGCTTGCCCAGCACCGACATGGACATCGGCATTTCCACGAACCCGGCTTCCAGACCGGCGGCGCGCATGAGCGTGACTTGCAGGTTCGCCTTGGTCGTGCACATGCCATTGCCGCGTGCCAGTGTTTCGGATGCACGTTCCTGCCAGTTGCCGAAGCGGTAAGGCATGGCCTGCACGAACAGGAAGATCGCCTCTGCCGTGGCGGCGTGTGTTGTCCTACGCAGGCGGGCGGCCTGACGGCGGATTTGCGGATGATCGACATCGCTGAGTGTTTCGGGGTCGGGTAGCTCTTCGGCAGGGGTCGCGGCGGTGAGCGCGCGCGCCGCGGCTTTCAGCGCATTGTCGAGTGCGACATGCATAGGGCGACCGGCTGCACCCTTCCATGCTTCGCCGCTGCGGTCCAGCACCCAGACCACCGCCTTGTCGCCCTTGACGGCATAGCGCGTATTGTCGCCTGTGACATGGCACCCCGGTCCTTGCCACCCCTGTTCTGACACCAGCACACCATCGAGCACGATGTTCAGAGTCTGCGGGCCGCCGAATGTGAAGCTGTCGCCTTCGCAGAGGTGACATACGGCACCAAGGCCAAAAATCCGGGCCGCGACCTGCCCCAGATAAAGCGCGAGGATACTGTCCTCGAACAGCGCAAGTTCACGCGATGCGGGGCGGGCCTGCTGCAATTGGTGCAGATGCATGACAATCTCCTTGTTTCGGGCGCAAAGACCGATTCTTGTTTCGTAACCATGGCCAATTTACAACCATAGGTTACATTGGCACAGATTATTTCTGAACCGTATAGAATTTTGAACAAATTCAGAGAGTGTCGCTAGTTCGGAACCAGTTCCGATCGCCCTTCGGGCGTCAAAAGCCATGCTTTGCGCCCTTCCAGCACCACCGCAGATAGCGGCCCGCCATAGGCGGCGGAGCTGTCTATATTCAGCCGGTTGCGGTAGTGCCGCGCACGAACCAAGGCCGTATGCCCATGCACCACCAATGGCCCGTGATTGCGCGGGTCCAGCAAGAAGGGATCGCGGATCCAGAGCAGATCATCCTCTGACTGCTGGTCCAGCGCCACACCCGGGCGGATACCTGCATGCACGAAGAGCTGTTCGCCCATGTCGATCATGCGCGGACGGGTGGCGATAAACTCCAGATCAGAGTCTGGGACCAGTTCGAGGGCCTCGGCCCGTGCGGTCGCCAGGTCGTCAAGCGCGCGGGCATCGACCCCATAGCTTTGCAAGGTTGTTCGGCCGCCAATGCCAGGGTGCAGGTAGTCCAGCCCCCTGCGCAATCCGGGGTCGTGCCACTCTGGCTGGCGAATGAAATTCACAAGCAGGCGGTCGTGGTTGCCAATCAAAACCTGCCAGTTTTCACCGCGCGCCACGCCCTCGCGCAGGTAGCGTAGCAAACCGGCACTGTCGGGGCCGCGGTCGACCAGATCACCAATATGGATGATCGGGGCCACCGCGCTGCCATTTGCCGCACGGTCACGCGCGATCAGGTCATGCGCGCCTTGCAACAGGGACAGATGCCCGTGAATATCGCCAATCGCGTAAACCTGCTGCACTGCTTTTGTTCCGGATCTGAGTTTCGGGCGCACTCAACACCGCAAAAGGCCCCGGGTCAACCGGGGCCTTTGATGTCGTGTCGCAGCGACTAGTTGGTTTCAAATTCGAGCGGGCGCACCTGCTGGAACAGGTTGGTGCCGCGCAAGGCGGTTAGCGCCGCATCGTTCGGGGCGGCATCCAGATACAGCAGCGCGATTGCATCGCCGCCGGAATCCTTGCGACCAAGGGTAAAGTTGGCAATGTTCACGCCATTGCCGCCCAGCGTGCCGCCCAAGGTGCCGATGATGCCCGGCACGTCCTTGTTGGTGGTGTAGAGCATGTGCGCGCCCACCTCTGCGTCGATATTGATGCCCTTGATCTGGATGAAGCGCGGCTTGCCATCGGAAAACACAGTGCCAGCGATGGACCGCTCGCGCGTTTCCGTTACGACGGTCAGCTTGATATAGGCGTCGAACACGCCCGACTTGGCCTGCGTGGTGGTCGATATCTTGACCCCGCGTTCTTTAGCCAAAACAGGGGCAGAGACCATGTTCACATCGGGGTTGGTGGCTTTCATCACACCCGCGATGGCCGCGCAGCCCAACGCGTCCAGGTTCATTTCCGTGACGACCCCGTCATACAGGATGTTGATCGCCTTGATCGGCTCATCCGTCAATTGCCCTGCGAACGCACCCAGATGCCCCGCCAGCTTGACCCACGGACCCATGACGCGCGCTTCCTCTGCGGTCACGGAGGGCATGTTCAACGCGTTTTCCACGGCCCCGGTCAGCAGGTAATCCGACATCTGCTCGGCCACTTGCAGCGCGACGTTTTCTTGCGCTTCGGTGGTGGAAGCGCCCAGATGCGGGGTGACAACAACACCGGGCAGGTTGAACAGCGGGCTGTCGGTCGCGGGCTCGGTCTGGAACACGTCAAAGCCCGCACCGGCAACATGGCCCGACTTGATCGCCTCGGCCAAAGCCGCCTCATCGACCAGACCGCCGCGCGCGCAGTTGACGATCCGCACGCCCTTTTTGGTCTTGGCAAGGGTCTCTGCCGACAAAATGTTGCGGGTCTTGTCGGTCAGCGGCACGTGCAGGGTGATGAAATCGGCGCGAGCCAGCAATTCATCCAGCTCGACCTTCGTCACGCCCAGCTTTGCCGCGCGCTCTTCCGACAGGAAGGGGTCGTAGGCCACAACTTTCATCCGCAGACCCAGCGCACGGTCGCAGACGATACCGCCGATATTGCCCGCGCCGATCACGCCAAGGGTCTTGTTGAAAAGCTCGACGCCCATGAAACGGGATTTTTCCCATTTCCCGGCATGGGTAGATTCGTTTGCCTCGGGGATTTGCCGCGCAACGGCCATCATAAGCGAGATTGCGTGTTCGGCGGTGGTAACAGAATTGCCGAAGGGCGTGTTCATTACGATCACGCCCTTTTTGGACGCGGCGGGGATATCGACATTGTCGACACCGATCCCGGCGCGGCCGATGACCTTGAGGTTGGTTGCGGCCTCGATCAGCTTTTCGGTGGCCTTGGTGGCGGACCGGATGGCCAGGCCATCATACTGGCCGATGACCTCTAGCAGCTTGTCCTTGTCCTTGCCGATGGACGGGTCGAAGGTCACGTCAATGCCGCGGTCGCGGAAAATCTGGACGGCGGTTTCGGATAGCTTGTCGGATACGAGAACTTTGGGTGCGGTCATGTTGGTCGCGCCCCGGACCTGATCCGGGGCCTCCTGTTGAGGGGGTAAGGGAGAGGTCCCGGGTCAAGCCCGGGACGGGTGTTTGCTTATATCTTGGCGGGCCGTTCAGGCCGCCGTGGAAAGTGCTGCACGCTCGGTGTGATAAGCCCAGTCGAGCCACGGCATCAGCGCCTCGAGATCAGCGGTTTCCACCGTCGCCCCGCACCAGATGCGCAAGCCAGCCGGAGCGTCGCGATACGCACCGATATCCAGCGCCACGCCTTCGGCTTCCAACCTTTTGGCAACTGCCTTGGCAAAAGCCGCGCCGTCGGGAATGCTGTCATCGGTGAACTTGAGGCAAACACTCGTGGTTGACGCCGTCGCCGGGTCCTCGGCCAGATTGGCAATCCACTCATTGGCGGCACAGAACTGGTCGATCACAGCGGCATTGGCGTCGCAACGGGCGATCAGCGCGGGCAGGCCGCCAAGATCGCGCGCCCAGTCAAGTGCCAGCAGGTAATCCTCGACAGCCAGCATCGAGGGCGTATTGATCGTCTCGCCTTTGAAGATGCCCTCAATCAGCTTGCCACCCTTGGTTAAACGGAAGATCTTGGGCAATGGCCACGCAGGCGTGTAGTTTTCCAGCCGTTCGACGGCGCGGGGGCTCAGGATCAGCATCCCATGCGCAGCCTCGCCGCCCATGACCTTCTGCCAAGAGAAGGTCACTACATCCAGCTTGTCCCATGGCAGGTCCATGGCGAAGGCGGCAGAGGTCGCGTCGCAAATGGTCAGGCCCGTGCGGTCCGCAGGGATCATGTCGCCATGCGGCATGCGCACGCCAGAGGTGGTGCCGTTCCAAGTGAAGACCACGTCGGTGTCGTAATCCAGCGCGGCCATGTCAACGATCTGGCCATAATCGGCGGTCTTGACCTCTGCATCCAGCTTGAGTTGCTTGACGGCATCCGTCACCCAGCCCGCGCCAAAGCTTTCCCACGCGACCATCGTGGTCTTGCGTTCGCCCAGCAGCGACCACATCGCCATTTCCACGGCGCCGGTGTCCGACGCGGGCACGATGCCGATGCGGTAATCATCCGGCACGCCAAGGATGTCGCGGGTGCCGTCGATCGCGGCTTTCAGCTTGGCTTTGCCCACGGCAGCCCGGTGAGAGCGACCCAAGGGCGCATCGGCCAGCTTTGTTAATTCAAATGTGGGGATTTTGGCGCAGGGGCCAGAAGAAAAGCGCGGATTGACCGGGCGCTTGGCCGGTTGAACGGGGTCTGTCATGGTATCCTTCCAGATATGTGCCCTTCGTTGGGGAAGGGTGTCCCGCCGCTGGCATTACGCTCGTTCCCGGGGTGGTGCAAGCAAAACTTTTGCTCTAAAGCGCCGCTTGAGCGCGCGAAAACGACGCGCCCCAAAGCCAGAGAGAATCGCCAATGTATGTCGTTACGCTGCTTGCCAATCCGAAGGCTGCCAATCTGAGCGCGGCAACTGTCGAATCGCTGCGCAATGCATGGGGCGGCGGCGTGGCCGAATGGCTAAACCCCGATATCGCCGCCGAATTCCCGCTGGAAGAGGTGCCCGCGAATCGCTGGCAGGTCTGGGAAGACCTGCAAACCATGGGCGTGGACATGGTGCTGCGCCTCTCGCACGGGCGGCGCAAGATGATGTTGCTTGCCGATATGGACAGCACCATGATCGGGCAAGAGTGCATTGACGAGCTGGCCGATGAAGCTGGCGTCGGCACGCATGTCGCTGGTATCACCGCGCGTGCAATGAATGGCGAGTTGGAGTTCGAGGATGCATTGCGCGAGCGGGTTGCCCTGCTGCGCGACCTGCCCGACAGCGTGATTGCCAAGGTTCTGTCGGACCGCATCACCTTTACCCCCGGCGGGCGGGAACTGATCGCCACCATGAAGGCTCATGGCGGGTATGCAGCACTTGTATCCGGCGGGTTCACGGCCTTTACCGCGCATGTTGCCGACGCGCTGGGGTTCGATGAACACCGGGCGAACACTTTGCACACCACCGATGGCAAACTGGCGGGCACGGTGGCAGAGCCGATCTTGGGCCGCGAAGCGAAGGTTGCGGCGCTGCAAGAGATTGCGGCGCGCTTGGGGATTACCCCTTACGAGGTTATCGCCGTCGGCGACGGCGCGAATGATCTTGGCATGCTGGGGCTGGCCGGCGCAGGCGTCGCGCTGCACGCAAAACCCAGCGTTTCAGCGCAATGCGACATTCGCGTCAACCACGGTGATCTGACCGCGCTTTTGTATATTCAGGGCTACCGTGCGGATGAGTTCGTCTGCGAGTGACCGAATGCTCCGTTGCCGGATGCGGCCATGACCGCCAAGCAGGAAATACTTGGTCGGGACGGTGCCGCGATGTCAGCGTAACATTTGCCGGATGCGCGCGTCGATCCGCCGCTGAAAATACCGCTGAACCGGCTTCAGACGCAGCTTGCTGGCTAGACGCGCCCCGAAAAACGGCACCACACCGTAATTTCGAATGCCAAAGCTCCATTTGCCCAGCTTGTGGCGCAAGGTAAGCTGTGCGCGCCGAAAGCGGCTTGGGGCGACCAGGGGTGCCGTGCTGGGCGTATAGCCGCGTGCCGACATCATCGCACCGATTTTGCTTTCCAATTCGGCCACATCGCGCGGAGCGCAGCGATGGGTCCATTGGCGGGCCACGCTCGGGTCCGGCGGCGCATAGGTGGAATGCGACGGGTAACTCAGCATCTTGTCCGAGTATGGCACCCCGATAAACGCGCATATTCGCGCCAATTCGTCGGTCGGGGCATCCATCAGCCCCTCGAAACTCAGCTCGATCCAGTCACCGGCACCCAGCATCGCGCAACTGCGCTCCCAATCCAGTTCGGATTTCACCCAATGGTCGCAAGCATGGTAGAGCGTCCCCGCCCAACCCATGTCGACGCTGGAGCGCGCCACATCGCGCGGGTCGCGCAGGAGGTGAACAACCCGCGCCCCCGGCAATAGCTGCACCGCCAAGGGCAAATCGCGATGCATGCTGACGCATAGAACACCGCGCGATTTGGCGGCAAGCAACCGCAACAGCGCTTGTAGCAGGTCCAGCCCGTCCAGCCCCTCGGGGATCTCTATTTTCTGCGCGCGAAACATCCGGTCCGCGCGCATGGCGGGAATGTCGTAGCGCCACCCTGTCGGTGCATCCGGCGCGGGGCGAATATGGTCGGTCAGGAAGTCGACCTCTCCGGGGTTGTTCAGTTCGGGATGCGCATTCAACATCAGACGCAGCAGGGTCGTGCCCGAACGCAGCGCGCCAAAGACGATGACCGGCGCAAGCAACTCCTGCAGTGCCGCGTCGGCTTGCTTGTTGGACTGGTCTATCGCACTACTATCAGGCATCATCACTTCAAATGGTCTGGTCAACAGGTTGGCGCGCAGTCTGCGTTCATTCTGGTGCAGCGTCCAGTCGCGGATAGGAAAACAATGCAGGTTCCCGAACGAATTACCACCCTTTTGCCCCGAATAACCGCGCTTCGGCAAGACCTGCACGCGCATCCTGAGATTCTGTTCGACTGCCACCGCACCAGCGCGGTCGTGGCCCAGCATCTGCGCGCCATTGGTTGCGACGCGGTGGAAACCGGTATCGGGCGCACCGGTGTGGTTGGTTTGATCCACGGCAAACGTGGTGCGGGCCGCTGCATTGGCCTGCGCGCAGACATGGATGCTTTGCCGATACACGAGGCGACGGGGCTGCCTTACGCCTCTACCGAAGCCGGAAAAATGCATGCCTGTGGCCATGACGGACACACCGCAATGCTACTGGGTGCGGCGCAATACCTGGCCGAAACCCGCGCCTTTGACGGAACGGTGGCCGTGATCTTCCAACCCGCCGAAGAAGGCGGCGGTGGCGGGCGCGAAATGTGTGCCGACGGACTGATGGAGCGTTTTGCCATAACCGAGGTCTACGGCATGCATAATTGGCCCGGTGTTCCGACCGGCCAGTTTGCCATCCGCCCCGGACCGTTCTTTGCCGCCACCGACCAGTTCGAAATTGCCGTCGAGGGGCGCGGCGGCCATGCAGCAAAACCGCATCATTGCGTGGATACCACGGTTGTTGCTGCGCATATCGTGCTTGCGCTGCAATCCATCGTCAGCCGCAATGCGGACCCGACTCAGGAAATGGTCGTTTCGGTCACGTCCTTCGTTACGGAATCGCAGGCGTTCAACGTGATCCCGCAACATGTCACCCTGCGTGGCACCATTCGGACGCTGTCGCCCGAAATGCGCGAACTGGCCGAAAAGCGCCTGCCACAACTGGCAGAGGCCACCGCACAAGCCTATGGCGCCACCGCGCGCGTAAATTATATGCGCGGCTATCCGGTCATGGTGAACACAGGCGCGGAAACAGACTATGCCGTGCAGGCTGCCCGCGCGGTCGCTGGCGATTGTGCCACCGCGCCTTTGGTTATGGGCGGCGAAGATTTCGCCTACATGCTGGAAGAGCGTCCCGGTGCGTATATTCTGGTCGGCAACGGCGACAGCGCCGATGTGCACCACCCCGAATATAACTTCAATGACGACGCCATCCCTGCCGGGTGTAGCTATTGGGCGGAATTGGTTGCCCAACGCCTGCCGCTGGCGGGTTAGGGTTCAACAAAGCGGGGCGATCAGCGCGCGAAGCTGCGCGAGCGGGTCGTCAGTGCCCCAGATCTCTGGCCCGATGGCGAAGAAATCTGTCACGGGTGCCAGATTTTCAACCAGCGCAGGGGTCAGGAACCCATCTGCGACCACAGGCACCTCGATCAGTTCGGACCACCATTCGAACAATTCGCGTTCGGCATGCGCGCCATCGCCCAGCAGGGTCTCGCCCACAGGGCCAAACGCGATGTAATCCGCCCCGGCCTCTCCCGCGGCCATGCCGTCATGGCGTAGGTTGCCGCAATGCGCGCCAATGATGGCATCCGCGCCCAAACTGTCGCGCAGCTTGCGGATGCCGGTGCCAGGGTCAGACAGGTGCACCCCGTCCAGCCCCAACCGTTCAACCATCAGCACATGGTCGGTTATCACCAGTGGAATATCGCGCGCATGCGACAGCTCGCGCAAGGCGTCGCCCGCGCGCAGGATCGCATCCTCGTCCCGGCTCGCAAGTTCCAGCCGCAGGCAAGCCACGGCCTGCGCATCCAGAATGCTGGCCAATTGCGGGATAAAGCTGTCCAGATCAAAGCTGGGCGGCGTGACAAGGTAAAGCTGCGGGATATCCTCGGCCATTGGCTGGGTCTTTCGTCAAAAGGGCTATGGGCCTTCTAGACCGCGCAAAGGCGGGAAACAAGCGTGCCTGACTTGCGACGAAGGGCGCGCCCCGCTAACAGCAGCATAACCGAAAAGGACCGCGCATGACCCCGCAAGACGACGAGATTTTCGAGCAAAACACTCCGCTGATGGTGCTGGTGCGCCCACAGATGGGGCGCAATATCGGGGCGGCAGCGCGCGCCATGCTCAATTTCGGATGCGCCCGCATGCGGGTGGTTGCCCCGCGCGATGGCTGGCCGAACCCGGATGCGGTGGCGCTGGCGTCCGGTGCTTCGCCGGTGCTTGACCGCGCGGGCGTATTCGACGACCTTCCCAGCGCCATTGGCGATTGCGATTATGTCTATGCCACCACTGCACGCGGGCGCGGGCTGACCAAGCCCATCCTGACACCCGAACGCGCAATGGCAGAAGCCCGCGCCATGACCGCAGAGGGTAAGCGCGTGGCGGTGCTGTTCGGACCAGAGCGAGCAGGACTGGAGAATGACGACGTGGCACGGGCCAATGCCATCATCACCGTGCCCGTGAACCCGGCGTTTTATTCGCTGAACCTTGCGCAATGCGTGTTGCTGGTGGCCTATGAATTCCTGCGCCAGACCACGGACACACCGCCCGAAGTGCAGGCGATGGCGGGCACCGATTTCGCCAATGCCGTCGAGCGCGAGAAACTTGGCGACCATGTCGAGGAGCAGTTGGGCGCGACAGGCTTTTTCTTTCCGCCCGCGAAAGCCGCCAGCATGAAAATGGCGCTGCGCAACATGTGGTCCCGCCTGCCGATGACCCGCGCCGATGTTCAGACCTTGCACGGCATCTTGCGGCATATGGCCCGCGCCCGCGACAAGGACTGACGCTTGAACAAGACGCGCGCGGGCACTAGCTTGCGCCGCATATAGCAGGAGTGCGCAGATGGCCGCCAAACGCGCGATTTTCGAAGATGTAAGCGACAGCAAGAAATCCGCCGCTCCACCCCAAGGCGGCGTGATCGACCGGGCGCCGAAAGGCGCGCGCGGCGCGATCCGTGTCTGGCTGATGGTGCTCTTTGCGCTGGTCTGCGTCATGATCGCCGTGGGCGGCATGACCCGGCTGACCGATAGCGGCTTGTCAATTACAGAGTGGCGGCCCGTGACCGGCGCACTGCCACCCCTCTCGGCCGAGGATTGGGCTGCCGAATTCGAGAAATACCGCCAGATCGACCAATACCGCCTGATGAACCAAGGCATGAGCCTTGCTGAATTTCAGGTCATCTATTGGTGGGAATGGGGCCACCGCCAGCTTGGCCGCGTGATCGGGCTGGTCTGGGGCTTGGGGTTCTTGTTCTTCTGGCTGACCAAGCGCATCCCTACCGGCTGGACGCCGCGCCTGCTACTTCTGGGCGGCTTGGGGGGGCTGCAAGGGGCAATCGGCTGGTGGATGGTCGCATCCGGCCTAAACGCGGGGATGGTGTCTGTCGCAAGCTACCGGCTGGCAACGCATCTGGGGCTGGCATTCGTAATCCTTGGGTTCATCGCATGGTACACGTTCCTGCTGAACCGGACCGAAGCCGATCTGCTGAAAGCCCGCCGCGCACGCGAGGGCAAGCTCTTTTCGTTGTCCACCGGCCTGATGCATTTCGCGTTTCTGCAAATCCTGCTTGGCGCGCTTGTCGCAGGTATTGACGCCGGGCGCAGCTATACCGACTGGCCGTTGATGAATGGCGTGTTCTTCCCGCCAGAGGCGTTGGACATGGTGCCGATCTGGCAGAATTTCTTCGAAAACCCAGCCATGGCGCAATTCGTACACCGTATGGCAGGCTATCTGCTGGCGGTCTTCGCGGTGATCGTCTGGCTGCGCGGGCGCAAATCGGCCTATGGGGCCACGCGCGCGGCGTTTAACACGCTCGGGCTGGTGGTGCTGGCGCAGATTGTGCTGGGCATTGTGACGGTGGTGTATGCTGCGCCGTGGCAACTTGGCATCGCCCATCAAGCCACTGCCGTGTTGCTCTGGGTGCTTGTCATCCGCGCGCGGCACCTGTCGCAGTACCCACGTTTCGACAACCTGAGAGGGGCCAAGGCATGAGCGCCTATCACGAGCTTCGCGCGCATCTACGCCAGACCGCCGCTTTAAGCGAAGTCGCGGGGCGGCTGGGATGGGACCAGCAAACCGTCATGCCGCGCGGGGCCAACGGGCAACGTGCCGAAGAGATGGGCGCGATGGAAGATGTGCTGCACGCACGGCGCACCGACCCGGCCTTGGGCGATCTGCTGGAGCAAGCCGAAGCCCCCGACACCGTTGGCACAGCCATTCTGCGCGAGGCAAAGCGCGACTATGCCCGCAACACCCGTGTGCCCGCCAGACTGGCCTCTGAACTTGCGCGCGTGACGGCCCTGGCCCAAACGGCATGGGAAGACGCGCGCGCCAATGATGATGTGGCCGCATTCCTGCCTTGGCTTGAACAGGTGGTCGCGCTGCGCCGCGAGGAAGGTCACGCGATCGCTCAGGGCGGCGACGCCTATGACGCGCTGATGCAGGATTACGAGCCGGGAAGCTCTGCCGCGCAGGTTGCCGCGATCTTTGACCGCATGCGCCCTCGTCTGGTCGATTTGCGCGACCGCATCCTTGGCGCGCCCACGCCCCCTGCCCTGCAAGGCCATTTCCCCCAAGAGGGTCAGTTGCGGCTGGCGCATGATCTGGCGCGCCGCTTCGGGTATGATTTCGAGCGCGGGCGCATTGATCTGGCCGTGCACCCGTTCTCAAGCGGGTCCGGCTCTGATGTGCGGATCACCACGCGCGTCGCAACGGATGACCCGTTCAATTGCCTGTATTCCACACTGCACGAGGTCGGCCACGCCACCTACGAGCAGAATATTGACCCCGACTACGCGCTAACCCCTTTGGGCCATGGTGTGTCGATGGGCGTGCATGAAAGCCAGAGCCGGATTTATGAAAACCAGCTTGGCCGCTCGGCTGCCTTCACGGGCTGGCTGTTCGGTGCCATGCAATCCGAATTCGGCGCACTGAACATCGACAGTGCGGATGCCTTCCACGCTGCCGTCAACCGCGTGCATCAGGGCTATATCCGCACCGAATCTGACGAGGTGCAGTATAACCTGCACATCATGCTGCGGTTCGATCTGGAACGCGCGCTGATCGACGGCTCGCTTGCCCCGTCAGATCTGGAAGAGGCGTGGAATACCCGCTTCCGGGCCGATTTCGGCTTTGCGGTGGACCGCCCCGCCAACGGCGTGTTGCAGGATGTCCATTGGTCTGTCGGGCTGTTTGGCTATTTCCCGACCTACGCGCTGGGCAATATCTATGCAGGTTGCCTGAACGGCACGATGCGCGCCGACTTGCCCGATCTGAACCAGCATGTGGCCAAGGGCGATCTTTCCGCCGCCACCGGCTGGCTGGCCGACCGCGTTCAGAGGCATGGCGGTCTGCGCCCGTCGGTCGAGACAATTGCCCATGCCTGCGACGGCACGCCCCCCGATGAAGAGCCCTTGCTGGCGTATCTGGAGGCGAAATTCGGCGCGATCTACGACCTGTGACGCAAGTGCGCGTCGCGCCTGACACACAAAAACGGCGCCGATCCCGGCGCCGTTTCTCTTTTCTGCAAGGCACCAAGGTCAGCCAAAAATATCGGCGGTGATCCCGTTGTACCAGCCGATGCTCTCCTCGTAGGTCTGGCGGCGCAGATCGGCCTCTTCGCCGGTCTGGCTGATAAAGCTGGACACGGATTCGATCTGTTCCGAACCCGCCTCATAGCTTGCGCCAACCTTGACACCGTCATCAGTGGCGATCAGCGACCAGCAGGTGTTCGAATAGCGCGCCGGGAAGATGCGGCTGCCCGTCAATTCGCCGCGCACCACATTGGCAACGACCTTGGCTTGGCTGTTGGCCGAGAAGCCCGATTTCGGCATTGCACCCTGCTGTGCGGCATCGCCCAGAACGAACACGTTCTCATCCATGGTAGAGCGCATGTCGGACGGTGTGACCGGTGCCCAGCCCGCATCGTTGGTCAGGCCCGCAAGTTCCGCGATCTTGCCCGCCTTTTGCGCGGGGATCACGTTGCACACATCGACGGATTCAACCTGACCGTCGATGACGACTTCCATGGAATCGGGGCGCACTTCCACATTCGCACCGCCAAAGTCTGGGCCGATACGCGTGATCATGCCGCCGTAGTGCTTGGCCCAGCCTTCCTCGAACAAAGCCTGCTTCGAGAAGTTCTGCTTCGGATCCACGATCAGGATTTTCGCGGTCGGATTGGACTGCGACAGCATATGCGCAACCATCGACACACGTTCGCCCGGGCCGGGAGGGCAACGGTAGGGGTTGGGCGGTGCGACCATGCAGAATGTGCCGCCTTCGCGCATGTTCTCTATCTGGTTTTTCAGCAATTGGACCTGCGTGCCGGACTTGTAGGCATGCGGCATCATGCTTTGCTTCGTGATATCCCAGCCCGCCACAGCATTGTCGACAAAGTCGATACCGGGTGCCACGACCAGCTTGTCATAGGGAACAGAAGAGCCGGATGCGAGCGTGACGGTCCGCGCGTCGCGGTCCACACCAATCGCCCAGTCATGAATGACGTTGACACCGGCTTGTGCAATGCCTTCATAGCCATGGCCAAGTGCATTGTAATCCCAGAACCCGCCCAGATACAGGTTAGAGAAATAGCAGGTGTAATACCGTTTTGTCGGTTCGATCAGTGTGACATCGACCGCGCCATCACTGTCTTTTGCGACATAGCGCGCGACGGTGCCGCCACCCGAGCCGCCGCCGATCACGACCACACGCGGGCGCGCTTGTCCCATGACCGCCGGCGCCGCCATAACCGCGCTCGCCGCCGAGACGCTGGCCAGAAATGTTCTGCGTTGAAGCTTCATTGGTTCTCTCTCCCATGTTTCGCCACGGTTCGCGGCGAATTTGCGCCCATCTCCTCCCGTCGTCCAGCCTCCCCCGCGCCAGTGGCGCACCGCAGGACGGGTCAGGGTTCCGCGCAGGGCGTAGAGCGTGGAACCGGATTATTGGCCGCACGCGATCCGCGGAACGGCACTTGGGACCACGCCAAAACGGCGTGGTCCCGCGTTTTTATTCATCCAACGCCGCGAAATATGCGGCAAGAGATGCGATTTCCTCTTCACCCAACCGGGCCGATACGGATTGCATGACAGCATGCGGGCGTAGCTTTTCCTTGTAGGCGTGCATTGCTACAACGAAGTCTTCCTCGGGCCAGCCGACAATGCCGGGAATCCCCTCATTCGCGCCACTGCGCTGGTGGCAGGTGCTGCATTCCTGACTTAGGTATTCACCATATTCCACGTCACCTACGATGGCCAATATCTCTGGCGACAAATCGACCTCTGGACGTATTGCCGTTGGCGCGGCTTCAGGAATGTTCTGCGGCTGATCCGAGAATACGCGCAGATAGGCGACCAGATCAGAGCGGCGCTCTTCGTCCTTCAACCCGCGATAGGACATGCGGGTGCCCGACACCAAGGCCCGCGGGTTTTCGATATAGGCATGCAGGCGGCGCAGATCCCATGTCAGACCGTCACGCCCCTGCCGTTCCAATGCGCCGGAATAGCGGAAATCTTCATGGCTGGCGGCGCCACGGTCGAAAATATGGTTCAGATGCGGGCCGATCCGGTGGGTCGCGCCCTCACCGACCTGATGGCAACTGGCGCATTCGCGGCGATAAACCTCTGCCCCTGCTTCGGCGTCGCCAATGGCAACGGCCTGCCCAAGCGACGCGGACGGGGCCAGAACGGCCCCGACGCTGAGTGATACGGAAAGGAACAGTCCCTTCATACAAGCCCGCTCAGTTAGAGTGAGAGGTAAGATACGCGATCAGCGCCGCGCGTTCATCCGCATCGCGCACGCCACGGAATGCCATACGATTTCGATCAATGTAGTCTCGCGGATTTTCTAGGAACGCGTCAAGGGCTTCGTCGGTCCAGACCATGCCCTCCTCGGCTTTCTCTGCAAAGGCAGGGGAGTAGCGGAACCCGTCGACTTGACCGGCCACCCGCCCGACCACGCCGTTCAGCATGGGTCCGGTGCCGTTGCGGGCCCCGTCGCCAACCTGATGGCACGACCGGCACTGGCGGAATGCGCTTTCGCCTGCTTCGACCATTGCCGGGTCAAGGCTTGCGACCTGAACCTCTTCGGCAGCGGGTTCGGCGGCGGCCTCTTCCATAGGCGCGGCATCCGTCGCCGTGTGGTCCATGGACGCTTCTTCAACCATCTCGCCCGGTTCGACCACCGTGCCATCCAGCAACAGGCGCGGGAAGGGTGGCGTCACGGCAATGTCGCTTGCTCGCTTGCTGATTTCCACGGGCTCGCCGCAATCGCTCATGCAGGGTTCTGTCACGAATAGCGGGAACTCGGTGTCCAGACGGTCATCGACAATGAACCCGTCGGCATTGGGCATCTGGATATCGGTGAAGTTCTCATGGCTCAGTTCAAAGTCATCCTCGACGATCCCGTTGGAATACAGGATGTATGCGGTGATCGCATATGTCTCGTCATAGGTAAGGATCTGGGCCGCGCCGAAGGGCATGGACCGGTGAACATAGTCAAATACGGTCGAAAGGTACGGCCAGTAAGACCCAACGGTTTTGACCGGGCGCGGGTTTGTCAAAGTGCCCTGCCCGCCTGCGATCACAGGCCATGCGCCAGCACCTTCGGCGAAATCGCCGTGGCATGATGCACAATTGTTGATCCAGGCTTCTTCGCCGTCATAGACGTCGCCACGGCCCTCTGGCAGGCCAGTGCCATCGGGCAGGACAGCGACGTCCCAGGCCTCTATCTCTTCGGGCAATGCGGGGCGGCCCAAGCCGAATTCCTGCGCCAGAACCGGCGCAGACGCCAAGGTTGCAAGCGCCGTGGCAGCAATCAGTTTACGACACTTCGACATTTTCAGCTTCCCCATTCTCGTTGACATGCCAAGTCTGGATGCCGTTGTTGTGGTAGACGGATTGCAGGCCGCGCACCGCGCGCAACTGGTCCTTGGTGGGCTGGACATAGCCGGTTTCATCCACCGCACGCGATTGCAGCAGCATCGGCTTTCCGTCCCAGACATGGTCGACATAAAAACGCGTCAGCGCCATCGACTGGGCGTCGCCCGCGATACGGGCCTCGACCCAGTTGACGCCCCCATCCATGGACACATCAACGCGGGTGATCTTGCCACGCCCGGACCATGCCAGCCCGGTGATGACCATCGGGCCGGGGCCATGGCTGGCAGGGGCCTGCGGCGAGGGAGAGGTGACGACGGATTTCGCGTCCATCTCCCACGTCCATTTGCGGGCTGTGCCATCGGCCAGCAGATCGGTATATTTGCTGGTTTCCTCACGGGCTTCGACGGCCTGGTCATAGACACCAATGCGGCGCAGCCATTTGACCCACATGTTGCCTTCCCAGCCGGGCACGATCAGGCGGACGGGGTAGCCATGCTCCATACGCAGCGCCTCGCCATTGGCGTAAAAGGCGACAAGGCAGTCATCCATCGCCTTTTCCAGCGGGATGGACCGACCGTTCGAACTGGCGTCATGGCCTTCAACGAATATCCACTTGCCCTCTGGCTGGACGCCCGCCTCTTCCAGCAGAACCCGCAGCGGCACGCCGATATATTCCATGTTGTGTATCATGCCATGGGTGAATTGCGCACCGTTAAGCTGTGCGCCGCCCCATTCCATGCCGCTATTGGCGGCACATTCACAAAACGCAACGCGGCTTTCGCGCGGCAGGCGCATGAGGTCGGCAAAGGTAAAGACCAACGGACGATCAACAAGGCCGTTGATCATCAAGCGGTATTCCTGCTTGCTCATCTCGATCGCACCGGAATGGTGACGCTCGAACGCGCAACCCTGCGGGGTGATCGTGCCTTCCAGCGCGTGGATCGGCGTGAAGTTGATGGAACTGATCGGGTCCGCGGTCAGCCATTCCACGTTGCGGCGCACAACATGTTCTTCGAAATGGATGGGCATCCCGTAGGGCGTGGCATCCACGGCTTCCCCGGTGAAAGAGGCGTAGGGCTGCACTTCCGTAATCAAAGGGTCAGGCGTGTTGGCCCGTGCGCCTGTCGCCCCAAGAGCCGCGCCGCCGGCGGCAAGCCCTGCCGTGCGCAGGAAATCGCGGCGGCTGGCACCGCCGACCTTGTGCGGCGCGTCATTGGACTGATCTGTCATGACGAAGTTCCTTTTGCTGGTCTAGGCAGGCCCAGGCCCACCCCGGTTGAATATTACAGGCCCGACACTTGCACCGATGTATTCGGCGTCAGCGATACGCGCTCAATCTTGCGGATGTGGTCCTCGACCACGTCCCAGATCTGCGGGCCTTCGGTTCCCTCGTTCACACTGGCCCAGCCGCCCACCGTATAGGTGCGCGCCGGATCGATAGGATCGCCAGTCGACAGCAGGGTCATACCGGAAATCCGCTCACCAATCGGTTTGGAAATGTCGATCTTGTATCCAAGACCCCCCATGCGGACCATGTCGCCGCCCTGCTGGAAATAGGGGTCGGGGTTGAACAGGTTATCACCGACATCTTCCAGCACGACCTTCAGGAACTCGCCCGTCATCTCGGTCCGGTAGCATTGGCCATAAGTCATGCTTGTCACCGAATGGATGTCCTCGCGGGTGATCGGGTCACCCGGCATCAGGCTTGCGCCCCAGCGCACGCCCGGCGACATGGCGATTTCAGTGTCACGCTCGGACATGATCGCATCGCAGATCAGGTCGTCCCATGTGCCGTTGAAATTGCCGCGACGATACAGAAGGCTATCAGTGTGGCCGATCACTTCTTCCAACTGGTCCTTGAACGGCGCGCGCTCATTGTCAATCAGGGTGGCCATCTCCGCGTCGGGCGTGATGACATCAGAGAAGATCGGGATCAGCTTGCTGCGGAAGCCCATCATCCGGCCATCGCGCACGTCCAGATCCAGACGGGTCACGAATTTGCCGTGGCTGCCGCTGGCGATCAGCAGGGTTTCACCGACGATCACGGGTTCGGGCAGCGCGTCATGCGTGTGGCCGGTCAGGATAACGTCAATCCCGGTCACACGGCTGGCCATCTGGCGGTCCACATCGAAGCCGTTATGAGACAGCACAACGACCAGATCAGCCCCCTGCGCGCGCACCTCGTCAACCATTTCCTGCATCCGCGCATCACGAATGCCAAAACTGAATTCCGGGAACATCCAGCCGGGGTTGGCGATGGGCATATAGGGGAAGGCTTGGCCAATCACCGCAACCTTCGCGCCGCCACGCTCGAACCAAGTGTAGTCGGGGAATTCGGCGGGTTCATCCCACTCGGCATCGAAAATATTCTGGCCAAGGAAGGGGAAAGGCAGACCGTCAACGATTTCCATCACGCGGTCGGTGCCGAAGGTCCATTCCCAATGGCTGGTCATCGCGTCGACGCCCAGCTTGTTCATGACGTTGACGACGTCCTGACCTTTGGTCATGTAGCTGGTCATCGACCCGTGCCATGTATCGCCGCCATCCAGCAGGATCGCGTCGGGGCGGTCAGCCTTGATAGCGTTCACAACGGTCGCAACGCGGTCCATGCCACCCATACGCCCGTAGGTTTTGCCCAGCGCGACAAAATCTTCATAGGTCAGCGCATAAGCCTCGGGCGAGCCGGGCTTTAGATTGAACATCTCGATGAAGTCCTTGCCGACGACATGCGGCGGCTTGCCCTTCACATCGCCCACGCCGACATTCCATTCCGGCTCGCGGAACCAGATCGGTTTCAGATGAGCATGAATATCCGTGATGTGGATGATCGACAGATTTCCGAACGTGTCGAATTTCAGCAGATCATCCTGCGTCAGCGTCTGCTGCGCGGCCAGTTTGCCCCAGTTGCCGTAACCGGAAATGCCGTAGAGCGCAGAAGCCGCGACAGAGGCTTGCAGGAATTCGCGCCTGGAAATCATGAGAGGGTTCTCCTTGTGGCGGTTGCCGCGTCGGGAGGCACGCAACATGCCAATCTTCGTAAGTGTGAATATTGTCGATTAAAAAAAACCGACCGCAGAACGGTCGGGGCGCAGTTCAAATGCGCCCCGCCTGATCATATCAGTTGCGGACAGCAACCCCTTCGGTATCCAGACCAAGGCCGCGCGAGGCTACATAGAGCTCTAGCTCGCGGAACTCTTGCGAGCCCATAGCGAAGGATTCGGCCCGCGTATCGCGGATACACCCGCGGAACCGGTTATGGGTCGAGATCAATTTGCCCTGCTTCAGGCGGTAGGTCGGAAACCCGTTGATCTGCCCTTGGCTCAGGTGGTCGGCACGGATGTTCATGCCGTAGTTTTCCTCGTGACAGCTTGCGCACGACAATTCCAACTGGCCAAAACGGGTGTAGTACATGTCCTTCCCGCGCTCCCAGAACGGTTCGGCTTCGCCGTCGATCTGGACCGCCACTGGCATACCGCGCGATTGCACAGAGATATACGCAACCATGTTGTTCAGGTCGCCACTGTTCCACTTCAGCGCGTCGGCTTCCATGCGCTCGGTCCGGCAATTGTTGACGTAGTCTTCAGTCGACCACAAATCACCATTGTCGTTCACCTTGGGCATGACGGCGCGTACGCCTTTCATGGACTCGGCTGCGTCACCATGACAATCCGCGCAGGATTTTCCGGCGGCGCCCTCAACCGTGTTCCAAGCGTCTTGACCCGCTTCTACACCCAGCATAGCCGGGTTTTCGAAGTCGTCCATTTGCAAGGAGCGCGTTTCATCTGTCCGGAACAGCCAACCCGAATATATTTCGGGCACAGCACCATCCAGATGAGCGGCAGGCTCTGCCCGCACTTTCACGTTCAGCTCACCCTCGATGATAAGCTCAGCATCCGGATGCGGGTCTGCACTGGCGGCACCACTTAGTGCAACCATGCAGACTGCCGCAGAGGCCATCAGCTTGTTTAGGGTAAAGGTTTTCATACGTCTCCTCCCAGACTGGCGCAAAACCAAATTGAATTAACCGAACGAAAGTTCTTTCGTTTCGGTGTAGACCGCGCCGCCATCCTCATACCAGGTGAAGACGACTTCGGTGGCTTCACCAATCATAATGTCGAACTCGACATACGGGTTCGCGGAAACAGCGCCTTCAAGCGCCATATCAAGCACCATTTCACCACCATACTCGCAGGTGAAACGGTTGATAATCATGCGTGGGATCGTGTTGCCATCCGAGTCTTTGCGCAGACCGGTTTCCATGACATGGCTCACCAACGTTTTTATTTCGGCGGCTTGGCCAGCCTTTGCGGTACGCGGCAGGCGGATGCGGGGTTTAACGTCAGACATAATGTCTCTCCTAGTATATCGTTGGCAGTGGCTTGGCGCTGGTTCAGCCGCCGCACCCGCCGATTGTGACCTTCACTTCGACCGCGGCTTGCTGGAAGCTGCCATCGGGCATTTTGGCCACGGCAACAACGTCCTGTGTGCCACCGAGGCGAATGCGGGTAGACGCACGGTGCGACCCGGCGGCAGGGCCGAATTTGAACACCGCAACACCCGGTGTCGGGTTGCCATCGGCATAAAGCGCAATCTCGGCAGCGCCCGGCGCTTCGACCGAAATCGGCACGGTGTTGCCGTTCTCAGCAATCTCTGGCGCGGTAATCATCACGCCGCCTTCGGATACCGAAGCACCGCCGGTATAGGCCGCGATTGCATCATCAGCCGCTGCGTTCACGCTGATCGGGATCAGGGTGATGGTTGCGGCGCCAAGGCCCATGGCCATTGTTTCGCGTCTTGTAATCATGGAGTTATCCTTTCGCAGTAGGCTGGATCGAAACGGCCAAGGGCCGCGTCAGTATTCGGTCAGCGTGGTCAGATAGGCGACCACGTCCTCAATCTGTTGTGCTGTCAGCAACGTCGTGAAGGTCTCGGGGTTATAGGCCTTCGCTGTGTATGCGTCGCCGGGGCGGATATAGTCATCCGGGTTGTCATTGTAGAAAACCGGCATAATGCTTCCGGGGAACACTTGCTTTGCATTCGCGACGATGCCGCGTAGTTCAGCTTCACTCCAGCGTGCGCCCACACCGTCAAAGCTGGGGCCGACATTGCCTTGAAACGCGACGTCAGGCATGGCTGAGTTTTCATGGCACGCGACACAATTGCCAAGCGATCTTTTTACAAGCACCTCGGCCCCTTTGGCGGGGTCTCCGGCTGTGCCGGACAAGGATGCCGGGATCGCGATTTCGTCTTCCCAGACGAGATCGGCAGGTTTTACTTCGGCCGATGCGGATGCGCCCGCGACGACGAGAGCCGTCGCCAGTGTTGCGCTGATGAAACGTGGATTCATGGATGTCCTCCCAGACACGCTGTGTGGTTTTGGCGCTCTCCCAAGCTCACCGTTCAGTTACTGTAGACCATGGGATGCCGTTGCCGCAAATGAAAATTCGATTTTTTGCATATTCTTTTACGAGAATGAAGAAACCCACCTGAGAGAATCACAGGTGGGTCCATAACTTCAACAATATCAGCTACTTATTGCGCTGCGCGCATTTCTTCCAGACGCCGCGCGACGTATTTCTGAAAGTGCTCTTCGCCCTCATAGCCCTTCTCAAGCACCCATTCCAGCATCAGACGAGTGCTGCCGCGCTCGAACGCGCCGGGCATGACAACCGACGCCGAATCTCGCAATCCACCCGATTCGGGGGCGGTTTCGGGCGCGAAGATCAAGGTCGGCGTGAACACCACGCCCCAGTGCCGCGCCATGTCGCGTTCTTCCAGAACAGTGCCGTCGAAATCCGTCACTTCCAGATTGCCGAACAGGTTCATCTGAATAACGTAAAACTCTTCCGACAAAAGCTGCTCGATCGCCGGATCGACATACACCTCTTCATGCATCTTGGTGCAGTAGATGCAGCCGCGCTGTTCGAACATCAAAAGCAGGCGCTTTCCTTCGGCGTTGGCATCGGCCAGATCGTCGCGCAGGTCGCGGAATGTCTCGACGAACCAGTCGGGCTTGTGCAGACCATCCTCGCCCAGCGGCACAGCGGCGGCGGGACCGGTCAGCATCAGGCCAGCCAACATGGCGTAAACAAATTTCAGCATCGTTTCCTCCCAGTTTTCAACCCAAAGTTGCCGTCCACGGCATGTTGCGGACCATCCAGTCTGCAATCAAGCTGATCGAATCGGTCGCGATCAGAACCGCGAAGACCACAAGCATACCCCCCATCACCTTTTCCACATGCGCCAGTTTCGAGCGATGCTTGCCGACCCAATTCAGGAACGGACGCGCAAACAACGCGGCGATGACAAAAGGGAAGGTCATGGAAATACCATAGACCGCCAGCAAGAGCCCGCCGCGCCAGACCTCTCCCATGCCCGATGCAACCATCAGGATCGCCGCCAGCGCGGGGCCGACACAGGGGGTCCATCCAAAGCCAAAGGCCAGCCCCATCACATAAGACCCGACCACCGATTTCGGCGCGCCGACATTCTCTATCCGGGCCTGCCGATACAGAAACCCGATCTTGATAACACCCAGAAAATGCAGGCCAAACCCCAGCAAAACAGCCGCGGCCACCCATTTCAGAATGTCGCGATAGGCGATGAACGCCTGCCCCAAGGCAGTCGCCCCCATGCCCAGCAGCACGAAAATACTGGTCACGCCCAGCGCAAACGCGACAGACGACAGCACCAGCCGTTTTTGAGCACCCGGCGCAAGGCCGCCTTCGTCGCGCAGCTCCCCCATCGACAAACCAGCCATGTAGCACAGGTAGAACGGAACGATGGGCAGAATGCAGGGCGTGAAAAACGACAACAGCCCGGCAAGCGCAGCCCCGGCGTAACTGATATCGAACATGTGAGCGCGCTCCCCGGTTTTGGCCACTCATGCAGGTTGCACGGGCCATAACAACATATTACATTGTTCTTATGTTAAATAGTTTTCGTCAACTCGCAGTTTTGCTCGGCGCGGCTTTTTTTGCGCTCGCTTCCGTGTCCGCGTCTCTGGCAGAGTCGGACACGGGGCTGCGGCTGCTGATGATCGAACAGCCCGGTTGCGCCTATTGCGTGGCGTTCAACCGCGATATTGCTCCGATCTACGAAATATCAGAAGAAGGGGTGTTGGCCCCGCTGGTTCATGCTGACCTGCGCAAAGACTTGCCAGAGGGTGTCACGTTGAATTCTCGTCCCTATGTCACGCCCACATTCATCCTGATCGGGCCGGACGGGACAGAGATGTCGCGCATGACGGGGTTTCCGGGCGAAGATTTTTTCTGGCCATATATCGCCCAGATGATCGCTGACGCGCGCCAAACACTCGGCCCGCCTGCCCTGAACTGAGGGGTTTGTCCCACATCCGGCCAGAATCCGCGGGGGTGAACTCGTCACGCGCCCAGACATCTGTTACAATCTGTCAACAACAACGCGCCGAGGTGGCGCAGAATGACAGTAGCGGGCGGAACGAGACCCTTGCCAGACGGGCAATCACTTGAACATGGCGACCCGAGAGAGTCGGATCGTTCCTCGACGGAAGTGTCGCTTCCGCCGACTTCTGCGGTCGCGCATGACGATTTGCAGGCAGAGGCCCGCGCGGCAGCCGATTTCTTGAAAGCGATGGGGCACGAGGGGCGGCTGTTGATGCTCTATCATCTATGCGAGCGTGATTGTTCCGTCACCGAGTTGGAAAAGCTGATCTTGTCGCGCCAAGCCGCCGTCAGCCAGCAACTGGCCCGGCTGCGTCACGAAAAACTTGTGACGACGCGCCGCGAAGGCAACCAGATCATCTATTCGCTGGCGGATGATCGTGTCCGAGATGCGGTGATGATGATGCAGCGTATGTTCCGTCATACCAAACCCTGATCCAGATCAAGGCAGCTTTGCTCGCCTCTCTATAATGTGCCGCACACTCGTATGATATGGGGCGTGCACAGATGGATCTGATTCCGATTGTCGATTACCTGGGCGAAAGCACCGTCGAGGCCCTGATGGGCCTGATGGTCGGCATGGTGTTCGGCGTTGCCGCGCAACGGTCACGCTTTTGCCTGCGGGCGGCCACAGTGGAATTCGCGCGCGGCGAGATGGGACCGCGCATGGCAATCTGGCTGCTGACCTTTTCGACCGCTGTGGTCTGGGTGCAGGGCGCGCAGATGCTGGGGCTGTTCCGGGCCGACGACGCACGCCTGATGGCCGTGGCCGGATCATGGTCCGGCGCGGTAATCGGCGGGCTTATGTTCGGCGCGGGCATGGTTCTGGCGCGCGGCTGCTCGGGGCGGTTACTGGTGCTGGCCGCGACAGGCAACCTGCGATCAGTCATCGCGGGCATGGTATTTGCGCTGGTCGCGCAGATGGCGATGTATGGCTGGCTGGCGCCGCTTCGCGTTTGGTTGGCAAGCCTTTGGACCACATCCGGCGGGCGCAATGTTCACCTGATGGACATGGTTGGGCTGACGCAGAACCTTGGCCTGTGGCTGGGCTTGGCCAGCGCGTTTTTCGCCCTGTTCCTAGCCTTTCGCCCTGTTCCTAGCCTTTCGCCACAAGCTGACATGGACCTCGTTGATCTTTGCCTCTGGCGTGGGCTTTGCCGTGGCGCTTGGCTGGATTGCCACGTGGACGCTGGCCCAGATCGCTTTTGACCCGATCAATGTGACATCGGCAACCTTCACCGGCCCATCGGCCAACACGCTGATGTTCTTTCTGGAACCCGCACCAAGGCTGCGTTTCGATATCGGGCTGGTTCCGGGCGTGGTGCTGGGGGCGTTCTTGGCCGCGCTGTTCGCGGGCGAACTGAAATGGCAGGGCTATGACGGAGCCGACGCCATGCGCCGCTCGCTATTCGGGGCCGGGCTGATGGGCTTTGGCGGCATGCTGGCTGGCGGCTGCGCCATCGGGTCGCTGACCGGGGCTTCGGTCTTTGCTACAACCGCCTGGTTGGCGCTGCTATGCATGTGGATCGGCGCGGCGCTGACCGATTTTCTGGTAGATCAGCGCGGACAACGTGGCTTGCCAGTGGCCGTATAAAACGCCGCAAGGCCGGGCGCGGAAGGATCCGCGCCCGTTCTCAGATCACTCCCATTCCATTTCGGAAAACACCACGCCCGCGTTGCGGGTGGCGAGTTCCTCGAACGTGTCCAGATGTGTATAGGGGGATTGGTCGACATAGTAAGATGTCGTCAGATCGCCGCCTTCGTCCAGATGGTCCGCAATCTTGCCCCGCAGATACACCAGATAGTCATGGGTGTAGCGCCGCACTTGCGCCAGATTTGTCGGATGGCCATGACCCGGGATCACATAGGTCGGGTTCAGCGGCTCTAGCGCAGTTTCCCAAGTCTCTATCCAGCAGCTTGTGCAGGTGCCCTCGAAAATCGGCGGCATCCGTTCCTGAAACGCAATGTCGCCCGCAATCATCAAGGATTGATCGGGCAGCCAGACCTGCGTGTCGCCGGGGCTGTGCGCAGGGCCAAGGTGCAGCACCTCTATGCGGACATCGCCCATCGAAGCGTCGTAGCTATCCTCGAACGTCAGCGTCGGTGCCATCGGGTCAGTGCCTTCGGCATTCTCCTGCGCGTAATTCTGAAGGGCTTGCAACGCCTGCCCGGCGTCGTTTTCAAACTCTTCCGCAGCGTCCACATGGCCCAGAACCGGCACCCCTTGGTCGATCCAGTAGTTGTTGCCCAACATCGCATGGCCCTGCCCGTTCTCGGCAATCACCAGCTTTACCGGCTGGTCGGTGCGCTCGCGGATTTCCGAGTGCAGGGCTTCGGCCAGCTTGTAGGACGCGCCTGAATTGACGACCACCACCCCGTCGCCCGTGATGATAAAGCTCAGGTTGTTGTTGTGGCCCGCGTTTTCATAGGTCGGTGGCGCAGTCGCCCCGATGGACGACCAGACATTCGGGATCACCTCGACCGGCTTGTTATACAGAACCGATTGCGGATATTTATCGGCAATATCCTCAGATGCAAGCGCGGTGCCCGTCCACAAAATAGCGGTCAGGCTGAGAAGCATGGTGCGTGTCATCGCTCAAACCTCCGCGTTGAAACGGTAGCCGCCGGTGGCGAGTTTTTCGGCACGGCCCAAACCGCCATCCCCGACATGGAACCCCGCGACAAGCAAGTCATCGGCGGTGATGCGGTCCAGAAGTGCGACGCGGGTGCTGCTGCCGGTCTCCGGATCCTGATCTGCCGCCGACGGGAACTCCGGTCGCTCGAACGCGATATGACCATTTCCGATCGCATCACCCGTGACCAACACACCCTGATTGCCCAGTTGCACCTGATAAGACATATGGCCGGGCGTGTGCCCCGAAGAGGCAACCGCCAGAACGCCGGGCACGACCTCGGCGCCATCCTCTACCAGCACGACCTGATCTGCGATCACATCCAGCCTGCGGGCCGCGCCCACCGCAAATGACTGGCGTTCCGCCCCAATCGTGTCGATTGTGGCCGGGTCGGTCCAGTAGTCCCACTCCGCGCGCCCCATGATGATCTGCGCATTGGGCAGGAACGGTTCGTCAAAGTCATCAAGCAGCCCCCATATATGGTCGGGGTGGCCATGTGTGATGACCAGGTGGGTCACATCGTCAGGGGAAACGCCCATATCGTCGAGGGTGTCGGGCAACATGCCCGCGCTGGACATGAAATCGCTTCCGGCGCCCACATCGAACAAGACGGTGCGTTGCCCATCGCGCAACAGCGTGTGATTGCATGGCGGGGTCATCTGGTCGGCTGACAAATCGTATCGGCTGCGAAGTTCGGCCAGAAATTCGGCTGGAAGCGCCTCTAGCGTGGAATCGCCCGGCAGCACCAGATTGCCGTCTGATACCATATCCAACCGCGCACCGCCCTGTTCTAAGGACGTGCGCGCAAAGGCGCGGCGGGGCAATAGGCCCTGAGCGGCCAGACCGGCAGCAATGGTCGATTGCAGGAAAAAGCGGCGATGCATGTGTAAACTCCCTCATGATCATCCCGCACGCAGGGGCGGGAAGGTTGCCGGAAAAGCGAGGGAGAGCGCGGGTTTCCGTAGAGAACATGTAATATCGTGAATGTGCCGAATGCAAGCCCGCTTAAAGGTTGCGCATCTCCAATTCGCGGGCGACTTCGGCGCGCACCAGCTTGCGGATGTTGCGGGTGATGCGTTCGCCCAACTCGCCCTGCAATTCCTGCCGCACGATCTGAGCAACAAGCTGCTCTAGCGCGCTCTCGTCCAGCACGGCATCATCCGCATGGTCGCTGCCGCCCTGCGCATGAGCGGCCGGTTGCGGTGGCTCGGTCCGTGAAATGGACAAGGCCTGCTCCAAACGCGCGAGCGTCGCGTCCAATGCGTTGTCGGTGATCGACTCGGTCAAAGCCTCTGCTGGCGCCGACTCAGTGGTTTGTGCATCTGTCGCCAAGGGTGCGGCAGGCCGGACTGGGGGCGACGCAACTGGGGTTGGAGATAGATGTCCGGCTTGCGCAATACGGGTCAAAAGCGGCGCGCGGCTGGGCGCATTGGCGAATTCTGGCTGCGCCAGGCGCATCTCTGGCCTTGGATTCTGGGTGCCGGCTTCCGCATCGGCCACGGTTTCGGGCGCTTGCGCCGCGTCCGTGACAGGTGCCGCGTTGTGCGGTGGGGCTGTTCTCTCCTGATCCGCCGCTTCGACTCTGTCGTCATCCGCAACATCGACACGCAGGGCAGAGGTCAGCACCAGCTTGCTAGGCTCGGCCTTCGCAGGCGCCTGTTGTGCGGAGCGGTCATCGTGCGAGACCAGACGCCGGATGGATGAAAGGACATCCTCGATCTCGTGCCGCGACATTGCTTCTGTCATTGTCCTTGCCCTTTCCCCGACCCGTCACCGCATGGGACATGTCGCGGTCTTGCGCCGCGATTTTCATCCCAAGCGCCCAAAGTAGCGCGTCCGGTGCCGCCAGACAATCACCCAGTTTCGCAGAGGGTTACTCTGACTTGTTCAGCGCGCGCAGAACCCGGTCCAGCGCCTCGCCCTGCGCCGACAACGCTGGAGCATCCTTCACCGCGTTGTAATATGCTTCTGGATCGTAAGTGGTGATCCCAAGCCCCAGATGATCCACCGTCAAAAGCCCCATGCTTGCCAACAGGTTATAGGTGGCGGTCTGAAGCCCGGCTTCGGCCTGAAGCAGCGTGGTGCGCGCGTTCAGAAGGTCGTTTTCGGCATTCAAAACGTCCAGCGTGGTGCGCGCGCCCAAGCGCGCTTCCTCGCGCGTGCCCTCGAACGCGCTTTGCGACGCTGCCACCTGCTGGCGGCTTGCGCTGATCCGCGCGCGCGTCACATCCAGATTGGCCCACGCCAAGCCAACATTTTGCAACACCTGAGCAACGGTCTGGTGCAGGCCAGCGCGGCTGGCGTCCCGCCGCGCAAGCGCTTGCCGTGACAATGCACGCAACTGGCCACCTTGGTAGATCGGACGCGCATATGTGATGCCAGCCGTCAAGCTGGTGGTGTCGTTCGTCGCGCTTGAAAAGCTCTGCCCGATCCCGGCTGACCCGGTCACAGACCCATGCCGTTGCGCGGCCACGCGCTCGGCATTCATCTCGGCAGCCGTCACTTCGAACTGCGCTTGCATGATGTTGGGATGAGTGCGGCGCGCAATATCCTGTGCTGCCTGCAAAGAGGCCGCAGTCCGTGGCAAGGCTGGTGCTGCACGCAGACTGCGCGGATACGACCCTGTCACCAGCTTGTATCCCTCGCGCGCCGCAGCCAGATCGCCTTCGGATGCCGCAAGTTGCGACCGGGCCGCCGCCAAGCGCGCCTCGGCCAGTGACACATCGGTGCGGGTCACCTCGCCCAGTTCGAACCGCTCGCGCGCCGCGCCCAATTCGCGCGTGATAACCCGAACTGTCGCCTGTTGTAGCAGAACCGCTTCCGTGGCGGTGCGCACATCCATGTAGGCCGATACCGCGTTGAACAGAACCTGCTGCTCTACGTTGACCAGCGCCTGACGCGTGGCCAAAACCTGCGCCTTTGCCGCTTCTTTGGCAAGGTTGCCGCGCCCGAAGTCGATCAGCGTGACATCGGCACTCAGGTTGAACGAGAGCGACAAGGACGACGCGCCCGCTCCCGTCTGCGTGCGTCCCTGGATACTGGTTGCGAAATTCACTACCGGGCGCAGGCTGGCAACGGCAATCGCGACATCCTCATCGGCTGCACGCAGCAACGCACGGTTCTGATCCAGCAGGTTGGAATTGCGGTACGCTGCAACGAAGGTATCGGCCAGCGACTGTGCCATGACGGGGAGCGGCGTGACCAGCACAGCCGCAAGGAACAGGGCGCTTAGATGTCGGATCATGGTCGCGGCCTTTTCTTGGTTCGAATTCAGAGGGTAAAGGCGCGGGCACGGTCGAAACCGGGCAGAACAGGCGCGCTGGCATTGAACGCATCGCGCCATGCAATGTGCCCTTGCCGCTTCACACCAAAACGCACCACGCCCAATGCCCCTTCCATGAACAGGCAAGCAACGCGCCCCCCGTCACGCAGTTGATCGGTCAATGCCGAGGGAAACTCTTCGGCGGCACCCTGCACGATGATCGCATCATATGGCGCATATTCCGGCGCACCATCTGCCAGCGGCCCGGTATGCAACACGACTGTATCACAACCGCTGGCGGCCAGCGCTGTTTCCGCATCGGACGCAAGCGCCTCATCCTCTTCGACGGCGACCACGCCTTGCGCCATCCGCGCAAGCACAGCAGACGAATATCCGGTCCCACACCCGATATCGAGCACAAGGTCCGCATCGCCGATTTCCAGCCCATCCAGCATCTTGGCGAAGGTGCGCGGCTCCAGCAGAACACGGCCCGCCCCAAGGTCGACATTGTTGCCCATATAGGCCGCCTCTATCAGGCGTTCAGGCGTGAAAACTTCACGCGGCACCCGCAGCATTGCATCGATGATCGGGAATTTCGTCACATCCGAAGGGCGCACTTGCGTGTCGACCATGATGGTGCGGCGGGCGGTGAAGTCCGTCATAACGTGAACTCTCCAGTTCAGTTTCTGTCTTAGAGTGCTTGCCACAGAACGCCCTCCATCGCAACATGACATAGCGCCTGACTGCGGGGTTTTGGGCGCGGGGCCTGCGTGCTAGGCGGGGGCGTAGCAACAGAGGAAGACAACCATGCACTATGCCGTTTATCTTGCGGGCGAGATTCACACCGACTGGCGCGACTCGCTGATCGCAGCCTCGGACGGGCTGCCCGTCAGCTTCACTGCACCTGTCACTGACCATGCCGCATCCGATGATTGTGGCGTGGCGATTCTGGGGGCAGAGCCGGATAAATTCTGGCATGACAACAAAGGTGCCAAGCTGAACGCCGTCCGCACCCGCAAAGCCATAGAGGAAGCCGACATCGTCGTCGTGCGCTTTGGCGAGAAATACAAGCAATGGAACGCGGCTTTTGACGCCGGATACGCGGCGGCACTCGGCAAATCGCTGATCGTGATGCACGGGGCCGACCATCAGCACGCGCTGAAAGAGGTGGATGCCGCCGCACTGGCCGTGGTCGAAACGCCCGAACACGTGGCCCAAATCCTACGTTATGTAACCGAAGGCACCCTACCGCGCTGATTGCGGCTTTACAGACCTGTCACCCGCGCACAATAAGCTGTCCACCATCATCAAACCAATGGGGATACACCATGCTTAACGAGTTCAAGGCTTTCATCATGCGCGGCAATGTCATGGATATGGCGGTCGGCATCATCATCGGTGCGGCGTTTACCGCGATCGTCACGTCCCTTGTGGATGATCTGGTCAACCCGCTGATCGGTCTGGTCATTGGCGGAGTGGATTTCAGCGCCATCAGCTTTGGCTTGGGCGACGCGCAATTCATGGT
The DNA here is from genome assembly GCF_900499075.1 of Roseinatronobacter ekhonensis. Classification (GTDB taxonomy): domain Bacteria; phylum Pseudomonadota; class Alphaproteobacteria; order Rhodobacterales; family Rhodobacteraceae; genus Roseinatronobacter; species Roseinatronobacter ekhonensis. The sequence continues at coordinate 9,323 of NZ_UIHC01000001.1, read as the reverse complement.
CGGCAATTTCATTAATGCCGTCATCAAATTCGTGATTGTGGCATGGGTGGTGTTCCTGTTGGTCAAAAGCGTGAACAGCATGGCCAACATGGCCAAGAAAGAAGAGGCCGTTGCGGAAGAAGCGCCCAAGGGTCCGACCACGGAGGAACTTCTGGCGGAAATTCGCGACTCCCTGAAAGCACGTTGAACCCTGCGGGCTGGCCTGTCTGGCCAGCCCTTGCCAAACACGTCAGCGCGCGGTAAGCGCGCCCTGCCCTGATGTATAGGGCACAAGTCTCCGCAACCTTGTAAAAACGGACCAGATCATGACCCGCACTTACCTGCCCGGCGTACTCGCCATGGCGGCCATTGTTGTCGCCTCGAATATCCTCGTTCAATTTCTGTTCGGAAACTGGCTGACATGGGGGGCGTTCACCTACCCGTTGGCATTTCTGGTCAATGACGTGATGAACCGCGTCTATGGCCCGGCAGCCGCGCGGCGCGTCGTTTGGGTCGGCTTTGCCGTGGGCGTCGCCTGCTCGCTGATCGGCACGCAGATCATGGGCGAATTCGGCCCGCTGGTGACATTGCGCATCGCGCTGGGGTCCGGCACCGCATTCCTGATCGCGCAACTCGTCGATGTGGCCATCTTCAACCGCCTGCGCGATGACAAACATGGCGGGCCGTGGTGGCGCGCGCCGCTGGCGTCGACGCTGGTTGGCTCGACCCTGGACACTGCCTTATTTTTCAGCATCGCGTTTTCGGCGACCCTGATTTTTCTGGAACCGGCCAATGACGTGTCCTGGGCCGGTGAAATCCTGCCGGTGTTGGGATTTGGCCCCGAATTGCCGCTTTGGGTCTCGCTCGCCGTGGCCGATTGGGCGGTCAAACTGTCATTGGCCCTATTGGCGCTTGTGCCCTTCCGGCTGATCGTTTCGAAAATGACGCAACCTGTCGCATAATTTCTTTTGACAAACACAAAATATGTGCCACCATCACCCTATCAGCAACGTAATGAAAGGAGGTGGTCCAGTGTCTAGAGTGATGTTGGAGAGAGGTGCGAAGACAGTCAGAGGGGGCAAATCCTGACGGCAGCCCTGATGGGGAACCCTTTTTGATTGAGCCGTGCTCTAATTCGGCTCCATCTCCTGAAACTCGTTATGGGCCGTCCAAAATTTGGGCGGCCCTTTCGATTGGAAAGCGAAAACACGATGCGCGTGACCGACGAAATCACCCTGCAAGATTGGGAACTGACCGAGACTTTTACCCGCGCGCAAGGCCCCGGCGGGCAGAACGTGAACAAGGTATCCTCTGCGGTGGAATTGCGGTTCGAGGCTGCCCGCAGTCCGAACCTGCCCGACCCCGTCAAGGCACGGTTGCGACGGCTGGCCGGGCGGCGCTGGACACAGGATGGCGCATTGATCTTGCGGGTCGAAGACACCCGCAGTCAGGTCCGCAACCGAGAGATCGCGCGCACCCGTCTGGCCGAGCTAATTCGCGCCGCACTGGTCGCCCCGAAAAAGCGGATCGCGACCCGCCCAAGCCTTGGCGCGAAGCGCAGAAGAATGGATGCCAAAACCCGGCGCGGGCAGATCAAGGCGCTGCGCGCACCACCTGACGGCGATTGAATCCACGACTTGCACCCTGTGATCCAAACTGTCATGAAACTGTCATGAAACTGTCGCATTGCGGCGGGATATGCCCGACACCGGACCCTCTTCCATGCCCAATGACATTCGCAGCATTATCTCTGGCCGCGCGGCGCCAGCCTTCGTGCAGGTCGCGGCGCTGTGCTTGCAGCAGGGGAAAAGCGGGCTGGAGGTGTTGCTGGTAAAAACCTTGCGCACCGGGGGCTGGGTTATCCCCAAAGGTTGGCCAATGCCCGGCAAAACCCTGTCAGAGGCAGCCGCAATAGAAGCGTGGGAAGAGGCTGGCGCCACTGGGAAGATAGAGTCCAACCCGATCGGCAGCTTTAGCTACACCAAAATACGCAGCAGCGGATTTCCGGTGCAGTGCCGTGCACAAGTTTTCCTGATGAAACGGGCAGAGACAACGAAAGACTATCCCGAGGCCGACAAACGCACCCGCCAATGGACCCGACTTGATACTGCTGCGACGATGGTGCGCGACCCAGAACTTGCCGACTTGCTGACAGGGCTTGAAAATGCCCCGCCCAAAGGGTGCTAAAGGCTGCCGAAGCGCTGCATTTTTCAGGCTAGTTGACGCAGTACCAGCTAAGCCAATTCAAAGCTCTCAGGGCATCCGCCTTGAACGCGCTTTAGCTGCGACGGACACGAATGATGACGTCTACGCGCGCAATCTCTGCCCCGTCAGGCGCGGCGGGCAGGCGCGAGATTTCCAGATCGGCCGCTGGTGCATCGCTTAATTCCTGCGAGTCTTCCCAGAAGAAATGCGGATGATCCTCGGTGCATGTGTCGAAATAGGATCTTTGACCATCGACCGTGATCTCATTCATCAGGCCCGCGTCACAGAACGCCCGCAGAGTGTTGTACACCGTCGCCAGCGATACGCTTTCACCACGTTCCTTTGCAGCCATGAACAGCCCTTCGGCGGTCACATGGCGGTCGCAGCCGTCCCCAACCAGAAGGCCCGCCAATGACAGCCGCTGCCGCGTCGGACGTACCCTTGCACGGGCAAGCCAACTTGCGCCGGTTTCAAGGGCTGTATCGGTGATGTCTGCGAAATTCGTGTCCATGACCTTTAAATAAGCGTGAAATTCGCAGAATTCAAATGAAAACAGGTCGCAAGCCGCGCAGCGCACCCTTGCAGCCTGTCAAATGGGGGTGATAGACCCGTTCAACCGCGTCAAGGCCAGCAACAGGAGAGTGCACCATGTCCCAATTTCCAACCTCTTTCGACAAAGAGGGCCTGCTGGCCTGCGCCCGTGGCGAACTGTTCGGCCCCGGTAATGCGCAACTGCCCGCGCCGCCCATGTTGATGATGGACCGCATCACGGATGTATCCTCGGATGGCGGATTGCACGGCAAGGGGCATATCACGGCGGAATTCGACATCACCCCCGACCTGTGGTTTTTCGAATGTCACTTTCCCGGCAACCCCATCATGCCCGGCTGCCTGGGGCTGGATGGGTTGTGGCAACTGACCGGCTTCAACCTTGGCTGGCGCGGCTGGCAAGGGCGCGGATATGCGCTTGGCGTGGGCGAGGTGAAGCTGACCGGAATGGTCCGCCCCGATCGCAAGATGCTGACCTACAAGGTAGATTTCACCAAGGCACTCCAGACCCGCCGCCTGACCATGGGCGTGGCGGATGGCGTGGTCGAAGCCGATGGCGAAGTGATCTATCAGGTCAAGGACATGAAAGTCGCCCTGTCCGAAGGCTAGATATCTGCGCGGCGTGCGGCGGGCCTGGTTCGTCAGGAATATTCACCAATTTGATTCAGATCACGACATTTTGCCCAAATCCGTTTACACAGTCACCAACGGAAAGCGGGAAAAGATGCGCCTGACAACACGAACCAATCTGGCCCTGCGGGTCTTGATGACCTGCGGGATCAACAGCGGCGCAAAGCTGCGCACAGCGGATATTGCCGAACGGTGCAATGCATCGGTCCATCACCTGTTGCAGGTTGTCCACACCCTGCAAGAGCACGGCTTTGTCGATACGCTACGCGGTCGCGGCGGTGGCTTGCGGCTCGCACGCGACAGTGGCGAAATCTCTATCGGCGAGGTGTTTCGGATCTTCGAATCCGGCACGCCATTTGCAGAGTGTTTCTCTGAAGAGGGCAACACCTGTCCCTTGGTCAGCGCGTGCCGTTTGCGGAACTACCTGACCCGTGCGCTGGATGCGTTTTATCATGAGCTGGACATGATAACCCTGCGCGACCTTGTGCGCGGCAATTGCGGGCTGCACGAATTGCTGGACATGGCCCCCCAAGCACCCGCGAATTGCGAAACAGCCTCATAACGATACCAAGACAAGATCGCGCTTGCGGCTTGCTCTGAGAGCGTGCCTGCCCTAGACAGGCGGGCGGCTTAGATACAAGGGGGGACGCCAATGCGTCGCGTTGTCATTACAGGTTTGGGTGTGATTTCACCCATCGGAAATAACGCCGAAGAAGTGTCGGACAGCTTGCGCAAGGGGCGCTCCGGGATTGTCTTTGCGCCCGAATATGCCGAGCACGGATTCCGCAGCCAGGTCAAAGGCGAACCCAAGATCGTGCTGGAAGACCATGTCGACAAGCGCAACCTGCGTTTCATGGGGCCGGGTGCGGCCTATAATTTCCTGTCCATGCAGCAGGCGATTGCCGATGCCGGGCTGGAACAGAGCGACATTTCCAACCCGCGCACTGGCCTCGTGACAGGGTCGGGCGGGCCATCCACCTCGAACCTGTTTCAGGCACACAAAATCGTGGTCGAAAAGGGCAGCCCCAAGCGCATGGGGCCCTTCATGGTCACGCGCTGCATGTCCTCCACGAATTCGGCCTGTCTGGCCACACCGTTCCAGATCAAGGGTGTGAACTACTCGATCACCTCGGCCTGTTCTACGTCGGCGCATTGCATCGGCAACGGTGCAGAGCTGATCCAGATGGGCAAGCAGGACATTGTCTTTGCCGGTGGCGGCGAGGAACTGGACTGGACCCTGTCCTGCCTGTTCGACGCGATGGGCGCGATGTCATCCAAGTATAACGACACCCCCGAAAGCGCAGCCCGCGCCTTTGACGCGACCCGCGACGGGTTCGTGATCGGCGGCGGTGGCGGCATGCTTGTTCTGGAAGAACTGGAACACGCCAAAGCGCGAGGTGCCAAAATTTACGCAGAGGTCACGGGCTATGGCGCGACATCGGACGGGCATGACATGGTCGCGCCCTCTGGCGAGGGCGGCGAGCGGTCCATGCGGCTGGCGATTGACACCCTGCCCGAGGGCCGCAAGGTGAGCTATATCAACGCGCACGGCACCTCTACCCCGGCGGGCGACGTGACCGAGGTGGACGCCATCCGCCGCATATGGGGCGAAGGCAACGTCCCGCCCATCTCATCCACCAAATCGCTGACAGGCCATAGCCTTGGCGCAACAGGTGTGCATGAGGCGATCTATTCGCTGCTGATGATGCAGGGCAACTTCATTACCGCATCCGTTAATGTGACCGAGCTGGACCCCGCGATCCGCGAAGGCGAAATCGCCACATCGCTGGTCGAGGATGTCGACCTGGATTCGGTCCTGTCCAACAGCTTTGGTTTTGGCGGCACCAACGCGACGCTGCTCTTCAGCGCCTACCGCGACTAAGGGGACTGTCATGGCAGGCTTGATGCAAGGCAAACGCGGGCTGGTGATGGGCGTGGCCAATGAGCGCTCTATCGCATGGGGCATCGCGCAGGCGCTCGCCTCTGAGGGGGCAGAGCTTGCGTTCAGCTATCAGGGCGAAGCCTTCGGCAAGCGGGTGGAGCCGCTGGCCGCCAGCGTCGGATCTGACCTGTTGCTGGATGTCGATGTCAGCGATGACGCGTCCATGGATGCGGCCTTTGCCGCACTAAAGGACCGCTGGGGGCAGATGGATTTTCTGGTCCATGCGATCGCCTTTTCCGACAAAGCCGAACTGACCGGCCATTTCCGCGACACGACCCGCGCCAATTTCGCCCATTCGCTGAACATAAGCTGCTACAGCTTCATCGACGCGGGCCGCCGCGCCGCGGACCTTATGCCAGATGGCGGCTGCTTGCTGACCGTGACCTTTCAAGGGTCCAACAAGGTAACGCCGTTCTACAACGTGATGGGCGTGGCAAAGGCCGCGCTGGAAAGCGCCACCCGCTATCTGGCCAATGACCTTGGGCCGGACGGTGTGCGCGTGAACGCAATCAGCCCCGGCCCGATGAAGACACTCGCCGGCGCGGCCATCGGCGGTGCGCGCAAGACCTATCGCCACACCGAAACCAATGCGCCCTTGCGCACGAATGCCACGCTTGCCAGCGTTGGCGGGGCCGCAGTATTTCTGGCCAGCGACTATGGCGCACATACCACGGGCGAGATTGTGCATGTCGATGGCGGCTATCACATCATGGGTCTGCCGCAGGTGGAAAACCTGTAAGGGGGCTTCGCGCCCCCTCTGGGCGGCTTCACCGCCCATTCACCCCCGCGGAGTATTTCTGGCAAGATGAAGACGCTTGCCCAGCAACAGGCCCAAAGCAGCACCGCCGAGTGATAGCGCAAGCGTCGTCACGACATAGAGCGCCGCAAAGGCATAGTCGCCCGCTTGCAGCAAGATGAGCGTTTCCAGCCCGAACAGGGAAAAGGTGGTAAATCCGCCGCAAAAGCCCGTCATGGCAAAGGCGTGCCCACGCGCGTTCAGCGGCAAGCTCGCCAGCATACCGATCAGCACCGAGCCTGCGACATTGGCCAGCAAGGTCCCGCAGAGCGGCAGGAGCCACCACAGCCCTGCGCGTGCCGCCGCGCCAAGCGCCGCCCCGAGTGCGACCGGGGCCATCATAGACCAGCCCATAGACCAAGGGCCACAGCCGCCACGGCCACTGCAACAGACCCCACGACATTCGCCGCCGCCCGGAAACGCGCACCGCCTTGCCACATCTGCAAGCTTTGCAAGGCGAAACCGGACACTGTGGTGTATGCACCCAGAACCCCCGTGGCCAAGAACAGCCACAGCGCGCTGTCAGGCGCCGCCCGCGCCGCAAGGTAGCCCAAGGCCAGACTGCCAGTTCCATTGACCAGCATCACACCCGCCGCGCCACGGATGCGCGTGCAGAGCCATGCGCGCGCCATGCCGCCAAAGCCGCCGCCCGCCATAACCGCAAGAATTGAGCCAAGACCCGGTTCCATCCCTCTGTCGTAGCGCAAGCGGTGACGAAGCCCAATGCCGAAACGCGGGGCCGTGATTGACTTTGGACGTATCGACACGCTAAGCCCCAAGCGCCATACCATGAGGTTGCAAACCGTGCCGATCCAACTCGCCGATGATGCCGTTCAAGCGGGCCGCGATGTGCTGCTGACCGAAGCCCGCGCGCTAGAGCAGATGGCGAACCAGTTGGGCATGGCCTTCGGGCAGGCAGTGGCACGGCTTACGCAACTCAAGGGGCGGCTGATTGTGGTCGGGATCGGCAAGTCTGGACATGTCGGGCGCAAGATGGCCGCGACCTTTGCCTCTACAGGGACGCCCGCGCATTTTGTCCACGCCTCAGAAGCCAGCCACGGCGATCTGGGCATGATCACGCAGGATGATTGCTGCATCCTGCTCTCGAATTCGGGCGAGTCGCGCGAGTTGAGCGATGTCATCAGTTACACACGCCGCTTCAACATACCAATGATCGCGATCACCCGCGTGCCCGACAGCACCTTGGGCAGCCGCGCCGATATCGTTCTGGCCCTGCCCGATGTGCCAGAGGCCTGCGCGATCGGAATGGCGCCAACCACCTCGACCACGGCGAGCATGGCCTTGGGCGATGCGCTGGCGGTTGCGGTGATGAAGCGCAAGGGGTTCGACCCCGAGCATTTCCACATGTTCCACCCCGGCGGCAAATTGGGCGCGCAGTTCCTGAGGGTCGCGGACCTGATGTATTCCGGCGACGCGCTTCCGTTGGTCGGCGAAGACACACCGATGTCGGAAGTGCTGATGCGCATGACCGGCACGGGCTATGGCGTGGCGATCATTGTCGCCGGCGCGCGCTTGACAGGGATCATCACCGATGGGGACTTGCGCCGCAATATGGACGGTCTGATGACCCGCTGCGCCCGCGACGTGGCTACCCATAACCCCAAGACCATCGCCCCCGATGCGCTGGTATCCGAAGCGGTCGCGGTGATGAACGGCAAGAAGGTCAACGCACTGTGCGTGGTCGATGATGGCGGCGACGTGAAGGGGATGATCCGACTGCATGATTGCCTGCGCGCGGGGGTTGTGTGACATGACCTCAATAGTGGGAAACGAAAGAGATTTGGTCTGGAGCGGAGGCATATCCTCCCGACAAAGGGACACTACGGCATGAAAAAAATTGGTGAATATTGGGTGCCGGATGTCGATACCTTCTGGTTCAAGAATATGCGCAAGACCCGCAAGAACTATGAAAATGGCGGGCACGGAACCCAGCTTCACCACCTGACAGAAGCAATTGATGCGATGCGCAAGCTGGCAGGGGCAGATCGTCTTGGACAGGGGATCGCGATAGATGCCGGTGCGAATGTCGGAGCATATGCGCGACATATGGCAGCGCATTTCGCACATGTGAACGCATTCGAGCCTGCACAGGATACATTCGATTGTTTGGCGCGCAATATCGACGATTGGGGGCTCTGTGATAAGATTACTGCCCACCAGAAGGCGCTTTCAAACAAGTCGGAAGGTGTCAGTATGGGCACGCCGGGGCTTTTTCGACGCTCGATTTCACGCGAGGTGTCGGGCGCGGGTGACATTCCAGCCGTTTCGCTCGATGCCCTGAACCTTGGCGCGGTTCTGTTCCTGAAACTTGATGTCGAAGGCTACGAGATGAAAACGCTTCAGGGCGCGACGGAGATGGTGGAACGCGAGCGTCCCTTCGTCATGATGGAGATGAAGGAACGCAAGATCGCCAAAGGAACCGCAGATATGGCCGCGCATGAATTCCTGACGGAACGCGGCTACACCGTTTGCGCGAAGCTTGGCACGCCATTTGTGGATTGGCTTTATGCGCCCCCCACGCCGTAAAAGTCGCGCTTGACTAGCGCAGCAGCGCGGGTGCCAGCCGGTCGCCGAAGCTTGCGCGGCCCTCGGTGCTCAGATGGTCGGCGTCAGTCCAGAAACTGCGCTCGCAGGTCAGAAAATCCTGTGGCATTTGCAGCTTCACCAAGTCCATCTGGTCAACGACGGTCACATTCGCCAAATCGCCACCAATGCGCGCGACAAGCGCCGCAAGCCCGGCGAACAGCTCCTGTTGTCCGGGACGCAGCGCAAATGGATGGTCGCAGCCTTTTCGCATAATGTAGCTGTCGGGGATATGCGGCTCCTGCCGGGGTGTCAGCCAGAAAACAGGGACAAATTGCGCGATATCCTCGACATATGACCCGATTGCACGGACAGCATTCTCGCGCAGGACAAGAGACGCGGTGGCGATCCTGTCCTCTGGGGCGAACCGCATGAACAACCGTTCACTGCTACGCCCCGCGCGATCCTGAACCATGTGCTGCCCGGCGGTTTCGAAGATCACGCGCTCGAATACCCTATCAACCTCCGAAAGCAGATCCAGAAAGCTCTGATATACTCCGAGTCCTGCAGAAGCCGAATTTGTTGACTTGACTGCTGGGTTTGGAACGATTCAGCTATTGCTTATGATCCGCCCTGACTTTCTTTCCTCACCAGCCCGCCTCGAGCTTGAGGCTTGCG
>NZ_UIHC01000010.1 GCF_900499075.1 Roseinatronobacter ekhonensis | reverse complement strand
CAACGCGCTCTCGCAACGCAAGTGGATGTGGTTTGCCCATCTGTTATCTCCATATCTGCTCAAAGACATGGAATCATGGATCATGAAGTAAGGGAATCCTGAATCTGGTCAAACCGGACGCGCTCTAGAACCCGAAGGCCCGACGCAACAGGTTCAAGCCCAGAAACACCATCATGATCAGGGTCCAGCGCCGGAAGCGCGCGGCATCCAGCCGGTCCTGCACGCGGTAGCCCAAACCCAAGCCAAGCAGCGCGGGAACAACCAGCACCGCCGAAAATGTCACGCTTTGCGCCGTCAGAACACCTGACGCCGCGTGTCCGCCCACCATCGCCACCGCACCTATCAGAAAGACGACGCCCAAGATGCGGACCATGTCCCGCTTGCCGGTATCGACCGCGATCAGGTAGGCGATAACCGGCGGACCCCACACCCCGGACAGCCCACCATAGAGCCCGCCGACCGCGCCGCTCAGCCATTGGCCGCGCCGCCGCCGCGCGACGGGCAGGACCAACACCTTGCCTGCAAGCTGCGACAGCGCGAATGCGCAGATCGGCCCGCCCAATAATGCCAGCAACACCGGTTCGGACACGAACGGCACAAGCTGCGCGCTGGCCAGCAAACAGACCACCAGCGCCGTCAGCATCCGCCAATACACCGTGACCGACCCCCAAGCAGCGCGCCAGCCTTGACGCAGGGCTTGGGACAGGTTGGTGACAAGCGTAGGCAGGATCAGCCCCGCCAGGGCCAGTTCCACCGGCATAAGGCTGCCCAAGCCAGAGATCATGATCATCGGCAGCGCAAAGCCAAGTGCGCCTTTGACCAGCCCCGCGCAGAACGCGATAAACATCGCGCCCAAAATCAGCGCAAGGGTCAGGGTGTCGGGTAGAATGGCGAACATGCGTCCTGCGTCCTGTTGTTTCATGTGCTATACATGTGAACAAACCGGCCTGCACCCCAGAACTGCGGTGCGACATTTTCGGCAAGCTTTAGGGCCGCTATTGAATTTTTCTTGCTCTGAGGTGACGAAGGCTCTATGTGATGCTGCAACTGCAAAGATATTCCCGAACCAAACGCGGAGAGTGACCATGCCCCATGATGGCCAGACAATGCCCACCACCCTGCTGCCCGACCTGCTGGCGCTGACCCGCGCCGCCATTGCGCCGGCAGAGTCGGTGCTGACCAAGGCCACCGATGCCGTGCGCGCCCGCGTCGCCCCGGCAGGCAAGGTCGATGCCGCGCTGCTGGAGGTGGACCAGCACGCCGCACACGGGTTGGCATGGCTTGCGACCTATATTGAAAGCCTGCGCCAAATGCAGGCTTGGGCAGAGGCGCTGCAATCCGAGGGGCGCTTTGGCGAGATGGAGGCGCTGATCCACCAGATTGCATTTGGGGAATACCTGCAACAAATCGCTGGCGGCATCCCGATGAACCAGGGCGAGATGGTGCGCATGACGGACATGGGTCTGGATTGGTCCGATCTGTCCGAATTCCAGACCGATGCAGTGCGCAGCCTGCGCGAAAGCGGCAATACCGACGCTGCGCGCATGCGTCTGGTCGCACTGATGCGCGAAAACCACGGCCGCGCGACCTTTGGCGCAACGGGGCTGGAAGAAGAGCTGGAAATGATCCGCGACCAGTTCCGCCGCTATTCGGATGAACAGATCGCGCCGCACGCGCATGAATGGCACCTGAAGGATGAATTGATCCCGATGGAGGTCATCGAACAACTGGCCGAAATGGGCGTGTTCGGCCTGACTATTCCAGAGGAATTCGGCGGGTTGGGCATGCCGAAATCTTCCATGGTGGTCGTCTCGGAAGAACTCTCGCGCGGCTATATCGGCGTTGGGTCGCTCGGCACCCGCACCGAGATTGCCGCCGAACTGGTCATCTGCGGCGGCACGCAGGAGCAAAAAGAGCATTGGTTGCCAAAGCTCTCCTCGGGCGAAATTCTGCCCACGGCTGTGTTCACCGAACCCAATACAGGGTCCGATCTGGGCGCGCTGCGCACCCGCGCGGTCAAGACGGGCGACGACTGGGAAATTACCGGCAACAAGACGTGGATCACCCACGCGTCGCGCACGCATGTGATGACCGTGCTGGCCCGCACTGTGCCCGACACGCAGGATTACCGCGGGTTGTCGATGTTCCTGGCCGAAAAAACGCCGGGCACCGACGAGCACCCCTTCCCCACACCCGGCATGACTGGCGGAGAGATCGAGGTGCTGGGCTACCGCGGCATGAAGGAATACGAGCTAGGCTTTGACGGCTTCAAGGTGAAGGGCGACAACCTGCTTGGCGGCGTCGAGGGTCAAGGCTTCAAGCAATTGATGCAGACGTTTGAATCCGCGCGCATCCAGACCGCCGCCCGCGCCATTGGCGTGGCGCAAAACGCGCTCGAAGTCTCGATGCAATATGCCGAAGACCGCAAGCAATTCGGCAAATCGTTGATCGAATTCCCCCGTGTGGGCGCGAAACTGGCAATGATGGCGGTAGAGATCATGGTTGCGCGCCAGCTCACCTATTTCAGCGCGGCAGAAAAAGACGCAGAGCGTCGTTGCGATCTGGAAGCGGGCATGGCCAAACTTCTGGGCGCCCGCGTGGCGTGGTCCTGTGCTGATAACGGGTTGCAGGTGCACGGCGGCAATGGCTTTGCGCTGGAATACCAGATCAGCCGCATCCTGTGCGACGCGCGCATCCTTAACATCTTTGAGGGGGCCGCCGAAATTCAGGCACATGTCATCGCGCGGCGCTTGCTGGGCTAACCTTCTGCGATCATTGACGGTTTGCAAACTCGCCCCTGCATTCATTTGCAGGGGCGTCTTAATGTTTGCAGCCTGCAAGTTGAAGTCTCTTGCATTTAATACGATAACGCACTATATGGTACGTTATCGTATTAACTGGAGCTTACTATGACCCTGTCCAGACGCAAGATGATCATGATGATTGGCGGCGGCGCCATTCTGGCCGCAGGCGGTGCCGCCGGTTATGCAATCACACGCCGCCCACAAACCGCCCACGCCCCATGGGAAAATCCGGGCGACTATTCCGACCCCCGCATGGCGGCGCTGTCTTGGGCCCTGCTCGCGCCCAACCCGCATAACCGCCAGCCGTGGCTGGTCGACCTGTCACAAAATGATACAGTGACGCTTTTTGCCGACCCAAACCGCCGTCTGCCGCATACGGACCCATATGACCGCCAGATAACCATCGGGTTGGGGTGTTTTCTGGAACTGTTGCGCATGGCGGCGGCCGAAGCAGGCTATCGTACGACCCAGACACTATTCCCACAGGACAGCGACCCCGAACAGATCGATGCGCGACCCGTTGCTCAAATTACCTTCACCGCCGACACGACAGCCCAGCGCGATCCGCTATTCGCTTATGTCCATGACCGGCGGTCCAACAAGGAACCTTTCGACACGACCCGCACAGTCGATGCCAACGCGATCCGCCAGCTTGGCCGCGCGACCCGCCTGCAAACCGGTTTCGGTGGCACGATAGACATGGACGATATTGCCGAACTGCGCAAACTGACGCACGAAGCACTGCGGCGCGAGATCGAAACGCCGCGCACCCATCAGGAAAGTGTCGATTTGTTCCGCATCGGCCATGCCGAGGTTGATGCCAACCCCGACGGCATCGACTTCACCGGCCCGATGTTCGAAGCGTTGCGCCTTACAGGGCAATTCAACCGCGAGGTGGCGGCGGATACGTCGCATTTCGCGTATCGCTCGGGCGTTGATGCGGTGCTGGCCAATACGGACACAGCGATGGGGCATGTCTGGCTTGTCACGGCAGATAATTCGCGCGAAAGCCAGATCGCCGTCGGGGCCGATTGGTTGCGCGTGAACCTGGCGGCAGCGGGCCTCGGGCTAGGGTTTCAACCGCTCAGCCAAGCCTTGCAGGAATACCCGGAAGTGGAGGAATATTATCGTGCCATCCACGCGCGGCTTGCGCCGCAGGGCAGCACCGTGCAAATGCTGGCGCGTATCGGCTATGGCGTTCAGGTTGGCAAAAGCCCGCGCTGGCCGTTGGAAAACAGGATAATGCATGTCTGAAACCGGACCTTCCGCATATTTCCGATTGTTCAACGAGATCGGAATTATCGAGCAATTGTCCCGCACCATGTTCGAAGCCCGGTTACCGCCGGGCTTTGTCGTGGCGCAGTTCTCGGTGCTCAACCATCTTGTTCGGACCAGCGACGGCCGCACCCCCTTGGCACTTGCCCGCGCGTTTCAAGTGCCGAAAACGTCGATGACGCACTCATTGGCCGTGCTGGAACGTGCAGACCTGATAGAGTTCCGCCCCAACCCGAAGGACGGCCGCTCGAAGCTGGTGCATATCACTGACAAAGGGCGGCAATTTCGCGAGGATGCCATTGCGGCGCTCGCGCCGGATATCGCACGCATTTCCCAAAGCATTTCACTGGACCATGTGGCAGCTTTGCTGCCGGGCCTGACAGCGCTGCGTGAGGTCCTGGACGCCGATCGCGACCGACCAGAGCCGGACTGAGCGCACGGCGCTAGCCTTTGTTTCCGGTGAAATCCAGCATCCAGGGCGTGCCGAAGCGGTCGGTGAACATGGCGAACCGCTCGGCCCAGAACACCTCGGCCGGTTCCATTTCCACGGTGCGCGCATCTGCGGCAAGCATGCCGAACAAACGGTCGAATTCCGACTGCGACGCTGCATCCAGATGCAGGCGAAACCCTTGTGGGGCCTCATACATTTCTTCGGAATTGTCGGACCCGTAGATCGTCCCGCCATCCGTCACGATTGACATGTTCATGACCAGGTCGTCTTGTCCGGGCATCCGGTCGTCTGGGGGAAAATCGGAATTGCGCAGCACCATCCCGATCTTGCCGTTCAGTGCATCGGCATAGAGTGACATGGCCTGAAAACAATCGCCTGCGAAAAACAGGTAAGGGGTGGGCTGCATTGTGAAACCTTCTCGCACAAGGGGTCAGGCGCGAAAGATAGCACGGGTGGCGTCAGTCTTGTTGTTCTAAATCAGCCTTCGAACTCGTATCCCGGCAGGCTGTCAAGTGCGGCTTTCAGCTTGTCACCCCAATCCTGCGAGACGGATTGGAAATACGGATCATCCAGCGCGATGCGCCCGGCGCGTCCTGTGGTCAGGCTGTCGGCGGCGTAGAAATGGTAGTCGAACGGGGCACCCACGCTCAGGTTTGCCTTCACGGTGGAATCGAAGCTGACCAGTAGCAGCTTCATCGCCTCTTCAAAGCTCATGCCCGAATCGAAGGCGCGCACAAGGATGGGGCGGCCATATTTCGTCTCTCCGATCTGGAAAAACGGGGTGTCGGTGCTGGCCTCTATGAAATTGCCCTCTGGGTAGACCATGAACAGACGGGGTGCGCTGCCCTTGACCTGACCGCCTACCAGCAGCGTGGCCTTGAACGACGCCTCGGATTGCAGGCCGCCATTGCCGTGCTGGCCGATCACCTCGCGCAGGGTTTCCGCAACCATCCGCACGGCCTGGAACATGGACGGCACACCCAGCAAAGCAGGGGTGCGTTCTTCTGGCGATTTCGCGCGCTCTTCCAGCAGGCTGACAACCGCTTGCGTGGTCGCCAGATTGCCCGCCGACATGATGGTGATGACGCATTCGCCGGGGGTTTCCCAGATGGTCATTTTGCGAAAGGTCGAGATGTTGTCGAGCCCCGCATTGGTGCGCGTGTCGGACATAAAGACCAGACCACGCTCCAGCACCATTCCCACGCAATAGGTCATGGCCGCAATCCTTCACTATTGTTGGGCGACATCTATGCGAACCGACAACGATTCGCCCATGCCACCCGCATAGCGCCCAGATACAGGCGCGGCCTCTCTGTAGTCCAGCCCTGTCGCGACGCGAACATAGCGCGTGTCGGGCGAATACCCGTTTGCCACATCGAACCCGACCCAACCCAAGCCATCGACATAGGCTTCGGCCCAAGCATGCATGGCGTCCTGCGCGGTTCTCTCGTCCAGCATCAGGTAGCCAGAGACATAGCGCGCCGGCACGCCCAGGCGGCGCGCGCAGGCAATGAACACATGGGTGTGGTCCTGACAGACGCCGCGTCCGGCTTCGACCGCGTCTTCCGCGCTCCAACTGCTTTCAGAGGCGCCAATCTCGAATGTGATACGGTCGCGGATACCCGCCGACAGGTCGTGCAGACCTGACAGATCATTCCCCGCACCGATGTCGCGCAGCAGCGCGCGCACGCCTGTGCGGGCCTGTGTGCGCGGGGTTTCGCGCAGGTATAGCCACAGCGGCACCGGCCCCCGATGCGGCCCGACAATGCCGGAATCGTCGGACAATTCGACCTCTCCCCGGCTTGTCACGGACAGTTCCCGTGTGTCGGGGCTGAAACTGACCAGTTCTGTCGCATTGTGATGGTGGTCCTCGAACGTCACCTCCTTGATCCCGCCCGCAACATTGGTTTCCCAATGCAGCACCTTTTGAAATCGCGCCGATTTGGGAGTTTTGCGGAGCTGTTGCAGACCATAGCTGACTGGGGTTTCGAAAGTATAAACCGTCTGGTGTTCGATTTTCAGGCGCATGGCACTCACTGGAAAAAGCGGAAATCAATCTCGATCTGGCGGGCGATACGGCCCAACTGGTCCAGGATTTCCTCGATAAATTGATGCAAACCGCGTTCGAACACGGCCGCAATGTCATGGCTCAGATATTGTCGTTCCAGATGGTCGAGCATCGCCAGCGACGGCAACTGCCCCTCGACGCCTCTGTGCAGATAGCGCAAGTTGGATCGCAGCTTGTCCACACAGAACGCCAAGGATCGCGGCATCCGTTTGTTGAGCGTCAGGAACTCTGTAATCTCTGCCGGTCCACCGCCGGGGCCGTATTCCATGCGAAAGCCCCCCCGCGCCGACACCGCGCGCAAAATGGTTTCCCATTGCACATTGTCCAGAGAGGTCCCCACCGCGCTGACCGAAGGCAGCAGCACATAGTATTTCACATCCAGAATACGCGCGGTGTTGTCGGCGCGCTCCAGAAAGGTGCCAAGCCGCACGAAATCATAGATTTCATTTCGCAGCATCGTGCCATGGGTCATGCCCCGTACCAGCGAGGTGTGCTGGCGGATTTCGCGCAGCACCTCTGGCAGGTCACGCTCTGACACCTTGCGCGCCAGCTTTTCACGGATCTTGATGTAGGCGGCGTTGGTCGCGTTCCAGACCTCTCCGGTCAGCGCAGTCCGCACCATGCGCGCGTTTTCCCGCGCCGATTCTATGCAAGACAGCACAGAGGACGGGTTCGCCTTGGCGCGCAGCATCCAGTCTACCGCCGCGTCCCGCGTGACAGCGTCATATTCCAGATCGAACGCACCTTTCACGCCCGCCGATTGCAGGATGGATGTCCATTCCGCATCGCCGGCTTCCAGACGGGTCAGAGCAATGCGCTGGCCTGCTTCGATCAGGCGGGCGGTGTTTTCGGCGCGTTCCAGGTAGCGATACATCCAGAACAGGCCGCCTGCGGTTTTTCCCAGCATGTGTTTACTCCTCCAGCACCCAAGTGTCCTTGGTGCCCCCGCCCTGGCTGGAATTGACCACCAGAGAGCCCTTTTTCAACGCCACCCGTGTCAGCCCGCCGGGGGTGATTTTCACGCCTTCGGGGCTGACCAGAACGAATGGGCGCAGGTCCACATGGCGCGGCGCAAGACCCGAGCGCGCAAAGATCGGCACGGTCGACAGGCTGAGCGTGGGCTGCGCGATGTAATTGGAGGGCCGCGCTTTCAACTTGCGGCGAAAGGCGGCGATGTCCTTCTTGCTGGCGGTCGGCCCGATCAGCATGCCGTAGCCGCCGGAGCCGTGGACCTCTTTAACAACCAGATCGGCCAGATTGTCCAACACATAGGCCAGATCATCGGAGTCCGAGCAGCGCCAAGTCGGCACGTTTTGCAATAGCGGTCGCTCGCCCGTGTAGAATTCGACGATATCGGGCATGTAGCTGTAGATCGCCTTGTCATCCGAAATGCCGGTGCCCGGCGCGTTGGCGATCGTGATCCCGCCCGCGCGATAAACATCCATAATGCCGGGCACGCCAAGCGCGCTGTCGGGGTTGAAGTTGAGCGGGTCGAGAAAATCATCATCCACCCGGCGATAGAGCACATCGACCGGCGTGTAGCCGCGTGTGGTGCGCATGGCGACACGGCCATCAACAACGCGCAGATCGTGCCCTTCGACCAGTTCGACCCCCATCTGGTCGGCCAGAAACGCGTGCTCATAATACGCGGAATTGTAGATGCCCGGTGTCAGGACCGCGACGACGGGTTTGCCGGATGTGCCGGACGGGGCGCAGGCGGCAAGCGAGCGGCGCAAATCCAGCGGGTAGTTCTGCACAGGCCGCACACGGTTGCGCGAAAACAGCTCGGGGAACATTTGCAACATCGTTTCGCGGTTTTCGAGCATGTAGCTGACACCAGAAGGCGTGCGCGCGTTATCCTCCAGCACGAAAAACTCGCCCGGTCCGGTGCGCACCAGATCAATGCCGACAATGTGGGTATAGACGCCGCCAGGCGGCTGCACGCCCACCATCTGCGGCAGATACGCTTCGTTGCCAGAGATCATGGCTTCGGGCAGACGCCCCGCCTTTACGATTTCGCGGTTGTGATAAATGTCATGCAAGAATGCGTTGATCGCACGCACCCGCTGCTCGATCCCGCGTGACAGCTTGCTCCATTCCGCGCCCGAAATGATACGCGGGATAATATCAAACGGGATCAGCCGTTCCTCGGCCTCTGCCCGGCCATAAACGTTAAAGGTGATACCCGTCAGGCGAAACAGTTCTTCCGCTTCGCGCTGTTTTGCGCGCAGGCGGGCGGGGTCTTCGTCGGCGAACCAGTCGTGAAACCCGTGATAG
Organism: Roseinatronobacter ekhonensis; assembly: GCF_900499075.1. GTDB lineage: Bacteria > Pseudomonadota > Alphaproteobacteria > Rhodobacterales > Rhodobacteraceae > Roseinatronobacter > Roseinatronobacter ekhonensis. The sequence goes on along the minus strand of NZ_UIHC01000010.1, from coordinate 96,931 downwards.
GCGCCGCGCAACTGCTCGTCATGCCCCCACATTTCATCGAAAATCTTGCCGTCGCTCATCAAACGCCCCTTCATGCCTTGCCGGTCTGGCCCGTCTCGCCTGCGCCTTTTGTCAACATGACGCTACCATTAAACGGAGTGTTTACCAGTGTCTGAAACATGTAAATGCCATAGCTACCCGTTTTTGCCCTGCGCGTCTGACCGGCAGGGGCCGCCTATTTTCTGAGCAGCTTGTGGGCCGCCTGCCAGAGCAAACGCTGTGCCCCGTTCCCAACATCCGTGATGCCAAGACGCCTTGAACACGCCATTCGCGCAAACCGTCATCAATTTGTTACAAACATTCACGAAACAGTTGCACATCGTGCAATGTCATTAAACCAACGTCGCATCCATTCCCCGCCCCAGCCCAGCGCCATCGTCGCGCCCGTGCCAACGCAAGATCGCCGCCATGTCGCCCAATGCCTTTACAGCCCTGCTCGAAGCTTTCAGCGAACCGGTCCTTGTGGTCCGTGAGGACGGGACGGTCGAAACCGCGAACACCGCAGCACTGGAACTGTTCGGAAAGCGCATTATGGGGGCGCAGTTGCGCGCGCTTTTGCGCCAGCCAGAAGTGACGGCGATGTTGGAGCGCATGATAGCCGGGGCAGATACCGGCAGCGCCGCGTATTCCACATCGGACGCCAGCAGCGAACGAAGCTGGAAAGTGACCGCGCGGCGCATGGACACGCACGCCTTCGTGGTCAGCCTGCGCGATACGTCCGAATTGGAAGCCGCCGAAGCCCAGCGCCGCGATTTTGTCGCCAATGTCAGCCACGAACTACGCTCGCCCTTGACGGTGCTGGCCGGATTTCTGGAAACGCTGCAAGGCGCGGCCGCCGAAGACCCCGACGCGCGCAACGAGTTTCTGGCGATCATGCAAAACGAGACCGAACGCATGACCGGGCTTGTGGCCGACCTGCTGTCGCTGTCGCGGGTCGAGGCGAGCGCTCGCATCCGCCCGCGCGATCCTGTCGCAATCGACATGGTGCTTCACGCCACCCTTGCCGCGCTGCGCCCGCAAATCGAACAGGCAGGATTGCACGTGACATGCGACTTGCCCGAAAACCTGTCGTCTGTGCCGGGGGATTACGACCAATTGGTTCAGGTCTATCACAACCTGGTGGAAAACGCGTTGAAGTACGGCGCGGATGGCGGCGTGATCGAGATAACTGGCGTCGTGGTCCCGCGCCTGCCCGGACTGGACGGGCCTGCTTTGCGGCTTGGCATCCGCGACTATGGCGAGGGGATCGACCCGATCCATATTCCGCGCCTGACAGAGCGATTCTACCGTGCAGACCGCGCCCGTTCTCGCGAAAGCGGCGGCACGGGTTTGGGGCTGGCGATTGTGAAGCATATCTTGGGACGGCACCGCGGTCGGCTAATTATCCGCAGCCACCCCGGCGAGGGGTCTACTTTCGAGACCATTCTGCCGTTAAGCTGACAGTTGTCACGTAACCGTCACATGTTGACGTTACCCCACCCGCAGAGAAAAGGGACTCATCCATGGAACCGCATATCGCCTCTGCTTTCGACAAGGATCTGGAAGCAATCAACCTCAGCGTCTTGCAGATGGGAGGGCAGGTCGAGGCCGCAATCCTAGACGCCGCCCGCGCGCTGGAATCTCGCGATGAGGAATTGGCAGAGATCGTGGTTGACGGGGACAAGGCCATCGATTCCGCCGAGGAAGACATCAACAACCAGGTGGTGCGCCTGCTGGCCTTGCGCCAGCCGCAAGCCAGCGATTTGCGCACCGCTGTGGCGGTCATGAAGACCGCAGGCGATCTGGAACGCTTGGGCGACTACGCCAAGAACATGGCCAAACGCGTTCCGGTTCTGGCTACGAGCCCGCTGATCGACGGGGCGGCGGGCGCATTGCGCCGTCAGGCCCGGCTTGTGGGTCAGATGCTGACCGACATGCTCGATGCGTTCGCGCGCAACGATACCGAGCTGGCCCGCGATGTAATTGCCCGCGATGTCGAGGTCGATGACATGACCAACGCGCTGTTTCGCGAATTCATCACCCATATGATGGAAGACCCCCGCAATATCACGCCCTGCCTGCATTATGTGTTCATTGCCAAGAACATAGAGCGCATGGGCGATCTGGTGACGCATGGGGCCGAAAACATCATCTTCGTAACCCAAGGCGAAACCGGGATTGAACGCGACAAGGGCCATTCCACCGCAACGATCGCCGCGCCCAGGGACTGACACAGATGGCAGATGCAGACACGCCGCTGGTGCTGATCGTCGATGACGAGGTCGCCCAGCTTGCCCTACTCAGCTACAACCTGAAAGCTGCCGGGTTCCGCGTTGTCACCGCCAAGGACGGTGACGAGGCGCTTCTGGCGGTAGCCGAACAAGGGCCGGACGTGATCTTGCTGGACTGGATGCTGCCGCGCCTGTCGGGGCTGGAAGTGTGCCGCCAACTCAAGGCGACACCGTCGGGGCGCGATGCGGCGATCATCATGGTGTCTGCCCGATCCGAAGAATCCGACCGCGTGCGGGGGCTGGAAACCGGCGCGGATGACTACATTGTCAAACCCTATTCGGTGGCCGAGTTGATCGCGCGCGTCCGCGCCAACCTGCGCCGCCTGCGCCCGACCGCAACCGGCCAAGCGTTGGAAGTCGGCGATATCCGTCTGGACCCCGACAGCCACAGGGTGACGCGGGGCGAGCAAGTGCTGCATCTGGGGCCAACCGAATTCCGCCTGCTGGGCGCGCTGATGGAACGCCCCGGCAAGGTCTGGACCCGCGAGGCGCTGCTGGACCGTGTCTGGGGCCGCGACATCTATATCGACACGCGCACGGTGGATGTGCATGTCGGTCGCCTGCGCAAGACGCTTCTGTCGCAGGGTGGCGAAGACCCGATCCGCACCGTGCGCGGCGCGGGTTATGCGATGGGGTGAACGGGCTTGGTGCGCCTGCGCCCTGCCCGCGCCTGCGACGCATCCTGTCTGGCCGCTTTGTCGGTCGAGGTCTGGTTGACCACCTATATTTCCAGAGGTCTTTCCAAACCGTTTGCCGAATACGTCTTGGATAAATTCAGCCCCGACAGTTTTGCCTGCGCCATTGCAACCGATCAGTTGGTTCTGTCCGAGGACGATACCGGCGTGACGGGCTATATCCGCCTGAAACACGGTCAAAGCTCTCCGATCGCGGGGTGCGTTGGAACCGAGCTGGCCACGCTCTACATTCGACCACCGCTCCAAGGCCAAGGGATCGGGCGTGCCTTGCTGTCGCATGCCGTGTCTCTCGCAGCGGGCCGATCAAGCCCCGTGCTCTGGCTGACGGTGAATTGCGAGAACCAACGCGCACAGGGTTTTTATACAGCCCATGGATTCAGCGTCGCAGGGCGGACGCAGTTTGTTCTGGACGGGCAAACCTACCCCAATGCGGTGCTGCGACGCGACCTGAGTTAACGGGGCAAGCGCCACCGCCGCCGCACGCGCCGCATAAGCAAACCGGCAACCAAAAGGCCCAACCCGACCGAGGCCACAAGCCCCGACCATTCCGTCACGATCTCTGTCAGCGCATCCAGCCGCGCGGCGAAAGCATAGCCCAGCCCGACATAGAGCGCGACCCAGACCGCCTCGCCCATCACGTCCCACAAGGTGAACCGCCCGCGCGGCAGACCCGCTGCCCCCGCGATCAGGTTCACCCACGGCCCCAAAGGCGAAAACAGCCAGCGCGACAGAAACACCCCGACCGGACCGTGACGGTGCACCATCTGGCGGGCTGTTGCGATCAGCCGTGCGCGGCTGCGCCCTCTTGCCAGCCGTTCCAGCAAAGGCGGCCCGCCAATGCGGCCCAACTGGTAGCCGGCCTGATCGCCCAGAATCGCAGCAGACCAGCTACAGGCCAGCACCTGCCACAGCACGAAATCCTCGGATGCGGCAAAGGCACCCGCTGCAAGCATAACAAGCGAACTTGGAATCGGAACCGCAAGGCAGGACAGGAAAACCGACGCGACCACGATCCAAAGCCCGTAGGTCGAGACCAATGCGAGAAGCGTATCGCTCATGATCCATGGCCTGCGCGGTGCTCGGCGATATCAGCTTGCAAGTGCTCTAGCAGCACCGGCAGCGGCGTGCTGCGTGCCTGCGCAAGTTCCGCCAAGGTGATCCGGCGACCAGAGCCGTCCGGCTCCAGCGTCAGGCTTTGCAAGATCACCTCTGGCGGTACCTTCCACGAATGCGCCACGAAGCGCGGGGTCATCCAGCCAGCCAGTTCCGGGTCGGTCGGGGCGGCGTTCCAATGCAGCACCGCGATGCCAAGGCGCAACGCGAAAACCGTCGCCAGCACCAGCGCCAGCGCCATGGCCATGGTCAGGACCGGCGCACGGCGCCACAGGCGTTTGAGCGCGCCAAAGGCTGTTTGCATCCGTCGGCCCTTCATATGGCCACCACCGCGCCGATTATCCGCGCGGGCACGTGTGCGGCCTGCAACTGTGCCAGCGTCGCCTCGGCCTGCGTTGGCGGCACGGCGGCCAACAGTCCGCCACAGGTCTGCGGGTCCACCAGCAGATCGGCCAAGGGGCCATCCCATTCGGGGCGCAGGGCCGCGCGGTTCGAAGGTGCAAGCGTAGAGCGCACGCCCTGTGCGGCCAGCTTCTCTGCACCGTTCAAGACCGGCAGCGCGTCCATCTCCAGCGTGGCGGTCAGGCCGTCGCCCAGCATCTCTGACAGATGCCCCGCCAGCCCGAAGCCGGTGACATCGCTCATCGCGCGCGCCACGGGTGCAAGCAGGGTGGCATCTGCTGCCATGGGGCGGGCCATGCTGTCGATGCAGCCCGCCCAGACCGGCCCCAACAGGCCAGTCCGCAGCCGAATATTCTGCATTTCTGCGGCCAGAATAATACCGCTTCCCAACGGCTTGGTCAGAATAAGCCGGTCGCCCACCTGCGCCCCGCGCTTGGGCACCGGCGCTGTGCAGGTGCCGGTGACGGCAAAGCCCACCACCATTTCGGCCCCCGTGGTCGTGTGGCCACCCGCAAGCGGGGCCCCCGCCGGACCAAAGACGGACTGCGCACCGTCAAGGATCTCCCCCAGCATCCGCTCTGCCAAGGCCTCCGACAGGCGCGGCAGGATGATCTGCGCCAGCGCCAGTTGCGCCGTGGCCCCCATGGCCCAGACATCACCCAACGCATGGATCGCCGCCAGTTGCCCCATGCGCCACGGGTCGCTGACAAAGCCGCGCAGATGGTCGGTCGACAAAACCTGCGCGCCATCCGGCCCGCGCAGCACTGCAGCATCATCGCCGGGCGTGCGCTCCGCGTCTGTCTGGGGCAACCGCGCCAGCGCACGCCCCAGCGCGCCCGCGCCCAGCTTCGACCCGCAGCCACCGCATAGCGGTTTCGCGCCCATCGCGGCGGCCAAACCTTTGGCGTGCGGCTCCGGCAGCTTGGGTGTGGGCATGGCCGGGTAGTCACGAAACTTGGCCATGAAGCGTTCGTCAATGTTGTCCTTCAGCCACCACAGCCATTCGCCGCCACTGCGCAGCCCGAATTTCTCGGCCAAGGCGCGCTTGTCACCCAAGGACGCCAGTTTCAGATAGTCCCGCTGTGGCTGGTAGCGGCGCAGGGGCGCGCCCGAAGCCCGCGCGCGCAGGTTGTCATACAGGTAGGGCGCCTCGCGCACCGCGAAAACGCCCGCTTTGGGGCGCGGTGCATGGCTCAGATGCGCGCAATCGCCGACCGCGAAAATATCGCGGGCAGAGGATTCGAGCGTCGGGCCGACCTTGATGAACCCGTCCTCCAGGTCCAGCCCGGTGTCTTGCAGCCAGTCCTGCGGGCGTGAGCCGGCCACGGATAGCGTGAAATCCGACGGCAGCCGCGTGCCGTCGCTCAGCTCCACCGCATCCGCGCCGATCCGCGCGGGGGATGCGTTCAGATGCAGGCCCACACCGTAGCGGCGCATGGCGTCCACCATGCCCGCGCGCGCTTTGAGGCCCATATTGCCCAAGGGCTGGGCGTTGCGGTCGACGACCGTGATGGTGGGGCGGCGGCCGGTCTGCTGCATCCGGTAGGCTTGGGCCAGCGCCAGTTCCACGCCGCCGACGCCACCGCCGATAATGACAAGGTTCGGGGCCTGTGGCGCGGTTTGCAAGAACGCCTCCCACTTCGCTGCATAGCCCCCCAAGGGTTTCGCGCTGACGCCGTGGTCGGTGAACCCTGCGGTCTGCGGCAGGTCGGAGGTGATGCCAATGTCGATGGACGCAATGTCGAACGCGACCTGCCGCTCGCTGGCTAGCGTGACGGTCTTGGCCACGGGGTCGAGGCCCACCGCCTTGTCGAGGATCACCTCTGCCCCCGCGAATCGGCACAGGCGGACAAGGTCGATCATGATCTCGTCAATGGTGTAATGCCCCGCGATGGCCCCCGGCAGCATGCCGGTATAAGGCGCAATGGGGCTGGGGGTGATGACCCGCAGGCGCACCCCCGCCATGGGCTTCATCCCCCATTTGCGCAAGACAAGCGCATGGGCATGACCACCGCCGATGAGCAGGATGTCACGGGTTTTCGGGTAGTCTGGCTGCATCTGTGGCCCCTTGGCTTTGCCCCTGCTTACGCGGATGGGGGGACATATGCGAGGGGCGGAATGTCACAAGATGGGGATGGCGGGCAGCGCCCGACCGCGGGTGGGCGCGTGCTGCATCGGTGGTCGCCACTTTATGGCGCAGCCTCTCCCGCCCTTGATCCCCGCGCAGACGGCGCAAAAGCGCCCGCCCCCGGGGCGGTCGGGCGCTGCCCGGGCCGCGCAGAGCGCGGCTGTTAACCGGGCCGGGAAATTGTTCGGAGTTGGATGGCAGCTATGCGGACAAGCTGCTGTAAGTTCTTTTTTGGGTAGGCACCGTTTCGTCTACGGAGAATTCACCTGTAGCTTTCGATTGCAGAACGGCTCACCCGAACATGTGACAACCCTACTGATGTCAAAAATGCCCGCATCCATTCTAGATTCGTTCGGTGCTTGGGGCCAAGTATGACTTCCTCAATCACTTTACTGGCAGGGTCTGCAATGAGGGCTGTGATATAAGGTCGAATCGAGTGTTCATCCGCAAAATACTCGATGTCTGGCAACGCAACTTTGTGGCGATAGCGAAGCAAACGCCACTCACATTCCTCATGGAAATGCTCTGGCTTTGTTCCGTATATCTGGAAATGAAGCGGTGCCAGAGATTTCAATAATCTAGCTAGAAGCTCGGATGCGTTATCATTCGCGCTTTCGAATACCTTTGCTTCTCGCTCGCGATCAGCAAGCATCAGCAAAGCACGCTCTTTTGTGATTCCATCTTTGAGACGAGCAAAAACTCCGAACTTTGTGAACTCTGCTCCCACCGAGTCTGCAATTGATTTGAGAGAACTTTTTATACCTTTTGCCCCATACTCTACCTTGACCATCTCATAGAGATTCGCCCCAAAGTTAACGTCACCAAAGTCCTTCACGAGAACATCGGGCGAAAACCCAATAGCTATCCCAGACCCGTCGCGACCATAGGAGCGCCATTGGCTCAATAGGTCGCCCTTTTCTGAAAGGCAGAAAGCAAAGCCTTCAGTAGAATCGGGGTATCCCTCTACAATTATTGATGCAACATCTACCAGTTCTGGCGGCAGGTCAGTCTCGCGCAGAAGCTGAGCAAATACTCGACCGAGCACTCGACCTTCAAGTGTATCGTTCGCAGAAGACAGAGCCGAAAGCCTAAATTCTCGTTTCTGGAGTATGGCGAATCCGGTCTGTGTGCTGCAGTAATGAAACAACGCCCTATCGCCTGTCATCAATCGCGTTCCCTTTTCGAGAGACCAACGGCACCAACGTCATTGATGCATACCCGCAAAACCAAAGTGTCCGTTAGGTTGATGACAAAATCAATGACCGCTGCGGGCTCAAACCCGCCACCCGGCGCGGCGGCACTGGCGCTCTGCATGAAACCTCACACCCCGGGCACCAGCTTGAAGCCGATCCCTTCGCGCTTCAGCCGGTTGAACGCGGGCGACAGGAAGTGGCCGCCGGTGAACAGAGCCTTGTCGGCGTAGATCTCTTCCAGAAGCTGCCGCCGCGTGTCGCGGGCGGTGTTCATGTCGATGTCGAAGGAAATCGCCACAGTCGGGTCCGCGAGTTGCAGCGCCGGGGCGTGGACGATGTCGCCAGCGTGGATGAGCATTTCGCCCGCAGACTCAAGCCGCCATCCGGCATGGCCCGGCGTGTGGCCCGGCAGGTCCATGAAGCTGAGGCCCGGAGCAGCCTCTGACCCGTCCCGCGCCATCACCAGCCGGTCGTCGTACGCCGCCAGCACCGCCTGCGCCAGCTTCGCCCAATCGGCAATCCCCGACAAAGCACGCTGGAAATGCGCGTCATCGGACCAGAAGGCGCGGTCGGCCTCTGTCACGTGCAAGGTCGCGTTGGGGAAAACCGCCGCCCCGCCGGGCGTGATCATCCCCGCGACATGGTCGGGGTGCAAATGGGTGGCGAGCAGTGTGTCCACGTCTTCGGGCGCGACACCCAGTTCGGCCAGCCCCTCGGCCAGGAACCCGCAACTCGGCCCGAACAGGTCGCGCGGGCCAGCATCTGCCAGAATGGTGCGCCCACCCATGCGGATCAGCACCGCGTTGAAATTCGTGGCGATCTGGTCGGTCCCCGCCTCTGCCAGAAGCGCGCCGATCTGGGCTGCGTCGGTTTCGGGGAACAGGTCGGGCGTGAAGGTCGTGGCGCCATCGGTGATGATGCTGACCTGTGCCTCGCCGATGGTTTGGGTGATGGTGCGGCTCATGAATCCTCCGGGTGTGTTTTCACCATGCTAGTGGGCCACGCCCAGCGCTTCAATGCCGCTGTTGCGCGCGTGGTTTACGGGCCAACAGTGAGTATTTGGGGCAAGATGAAAGGATCAGGGCAGTGCGATGCGATGGGCGAGCGCGCCAGATGCCCGGTCGAAGAGCAGAATTTCGGTGCCTGACAGCACCAGAACCCAATCGCGCGCGAGGGTCACGGCTTCGGGTGTCGTGCCTGCAGGTAGATCAAGGCTGTCGGGCATGGCAAGGGGCGCGGGCACCTGGGTGATGCGGACCACCAAAAGCCCCGCGATCAGCACCAGACCCGCGATCATGACGGTGGTCAAGACCACGACCAAGCGCTTGACGAAGCGGACATCGGGGGGCATGGCAGCGTCTTGATCGTCTTGTTGATCGTCTGGAGGCAATGACATGGCCAAGGCACCTTTCACCGAATTGCGGGTCGTGATCGCGGCGGACCCGCCTGCCCGGCTTGATAAGGCTTTGGCGCGCGATGTGCCAGAAGAAGCGGCGCTATCACGTTCGCGGCTGATGCGGATGATTGCCGAGGGCTGTGTCTGGCGCGACGGGACGGTCACGGATGATCCGCGCGCCAAGGTCGCCGAGGGGGATGTATTGGTGCTGCGGGTCGAGGCGGCATCCGATGTGGAAACCGTGGCGCAGGACATCGCGCTCGATATTGTTTACGAGGATGACGCGCTGGTTGTGGTCAACAAACCGGCTGGGATGGTGGTGCACCCCGCCCCCGGATCGCCCGACGGGACACTTGTGAACGCGCTGCTGCATCATTGCGCCGACAGCCTGTCGGGCATTGGCGGAGAGAAGCGGCCCGGTATTGTCCACCGCATCGACAAGGATACCTCGGGACTGCTGGTGGTGGCAAAATCCGACCATGCCCATCATCACCTTGCCGCGCAATTCGAACGCCACAGCGTGATGCGGCGCTACATGGCGCTAGCGCATGGCCTGCCGGATGCGGGCGATCCGCGCCTGCGCGGCGTGCGCGGGACCAGCTTCGAGGCTGGGAATATCCTGAAAATCACCTCGCAACTGGCGCGCCATCGCACGGACCGGCAAAAACAGGCCGTCGTGTGGGCGAACGGGCGACATGCCATAACCCGCGCGCGTGTGCTGCAAAGCTACGGCACCCCGCCTGCGCTGGCACTGCTGGAGTGCTGGCTGGAAACCGGGCGCACGCATCAGATTCGGGTGCATCTGGCCCATGCGGGCCACGGGCTGGTGGGCGATCCGGTTTATGGCGGGCGGCGCAAGCTGAGCGACGCGGCGGTCGGGCCGCAGGCCGTGGCGGCAGTGGCGGGCTTTCCCCGTCAGGCGCTCCATGCCGAAACCTTGGGCTTCGAGCATCCAGATACGGGCGATATGATGGAATTTCATGCGCCGCTGCCCGCGGACATGCGCGGGCTGATAGATACCTTGGCAACCGGCTGACCCGTTAACGATCGCGTCATTAATTTGTGGCATGGTTGAAGCTGCGCTGCATTGTTCATATTTCATAAGTTCAGACAGGAGAGTGCGCATGAGCAGCTACGCAAATCTACCGGCACCAAGCCCCGAACAAGGGTTGAACCGCTATTTGCAGGAAATCCGCCGCTTTCCGATGCTGGAACCGGAACAGGAATACATGCTGGCCAAGCGCTGGGTCGACCATCAGGATACAGACGCAGCGCACCAGCTTGTGACCAGCCATCTGCGGCTGGCCGCAAAAATCGCGATGGGCTATCGCGGCTACGGACTGCCGCAAGCCGAAGTGATATCAGAAGCGAATGTCGGGCTGATGCAGGCGGTCAAGCGTTTTGATCCCGAAAAGGGCTTCCGGCTGGCGACCTATGCAATGTGGTGGATCCGCGCCAGCATTCAGGAATACATCCTGCGGTCATGGTCGCTGGTCAAGCTGGGCACCACGAGTGCTCAGAAAAAGCTGTTCTTTAACCTGCGCAAGGCGAAGTCCAAGATAGGGGCGCTTGAAGATGGCGATATGCGGCCCGAAAACGTCGCGCGCATTGCCAATGACCTGAACGTGACAGAGGCCGAGGTGATCTCTATGAACCGCCGCCTGTCGGGCGGGGATTCGTCGCTGAACGCCACGGTGGGCAGCGAAGAGGGAACGGCAAGCTGGCAGGATTGGCTGGAGGACGAAAGCGCCAATCAGGCAGAGGATTATGCTGAGCGTGACGAATTGGACCTGCGGCGCGAGTTGCTGACCGAAGCGATGGACGCACTGAATGACCGCGAACGCGATGTGCTGACGCAGCGACGATTGAGCGAGGACCCTGTCACGCTCGAAGACTTGTCGCAACGCTATGACGTGTCGCGCGAGCGTATCCGCCAGATCGAGGTGCGCGCGTTTGAGAAGCTTCAGGCACGCATGCGCACGCTTGCGCGGGAGAAAGGCATTTCCGTTCCGGTATCGTAACCCTGTGCATGGTCGCCCGAACCGGCCCCTGACCTTTGGCTGCTTGGGCGTCACGCTAGCATAGAAACCAAGCCGGGAACCGTCTTTCAGGCCATCTGCGAAATCGGGCATCGCCACGCACTGACGCGGTATGTCCAGCCACTGGCAAAGTCGGTGCTTTGGCGCGACGACCAGCAATGTCGCCGTCATCAAGTCTTGCCAAGGCGGTGCGAACTGGTTCTCCACCAGTGCAGCACCCGTCACATGCGCGGCGGGCGCGCGATCAATTGCTTGACCATGTCCTGAAACGGCGTCGGACGGAATCCCGGCAAGTAGCTGAGAAGGTCTTTCTCACTCAAGCTGTGCGGGTGCTCGAACAGGTAGCGCATTTCGGTCATCTCGCGCCCGAGTTCCCATACTGGGGCGGCAAGGCGCATCGCCCACCATGGGAAGTGCTGCACGCGAAGCCTGCGCCCGGTCTGGCGCGCGATCTCTGTGGCCAGTTCTGTCATGCTGAAGGTATGTCCGGGAAACGTGATATCTGCGTATCGCGGCAGGTCGTCCCGCGCCGCCAAGGCAACCGCTGCGCGCGCGACATCCGGCGTAAAGCCATAGGCGCGTGGCACATCCGGCGGCCCCAAGGTGGTCAACTGTCCCTTGTCCAAGTTCTTCAGAACCACCGATCCCATGACCTGACCGCCCCGGTGCGGAGCAATGAAATCGCCCGCGCGCAGGATGGTGACAGGCACGCCGGAGTCGCGCCAGGCGGCTTCCATCTCGGCGCGAATGCGGCCCTTGCGGGTGCAGGGCTTGTGCGGAGTCTGCGCCGACCACGGGTCCGGCTGCGTTCCGTACACATAGACATTCCCGGGAACCAGCACCCGTGCGCCGCTGGCCCGAGCGGCTTGCATGGCAAGCGCGGTAATCGCGGGTATTTGCTGCGCCCAGTCATGGTAGTTTTGCGGATTCATCGCGTTCACGATCAGCGCCGCCCCGTCGGCGGCCCGCGCAATATCGGTGCCGCGCTTGTAGTCGCGCACCTGCCAGTCCGCTGCGGCAAAAGCCTGCGCCATGGCCTGTCCGATCGTTCCGGATGCGCCCAATATCAATACCTTTTGTGACATACGATGTCCTTTCCCAATCCTGATCCATGACAATTCGCACGAAAGTTCGCGCATGGGGATTGCGAATAAGTGACGTCCCGCTATTCATTTATGAATGGATTTATCGCGTCTTGATTGGTCACTGGTGCAAAGCTTCCTGCGCGTGGCGCAAGCCGGGTCGCTCTCGGCGGCGGCGCGCGATGGCGGGCACAGCCAACCGACATTGGGGCGACATATCCGGCTGCTGGAAGCGGCGCTTGGCCAGCCGCTGTTCACACGCCATCCGGACGGACAGCATCTGACACCGTTCGGCCTGCGCCTGCTGGACGACGCGCAAGACATGCAAGCCGCCGCCGCGCGGCTAAGCCTTACGGCCGCCGGGTCGAGCGCTGCGCTGACGGGGACTGTGCGCATTACCGCCGCGCGCGTGGTGGCACAGTGGCATCTGCCGCCCATCCTTGCGCAGCTGCGCGCAGAAGAGCCGGGGATCGCACTGGAGCTGGTCGCCTCTGACACCTCTGAAAACCTGCTGCATGGCGAGGCCGATATCGCGCTGCGCATGTTCCGCCCCGACCGTGGCGACCTTGTGGCGCAGAAAATTACAGAGTTGCCGCTGGGGCTATATGCTGCGCGCAGTTATCTGGAACGGGTCGGCATCCCGACCAGCCCGGCAGACCTGATGGACCTGGATTTCGTCGGCTATGACCGATCCGACCTGATCGTGCGGCTACTGAGCGAACAAGGTATGCCGGTGACGCGCGATTTTTTCGCCACGCGTTGCGACGATCAGATCGTGAATTGGGCGCTGGTCTGCGCCGGGGCCGGGATTGGCGGGTTTCAGACCGTGATCGCCGATGACGACCGCCGTGTGCAACGTATCGCGGATTTCATCACCCTGCCCCGCCTGCCGGTCTGGCTGGTGGTTCCGCGGGCGCTTCGGCATGTCGCGCGCATTGCAAGGGTGCGCGATGCACTGGCGCACGGCATGAGCCGGGTGGGCGGCTAGGGCTTGGCCGGGTCATCCTGCCCCGGCACCTCGATATCCAGAACGATCAGCCCGTCACGGCCCCCGATCGCAGACTCGACAAGCTCTGCGCTCAGCGCGCGGTGGTCCGGGTCATCGGCATAGGCTTGTAGCGCCGTCCAATCGTCGAAATCTATGGTGAAGCCGTGAAGGAAGCCACGCTCCATCTGTTCCCGGCTGGTTGAGCGGCCGCCGAGAAAGCCCCGCGCACCGGGATGGCGGTCAATCAGTGCCGACAGCCGGTCATAGAGCTGCGCGATCTGAGCTTCCGACACGTCGGGCTTGAACCGCGTCAGCACAATATGGCGGAACATCCCAGTGCCCCTGTCATGGCCCCAGCATCCATTCCCCGTCCGGCTGGAAGGCATGGAACGCGAACGCAAATGGAATGTCATGCACCAGCGCGCGACCTTGGGTATCATGCACCCGCACATTGCCCACCTCGCGCCCTGCCCCGATCTCTCGGGTGTCCAGCGCAGAGGCCTGCCCCGCGCGCCATGTCAGCACAACGCCGCCCTCACGCAACTCGCCTGCGTCGCGCAACCGCTCCAGCGGCCAAGCACGATCGCCAACGCGCACAACCCGCGCGAGCGGGTGAATGCCATGGGGCGGGTTTTCACCGCGATAGAGGAACGGGCGCTCTGACGTGTCATAACTGGCATATGGGTTCGCGCCGTAGCTGCGCGGGGATGACGGTTGATCCATCACCAGCCCGTCCGGATGTTCCGCGCGGAAACTGTCCCAGCTTTCCATCCATGCCGGAAGCTGCACAAGGTCGGTGCCAGTCATCTCGCCGACAATGGCCTCTGCAGTCGCCTGCTGCCACCAGCTTTCGGTCTGGCGGTCATACATGATCATATCGGAATGACGCAGTTTGCCCGATACGCCGAAGGTCAGCGCCTCGCCGTCCACGCGGGCATCAAACACCATGCCAGTGTTGCACAAGGGGCAGAAGGTGACAGCTATGGGTTTGCCCGCGACCACGTCATTCACGATCTCGTGCCACATAAGGTAGCGAACCGGATAGGCACGGGCGGGCGCGCCGTCAGGCACATAGGTCAGGACGGGCTCGCGCGGCGACAGGCGTTCTTCTTGCTGCGCGGGCAGGAACTGCGGCGCGTCGATGGCGGGAATACCGTCCTTGGGCGGCCCGCCCGACAGGATCTCATCGAAATCGACCGTGCTTTGGGCAAAATCGGTATCCGGCCAAGCATATTGCCAGCGGTCCGGGTCAGCACTCGCGGCCCCGCCCAAGGCAAGGCAGACGGCAAGGGTCGGGATCAGGCGGCGCATAGTCGGCATGTCAAAGGCTCCGGTTGCGGTCTGTCCAGTTGCTATACGCCCATTTGCCCGGACCCGTTACACATAGATCAGAAATCTATCGCGATGCCCTTTTTTTCCCAATCGCCATAGCGGACGGGTTCGGGGCCTTTGCGCCCGCCCAACTCGCGCGGCATCGCGGCGTCCTGCGCGGCGGCGCGGCGCGCGTCGGCCTCTTCGAGGGCGCGGCGCGCAACCTCTGGCAGTTTGGCGCGGCGGGCGGCCTCGTCCTCGACTGTATCTTCGGGAGGTGTGTCTGGCGTGTCGGTCATCTTGGGCCTGCTTGTCATGGCGTCCCCCCTGATATACCGCAGCCGCATCAAAGGACAAGAAACCATGCCCGACGCCCTGCCCTCTCATGCGCCCCGCGCTGCCGCTCACGCGCTTGTCATGGCCGTTGTGCAAGAAGAACGCAGCCTGACAGAGGTGCAGCCGCGCCCCTTCACCGTGCTACCGCCAGAGGGGCAGGCCCGCGCCGCGCGGCTGGCATTGGCAGCGTTTCGCCATCATGGCCGTGCGGACCACCTGTTGCGCACGCCATTGCGCAAAACCCCGCCAGAGATTGTGCTCTGGGCCCTGCGGCTGGCGGTAGTGGAAATGGGCGCGCTTGGGGCCCCCGCGCATGGCGTGATCAACGACACGGTGGGACTGCTACACAAGGTCGCCCCGAAATTCGCGGGCTTGGGCAATGCCGTGTTGCGCCGCGTAGCCGACATGTTGCCAGACGCTTGGGATAGCGCGCCCACCCCCCGGCTGCCCGGCTGGCTGCGCGGTGGGTTGCAAAACGCCTATGGCAACGCCGCGACGGTCGCGATCGAAACCGCAATCGAATCCGCGCCCCCCCTTGATCTGACCTTGCACGGGCCCAGCCCCGACGGTTTGACCGGCGCGGCGCTGCCCACCCGCACCCTGCGCCTGCCCGCCGGTCAGCAGGTCAGCGCATTGCCGGGCTACGAGGCGGGCGCATTCTGGGTGCAAGATGCCGCGAGCGCGCTGCCCGCACGCTGGCTGGCAGGGCACACCCGCGTGCTGGACCTGTGCGCGGCACCGGGCGGCAAGACCATGCAGCTTGCGGCGATGGGGGCCGAGGTCACGGCACTGGATATTTCCGGCGCACGGCTGGACAGGTTGCGCGCCAACCTGTCGCGCACAGGGCTTTCGGCACAGGTGGTCCGCGCCGATGCGCTGACATGGACCCCGGACCAGCCCTTCGATGCAGTCCTGCTGGACGCGCCCTGTTCGGCCACCGGTACTCTACGCCGTCACCCAGAACTGCCGTTGTTGAAAACCAAGCAAGGGCTGCGCGACCTGCGCGCCTTGCAAGCACAGCTTCTGGACCGTGTGCTGGAGCGGTCGTCAGGTCTGGTCAAACCTGGCGGAGAGGTTGTGTATTGCACCTGCTCGCTTCTACCGGCAGAGGGCGAAGAGCAGATCGCTGCCGCGTTGCAGCGTCATTCCGGCACGCGCCTGCTGCACCGGCCCACAGCAGGGGTGCCGCCCGAATGGCAGGCCGCTGATGGTCCGATCCGCACGCGCCCGGATTATTGGGCCGAGCATGGCGGGCTGGACGGGTTTTACATGGCGCTGCTTGGCACGCCGGAATGACCAAACTTCCACCATTGCCGGTGACACCGGCGATGGCAGGCTGTATGCTGACTCAAAGGACGAAAGACAACGTCCGGCTGCAATAAAGGGCATGGCAAAGGTGAGCAGGCCAGCGTCATCGGGAACAGAGCGCATCAGCGCGATGGACAGGCTGGCCGCGCGCTGGCTGGGACGGGTGCGTGCGCCGGTGGCGATCACCTCGCAACCCGAACCGCGCAGCCTTGGGCAGTTCGCGCGCGGCCAGCAAATGCTGGCAGGCAATTTCCTGATGGCGGGCGAATTGCTGCATGCACAGGGCACCGTGCCGTTTGACGCGACCACATCCGAAGCGGTGGACGACGTGCAAGGCTTTGGCTGGCTGGACCATCTGGCCGCCGTGGGGGACAGGCCCGCGCGCGACTTGGCGCAAGCGGGTCTGCGTGACTGGGCGCGACGCTATGGGCGCGGCCGGGGTCCGGGCTGGGCACCGGGCTTGGCGGGGCGCAGGCTTATCCGGCTTCTCAGCCATGCGGTGATGCTGATGCAGGGGTGCGACAGGTCAGAGCAGACAGCCTTTCTGCGCATGTTGGCGCATCATGCCGCGTTCTTGCACAAACGCGCCGCCCATGCCGCGCCCGGCCTGCCCCGGATAGAGGCTCGCACAGGGCTGCTTTACGCCGCGCTCTCGCTTGAAGGGTGGCCGGAGCGTGCGCCCGCCATCACCACCGCGCTGATCCGTGATTGCGACAACCAGATCGGAACCGATGGCGGCATTGCCACCCGCAACCCCGAAGAACTACTGGCCGTGTTCGAATGCCTTGGCTGGGCGGGGCAATTGCTGTCCGAAAACGGACAGCCCGTGCCCGACACCCTTGGCGATGTCATGGGTCGCATGTCGAGCGCCCTGCGCTGCCTGCGCCATACCGATGGGGGCCTGATACGCTGCCATGGTGGCGGACGGGGGCGCGACGGTGCGCTGGCAGCAGCCCTTTCGGCGCATGACGCGCTGTCGAATATGCCGCCCGCCGCGCCACCCGAACAGGCGATGGGCTATATCCGGCTGGCCTCGGGGCGCACCAGCGTGCTGATAGATGCCGCAACCCCGCCGTTGCAAGCTGCGTCCGGTCGCGCCCATGCCGCAACCTTGGCGTTCGAGCTGACATCGAACCGCCGACCCGTTGTCGTATCTTGCGGTGACGGGCGCAGTTTCGGCCCCGAATGGCACCGCGCCAGCCGCGCCACTGCCAGCCACTCCACGCTTGCGCTGGAAGGGTATTCATCGTCGCGCTTCAGCACGCCGGGCGGGCGACGGCTGGAGTTGACGGACGGTCCGCGCCATGTCGGGCTGGAGTTTCGTCACACGCCCTATGCGCGGGCCGCAGCCCTGAGCCATGACGGATACGGCGAAAGCCATGGGCTGGAACATTTGCGCTATCTGGACCTGTCCGCAGATGGGCGCGTGTTGTCGGGCGAAGATATGCTCATTGCAACCGGACGCGCGGCGCAAAAACGCTTCGACGAGGTCCGCACGCGTCTGGGCGGCGCGATCCCCTATGCGCTGCGCTTCCATCTGCACCCAGAGGTCGAGGCATCGCTCGACATGAACGGCACCGCCGTGTCGCTGACCCTGCGCTCTGGCGAGATATGGGTCATGCGCGCGGACGGGGCAACGCTGGCGCTGGCGCCGTCGGTCTATCTTGAAAAAGGCCGCATCAAGCCGCGCGCGACACAACAGATTGTGTTGTCCTTGGGCGCGACAAGCTATACCAGCCAGACCAACTGGACATTGGCCAAGGCGCATGACACGCCGACCGCTTTGCGCGACCACGCGCAGGACGACATTTTGGCCGTGCCGGACCTGTGATGTTGCATAAGGACTGCCCCGATGACCGACCTTGTCCCGCTTAAACGCGCCTTGATTTCCGTCTCTGACAAGACCGGGCTGATCGACCTTGCCAAGGCGCTGGCCGCGCGCAAGGTTGAACTGGTCTCGACCGGAGGCACGGCGCGGGCGCTGCGCGAAGCGGGGCTGGCCGTGCAGGACGTGTCGGACCTGACCGGCTTTCCAGAAATGATGGACGGGCGCGTGAAAACCCTGCACCCGATGGTGCATGGCGGGCTTTTGGCGCTGCGCGACAACGAAGAACACACCGGCGCGATGGTAGCGCACGGGATCAAGTCGATCGACCTGCTGGTCGTCAACCTCTACCCGTTCGAGGACACGGTCGCACGCGGCGCGGAGTATGCCGAGGCGGTCGAGAATATCGACATCGGCGGCCCCGCGATGATTCGCGCCGCCGCCAAGAACCACGGCTTCGTCAGCGTAGTCACCGACCCCGAAGATTACATCCCCCTCTTGTCAGAGCTTGACGCCCAAGAGGGTCGCACGCGCCTTGGCTTTCGCCAGACACTCGCGCAGCGCGCCTATGCGCGCACGGCGGCCTATGACGCCTCTGTGTCTACATGGATGGCAGGCGCGATTGACGACCCCGCGCCCCGCCGCCGCGCATTCGCCGGAACCTTGGCCCAAACCCTGCGCTATGGAGAGAACCCGCACCAGTCAGCCGCATTCTACCGCGATGGCAACGACCGCCCCGGTGTGGCAAGCGCCAAGCAGCTTCAGGGCAAGGAGTTGAGCTACAACAACATCAACGACACCGATGCGGCGTTCGAGATGGTGTCGGAATTCCTGCCCGCCGACGGGCCTGCCTGCGCGATCATCAAGCACGCCAACCCCTGCGGCGTGGCGCGCGGGGCCACCTTGGCCGAAGCGTATAGCCGCGCCTATGACTGCGACCGCACCTCTGCCTTCGGCGGGATCATTGCGCTGAACACGCGGCTGGACCTGGAAACGGCGAAAGCCATCACCGGCATCTTCACCGAGGTCGTGATCGCGCCCGGTGCCGATGACGACGCCATCGCGCATTTCGCTGCCAAAAAGAACCTGCGCCTGTTGACCACCAAGGGGCTGGCCAATCCGGCGGCAGGCGGTCTGGCCTACAAGCAAGTGTCGGGCGGGTTTCTGGTGCAGGACCGCGACAACGGCATGATTGGCCGCGATGATCTGCGCGTTGTCACCAAACGCGCGCCGACCGATGCGGAGCTGGCCGATATGCTGTTTGCATGGAAAGTCGCCAAACACGTCAAATCGAACGCGATTGTCTACGTCAAGGATCTGGCCACTGTCGGCGTCGGCGCGGGCCAGATGAGCCGTGTCGATTCGACCCGCATCGCCGCGCGCAAATCGCAGGACATGGCCGAAGTTCTGGGGTTGGATGCGCCGCTGACACAAGGCTCTGTCGTCGCGTCGGACGCGTTCTTCCCCTTCGCTGATGGTCTACTGACTGCGGCAGAAGCGGGCGCAACCGCACTCATCCAGCCCGGCGGCTCCATGCGCGACGACGAGGTGATCGCAGCCGCCGATGCGGCAGGGTTGGCGATGGTCTTTACCGGCCAACGCCATTTCCGGCACTAAGGAGGACACGATGCGCATAGCCATCGGGACAGGCGCAGTCATTCTGGTCGCAGATCAAGCCAGTAAATGGTGGGTGCTTGGCCCCTTGGCGCTGGACCAGCGCCTGTTCGTGCCGGTGTTGGACCCGTATGTGAATTTCGTGATGGCCTGGAATACCGGCATCAATTTCGGGCTGTTCGGGTCAGATACCGCTTGGATGCGCTGGGTGTTGATCGCCGTCGCCGTCGGGATCTGCGCCTTTGTCATACATTGGCTGATACGCGAAGGCGCACCGCGCGGCATGCAATTTGCAACCGGCCTTTTGGTCGGTGGGGCCATCGGCAACGTCATCGACCGCATCCGCTTCGGCGCCGTGGCGGATTTTCTGAACATCACTTGTTGCGGGTTCCGAAATCCGTATGCTTTTAATGTGGCCGACATTTCTATCTTTGCCGGCGCGGCGCTGTTGATTCTGCTGTCGGGGCGTGACGGGCAAAAGACTGGTCCGGCCGGCGGGAAATAGCGCCACGCAGGGGCGTGACGCGGGCGCCGCTTTGCGCTAGAGATACGAAACGAAAGGCGTTTAGGGGATGAAAATGGCACTCCGGCAAGGGATCTTCGCGATTGCGGGCTGCGCGGTTCTGGCGCTCGGGGCCTGCTCGGATTCGGACCAACCCATCCTGATGCACGCCGCGTCTCAGGAACGCGAACCCGACGAATTCGGCATTGTGCCCACCAAGCCACTGGAAATGCCCGACAGTCTGACGGAACTGCCCGCCCCCAAACCCGGCGGCACCAACCGGGTGGACCCGCAGCCGCGCGCCGATGTTGCCCGTGCGCTGGGCGGCAACCCTGCACGCGCGGTCGCCGGTGGCGGCGCGGATGGTGGGATCGTCAACCACGCCAGCCGCTTCGGGCGCAATGATGACATCCGCCAGCAGCTTGCCGCCGAAGATCTACAATTCCGCCGCGACAATGACGGCCGCTTGCTGGAGCGTCTTTTTTCCGTCAACGTATATCTGAACGCGTATGACAGCATGTGGCTGGACAAATACGCAGAGCTGGAACGCTGGCGCCGCGCCGGTGCGCAAACGCCCAGCGCGCCGCCGGAAGGTCAGCAAGCCGAATAAACCTGCCCGATTTTGGGTCGATTTGTCGCAGCGGCGCGCTATCTTTCCGTGTCCGGCATCTCGCCGGTTAGGGAGGAGATACCATGTTGAAAGCGACAATCCTGACTGCAAGCTTGAGCGCATTTGCGCTGCCTGCTTTTGCAGACAACCATGATCACGGCGACCAAATGGCCATGCGCACACCCGCGCCCGAGGGAGCAGAGGTGTATCTGATTTCGCCTGCAGATGGCGCGACAGTCAGCAACCCTATGACCTTTCGCTTCGGGGCGCGCGGCATCGGCATTGCCCCTGCGGGCATAGATGCGTCCGACACGGGCCATCACCACTTGCTGATCAATGTGGACCCGGAAGAGGTTGATTTCAGCCAATCCTTGCCGTCCGATGACCGCCATCGCCATTTCGGCGGCGGCCAAACCGAGGCGACGCTGGAGCTGCCGGCGGGCACCCATACCTTCATGCTGGTGATGGGCGATCATTTCCACATTCCGCATGATCCGCCCATAATGTCGCAGCCAATTACCGTCACCGTTGAATAGCACAAATTCGGGCCGCCTGTGTGCGGCCCGTCACGCTTGCGTGGGCAGGGTTGAAACCATGCGCAAAGACGGTAGCTATTGAGCAGAACGATTTTCGGAGTATGCCATATGTTCTTGCGCCCCCTTCTGCTCGCCAGCCTTGGCGCAATAGTTGCCGCGCTTCCTGCGCTGGCAAACACTGTGTCGCATAGCACACTCGACAACGGGATGGAGGTTGTCGTCATAGAGGACAACCGCGCGCCCGTCGTGGTGCATATGGTCTGGTATCGTGTGGGTGCGGCAGATGAACCCGCGCGCAAATCCGGCATCGCTCATTTTCTGGAACATCTGATGTTCAAGGGCACGGACGATCTGGCACCCGGTGAGTTCTCGGCCGTGGTCGAGGCCAATGGCGGGCGCGACAACGCTTTTACATCATGGGATTACACCGGATACTTCCAGCGTGTCGCGGCTGATCGGCTGGGCTTGATGATGCAGATGGAAGCCGATCGCATGACCGATCTGGCGCTGACCGAAGACCAGTGGCGCCCCGAACGGGACGTGATCCTGAATGAACGCGGACAGGTCGTCGAGAGCCAGGTCGGACGTCAGTTTAACGAGGCGATGCTGGCAGCGCTGTACAAATCTCACCCCTACGGCACGCCAATCATTGGCTGGCGGCACGAGATGGAAACGCTGAATGGCGATGACGCCAAAGCCTTCTACCGCCAGCACTATGCGCCCAACAACGCTATTCTGGTTGTGGCGGGCGATGTCAGCGCGGATGACGCACTGGAACTTGCGCGCACCCATTACGGTGCAATCCCGGCAAATCCTGACATGGTGGAGCGCGCGCGCGCGATGGAGCCGCCGCATCTGGCAGAGCGCCGCGTAACGATGGAAGATGCCCGTGTCGGCACCCCGTATGTCAGCCGGATGTATCTGGCGCCCACACGGCACGACACCGAAGACGCTGCTGCTTTGCAAATGTTGGCTGCACTGCTTGGCGGCAGCCCGACCACATCCGTGCTGGAGCGGAAGTTGAATTTTGAACAGGGCGTGGCGCTGTCGGCTTGGGCCAATTACCGGGGCATGGCGCGCGATTACGGCATGTTCAGCTTGGGAATTGCGCCTGTAGAGGGCATCTCGCTAGAAGAGGGTGAGGCCGCGCTTGACGCTGCGATTGTTGAATTTGTGCAAGACGGTGTCGATACAGAGCAATTCGAACGCGTCCGCCAACAGATCCGCGCTTCTGAAATATACGCGCTCGACAATGTGCAGGGGCGCGCGCGACAGTATGGTGTTGGCTTGTCCATTGGTCTCGACGTGGACGAGATCGAAACCTGGATCGACGCACTCGACGCCGTCACGCCCGAACAGGTCATTGACGCCGCCAGCCTGCTGCTGGACCGCAACAGCTCCGTAACCGGATACCTGACCCGCCCTACCGAAGAAGCGATGAATTGATGCGCCTGATCCTCACACTGTTTTTGCTGATCGCCTCGCCACTGCGCGCCGAAGTCGATATAACCCCTGTCGAAAGCGCCGGCGGGCTGGAAGCATGGCTGGTCGAGGAACGCTCGATTCCGTTCGTTGCCATCGATCTGATCTTTGAGGGCGGCGCGACGCTCGATCCCGATGACAGCCTTGGCGCGACAGCCCTCATGGCCGCATTGCTGAATGAAGGTGCGGCGGACATGGATGCTCAAGGTTTCGCCATTCGTGCCGAAGAACTCGCGGCACGGTTCAGTTTTGACGCCGGTCGCGACACCGTAACCGTATCGGCGCAATTCCTGACAGAGACCGCGCCGGAGGCGATTGCGCTTCTGAACACAGCACTGACGCAGCCGCGCTTTGACGTAGATGCGGTCGAGCGCGTCCGCGCGCAGATGGTGGCAAGCCTGCGCCGTGACGCGCTGGACCCGAACACCATCGCCAGCCGCGCCTTTGCAGAGGCCGCTTATCCCGGCCACCCATATGCACGCCCGTCCGAAGGCACGCCGGAAAGCGTTGCGGCGCTGACCCGCGACGCGCTGTTGCGGGCGCATGAGGGCGCGATCGCCCGCGACCGCGTGCATATCGGTGTGGCGGGCGATGTTGATGCCGAGACGCTCGGGCCGCTGCTTGATACCCTGTTCGAAGGAGTGCCCGATACCGGCGCGCCCCTGCCCCCCCGTGCCGAGTTTGCGGCGGAACCGGGCGTAACCCGTGTGCCTTTTGAAGGTCCGCAATCAGTCGTCGCCTTCGGGCATGCGGGCATTGCGCGCGATGATCCGGATTTTCTGACCGCTTTCGTGGTCAACGAAATCGTGGGGGGCGGGCGCTTTGGCACGCGCTTGATGCGCGAGCTGCGTGAAAAGCGTGGCCTGACCTACGGTGTTGGCAGCTTTCTGGCATCTGGTTTTCTGGGTGAAAGCTATCAGGGGCGCTTGTCGGCCAGCAATGCAGATGTTGGTCAAGTGGTCGATTTGATCCGCGCGGAATGGGACAAACTGGCGTCGGACGGCGTGACGGCGGAAGAATTGGACCGGATCAAGACCTATCTGACGGGCGCCTACCCGCTGCGGTTTGACGGAAATGGCGCGATTGCGGGCATCATGGCCTCTATGCAGTTTCAGGAGTTCGGGATAGATTATGTCAACACGCGCAATGGGTTGATAGATGCGGTGACATTGGACCAGGCGAATGCGGTGGCCCAGCGGCTGTATCAGCCGGACGCATTGCGATTTGTGATTGTTGGCCAGCCCGAGGGTCTAAACTAGGCTTGGCAGCACTTCGCGCGGCATGCTATATCCGGTAGCATGAGCAAGCCCGACCGCAATATACGGCCCGAAATCCGGCAACTTGACGAAGCTGCGGTGAATCGCATCGCGGCTGGAGAGGTGGTGGAACGCCCCGCCTCTGCGGTAAAAGAGCTGGTGGAGAACGCGCTCGACGCGGGCGCGACGCGCATTGACGTGGCCTATGCAGACGGCGGCAAGACCCTGATACGGGTGCGCGACGACGGGTGCGGCATGGCGGGCGATGACCTGCCACTTGCACTTTCCCGACATGCGACCAGTAAAATCGACGGGTCTGACCTGTTGAACATTCATTCTTTCGGCTTTCGCGGCGAGGCCCTGCCCTCGCTGGGTGCGGTGGGCCGGTTGCGCATTGTCAGCCGGATCGCAGGTAGCGAGGGTGCGGCGATAACGGTTGATGGCGGGCGCATGGCCCCCGTCCGGCCCGAAGCGGCGCAATACGGCACCGTGGTGGAATTGCGCGATCTGTTCCACGCAACACCCGCGCGGCTGAAATTCATGCGCAGCGACCGCGCCGAATCGCAGGCTATTGCCGATACTGTCAAACGTCTGGCCATGGCCGAACCCTATGTCAGCTTCACATTGAGCGATATTTCGCAAGGTGACACGCGCGCGGTTTTGCGGCTGGACGCCGCCCAAGGCGCGTTGTTTGACGCGTTGGAAGACCGGCTGGCCGCAATCCTTGGCCGCGAGTTTACCGAAAACGCCTTGCCCATAGATGCCGAGCGCGAGGGCTTGCGCCTGAGCGGGTTTGCCGCCCTGCCCACCTATTCGCGGGGCGCGGCGGTGGCGCAATATATGTTCGTCAACAACCGCCCCGTTCGCGACAAGATGCTGCTGGGCGCATTGCGCGCGGCCTATATGGATGTGTTGTCGCGCGACCGCCATCCGGTCGCGGCGCTGTTCATCGCCTGCCCGCCCGAATTAGTGGACGTGAACGTGCATCCTGCGAAATCGGAGGTGCGCTTTCGCGATCCGGGGCTGGCGCGCGGACTGGTGGTCAGCGGCTTGCGCCACGCGTTGGCGGGTGCAGGGCACCGGGCCACAAGCACCAACACAGGCGCGATGCTGGGGGCGTTCCAGCCTGCCCCACCGGCGCGCGCCTACCAGATGGACCGCCCGTCAAGCGGGGCCCGCACTACGGCCTACCAGTTGCAGGCGCCGCAGGGCATGGGCGAAAGTGCCGCGCTCTGGCAAGGCACGGTGGCCGCGCGCGCCGATACGCCCGCCCCTGCCCTCGAGGGCGCGCCTTTGGGCGCGGCGCGGGCGCAACTGCATGAGAATTACATCGTCGCACAAACCGCGCGCGGCATGGTCATTGTCGACCAGCACGCCGCGCATGAGCGCCTGGTGTATGAAAAGCTGAAGCGCCAGCGGGCGGAAAACGGCGTGCCTGCGCAAGCCCTGCTGATCCCAGAGATCGTGGAGCTGTACGACAGCGACGCAGCTGCCCTACTGGAAATTGCAGACCAGCTCGCCGCGCTTGGGCTGGTGGTGGAACCGTTTGGCGGCGGTGCCGTCGTGGTGCGCGAGACCCCGGCCATTCTGGGCACAGCCGATGCGCGCGCGCTGGTCCGCGATATTCTGGACGAGCTGGCCGATCAGGGAGCATCTACCGGGCTAGAGGCGCGGATTGACGCGGTTCTGTCGCGCATGGCCTGCCACGGGTCTGTCCGGTCGGGCCGTCAGATGCGCCCCGACGAGATGAATGCGCTGCTGCGCGAGATGGAGGCCACGCCCCATTCGGGCCAGTGCAACCACGGGCGACCCACCTATGTCGAACTGTCGCTGGATGACATCGAAAAGCTGTTCGGGCGGCGATGACGCTTGACCCGCAAACATGGCCGGTTGACCCTTGGGTGCTTGGGTTGGCGCTGGCCGGGGTTCTGGTGCTGTGGCGGCTTGCGCGGGTTATGGGCGATCTGTCGGCGCGATTGTCGGCACTCGACACGCGGCTGACCCATCTGGGCGATACGCAAAACCAGCTTTCGGGCGGTCTGGCGCAGGTGGCCCAAGGGCAGGCGCAAACGGTCGGGCTGGTCGAATCGCGGCTGGCCGATCTGGGGCGCTATATGGGGCAGTCTCTGGCCGGCTCCGCCGAGAGCACGGCAGCCAGCGTCGGGGCGCTGCGCGAGCGGTTGCAGGTAATCGACGCGGCCCAAGCCAAGATAGAGGCGCTGTCGTCGAACGTGCTGGGGTTGCAAGATATCCTGTCGAACAAGCAGGCGCGCGGCGCGTTTGGCGAAGTGCAGCTAGAGGCGTTGCTCGCTGACGCGCTGCCGCCCGACGCCTACAGCCTGCAAGCGACGCTGTCGAACGGACGGCGCGTGGACGCACTGATCCGCATGGCCGAACCCATCGGGGTGGACGCGAAATTTCCGCTTGAAGCCTATCGCGCGCTGATCGCGGCCGAAGATGACGCCGCCCGCACCACCGCGCGGCGCGCACTGGCGCAAGCGTTGCGGGCGCATATCCGCGCGATCGCAGACCGCTATATCCTGCCCGGTGAAACCACCGAGGGCGCGCTGATGTTCATCCCCTCGGAAGCGGTCTATGCGGAGTTGCATGCGAGCCTGCCCGAGCTTGTGCGTGAGGGGTTTGCCACGCGTGTCTGGATCGTGTCGCCCACCACGCTGATGGCCACGCTGATGACCCTGCGGGCGGCGCTGAAAGACACGCGGTTGCGGGCCGAAGCGCAGGCGGTGCGCCGCGAGATCGCGCTGATGGCGGCAGATGCAGACCGGCTGGGCACGCGCGTTGGCAAGCTGGAGCAGCATTTCCAGCAGGTGCAGGGCGATCTGGGCGATATCCGCATTTCCGCCGACAAGATCACGCGGCGTGGCGCGCGGCTGGACAGTTTCGATTTCGCCCAAGACGGATAGCTACGCGCGGGTGCCCTCGAATTGGGCAAGCTGCACGCCAGCGCCCTCCAGTGTTGCACGCAGCGCGCGCGCTATGCCCACCGCTTCCGGCCCGTCACCATGCAGGCAGATCGTGTCAATCCGCGCGGGCAGATGCGTCCCTTGCGCGGTGATGATCGCGCCCGCCTGCACCATGGCAAGGATACGCGCGGCAATCGTGTCGGGGTCATGCAATACCGCGCCGGGCTGGCGGCGGTCCATCAACAGCCCGTCTTCGGTATAGGCGCGGTCGGCGAAGATTTCGCACGCGATGCGCGCATTCAGCGCGCGCGCGGCGCGGTCCTGTGCGGTGCCGGAAATGACCATCAGGATGATGTCGGGGTCCACCGCCAGCGCACCTTGATAGCAGGCAGCGGCAAGCCCCTCGTCGGCAGAGGCCATATTGGCCAGCGCGCCATGCAATTTCAGGTGTCGCACCTGCCCGCCCGCCGCGCGCGCCATCGCCTGCGCCGCGCCAAGTTGATAGGCGACAAGGTTGCGCGCCTCGGCATGGGAGATGTCCATCTTGCGCCGTCCGAACCCCTGCAAGTCGCGAAAGCCGGGATGCGCGCCAATGCCCACGCCGTTTTTGACCGCAAGGGCCATTGCGCCCGCCATCACATCGGGGTCGCCCGCATGAAACCCGCAGGCGATATTGGCCGAGGTGATGATGTCGAGCAGCGCGCGATCCGCGCCCATTGGCCATGGCCCGAAACTTTCGCCCATATCGGCATTCAGATCGACACGCATCACGCCGCCCCCCGTTGTGGTCTTTGGTCGAGATCATCGCCCGCGGTCACACCGCTGACAAGCTGATAGCGCAGCAGGTCGGGTATCTCGCGCGGGTCGCGCAGAAGCGGTTGCAACAGCCGCGACAGACTGGCGCGGCGCGTGGCCTCTGCACGTTCCAGCGCGACCCCGTCTTCCAACGGGACGAACCGCATGGTGAACGCGGTGCCCGGCCCCGCGCGCAGCAGCTTGGGCAGGTCGCAGGGCAGCACGGTGCCAATCCGCGGGTAGCCGCCGGTTGTCTGACATTCCGACAACAGCACATAGGGCATGCCGTCGCCGGTGATCTGCACATCGCCGGGCACGATGGTTTCGGACAGTATGCTCAGCCCCTCGGCGGTGGCGAAGCCGTCGCCATCGGGCACCAGCCGCTGCCCCATGCGGTTGCCGCGCGCGTCCTTGGTAAACGCAGTGTGCTCCAGCCGGTCGAGCGTATCCGTCCCGAAAAGACGGGTCTGCAAACTGGGCACAAGGCGCAACGTGGTGTCCAGCGGGTTTTCCGGCAGGCGCAGCCCTGTGCGGTGGCCCGTGTCGGCACCGACCGGGATCACGTCGCTCGCCTGCACCGCACGGCCCAAACCGGCGGCCAGATGAGCACTGCGCGCGCCCATAGTGACAGTCGGCACCAACCCGCCCGCGAGATGCAGCGTCCCGAACCCGCCGCGCAGGGGGCTGATGTCCAGCCGCGCGCCAGCAGGCAAGGCATGGCTTGCGCCCCAGACCAGCGGCGCCCCATCCAACGTGGCCCGCATGTCGGCGCCGGTAAGCGCGATGCGCATATCATCGGATGCAGACAGCGCCACGGCACCGCCCGCCAGTTCCAGCGCTGCGCAAGTGTCGGGCTGTCCCAGAAGCGCCGCGCCCTCTGCCATCGCCAGCAAATCCGCCGCGCCACCGCGCGACAGCCCTTGTGCCAGATAGCCCGCGCGCCCCATGTCCTGAATGCTGACACCGGGTGTCGCGCTATGGATCGTCAGCGCACGGGTCATGTCAATGCCTCTGCCACCGCGCCGCCATCGCGGGCCGCGCGCAGGCGGTCAAGGTCATCAGCGGGGTGGAACAGAACCTCGTCGCCGGGGCGCAGCAGGAACGGATCTTCGGCTTCGGGCCGGAACAAGCGCAGGCCTGTTTGTCCGATATGCCGCCAGCCCGTCGGCGTGCCCACGGAAAACACGATGAGCTGCCGGATCGCCACCACAAGCGCACCTTCGGGCACATGCGGGGTCAGGCCGGTCTGGCGCGGGATGTCCCAATTTTCGGGCAACTGCCCCAGATAAGGCTGGCCGGGGGCAAAGCCGATGGTTTGCACTCGGACAGGCTGGGCGCAAAGTGTCGCGATGGCGTCACCCTCCGATTGCCCGGCCAGCTCCGCGGCCTCTGCCAGTTGCGGACCGTGATCGCCGCCGAACACCACGGGCACGCGCCACAGCCGCCGCCCCTCTGGCAAGGGTGCGTCATACCAGTTGCGGCTAGCCAAAAGCGTTTCCAGCCGCGCGCGCAAGGCGTCATGATCGCAGGCCGCCAGATCGAAGCGCAAAAAGGCAGAGACAAGCGAGGTCGCGCATTCCGCAACTCCCGGCCAGCTTTCACGTTCCAGCGCCGCACGAAAGGCCAATGCGGCACGATTCGCGCGCTCATCCAGCGCACCCGCAAAACTGACCAGAAACCCGTCCACACCGACCGTTCGGATGGTGGGAAAGCCGGTCTGCACCGCGTTGGGCAGGTCTGTCAGTGTTGTCTGGTCGCTGGCCACGCGCCATTCCTCCTTGTTGCAGCCGCCTGTTTTTATTGCAGCTTTACGCCGAATACGCAGGATGCGGCAAGTTCATATTAAAAACGTTGACAAAATGTAGATGTATTGTCAACGTCAATCCACGCAGTCATTCAGAGCTGCCCGCATCCACAACAGGGGGTCCATCATGACCATTCGCTTTTCAACCGCCGCCGCGTTTCTTGCGCTGGCCACGTCGCCCGCCTTTGCCCAAACCGCGTGGGACATGCCCACGCCCTATGGCGACAGCGTGTTTCATACCCAAAATATCATGACTTTTGCCGATGATGTGCGCGACGCGACAGACGGCAGTGTCGATATCACGGTGCATTCCGCAGGCTCGCTGTTCGCGCATGGCCAGATCAAGGATTCGGTGCGCCGCGGGTTGGCCCCGATGGGCGAGATCCTGATGTCGCAGCTTGTGAATGAAAACCCGATTTTCGGGGCAGACAGCATTCCGTTTCTGGCCGCCAGCTATGACGACGCATCCGCCCTGTGGGACGCCTCGCGCGAGGATGTGGCGGGCGCGCTGGCCGAACAGGGCCTGACGCTTCTGTTTTCCGTGCCGTGGCCCGGCCAATCGCTTTACCTGCGTGAAGCGGTGACAGACCCCGCGCAACTGCAAGGCATGAGCTTCCGCGCCTATAACTCCGCCACCGAGCGCATGGCGCAACTGCTGGACATGGTGCCAACGCAGGTCGAGGCGGGCGATATTCCGACCGCATTCAGCACGGGGCGAATTTCGGGGATGATCACCTCGCCCTCGACCGGCGTGTCGTCGCAGGCGTGGGATTACACCAGCCACTACATCGACACGCAGGCATGGCTGCCCAAGAACATGGTGTTCGTGAACAGCGCGGCCCTTGCGGCCCTGAGTGAAGACGAGCAAGCCGCCATCATGGCCGCCGCAGAGGCCGCAGAGGCGCGCGGGTGGGACATGTCCGCCGCAGAAACCGCCGAGAAGATCGCCGGGCTGGAAGAAGGCGGCATGACCGTGATGCAACCGTCCGACGCGTTGTCGGCCAAGCTGGCAGAGGTGGGCGAGGTCATGCTCGACGAGTGGCTGGCGCAGGCGGGTGACGCGGGCGCGGCAATGATCGCGCGCTACCAGGGCGAATAAGCCAAACCTGGCAGGGCCACGCGCCCTGCCCTTTTCCGTTAAGGGGGCTGCCATGCTGCGCCGCGTGCTTGACCGACTATATGCCACGGCCCTTGGGGCTGCCTGTCTGGCCATGATCGCCATCGCAGGGCTGGTATTCCTGCAAATCATTGGGCGGATCATCGACCGCGTTCTGATCCTGTCGGGCGTGGACCCGCTGGGGCTGGCCATCCCGTCGCTGAGCGATTTCGGCGGGTTCCTGTTCGTCGCCGCTGCCACGCTTGCCCTGCCCGCCACGTTGCGCGCGGCGGGGCATGTGCGGGTCACACTGGCGCTGGCGCTGTTCGGCCCGCGCGTGGGCGGGGTGCTGACGGTCGCGGTGCTGGCGATCGCTCTGGCGCTGGCCGGGTTCGCCGCGTGGCATTCGGGGGCGCAGATGTGGGATTCGCTGTCGTTCAACACCGTGTCTTTCGGCATGGTAAAGGTGCCCCTGTGGATACCGCAGGCGGTTATGACCATGGGCTTTGCCCTGCTTGCACTGGCGGTGCTTGACGAATTGCTGACCGCCTTGCGCGGGGCCACACCCGCGTTCCGGCTGGCAGAGGCCAAGCGCAGCGAAGGGGGCCACTGACATGGATATTCTGACGCTGTCGATCATCCTTGTCATTGTCCTATTCGGATTGCTGCTGTCGGGCTTGTGGGTGGGCTTTTCGCTGATGGCCGTGGCCCTTGTGGCGATGGAGCTGACACGCCCCGGACTGGCGGGCGCGGTCTTCGCCACCAAGGTCTGGGGATCGCTGAACATCTGGGATCTGACTGCGCTGCCGATGTTCATCTGGATGGGCGAAATCCTGTTCCGCTCGCGCCTGTCATCAGACCTGTTTCGGGGGCTGGCGCCATTTACCCGCCGCCTGCCCGGCGGCTTGCTGCACGCCAATATCCTTGGCTGCGCGCTGTTTGCCGCCGTGTCGGGGTCATCCGCTGCGACAACCGCCACGGTGGGCCGCATGTCGCTGCCAGAGCTGAAGGCGCGCGGCTATGACCCGCAGCTCGCCATCGGCACGCTGGCGGGCGCGGGCACGTTCGGGTTTCTGATCCCGCCCTCGATCATCCTAATCGTTTACGGTGCCGCGACAGAACAAAGCATCGCGCGGCTATTCCTTGCAGGCGTGCTGCCGGGGCTGATGCTGGCCGCACTTTTCGCGGGCTATGTCATGATCTGGGCGCTGATGAACCGTGACCGCATGCCTGCGCCCGCCCCCGCGCCAAGCTGGGCCGAAAGGTGGGACGCCATTCGCGCACTTGGCCCGACCGTTGCGCTGATCGTGGCTGTCATCGGGTCGATCTATGCCGGGCTGGCCAGCCCCACCGAGGCCGCCGTCATCGGCGTGGTCGGCGCACTGCTGATTTCCGGTCTGTCGGGCGGTCTGGACATGGCCAGCGCCAAGGACAGCATAACGGGCGCGGCCATCACCACCTGCATGATCGCCTTCATCCTTGCGGGCGCGTCGTTCCTGACGGTTGCCATGGGCTACACCAGCATTCCGCGCCAGTTGGCGGCATGGATCGGCGATCAAGGCTATTCGCAATTCGCGCTGCTGGCGGCGCTGTTGGTGTTCTTTATCGTGCTGGGGTTCTTTCTGGACGGAATCTCGATCGTTGTGCTGACCACATCGGTCATCTTGCCCATGGTCATGGCCGCCGGAATTGACCCGATCTGGTTTGGCGTGTTCCTTGTGCTGGTGGTCGAGATGAGCCAGATCACCCCGCCCGTGGGCTTCAACCTGTTCGTGTTGCAATCCATCACCGGGCGCGGCATCTTTCAAATAGCCCGCATGGCGCTGCCGTTTTTCCTGATCCTGGTGCTTGCAACTGCCATTTTGTCAATATTCCCGGAGATTGCCCTGTGGCTTCCGAACACGATGCTGAACCGCTGAACCGCCCCGTCATCCCCGATATCGGGCCAGTCGTCAGTTCCGCGCATCTGGCCAATTCGTCGCTGCCCGCACTGTCGGAAGTGGAATTCGCGCTGACCATGGCGAACAATGCCTATCACCGCTGGATGATGCGTTGCATGACCGCCGCAGGGCTGCCGGGGCTGTCGCCTTTGGAAATTCTGATCGTGCATCTGGTCAACCACCGCGACCGCGCGAAAACCTTGGCCGATATCTGCCTTGTGCTGAACGTGGAAGATACGCATCTGGCCAATTACGCCATCAAGAAACTGCACGGGCACGGGTTGGTGAAGGTCGGGCGCAAGGGCAAGGAAAAGACCATCGGCATCACCGAGGAAGGTGCTGCACTCTGCAAACGCTACGGCGAAATCCGCGAGGCGCTTGTTGTGCGCGCCGCGCGCCAACTGGGCCACGATCCCGCCGATATAAGCCGTGTCGCGGCGCTGCTGCGCACCCTGTCGGGGGCATATGACCAAGCGGCGCGCGCGGCGGCTGCTTTATAGTGCGTATTTGGCTTGAACCGCTGCGCGGCCTTCCCATTTAAGAGGGGTCATTCAGAAAAAGGGCCTGCCGATGTTCGACGCGAAACGACTTCTTGACCAAGTGATGGGCGCGGCCCAAAGCGGCGATCTAGGCCAGCTTGGCAACCAGTTGGGCTTGGGCGGCGGGCAAAACGCCGCGCAACAAGGGCAGTCTGGCACACCGGCGCAGGGCGGTATGTATGCCGGGCAACTGGCTACAGGCGCCTTGGCTGGCGGCGTTCTGGGCCTGCTGATCGGCAACAAGAAAACCCGCAAGATGCTGGGCAAAGGGGCTGGCACCGCACTGAAAGTGGGCGGTCTGGCGGCGGTCGCGGGGCTGGCCTATACCGCTTACAAGCGGCATCAGGCGGGCCAGATCTCGTCCGCGCCGCAACAGGTGCAACTGCCCCCTGCGGATAGCGCCTTTGCGCCCGCACAAGCGCAGG
This sequence comes from Roseinatronobacter ekhonensis, assembly GCF_900499075.1. Taxonomy (GTDB): domain Bacteria; phylum Pseudomonadota; class Alphaproteobacteria; order Rhodobacterales; family Rhodobacteraceae; genus Roseinatronobacter; species Roseinatronobacter ekhonensis. Next base: position 63,283 of record NZ_UIHC01000010.1, on the reverse strand, counting down.
GTGGCGAAAGCAATCTGGCCGAAGGCGTTTTGACCGCCATGATCCAAGGTGCCAAGGCGGATGGGCATATTGATGGGCATGAACATCAACGTATCTTTGGGCATCTTGACCAATTGGGGTTGGATTCCGACGCCAAGGCCTTTGTGATCGACGAATTGGCCGCGCCGGTTGATATGGCGCGCGTGGCCAAATACGCCACAAGCCCCGAGGTGGCGGCAGAACTTTACGCCGCCTCGCTACTCGCGATGGACCCGGATACGCCAGAGGAACGGACCTATCTGGACACTCTGGCCCGCGCATTGGGGATAGACGCCGGACTGGCGCAGGAACTGGAAAACGCCGTCGCGGAAACGCGCTGAACAGATGCGGGCGTGGTCCGGCCACGCCCGTATTGGCATTTAGCGGGTCGTGAACGGGATTTTCAGGCCCAGTGTGGCCACATTGCTGGACATGCCATTGCCGCGCAGCGCCGACAGGCGGCCCAAGCCCAGTGACACGGCCCAGTTATCACCCACACGGTAATCGAGTTCGGCGCGCAGCCCACCCAAGATACCGCCGGCCACGTTCACACCGCCGCCGCCGGCGGCACCGATATGCCCTTCAAGCGAAACGGCCCAACGCTCGCCGAGGTCAATCTGGTAGCCAAGGCCCAGCATCCCAATTGCATACCCGGCCACACCGCCATACAATGCGGTCTGACCATTGCCAGAGACATACAGGTTCTGACCCAGGAAATAGTCGAAAGAGCTTTCCTGCATGACGATGAAACTGGCGGGATTGGCGTTGAGAAAGTAATTCCCGCCGGTTTGATGGACCGAGATACCGCCGCTATAGGCCCAACGTTGGGGTGCACCCTGCCCGCGCGTGCGGTCGAAATTACGCAAAATCCCAAGCGAGACACCCGCAGCACGAAAGCTGCCGGTGGGCGCAACGATCGCGCCAAACGACAACTCGGCATCCAGCTTGCGCGTGACGGGCAGCCGCAGGCCAGCCATCGCTTCCACAAGCGGACCGGCACCGGTGTCCACCTCGCCACCACCGCCGAAGCCGACACCGCCTTCGACAAAAAGCGACGCCGGGCCAAGGGTAAAGTTGCGGCGCAGCCCGGTCGTCACCTGCATGTAACCCTGCGCGCCGCTCGCGGCACCTGCGGCACCAAGACTAAGCTGTGTGTTCGCCCCAAGACCGAACAGCGCACGCGCCCCCACCAAAGCAATGCGGCCCTGCGCCCCGCCCGCGCGATTACGCACGGAAGACGGGCTGGTATAGGCCGTCACGACCCCGCCTGCCGCATCCAGTTGCGCCCGCCAACTGCCGGGTGTCGCTGTCCCGATCTGGCGGCGCAAACCGATGCCGAAGGTTGGGCCGCTTATTGGCGCGCCGTCGATATCCACCCATGCGCCGGTCAACTGCACCGCCCAAGCGTCCGACACCTGATAATCCAGTGCCAGACCCGCGCGCAGCATCAAGCCGTCGCCAACCACCTGTGCCGCGCCGCCGCCGCCGCCGACAAAACCGGAGGCAGAGAGCGAGAACCCTTTCGACAAGGGCAGGCGCGCCACCCCTTCAAAGCCCCAGAAGAACGCGCCGCCTGCATCTCCCTGCACGGCGGAGTAAAAGCTCTGCCCGACGCTCAGGTTGTCCGTGAACTGATAGCCGACATAGATCCGGTTCAACCCTTCGATCAGGGTTTGCGGGGATGACAAGCGCTCGAACCCGGTTTCAACGGTCAGGTTCTGGGCCTCGACGGGCGTGGCCTCGACCGTGACATGAAGCGCGGCGGCAAGCGCCAGAACTTGGGCGGCACGGCGGCGTAGGAAAGAGACGTTGCGCAAATGCGGACCTATCGGTTTGGCGTGAAGGATCGAAAACGGACAATTACGAGGGTTGCCCGATTCCCCTTGCAAGGCAACCCCGCATTGCGCCGTCTGGCACCAAAGCCACAAATCCGCATGGCGACAGGGGCGCAAGCGCATCAAAAATCCCCGCGCAGCGTGTTGGCTGCGCGGGGATTTTGGGGGTCTGGTGATCCGAAGATTACTCTTCGAATTCGACCAACAGGTCTTTGGCCTCAATCTGCGCGCCGGGTTGGACATGGACAGCCTTGACCACCGCATCGCGGTCGGCATGCAAGCCGCTTTCCATTTTCATGGCCTCAATGGTCAGCAGCAAATCACCGGCCTTGACCTTCGCGCCCGCCTTGGCGGCCACGCTGGCCACGGCTCCCGGCATTGGTGCGCCGACATGCGCCGGGTTCGACGGATCGGCCTTGAGACGTTGCGCCGTTTTCGCCGCAACCTCGCGGTTAGCAACGCGCACGGCGCGGGGCTGGCCGTTCAGTTCGAAGAACACTTTTACCTCGCCATCATCGCCGGTTTCGCCGACGGTGATAAGCCGGATTTCCAGCGTTTTGCCGGGGTCGATTTCCGCCGAAATCTCCTCGCCCGGTTCCATCCCGTAGAAAAAGGTCCGCGTGGGTAGCGTGCGCACGGGGCCATAGACGCGGTGGCGCCCCATGTAATCCAAGAACACCTTGGGATACATCAGGTAGCCGTTCAGGTCTTCATCATCGATCTTGAACCCATCGAGATCATCGATCAGCTTGGCGCGCACCGCTTCCAGATCGACCGGGTCCAGATGCTTGCCGGGGCGGTCGTTGATGGGCGTGTCGTCCTTCAGCACCTTGCGTTGCAGCGCCTCTGGCCAACCGCCGGGGGGTTGGCCCAGATTGCCCTTCATCATGTCCACAACGGAATCCGGGAAGCTGACATCCTTGGACGGGCTTTCGACATCGTCGCGTTTCAGCCCTTGACTGACCATCATCAGCGCCATGTCACCCACCACTTTCGAGGATGGTGTGACCTTTACGATATCGCCGAACATCTTGTTCACGTCGGCATAGGTCTGGGCAACCTCTGGCCAGCGCTCTTCCAGCCCAAGGCTGCGCGCCTGCGCTTTGAGGTTGGTGAACTGGCCGCCCGGCATTTCGTGCAGGTAAACTTCGGAGGATGGTGCCTGTTGCGCGCTCTCAAACGCGGCATAATGCAAGCGGACCTGTTCCCAATAGTCCGAAATCTGGCGGATCGCGCCCATATCCAGACCCGTGTCACGCTCGGTAAAGCGCAGGGCTTCGACGATGGACCCGAGTGTCGGCTGGCTGGTATTGCCGGAAAACGCATCCATCGCGGCATCGGCGGCATCGACACCCGCTTCGGCGGCGGCAAGGATGGTCGCACCGGCAATGCCGCCGGTGTCATGCGTGTGGAAATGGATGGGCAAGCCCACCTCTTCCTTCAGCGCCTTGATCAGGATGCGGGCCGACGCGGGCTTCAACAGCCCCGCCATGTCCTTCAGACCCAGCACATGCGCGCCCGCGTCGCGCAATTCCTTGCCCATTGTGACGTAGTATTTCAGGTCGTATTTGGCGCGGTCGGGGTTCAGAATGTCGCCGGTGTAGCACACGGTTCCCTCGCAGACCTTGTCCGCCTCGATCACGGCATCCATGGCAACGCGCATGTTTTCAACCCAGTTCAGGCTGTCGAACACGCGGAACACATCGACCCCGCTGGTCGCTGCTTGCTTAACGAAAGCCTGCACCACGTTGTCGGGGTAATTCGTGTAACCCACGCCGTTCGACGCGCGCAGCAGCATCTGCGTCATCACGTTCGGCATGGCCGCGCGCAGGTCGCGCAGGCGTTGCCACGGGCATTCCTGCAAGAACCGATAGGCGACGTCAAAGGTCGCGCCACCCCAGCATTCCATGCTGAACAGGCCGGGCATCATGTGCGCATAGGCCGGGGCCACGCGGATCATGTCGATAGAGCGCATGCGCGTTGCCAGAAGCGACTGGTGCCCGTCGCGCATGGTGGTGTCGGTCAGCAGCAGCTTTGTCTGCGCCGCCATCCAGTCGGCCACGGCTTGGGGGCCCTCTTCCTCCAGTATTTGGCGGGTGCCGCGCGGCGGCACTTCGGACGTGACCTTGGGCGCGATAGGGTCTTTCAGCCCGGCAGGTGGCAGTGCGCGCCCCGCGGTTTCCGGGTGCCCGTTGACGGTTATATCGGCAACATAGGTCAGGATCTTGGTTGCGCGGTCGCGGCGTTTGCGGAAGCTGAACAGCTCATCCGTCGTGTCGATGAACTTGGTCGTATAGGTGTCATCCAGAAAGGTCGGGTGTTTCAGCAGGTTTTCGACAAAGGCGATGTTGGTGCTGACCCCGCGAATACGAAATTCGCGCAAGGCCCGGTCCATCCGGGCGATGGATTCCTTGGGCGTTGGCGCCCAAGCCGTGATCTTCACCAGAAGCGAGTCGTAATACCGTGTGATCACACCGCCCGCATAGGCCGTGCCGCCATCCAGACGAATGCCCATGCCGGTGGCAGAGCGATAGGCCGTCAAGCGGCCATAATCGGGGATAAAGTTGTTTAGCGGGTCTTCGGTCGTGATGCGGCATTGCAGCGCGTGGCCCGACAGCGTCACATCGCCCTGGCTGGGCGTGCCGGTCGCATCCGACAGTTGCGCCCCTTCGGCAATACGGATCTGCGCTTTGACGATGTCGATGCCGGTCACTTCCTCGGTGACAGTGTGTTCGACCTGAACGCGGGGATTGACCTCGATGAAATAGAATTTCTCATCGTCCATATCCATCAGAAATTCGACAGTGCCCGCGTTCTGGTAACCCACGGCACGGCCGATTTTCAGGCCCAGCTCGCAGACTTCGGCGCGCTGCGCCTCGGTCAGATACGGCGCGGGCGCGCGCTCGACCACCTTCTGGTTGCGGCGCTGCACGGTGCAATCGCGTTCAAACAGGTGATACAGGTTGCCATGCGTGTCGCCCAAAAGCTGCACTTCCACATGGCGGGCGCGCTGGATCATCTTTTCCAGATAGCCCTCGCCATTGCCAAAGGCGGCCTCGGCTTCGCGGCGGCCTTCGCGGACCTTGGCCTCAACCTCGTCATCCGACAGGATTGGGCGCATCCCGCGCCCGCCGCCGCCATGGCTGGCTTTCAGCATCAACGGAAAGCCGACCTCTTGCGCCATGCGGCGCACCTTATCCATGTCATCATCCAGCACTTCGGTGGCGGGAATGACCGGCACGCCGGCCTTTATGGCGACATGGCGCGCGCTGGCCTTGTCACCCAAGGCGCGCATGGTTTCGGCTTTCGGCCCGATAAAGGTGATGCCGTTGGCAACGCAAGCATCCACAAGGTCGGGGTTTTCCGACAAAAGGCCATAGCCCGGATGCACGGCATCCGCGCCGCTGGCCTTGGCCACGCGAATGATCTCGTCAATCGACAGATAGGCGGCAACCGGCCCCATCCCCTCACCGATCCGGTAAGCCTCATCCGCCTTGAAGCGGTGCAAGCCCAGCTTGTCTTCTTCCGCGTAGACCGCGACCGTGCGCTTGCCCAGTTCATTGGCGGCACGCATGATGCGGATGGCGATTTCGCCACGGTTCGCGACGAGGATTTTCTTGAAGTCGGCCATTTCGGTCCTTTCCGGAAGGGATGGCTAATTTTATTGCACGTTTTAGACAGATTATTGCGCGCAGGTAAAGCGCCTGTGAGGGTGCGTTACATTTCGTCGCGCCTGTCTTGACGTGGCGCAAGCTGTTCTGCGACGTGTTCGGCGCGTGTTGCGCCCAACTGCACCATATTGGCAATAAGGTCGTCGCGCAGGATATCCGCCAAGTGGCCTGCGCCCGTCGCACCCAAGGCGCCCAGCGCATAATGCCAACCACGCCCGAGCATAGTAAAATCCGCCCCACAGGCCAGCGCACGCAGCACGTCCAGCCCCGATTCTACCCCGCCGTCATAAACCAGCGGCATATCCGGCCCGACAGCCGCGCGCATGTCGCGTAGGGCGTCGAGCGCGGCGGGACCACCATCGAACTGCCGCCCACCATGGTTCGACACCCAGAGCGCATCGGCCCCTGCATCGCGCAGGCGCGGGCCATCGGCGGGGTCGAGCACACCTTTGATGACAAGCGGCCCATCCCACAGGTCGCGCACCGCATGCAGATAGTCCCAATCGGGGGCCGCGCGCAGCAAATAGCCCGGATGCGCGGTCGATGGCGCGTTGCCGTCAAGCTTCAGATATTCCTCCATCAGCCGCAGCCTTGGCGTGCCCACCATCAGCGTGCCAAGCGCCCATCTTGGGCGCTGCGCCACCTGCCACAGCATAGACGGCGTCAGCCTGGGCGGGATCGCGAGTTGCGCGCGCAATTGGCGCTCGCGCCTTGACGGCCCCGGCAGATCAACCGTCAGAACCAGCACTCGGAACCCGGCGTTTCTGGCGCGTGTCAAAATGTCCTTGCGGATGTCGGGGTCTTTGGGCGGGTAAAGCTGGAACCAGCCCATATCGCCCGCAATCGGCCCGATGGTTTCGGGCGTTTGCGTGGCCACCGTACTGAGCGTGTAGGGAATGCGACGGGCTTGCGCCATACCCGCCAAGGCGGCTTCGGCCCCCGGCCAAATCAGCCCCGACATGCCCACCGGTGCCACACCGACGGGCAAGGCGTAGTCCTGCCCCAGAAAGCGCGTGGTAAGGTCCGGCGTGATCGGCCCGCGCAGGATCGCAGGGCGGAACAACACCTGCTCCAACGCAGCGCGGTTGCGCGGCTTGACGGATTCGCTGCCAGTCGCGCTGTCAAGATATTCCCATACGAACCATGGCACGCGGGCTTTGCACGCGGCTTTCAGGTCAGACAATGCAGGGTATTTCAGGCTTGGGTCCATGGGCGCATAAAACGCGGGCGGGGCAAGATTGTAAACCGGGACCGTTGCAGCGCCGCGCAGGACAACCTCGGGCTTCCGAGCGCCCGCAACCATCTTCCCTTGATCCGTCCGCTCGCCCACGTTAACCTTTTGTTAATCTTCGTTAACGAAAGCAACCCAATGGGCGAAGTTGAACTTGCCGCGCTGCTCTGCGCCTTTCTTGGCGGCAGCCAAGCCGAAACACGCCAGTATTTCGATACTTACGAGATGAAGCGTCACATTCGCGTCGATTGCGAAACCGACCGCCACGTGATCGAGGTCGCGCTCGACGGCAAGTCTTCGGCGCGCGACAGCGTGCATCAGGCGCTTTTTGCAGCCCATCTGACTGGCAAAATACCAGCAGTCGTGATGATCGACCGCGACGGCTATGTCGGGCGGTTCGAATACGAAATGCGTCCGGTCACGCAGGCTTCTGGGGTCACCTATATCCGCTGCGCGCAGGACGTGATCCAGCGGTGGGCGGCAACATCGGGCCTGCGCGGCACCCCACGGGATCTGCGCACCGATGATATCCCCGTCACGGGCAACAGTGCGGTGTTGTGTGACCTGCGCGACCTAAGCACGGGCGACGAAACACCACTGTTCTGACATCGCGAAATATCTGGAACAATGCTTGAACATTGGGTTTAATTTCGCGCACGACCGCGCTAGAGTTTTCCCTATGTCCGATTTCAACACCGACCTGCCTTTATCTGCCCGCGCCATGGCCGCGCGCCCTGCCCCCTATCTGGACGGGCTGAACCCGGCGCAGCGCGAAGCGGTGGAAACGCTCGACGGTCCGGTCCTCATGCTGGCGGGCGCGGGCACCGGCAAGACCAAGGCGCTGACCGCGCGCATCGCGCATCTGCTGAACACGGGCCGCGCCTTTCCATCGCAAATCCTAGCTGTGACCTTCACCAACAAGGCCGCGCGCGAGATGAAATTGCGCGTTGGCGGCTACCTTGGCGACGCGGTCGAGGGGATGGCGTGGATGGGCACCTTCCATTCCATCAGCGCCAAACTGCTGCGCCGTCATGCCGAGTTGGTCGGCCTGAAATCCAGCTTCACGATTCTGGATATGGACGACCAGCTACGGCTAATAAAACAAATCCTGTCCGCCGCGAATATAGATGAGAAACGCTGGCCCCCGCGCCTGCTGGCCAATATTATCGACCAGTGGAAAAACCGCGCATGGACGCCGGAACAAGTGCCCTCGTCAGAGGCTAGCGCCTTCGACAATCGCGGAACCGAGTTCTACGCGGCCTATCAAGCGCGGTTGAAAACCCTGAACGCCTGCGATTTCGGCGATCTGCTGCTGCATTGCGTGACCATCTTTCAGGCACACCCGGATGTGCTCGAAAGTTATCAAAAGCGCTTCAAATACATTCTGGTGGACGAGTATCAGGACACCAACGTCGCCCAATACCTGTGGCTGCGGCTATTGGCGGCCGGGCACAAGAACATCTGCTGCGTGGGCGATGACGACCAGTCCATCTACGGCTGGCGCGGGGCCGAGGTGGGCAATATCCTGCGGTTTGAACGGGATTTTCCCGGTGCCAAAGTGGTGCGGCTGGAACAGAATTACCGCTCCACCCCGCATATTCTGGCGGCGGCAGGCCAAGTGATTTCCGGCAATCAGGACCGTCTGGGCAAGACGCTTTGGACCGAAGCGCAATCGGGCGAGAAACTGCGCCTGATCGGCCATTGGGACGGCGAGGAAGAGGCCCGCTGGGTGGGCGAGCAGATCGAGGATCTGCAACGCGGCACGCGCGGGCTGGCGCCGTTCAACTTGGAACAGATGGCGATCCTTGTGCGCGCCAGCCACCAGATGCGCGCGTTCGAGGACCGCTTCCTGACCATCGGCCTGCCCTACCGCGTCATTGGCGGGCCGCGCTTTTATGAGCGGATGGAAATTCGTGACGCGATGGCCTATTTCCGGCTGGCCGTCAGCCCCGCCGACGATCTGGCGTTCGAGCGGGTGGTCAACACCCCCAAGCGCGGCTTGGGCGACAAAGCGCAACAAACCATCCGGCGCTACGCCCGCAACGCCGAAGTGTCACTGGCGCAAGGCGCCGCGCGGGCGATAGAGGCCGACGAAATAAAGGGCCGCGGCGCGGGGCAGCTGCGCGCGTTTCTGGAAGGTGTTGAACGGTGGCACCGCGCTGTTCTGGGCCTTGGGGCTGTGCCCGACGACGATGCGCTGATCGAGACGGTCACGGACGACGCACCCTCTGGCAACCATATCGAACTGGCAGAGCAAATCCTGGAGGAATCCGGCTATACAGAGATGTGGCTGAACGACAAAACCCCAGAAGCGCCGGGGCGGCTGGACAACCTGAAGGAACTGATAAAGGCGCTGGACGGGTTCGAAAACCTGCAAGGCTTCCTCGAACACGTGTCGTTGGTCATGGACAATGAAAGCGACGGGGCCGAGGACAAGGTCAGCATCATGACGCTGCACGCGGCCAAGGGGCTGGAGTTTCCTGCCGTCTTCCTGCCGGGCTGGGAAGAAGGGCTGTTTCCGTCGCAACGCTCCATGGACGAATCCGGCCAGAAGGGCTTGGAGGAAGAACGCCGTCTTGCCTATGTCGGCATCACCCGCGCAGAGCAGCTGTGCACCATCAGTTTCGCCGCGAACCGGCGGGTGTATGGGCAATGGCAGTCGCAATTACCCTCGCGCTTTGTCGATGAATTGCCAGGTGACCATGTCGATGTGCTGACGCCGCCGGGGATATATGGCGGGATCGGTGCGGGTGTTGGCAGCACCGGGTTTGGCAGCGCGGTCGAAGAGCGCGCATCCAAGGCGGATGTGTATAACTCCCCCGGCTGGCGACGATTGCAAAGCGCCGAACGCAGCCAACCCAAGCTGGTCCATGGCACAGTGGTCCCGGATTTCGAGGAAGGCGCTCGCGTCTTTCACCAGAAATTCGGCTATGGGCGCGTGGCCTCGGTCGATGGCGATAAGTTGTTCGTGGAGTTCGAGAAATCGTCGCCGCGCCATGTCATGGCGGCCTTCGTGCAAGATGCAGATGCGGCGGCAGGGGATGTGCCGTTTTGAGGAGCGGTCTACGATCCGGGCACAATCGGCTGGCCGGGGACTGCCGATCTGACGCCTGAGTGATAGAACTTTATGCGAGCCAAATCCGAGAAACGGGTGCACGGAGAGGTTTGGTGGCCAAATCGGCAGGCCGCGGAACGGCCAGCCGGTTGCGCGGCGGGCTACGCCCTTGTTCCGCGCAAAATTACGCCCTCTTAGCCTCTCGCCGCAGATGCAGCCGGTAGAGCAACGGCGCGGCCAGCTTGTCATAAACCAGCCCGACCGCATGGCGTAGCCCCGGCAGTGCCACCAGCTTCGCGAGCCACCGCCAGCGCGGAAGTGCTTGCCAGATGAGCAGGAACGCCTGAAAGCCCGACAGGATTTGCCCCTTGTGGCGCGCATGCAGACGGCGCGTGGCCTGATCGGCGCTGATGCCCCAATCATCCAGCGGCGCGGTGTTCAGGTCGGTAAACGACAGATCGGCACCAGATGCAGCCGCCCGCGCGCGATAATGTGCGATCTCTGCTGAGCAGATAGGGCAGCGTCCGTTATACAGTATCTCTGTCATACACGTTAGTTAGTACCCTGCCCCGCCCTCTCAAGCCGCGCCTTTGGGCCAAGGTGTCGCATGGCGGTCGTAGGGCGCCCAATCCTCGATGTCGGGGTAAAACTGCCGACGCCACGCGCGCACCTTGGGGTTCATGAAGCGCCGCCACAGGGGCGGGACCATCGCCAACGTGGTCAACGCGGGGTAGCCATAAGGCAGTTGCGGGGCCTCGTCGTGCGAATAGGTCTGGAGCAACGGAAACCGCCGGTCGGGTTTGAAATGATGGTCGGAATGGCGTTGCAGGTTGATCATCAGCCAGTTCGACGCCTTGTGCGCCGCGTTCCAGCTGTGATGCGGGCGGACGGGTTCGTACTTGCCCTCTCCCAGATAGCGGCGGGTCAGGCCATAATGCTCTATGTAGTTGGTCAACTCCAACTGCCAGATCGCGATCAAGGCCTGCCATGCGAACAGCACAAGCCCCCACCAGCCGCCAATCAGCGCCGCCAGCAACAGCATTCCGCCCTGCAACGCGCCATAGCGCCAGAACGGGTTCGAACGGTGCCATGCCGATAGCCCCTTGCGGTTGAGCATCGCCGCTTCGGCGCGCAGGGCCGAACCGGGGCAATCGCGCAGCACCCGCCAGAAATAGGCTTGGAACCCCTCGCCCATACGCGCGGTCACAGGGTCGCGCGGGGTGGCCACGTAGCGGTGATGGACCTGCAAATGTTCCGACCGGAAATGACTATAAAGCACGGATGCAAGCAGCAGATCGCCCAGCCAGCGTTCCAGCTTGGTCTTTTGGTGCATCAATTCGTGGCTGTAGACGATGCCGATCACCCCGGACATGACGCCAACGCCGAACATCAGCGACAGGTCTTCGAACCAGTGCAGATGGTCGGTGGCGGCAATCCACCACAGCGTGCCGAAGATGACCGAGAATTGCACCGGAAACCAGACCAGCGTGATCGCGCGATACCAGAACAGGTCTTTCAGCGGGGTCTCGGTATCGGGGTTGTCCGTATTCAGCCCGGTGATGAAATCCATCGCTGTGAACACGCCCCAGCCGTAAAGTGGCATCAGGATCAGCCACCATCCGCCATAGGCTGCGCCCAGCACGACCAAGGGCACGAAACCCATGCTCGCCCAGAAGGGCATGGCGGCGGAAAAGCGACGGAATTGGTCTGGTGTCACGCGAGAACCTTTTGGCTTACCTGACGAAAATAGCGCAATCCTAGCACGCTGACAGCCCCCCGCGCCTGCGACATCACGCGCCAAGCTCTGGCGCGGCCAAGGCGTGGGCCTTGCGCATCAGCGTCGGCAGATCGGCGGGGCGGAACTGTGCGTCGGGCAGGAACTGGCCCGGCGTATCCATCGGCAGCCGTGCCACGCGCAGCGACAGACGCAGGTGAAAATGCGTGAAGGTGTGGCGCACCTCTGCGTCCAGCGCACGCCAATCGGCCGGGATGGGCGGAGCATCCACGGGGTCGGTCGTGGCCCAGTCAGTCCCCGGCCAGCCCAAGGTTCCGCCCAGCAATCCCTCGGGCGGACGACGCTCCAACAGCCACGCGCCATCTGCGCGCCGGCCTATATAGGCGATGCCGAAGCGCACAGGTTTTGCCGCTTTCGGCGTCTTGCGCGGCAGATCCGCCGCCGTGCCATTGGCCCGCGCGGCGCAAGGCCCGCGCCATGGGCAGATACCACAGGCGGGATTGCGCGGGGTGCAGATGGTCGCGCCCAGATCCATCACCGCCTGCGCATAATCGCCGGGGCGCTGGTCAGGCGTCAGCCGCGCGGCGTAATCCGTCAGCACGGGCTTTGCGGCGGGCAAGGGCGTATGCTCGTCGAACATACGCGCCATGACGCGCTCGACATTGCCATCAACCACGGTCTCTGTGCGATCGAACGCAATCGCGGCAATCGCGGCAGAGGTGTAGGGGCCAATCCCCGGCAGCTCTTGTAACCCCGCGCGCGTGTCGGGAAAGGCACCGCGCGCGGCAACGGCCCGCGCGCATTTCAGCAGGTTTCGGGCGCGGGCGTAATACCCAAGCCCCGCCCATTCGGCCATGACATCGCCATCCTCTGCCGCAGCCAGATCCTGAACGGTTGGCCAGCGTGCGGTGAAGCGGTGGAAATAGTCTTTGACAGCGGCGACGGTGGTCTGTTGCAGCATCACCTCGGACAGCCAGACGCGGTAAGGGTCGGCCCTGCCCCCGTCCGGCGGCACGCGCCATGGCAGCGCTCGGGCATGGCGATCATACCAATGCAGCAAATCCGCGGCCATGGTGGTGCTGTGCTCTGCGTCACGCATGTTTGACAGGCCATCCCCAAAAAAGCGGCGCGCCCCCTCTGGCCACGCGCGTTCATAAGGATAAACTGCGCCTGACAGGAGACAAACGCAATGCCACCCGCCCCGCCAAAAAAATCCGACCGCCGCATGCGCGGGTTTCAGGCCGCGTCCAGCTTGTTGGGGCCGCAAATCCGCAAGGTGGGCGAAGCGCGCGGCTTTGCCGTGTCGCGCCTGCTGACGCATTGGGCCGAAATCGCGGGGGCAGAGATTGCCGCCTGCGCGCGGCCCGTCAAGATCGGGTATACCAAGGGCGGGTTTGGCGCGACACTGACGCTGCTGACCACGGGTCCAGCCGCGCCCATGGTGCAAATGCAGCTTCCCCGCCTGCGCGAGAAGGTGAATGCCTGCTACGGCTACAACGCGATTTCACGCATCACGATCACCCAAACCGCGCCAACAGGCTTTGCAGAGGGGCAAGCAAGCTTTACCCACGCGCCCAAAGCGTCACCCAAAGCCCCCGACCCGCAGGTCGTGACCAAGGCCCGCGACGTCACCGGCGACGTGGCCGACGACGGCTTGCGCGCGGCGCTTGAACGTCTGGCCACGAATGTCCTAAGCAAACACGAGCGAACACAAGGAAAGACCTAATGAACAAATTCGTCCTGCCCGCGATTGCCGTGGCCGCTGCCCTTGGCGCAGGCGGCTGGTGGTATTCCAGCCAAACCACCCCTGCCGCCGCTGACAGCACCAACGCGCAAACCGCAAGCCCGGTGCAGGCGCATGAGCTGGATTTCCCGATCGGCAACCCCGACGCGCCAGTCACCGTGGTGGAGTATTCGTCCTTCACCTGCCCGCATTGTGCCAATTTCAACCAAGGCCCGTATGAACAGTTGAAAGCCGATTTCATCGACACCGGGCGCATTCAGTATATCAAGCGCGAAGTGTATTTCGACCGCTACGGGCTCTGGGCAGGCATGGTCGCCCGCTGCGGTGGCGGCGAGCGGTATCACGGCATCGCAGAGCTGCTGTATGAACAACAGCGCGAGTGGGCAGGCGCGAATGATCCCGCGCAGGTTGCCAACAATCTACGCCGTCTTGGCCGTCAGGCGGGTATGAATGACGCGGAACTGAACACGTGTCTGGAAGATGCCGATAAAGCACTGGAACTGACCGAGTTTTATCAGGCCAATGCCGAGGCCGACAATATTCGCGCCACCCCCACCTTCGTGATTAACGGGCAGCAATATCACAACATGTCCTATGATGAATTTGCCAATGTGCTGACCGAAAAGCTGGGCGAATAAGCGTATGCCGGGGCCACTGCACGGGCTGCGCGTGATCGAACTTGCGCGCATCCTCGCCGGTCCATGGGCGGGGCAGACGCTGGCCGATCTGGGTGCAGAGGTCATAAAGGTTGAAGCACCCGAAGGGGACGACACCCGCCGCTGGGGGCCACCTTTTGTCGACCGCGCGGATGGCACGCGTGATGCTGCGTATTTTCACGCGACGAACCGCGGCAAAGCCTCTGTGACCGCAGATTTCCGCACCGAAGACGGCCGCGCCAAGGTGCGCGCGCTGGTCGCGGAAGCCGATATCGTGATCGAGAATTTCAAGGTCGGCGGTCTGGCCAAATACGGGCTGGATTATGCCAGCCTATCGGCGCTCAATCCGGGTCTGATCTATTGCTCCATCACGGGGTTCGGACAAACCGGGCCATACGCCCACCGCGCGGGTTATGATTACATTATTCAGGGCATGTCGGGCCTGATGTCCGTCACCGGCCCCGATGATGGCCCGCCCTACAAGGTCGGTGTGGCCGTGACCGACATTATCACCGGCATCTATGCCAGCACGGCAATTCTGGCAGCAGTGCACGCCCGCACGCAGACCGGGCGCGGGCAGCATATCGACATGGCGCTGATGGATTGTGCTGTGTCCGTGATGGCAAATCAGGCCATGAACTATCTGGCCACCGGCACAGCGCCGGGCCGTTTGGGCAATTTTCACCCGAATCTGGCCCCCTATCAGGTGGTCCCCTGCGCCGATGGCCATATCATAATCGCCACCGGCAATGACGGGCAATACAAGCGGCTTTGTGCGCTTCTGAACCGCGCCGATCTGGCCGAAGCGCCAGAATTTGCAACCAATGCCGAGCGCGTGGCCCGGCGCGATGCGCTGTCGGACATAATTTGTGCCGAAACCGCCGCTTGGACCAAATCCGCCTTACTGACCGCCTGCGAGGCTCAGGGCGTGCCTGCCGGCCCGATCAACGACATGGCAGAGGTGTTCGACGACCCGCAAGTGCAAGCGCGCGGGTTGGAACTTGGGATGGGCGCCCTGAAAGGCGTTCGTTCGCCATTCCAGTTTGCAGGCGCGCCCGCGCCGCGCCCGGCGCCGATGCTTGGCGAAAACGACTAGGCTACATGCCCTCGCCGAACTTATCTGCGACCAGCGCGCGCAGCGCGTCTGCCGCGTCAGTTTCCTGCGGTCCTGATACACGCACCACGATGGACGTGCCGCGCGACGCGGCCAACATCAACAAGCCCATTATGGAATCGCCGGGCACGCTCATTCCGTCCTTCATGACCTCTATCTCTGCGTCAAAGCGCTCGGCCACTTCCACAAACTTGGCCGAAGCCCGCGCATGCAGCCCCTTTTCGTTCACGATTTCAAGTTCTTGTTCAATCATGCGGCGTATATTCCCGACCTTATCGACTGCCCAGTTCGATAGAGTTTATGTATTTCCGGCCCGATTCCAACGCCGCTGCCGTGGCTTCTGACAACGTCAGATCGCGCGATTTCGCCAGCTTTATCAGCATCGGCAGGTTCGCCCCATACAGAATGCGGCGGTTCGCGGTGGCGCAGGCTGGAAGCGACAGGTTGGACGGCGACCCGCCGAACATATCCGTGACCACAACCACACCCGAACCGCTATCAACGCGCTCGGCAGCGGCGGTGATCTCGGCCTGTTTGGCAGTGCGGTCATGGTCATACTCGATCGAAATCGCCACCATGCCGGATTGTTTGCCGATCACATGCTCGATCGCGGCCAGATATTCCCGCGCCAATCCACCATGTGCGACGATCACGACCCCGATCACGCCCCTACCCTATCCATTCGCCGGGTGGTCCATCCCAGCCTTGCGTTCAAGTTCTCTGTGCCGTTTAGACACGCGCCATGGCCCCCGTGCAAGCCTATTCGCCAGTTTTTCAGCCATGGCGACCGATCTGTGTTGCCCGCCGGTGCACCCCAACGCCACCAGAACCAACGGCTTATCCTGCGCCGCGAATTCCGGCAGTATGCTTTCAACCAGGGCGTGCAGCTTGGTGAAATAGGGCTCGAAACGGGTGTCTTGCATGATGAATTCAGCCACTTTTGGATCGCGCCCATCAAAGCGCCGCAGCTCCGGCTGCCAATGCGGGTTGTTCAGAAACCGGCAGTCGAACACCATATCCGCGCCGCGCGGAATGCCGCGCTTGTAGGAAAAGGACTCGACTTGCACCCCCATGGTCGCGCGCCCCTCGGGCGCAAATCGCTGAACCATCTCGGCGCGCAAATCATGCGGGCTTAGCGCGCTTGTGTCGATCAGCATATCGGCGCGGCTGCGCACAGCGGCCAACAAGCGGGTTTCAAGCGCCACGCCCTCGGCCGGCGGTAAATCGGGGCGCATCGGATGGCGGCGGCGAGTCTCCGAAAACCGCCTGACAAGCGCATCTTCCGAGCAATCGAGATACAACAGATCGAAGCTGGCATCGGGCAGCGCCGCAAGCATCTCGACCAGGCTCAGAAGCGCATCAACCGAAAAATCGCGGTTGCGGATATCGAGGCCCAGTGCCAGCGGGCGCTCCAGCGTTGCACGCACCAGCCGCGGCACCAATGACGAAGGCATGTTGTCGATAGCCTCGAAACCCAGGTCTTCCAATGCCTTGAGCGCGGTGCTGCGGCCCGACCCGGATGGGCCCGTGACCAACACCAACCGTGCTGTCGCGGCCATTTCGCTGCTTTGTCCCGTCATCTCGCGAATGCTCCGTGGGTCTGCCATGCCTGCGCCACCATATATTGCCGCAATCCCGCTGCGGCAGAGGCGGTGGCGGGGATGTGAAGACAGGGCAGCCGTATACCCAACACGGTTTTCCAGCTTGGTTCGGGCAGTCTGACACTGGCCTCCTGATCCAGATCTACCCAGACGGCGACATGCGCGCGCGCCAGACACTCGGCGGCCACTAAACCGATGCCACGCCATTCTATCAGCCCTTTGATCGCTTCAGGGGCGGTCGCGACCAGTGTGCCATTTTCGACATGCATCAAGGTCTGGTCGTCACTGACAAGCCGCGCTCCCGTTGCCATCAGCTCCAGCGCAAGGGTGGATTTCCCGCGCCCAGACGCGCCCGCGAGAACCACTGCATAGGCAGCACCTTCTTGTTCGAAGGCAACCGTGCTGGCATGGACCGCCATCTGCGCCACGGTTAAAGCGGCAGACCCACGACAAACCGCGCACCCAATGGTGGGCTGTCCGGATCGGCGTCGGGCAGGCGAATATTCTCGGCCCAGATCACGCCCTGATGCGCTTCGACAATCTGCTTCGAGATCGCCAGACCAAGGCCCGAGTGGTTTCCGAATTGCTGCACTGGGCGTTCCGAATAAAACCGTTTGAAAACCCGTTTCAAAGCGTTGTCGGGGATGCCCGGCCCGGTATCTTCCACCACAATCAGCACGCGGTCGGCGCGTTTGCGCGCCCAGACGCGCACCGCGTCGCCATCTTCGCAAAACGAAATGGCATTGGTGATAAGGTTCACGAAAACCTGCGCCAGTCGCGATTCCAGCCCGGTCAATATAACCGGCTCATCTGGCAAGAGCTTTACGAATTCCACGCCCTTTTCGTCCGCTTCGGACGACAGATGCTCGCATAGATTATCCAGCAAAAGGGTGAGGTCGAACTCCTCTTCCTCTTCCTTGACCAGTTCGGCATCCAGCCGCGACGCGTTGGACGTGTCCGACACGAGCCGGTCCAGACGCCGCACATCGTGTTCGACCACATCCAGCAGGCGTTGAACCTGATCCTCGCGTTTGGCCATGCGCAAGCTGCCCACTGCAGAACGCAGGCTCGCCAGCGGATTCTTGATCTCATGCGCAACATCCGCGGCGAATTGTTCATTCGCCTCCACCCTGTCATACAGGGCGCTGACCATGCCACGCATGGCGCGCGACAAATCACCGATCTCGTCCGGGCGACCGCTAAGGTCAGGAATGCGGACACGCCCAGGGCGGGACTTGCGCGAGTCGCGGCTTTTCCCAAGCTCGGCCGCAACCGCAAGATCGGCAAGCGGGTTGGCGATGGTCGAGGCCAGTACGAAGCTGAGGCCGATAGAAACGACAAGCGCGATGAGGAAAAATTGCAAAACCTGTTCGCGGTCGTAGCGCATCAGGCGCGCGGTGTCGGCGGCATCGCGCCACATTACCACTGCCCCCTGCACCTGCCCGCCAATCGTCACAGGCGCACTCGCCGTGATCCACATCACATCGTCTGCGCGGTGGGTGTGGGCAGCTTCCACACCAGACAGATTGCGCGCAACAAGGTCTTCGAGCAGTTCGTCGAGCGTTGCCGGTTCCTGCTCTATGCTGGACGCACGCGTCAGGAAGGACATGCCGTTCCAGATCGCACCAAGCGTATCACTGATCGCGGTTGACCGGTCGGGCACATCAGATGGCGGGGCGGGTTCCGTGCCGCGGGTGCGCGCCTGAAGCCGACCGTCGGCATTGAAGAAAAGCAATTCGAACCGCGCGTCCAGCGCAAGCCGATCCGCCACAACGCTCGCCGCCTGTTCAACACCGCCTGCAGCGCCGACAATGTCAGCGACAATCCGAACACTGGTGCCCAACATCTCTTCCTGCTGGCGCAGAAGCGAGTCCCGGAACGGGTTGGTGAACAAAATGCCCGCGACAAGAATGATCAGGGCCAGCAGGTTGAACAACGTGATCTTGCGCGCCAGCGGCGAACTTGAAATGCTGAAAACCCCGCGCCGCGCGCGGGTTGCGCGCACTTCGGATTCAACGGCGTCGCCGGGGCCGACCCAGTCGTCGCCCAGAACAACATCATTCGCTGCTGTTACAACTTCCATTTTCACGATGTCACCTGCCCGATGACGCGCGCCGCATTCGCTGCGTCACGCTTCGTTATACTTGTAACCGATACCGTATAGCGTTTCGATCGACGAAAACTCTGTATCGACCGACCGCATCTTTTTGCGCAGACGCTTGATGTGGCTGTCGATGGTGCGGTCATCGACATAGACTTGATCGTCATAAGCCACGTCCATCAACTGGTCCCGCGACTTGACCACGCCGGGACGGGCAGCGAGCGCCTGCAGCAGCAGGAATTCGGTGACCGTAAGGGTGACATCCTCTCCCTTCCATTTCACTTGATGGCGCAGCGGGTCCATTTCCAGATTGCCACGGACAAGGATCTTGGCTTCCTCGCCGGCTTCGATCACGCCTTCATTGGCCTGTTTGCGGCGCAACAAAGCACGGATGCGCTCGACAAGCAGGCGTTGCGAAAACGGTTTTTTGACATAGTCGTCCGCGCCCATGCGCAGGCCCAGAACCTCGTCAATCTCGTCATCTTTCGAGGTCAGGAAAATGACCGGCATCTGGGTTTTTTGGCGCAGGCGCTGCAACAGCTCCATCCCGTCCATGCGCGGCATTTTCATGTCCAGCACCGCCATGTCGGGCAGCTTGCGGTTGAAGGCATCCAGTGCCGCCTGACCGTCATTATAGGTTTCAACCTCAAACCCTTCGGATTCGAGGCAGATTGACACTGAGGTCAAAATATTACGGTCATCATCGACCAATGCGATTTTCGACATTTGCCTGTCCTTTTATACTGCTCTGGTCTGGCGAGTTCGCCTTATTTTTGCCACAACTATGCCCAAATTCCTTTTTTGTGCAACAAAAATAGTGCTTGCAGCCAGATACAGCATGATTCGCCCAGCAGGTCGTGCCGAACTGCAACAGAATGATGCGCCCCAATCCTTGATATTGCGCTAACTTGGTGTTGGTTGCGCTAACGGCAACAATCTCGCCTATGATTTGCCGTATTCGTGGTGTTAAAGCCAATACGTGGACAGTCGCGGCACTTGCGACCCACTGAAACCGACGCATTGCGCGCCAGTAAGCACTATGTCGCACGCCAGATGGAGCAGGCCCTCATGTCAAACCCCCGTGTTAACCCGACCCAACGCTTGGAAGATCAAGGTATCACCGGCGCGGCACGGGCCTATTACAACCTGCTTGAACCGGCGCTGATGAACGAGGCCATCGCGCGTGGCGAAGGGCAACTGGGGCTTGGGGGCGCGTTTCTTGCCACGACCGGCGCACATACGGGACGTTCGCCCAAGGACAAATTCGTCGTGCGGCGTGCCAGCGTCGAAGACAGTATCTGGTGGGACAACAATGCGCCCATGGCGCCCGACGCGTTCGAGCGTCTGTATGAAGACATGCTGGCGCATGTCAAAGGCCGCGACCTGTTCGTGCAGGACCTGTATGGCGGCGCCGACCCTGCGCACCGTCTGGATGTGCGCGTCGTGACCGAACTGGCGTGGCATGGCCTTTTCATCCGCCACCTGCTGCGTCGGCCAGGGGCCGAAGAACTGGCGACATTCGCCCCCGAATTTACCATCATCAACTGCCCCAGCTTCAAGGCTGACCCCGCGCGCCACGGCTGCCGGTCGGACACCGTAATCGCGCTGGATTTCGAGCGCAAGCTGATCCTGATCGCGAACACCGCCTATGCGGGCGAGAACAAGAAATCGGTGTTCACCCTGCTGAACAACCTGCTGCCCGAAAAAGGCATCATGCCAATGCATTGCTCGGCCAACCACGCCATCGACAACCCGGATGACGCGGCGGTGTTTTTCGGCCTGTCGGGCACGGGCAAGACCACGCTCTCGGCCGACCCCTCGCGCATTCTGATTGGCGATGACGAGCATGGCTGGTCCGATACCGGCATCTTCAACTTCGAAGGTGGCTGCTACGCCAAGACCATCAACCTGAATGCCGAAGCAGAGCCGGAAATTTATGCCACGACCCACCGCTTCGGGTCTGTCGTGGAAAACATGGTCCATGACCCCGACACGCTGGAGCTGGATTTCGAGGATGACAGCCTGACCGCGAACACCCGCGTCGCCTACCCGCTGGATGCGATTTCGAACGCGTCGGAAACCTCGCTGGGTGGCGTGCCGAAAAACGTCATCATGCTGACCTGCGATGCATTCGGCGTGCTGCCCCCGATCGCGCGGCTGACCCCGGCGCAGGCTATGTATCATTTCCTGTCGGGCTTCACATCGAAAGTGGCGGGCACAGAGCAGGGCGTGACCGAACCGCAGCCGACCTTCTCTACCTGCTTTGGCGCGCCGTTCATGCCGCGCCGTCCCGAAGTTTATGGCAAGCTGCTGCAAGACAAGATCGCCGAATTCGGTGCGGAATGCTGGCTGGTCAATACCGGCTGGACTGGCGGCGCCTATGGCACCGGCTCTCGTATGCCGATCCGCGCTACCCGTGCGCTGCTAACCGCGGCACTGGACGGATCATTGAAAGACGCAGAGTTCCGCCGCGATCCGAATTTCGGCTTCTTGGTGCCCATTTCGGTGCCGGGCGTGGCCGATGTGTTGCTGGACCCGCGCCGCACTTGGGAAAGCTCAGAGGCTTATGACGCACAGGCCCAGAAGCTGGTCGAGATGTTTGCCGAGAATTTCGCGCAATACGTGCCCTATATCGACGACACGGTGAAGCAGGCCGCAATCGGCTGACTGCACGATCCAGAATAACGACACCCGGCACGCAAAAAGCGGGCCGGGTTTTTTGATGGGCGTGCGCTAACGGCGCGCGTTACGAATTCGCGCGCGTGATCTGTGCGCCAAGGCCGGTCATCAACGGCTCGAACACCGGAAAGGACGTGGCGACGGGGCTCGCGTCATCGACCGTGATCGGCTTGGCACTGACCATCCCCAGACACAGGAACGCCATGGCGATGCGGTGGTCCAGATGGCTGGCCACCGTCGCGCCGCCCGGAACCGCTGCCATGCCGTGCACGGTCAGGCTGTCCTCGGTTTCCTCCACCCGCACACCGCAGGCTTCAAGACCCCGCGCCATGGCGTCGATACGGTCGGATTCCTTGACGCGCAATTCCTTGATGCCGGTCATGACCGTCACCCCTTCGGCAGTTGCGGCCAATGCGGCAAGGATCGGGTATTCGTCGATCATGCTGGCAGCGCGTTCGGGCGGCACGTCAATGCCCTTCAGCGGGCCAAAGCGCACGCGCAGATCGGCGACAGGCTCGCCCCCTTCCTCACGCAGGTTTTCCATGACCAGATCGGCGCCCATGTCCTGCAATGTCAGAAAAATGCCATTCCGCGTGGGATTTTGGCTGACACCGGGCACCAAAATGTTCGATTCTTGCACCATCAGCGCGGCGCATACCGGAAAGGCGGCAGAGCTGGGATCGCGCGGCACGGCCACGTCCTGCCCGGTCAGTTCGGGCTGGCCTGTCAGGGTGATGACGCGCCCCTCTTCCGTATCCTCGACCGTCAGTTCCGCGCCAAAGCCGCGCAGCATCCGTTCGGTATGGTCGCGGGTGGGTTCGCCCTCGATCACAACTGTCTGCCCCGGTGCGTTCAACCCGGCCAGCAACACCGCCGATTTCACCTGCGCCGAGGGCATGGGCACACGGTATCGCACGGGCACAGGGTCCGCCGCGCCAACGACTGTCATCGGCAACCGCCCGCCCTCGCGCCCGACCGCCTGCGCACCGAACAGCGCCAGCGGGTCGGTCACGCGGCCCATCGGGCGTTTCACAAGGCTGGCATCGCCTGTAAATGTCGCAGTCAGATCGGTTGTGGCCATCGCCCCCATGATCAACCGAACGCCGGTGCCGGAATTGCCGCAGTCAATGACGCGGTCAGGTTCGGCAAAGCCGCCCACGCCCACGCCATGGACCGACCATTCGCCGGGCCCGTGTTGCGTGACCTCTGCGCCAAACGCCCGCATGGCAGCGGCAGTATCCAGCACGTCCTGCCCTTCCAACAGGCCGGTGATGCGGGTTTCCCCCACCGACAGCGCCCCAAGAATGAGCGCGCGGTGCGAAATGGATTTATCGCCCGGCACCTCTGCCACCCCCTGCAAAGGGCCGGATTTACGGGCAGTCATCGGGATCGCGGGGCCGTGGCCGGACATGGGGCAACCTTTCGAAACAGGGCGTCGCAGGGCTGATACCGCAACCCGCCTGCCCCGTCCATAACCCCAAGCCGCCCCCTATACCTTGGCGCGCGAATGCGCTATGTGCCGCGCGACCAAGTCATAGGAGACAGACATGGGCTACAAGATCGTCGTCGTTGGTGCCACGGGCAATGTGGGCCACGAAATGCTGAACATCCTCGCAGAGCGCGAGTTCCCGGTTGAGGAGATCGCCGTTCTGGCATCCCGTCGTAGCCAGGGCACAGAGGTCAGCTTTGGCGAGAGAACCCTGAAATGCCAGGATCTGGAGCAGTTCGATTTCACCGGCTGGGACATGGCGCTATTCGCAATCGGGTCTGATGCGACCAAGAAATTCGCGCCCATCGCCGCCAAAGCGGGCTGCGTGGTGATCGACAACTCGTCGCTCTATCGCTACGACCCCGATGTGCCGCTGGTGGTGCCGGAAGTGAATGCCGAAGCAGTCGATGGTTACACCAAGAAGAACATCATCGCGAATCCCAACTGCTCGACCGCGCAGATGGTCGTCGCGCTGAAGCCGCTGCATGACCGTGCGCGCATCAAGCGTGTGGTGGTCAGCACCTACCAGTCCGTGTCGGGCAGCGGGAAAGAGGCGATGGACGAGCTGTGGAACCAGACCAAGGGCATGTTCGTGCCCGGTCAGGAAGTAGCGCCCAGCGTCTACCCCAAGCAGATCGCATTCAACGTGATCCCGCATATCGACGTGTTCATGGATGACGGCTCCACCAAGGAAGAGTGGAAAATGGTCGCGGAAACCAAGAAAATCATGGACCCCAAGATCAGGCTGACCGCGACCTGCGTGCGCGTGCCGGTGTTTGTGGGCCACTCCGAAGCGATCAATATCGAGTTCGAGGATTTTCTGGACGAGGACGAGGCCCGCGACATCCTGCGCGAGGCGCCGGGCATTCTGGTCGTCGATAAGCGCGAGGATGGCGGCTATATCACCCCCGTCGACAGCGTGGGCGAATATGCCACCTATATCAGCCGCATCCGGCCGGACAGCACGATCGAGAACGGGCTGAACATCTGGTGTGTCAGCGACAACCTGCGCAAGGGTGCCGCGCTGAACGCGGTGCAGATTGCCGAAGTTCTGGGACAGCGTTGCCTGAAAAAGGGCTGATACCGTGACAAGACCGAAACGCGGGGGTGTGCAAACACCCTCGCGTTTTTTTGTGGCCGACCGCATACCGAAAACGCGGCGCGGCGGAACTGACGGCAAAACTGTCGCAATCGCCCCTGTTCGCCCCCTGCGCGCCGGATATAGCGATGGGGAACGCGACACCATACCGCAGGGAGGGGCACATGGGCTTCAAGACAGATATCGAAATCGCCCGCGAGGCACAGAAAAGGCCGATTCAGGAGATTGGTGCGAAACTGGATATTCCGACCGAACACCTGCTGCCCTTCGGGCATGACAAGGCCAAGGTCAGCCAGGATTTCGTCGCTGATGCCCGTGCCCGCAAACGCGGCAAGCTGATCCTTGTGACCGCGATCAACCCCACCCCTGCCGGCGAGGGCAAGACCACAACCACGGTGGGTTTGGGCGACGGGCTGAACGCGATCGGCAAACGCGCGGCGATCTGCATCCGCGAAGCCTCGCTTGGCCCGAATTTCGGGATGAAGGGCGGGGCCGCGGGCGGCGGCATGGCGCAAGTGGTCCCGATGGAAGACATGAACCTGCATTTCACGGGCGATTTCCACGCGATCACATCGGCGCATAACCTGCTATCGGCGATGATCGACAACCATATCTATTGGGGTAACGCGCTGGAGATCGACGAGCGCCGCATCGTCTGGCGCCGCGTGATGGACATGAATGACCGCGCGCTGCGCGACACGGTCGTCAGCTTGGGCGGCGTGTCCAACGGCTTTCCGCGCCAGACCGGCTTTGACATTACCGTGGCCTCCGAGGTTATGGCGATCCTGTGCCTTGCCGCCGATCTGGACGACCTGCAAAACCGTCTGGGCGACATTGTCGTGGCCTATACCCGCGAGAAGAAAGCGATCACCTGCCGCGACATCGGGGCCGAGGGCGCGATGACCGTGCTGTTGAAAGACGCGATGCAGCCCAACCTTGTGCAAACGCTGGAGAACAACCCTGCCTTCGTGCATGGCGGACCCTTCGCCAATATCGCGCATGGCTGCAATTCTGTCGTCGCCACGCAAACCGCGCTGGGGCTGGCGGATTACGTCGTGACCGAAGCGGGCTTTGGCGCGGATCTGGGCGCAGAGAAGTTTTTCGACATCAAATGCCGCAAGGCAGGGCTTTCGCCGTCTGTCGCGGTCATTGTCGCGACAGTACGCGCGATGAAGATGAACGGGGGCGTGGCTAAAGCGGATCTTGGTTCGGAAAATGTAAGTGCAGTGCAGAAAGGCTGCCCAAATCTGGGGCGGCATATCGAGAATGTGAAAGGTTTTGGCGTGCCTGTGGTCGTCGCCATCAACCATTTCCACAGCGATACCGAGGCCGAGGTCGCGGCGGTGAAAGCCTATGTCGCCGAACAGGGTGCAGAGGCCATCCTGTGCCGCCACTGGGCCGAAGGCTCCAAGGGCGTCACGGAACTGGCCACCCGCGTGGCGGAACTGGCTGATGCCGAGCAGTCGCAATTCGCCCCGCTCTACCCGGATGAGATGCCGCTGTTCGAGAAGATGCAGACCATCGCGCGGCGCATTTACCGTGCGGACGATGTGCTCGCCGACGACAAGATCCGTGCGCAACTGAAGGAATGGGAAGCTGCGGGCTATGGCAACCTACCCATCTGCATGGCCAAGACGCAGTATTCCTTCACCACCGATCCGACACGGCGCGGCGCGCCCACGGGCCATTCGGTGCCGGTGCGCGAGGTGCGTCTGTCCGCCGGGGCGGGCTTTATCGTGGCCATCTGCGGAGAGATCATGACCATGCCCGGCCTGCCGCGCAAACCGGCGGCAGAAAACATCCGCTTCAACGAGGAAGGACTGATCGAAGGGCTGTTCTAAGGGGATGACAGGACGCCGCTCGCCGGGCCGGGTGCGGCCCGGCGTCGCCCCGCCCTCCATCCCGTTTGAACGCGTTTGCAGTTGCAGCATGGCCGGTCTAGGACACAAGGACATGATCCGTTCATAGAGGCCCTCTGCGATGCCCGATCCAAAATCCTGCACTGACATGGCGCAACTACGTGCCCAGATTGACCAGATTGACCGCGAGCTTGTGACGCTGCTCACCCAGCGCGCCGCGCATATCGACCGCGCGATAGAGTTGAAACCGGGCGAAGGGCTGCCAGCACGAATTGATGCACGGGTGCGCGACGTTCTGGACAGGGTTGCAGCAGAAGCCACGACCCAAGGGCTGGACCCCGCGCTGGCGCGCGCGCTCTGGTCCGAATTGATTGACTGGTCCATCGCCCGTGAAGAGCGGGTCTTGGGTGCGACACGAAAGGGCACGGCATGACCGCCACGCTGATTGACGGAAAATCCATCGCACAAACGATGCGTGACGAGGTCGCGCGCGATGTGGCCGAACTGGACCGGACCGGCTGGGCACCCAAGCTGGTGTCGATCACCGTGGGCGATGGCGAAGCTTCGGCTCTGTATGTCCGCAACCAGCAAAAGCAGGCAGAATCTACTGGCGTGGAATTCGAGCAGCGCACCTATCCGGCCGAGATTTCGCTGGAACAACTGACCGGCGTGCTGACCGGGTTGAACAGTGACCCCAGAGTGCACGGCATTATCATCCAGCGCCCGCTGCCCGCACATATTCCGGTCAAGGCACTGCAAAAGGCGGTGCACCCGTTCAAGGATGTGGAAGGGATGCACCCGGCCTCTATCGGGAATATTGTCTATAACGATCTGGCACTTGGCCCGTGCACCGCTGTTGCGGCGGTCGAGATGCTGAAGACCCTGCCCTTGCAGGTCGAAGGGCTGGACGTGGTCGTGATCGGGCATTCGGAAATTGTCGGCAAGCCCATCGCCTTTTTGATGATGGGGCTGGGGGCGACGGTCACGGTCTGCCACCACATGACTCGGCAGGTGGCGGTACATTCGCGCCGCGCCGACGCTGTGTTTGTCGCCGTGGGCCGCCCCGGTCTTGTGACCGGAGAGATGCTGAAACCAGGCGCTGCGCTGATTGATATCGGGATAAACCGGGTCGAAGGCCGCACCGTGGGTGACGCCGATTTCGACAGTTGCGCCGAGGTCACGGGGTGGATCACACCCGTTCCGGGCGGCGTGGGGCCTGTAACGGTGGCCACCTTGTTGAAGAACGCGGTTCTGGCTGCGCGGATGCAGCGGGATCATTATGCGGCAAGCTACGCCGCCAGCTAAGTGCAAGGAGAGGGACGATGTCTGCCACCCTGATTGACGGAAAAGCCTTTGCGGCGCGCGTGCGCGACAAGGTCGCAGATCATGTGACGCGGCTGCGCGAGGAGCACGGGATCGTTCCCGGTTTGGCCGTTGTGCTTGTCGGCGAAGACCCGGCAAGCCAAGTCTATGTGCGCTCGAAAGGGAAGCAGACGGTCGAGTGCGGAATGGCATCTTTCGAACATAAGCTGGATGCAGACACACCCGAGGCGGACCTGCTTGCACTGGTCGCAAAGTTGAACGCCGACCCCGAAGTTCACGGCATTTTGGTGCAGTTACCGCTGCCTGCTCATCTGGATTCGGACCTTGTCATCAACAGTATCGACCCGGCCAAGGATGTGGACGGCTTTCACATTTCCAATGTTGGTTTGTTGGGAACAGGCCAGAAAAGCATGGTGCCCTGCACGCCGCTGGGGTGCCTGATGATGCTGCGCGACCATCACGGCAGCCTGTCGGGGATGAACGCGGTCGTGGTGGGCCGCTCGAACATTGTCGGCAAACCGATGGCACAATTGTTGCTGGGCGAAAGCTGCACGGTCACGATCGCACATTCGCGCACCAAGGATCTGCCCGAGGTGTGCCGCCGCGCCGATATTCTGGTTGCTGCCGTGGGCCGGCCCGAAATGATCCCCGGCGATTGGGTGAAACCCGGCGCGACGGTGATTGACGTGGGCATCAACCGGATTGACGCGCCAGAAAAGGGCGCGGGCAAGACCCGGCTGGTCGGCGATGTGGCGTTTGACGGCTGCGCTGCCGTGGCGGGTGCAATAACGCCTGTGCCCGGCGGTGTCGGTCCGATGACGATTGCCTGCTTGCTGGCCAATACCGTGACCGCATGCTGCCGCGCCAACGGGCTGGCAGAGCCAGAGGGGCTGACCGCCTGATCGCTATTTCAGCTTGGAGAACAAGACCCGGCCCATGAGCCGGGTCATGATTTGCGGGGCAAGGCGGCCCAGAAACGCCGCGAGCTTCGGCCCTGCGCCGGGAATGATCGTAAAGCGGCGCGCGTTCAGAATTGCCTGCGCCGCGCGATCCGGGGCAAGGCGGCCTTTTGCACTGGAGCCCTCGGGCGCGTAGCGGCTTGCATGGGGTGTATCCATCGGGCCGGGGCAGGCCAATTGAACCTTTACGCCACGCTTGCGCATTGGTCCGCGCAAAGAGCGTGCAAAGCCTGCCAGACCATCCTTGCTGGCAGCATAACTGGCGGCACCGGGATAGCCAGTAAAGCACGAAAGCGACGCGACAAAGACAAGTCGCGCCCCGGCGTTCAGGTGGTCGCCCGTGTCCAGCATATGCACAAGCCGCACCGGACCGGTCAGGTTGACCGATGTCACCGCATGATGGTCGGACAGCGGGATCGCCTCGAACCGGCCGGTGGCGCTGATGCCTGCCGAGAGGATGACCAGATCGAACGGACCATTCGCCGCCAGCCATTGGACTAGTGCGTCCCACGCGGCGGGGTCCGCGCTGCCCATGTCATGCGCAAAACCCTGCGCGGTTGGTGCAATGTCGATCACATGGACTGTATTGCCGCGCGCGGCGCAGGTTGACGCAAACGCCGCGCCCAGCCCGCTGGCACCGCCTGTTATCAGAACCTTCATACCGTCCTCCCGCCCAGACGGTGCAGGCCAACCCGCAGAAAGGACACGGTTTGCCGGTCTGCGCCGCGCCGCGCTTCCAGTGCATGCAACAGGGCGGCAGCGGTGCGACGCGGCGGCAGGAACAGCCGGTCCGCGAAATCGGGGGTGCGGCCCGCGCGCGTGGCCATGCCCGTCGCCACAGGGCCGGGGTGCAACACACGCACCGTCACCGCGCCGCGCCATTCTTCGGCCAGCGCACGGCCAAACCCGTCCAGCGCGGCCTTGCTGGCGGCATAGACCGGCATTCCCGCCGCCCCCTTTTGCGCGACAGAACCGACAAGGCCCAAACGCCCGCCCGCAAGCGCAGGCCGCAAACGATGCGCAAGGGTGATATTCGCTTCAAGGTTAATAGCCAGCACACGGGCGATGTCTTCGGGCGTTTCCCGGGCGAGCGGCCGAAAATAGCCCGCGCCCGCGTTCAGCACAGCCGCCTGCACGCGCCCCTGCCCTGTGGCCCAGTCGGCCAGCTCGGCCACGGCGCGCGGGTCCGACAGGTCACAGGGCAGATACGGGCAATCCGGGAAATCGGCAGGCAATTGGTCGGGCGCGCGGCGCCCCGTGGCGCGCACAACGGCCCCCCGCGCAACCAGCAGGCGCACCATCTCCAGCCCCAAGCCCGAAGAGGCACCGGTCACAAACCACGTCACAATGGTCCCCTTTGTGCTACGCGACTGCCCCCTCGCTATGCGCAAAGACCCGCCCCAACAAGGGCGGGCCAGTTCACATGCGCGACAACCAGACTAGGGAAGCAACTTGGCGATGATCAGGTCTGCCGCCGCATCCGCGCTCATCTGGGTGGTGTCGATGCGGATTTGCGGTGCCTCTGGCGGCTCATACGGCGAATCGATACCGGTAAAGTTCTTCAACTCCCCCGCGCGGGCCTTGGCATACAGCCCTTTCACATCGCGCTTTTCGGCCTCTTCCAACGGTGTGTCGATAAAGACCTCGATGAACTCGCCCGGCTGCATCACGCCGCGCACCATCTCGCGTTCGGACCGGAACGGAGAGATGAAGGCCGTGATCACGATCAGCCCGGCATCGGTCATCAGGCGCGCCACCTCGCCCACGCGGCGGATGTTTTCCACTCGGTCGGTATCGGTAAAGCCCAGATCCTTGTTCAGACCGTGACGCACATTGTCACCATCCAACAAGAACGTGTGGCGATTCATCCGCGCCAGTTTCTTTTCCACAAGGTTGGCGATGGTCGATTTGCCCGACCCTGACAGGCCCGTCATCCAGAGCACCATAGGTGCCTGGTTCTTCAGGCTGGCATGATGTTCGCGGCTGATATCGGTGGCCTGCCGGTGAATGTTCTGTGCACGCCGCAGCGAGAAATGGATCAATCCCGCGCCAACGGTGCGGTTGGTCATCTTGTCGATCAGGATGAACCCACCCAGATCGCGGCTGTCGGTGTAGGGTGCGAACGGAATGTCACGGTCCACCGTCACATTTGCGACGCCGATGGCGTTCAGGTCCAGCGTTTTGGCCGCCAGTTGCTCCATCGTGTTGACGTTGACCTGATACTTGGGCTGCGAAATCGTGGCGCTGACGGTCTGCGGCCCCAGCTTCATCCAATAGGTGCGACCGGGGGTCAGGTCGACCTCATCCATCCAGATCACTGTCGCCTCGAACTGGTCGGCCACTTCGACCGGGCTTTTGGCGGCGGTGATAAGCTGGCCGCGCGAACAGTCGATTTCATCGGCCAGACACAGCGTGATCGCCTGTCCGGCAACAGCTTGGGCAAGGTCGCCATCCATCGTCACGATCCGAGAGATGGTAGAGGTCTTGCCCGAAGGCAGCACGCGCACGCTGTCACCCACGGCCACCGAGCCTGTGGCGATCGTGCCGGAAAACCCGCGGAAATCCAGGTTCGGGCGGTTCACCCATTGCACCGCCATGCGGAATGGCTTGTCCTGCTCAACGCTCTGGTTCAGCTCGACCGTTTCCAGATGCTCCAGCAGCACAGGGCCATCATGCCACGGCGTGTTGTCACTGCGCGTGGTGATGTTATCGCCCGCAAGCCCCGAAATCGGGATCGCGGTGAACTCGGAAATGCCGATGCTTTCGGCAAATGCACGGTAGTCGGCGACAATGGCGTCATATTTGGCGCGGTCATAGCCGATCAGGTCCATCTTGTTCACGGCAAGCACGATGTTGCGAATGCCGATCAGATGCGCGAGGTAGCTGTGCCGCCGCGTCTGTGTCAGCACGCCCTTGCGCGCGTCAATCAGGATGACGGCAAGGTCGGCGGTGGACGCGCCTGTTACCATGTTGCGGGTATATTGCTCATGCCCCGGCGTGTCGGCCACGATGAATTTGCGTTTGTCGGTGGCAAAAAAGCGGTAGGCCACGTCGATGGTAATGCCCTGCTCGCGTTCTGCCGCCAGACCGTCGACCAGCAGCGCGAAATCAATCCCCTCGCCTTGCGTGCCCACGCGCTTGCTGTCGGATTCAAGCGTGGCCAACTGGTCCTCGAAAATCATCTTGCTGTCATACAGCAGCCGCCCGATCAGCGTGGATTTCCCGTCATCCACCGACCCACAGGTGATAAAGCGCAGCATGGTCTTGTGCTGATGAATTTCCAGATATTTATCAATATCTTCCGCAATCAGCGCATCGGTTTTGTAGATATCTGACATCAGAAATACCCTTCCTGCTTCTTCTTCTCCATCGACGCGGCCTGATCGTGGTCGATGGCGCGGCCCTGACGTTCCGACGTGGTGGTCAGCAGCATTTCCTGAATGATCTGCGGCAAGGTGGTTGCCTCTGACTCGACCGCGCCGGTCAGCGGATAGCAGCCCAGCGTGCGGAAACGGACGGAGCGCATAACAGGCTCTTCGCCGTCGCAAAGTGGGAAGCGGTCGTCATCGACCATCAACAGCATGCCGTCACGTTCGACCGTGGGGCGCTTCGCGGCGTAGTATAGCGGCACAATGTCAATGTTTTCCAAATGGATATACTGCCAGATATCCAGTTCGGTCCAGTTGGACAGCGGGAAAACGCGCATGGATTCGCCCTTGGCCTTGTGCGCATTATAGGTGCGCCACAGCTCCGGCCGCTGGTTCTTGGGGTCCCAGCGGTGCGATGCGGTCCGAAAGCTGAAAATCCGCTCCTTGGCGCGGCTTTTCTCTTCGTCGCGGCGCGCGCCGCCGAACGCGGCGTCAAAGCCGTGCAGGTCCAGCGCCTGTTTCAGCCCTTCGGTTTTCCACATATCGGTATGCAGGCCACCATGGTCGAACGGGTTGATCCCTTGGCGCAGCGCATCGGGGTTCTGGTGCACGATCAGTTGCATCCCGGCCTTGCGCGCGGCGGCTTCGCGCATCGCATACATGGCCTTGAATTTCCATGTGGTGTCGACATGCAACAGCGGGAACGGCGGCGGTGAGGGGTAGAACGCCTTTTTCGCGACATGCAGCATGCAGGCGCTGTCTTTGCCGACGCTGTACAACATGACGGGGTTGTCGGCTTGGGCGACCACCTCGCGCATGATGTGGATCGCCTCGGCCTCTAGCCGTTGCAGGTGGGTCAGGGTGCTCTGTGTCATATCCGCTCCGCAGGTTGCGCTTGGACGGGGGTGTAATCGCGAACGGAATTGCCCACACCCCCCAAATGGGGGTATGGTGCCAGAATGATCGCGCGTGATGACAGTGACATCCTTCTGGCGCTTGGCGAAACGGCGCGCGATACAGCCGCATGGGACCGTGTGCTGCTGCAATTGCGCGACCAGATGCAGGCAGCGCGCGCCACGCTGTACACAGAGCGCGCAGTTTTCGGCGACACCCTGCCCTGTCCCACCTGTTTTGGCGCGCTGCGTCCGAACCGTGTCTATAGCGCAGAGGAACTTGTGGACCGTGCGGGGCCGTTTGACCCCGATTTCACCGAGGGCGACGCGCGTGTGGTCGTTGCACAAAAACCTTGGGCCGCTTTGTGGCTGCACAAGCCGCGCGGCAGCTTTCGCGCCGCCGACAGCGCGCGCCTGTCTGCGTTGATGCCGCATATCGCGCAAGCCGTTGTATTGGGACAAGAGCGCGCGGCGATGGCGCAGGCACTGAACGGCGCGCAAGCGCTGCTCTGGCGGGCGGGGCTGGGACAGATCGGGCCGGATGGGCCCGATGCGACGGCCACGCGCCTGTTAGCAGAGGCTGGACATGCCATACCGACAGCCGTCGCACCCGGTGCTATGCAGGCCCTCGGCGGCATCACGGCTTATGGACTGCCGGATGGCGACATGCTGCTAAGGGCCAAACGCGACTTGCCTGCGCCAGAGCGGATCGCAAGCGCCTTGGGCCTGACCTTGTCAGAAGCGCGGCTGGCGCGCGCCCTGGGCCAAGGTTCGGCGCTGACCGAGGCCAGCGCGGCCCTAGGCCTGACCCGGGAAACCGGACGCAGCTATGCCAAGCAGATATATGCGAAAACCGGGGTTGCGGGGCAAAGCGGACTTGTGCGCTTGCTATGGTGCAGCGCCTTGGCGTTTGGCTGATCGTCACAGCACGGGGCCAGGCGAATGCCCGCCACAACGTATCAAACCCCGACCTGTGGCCCCGGACAGATCAGCGGACGCGGGCTTTGCTGCACCTCGTAAAGTTCGGTGCCACCCTCGCCCATGAAGCGCGCGTTCAGGCCAGCCTCGTCTTGCCAGAAGATCCAGCAATGTTCTTCATTCGGAAAGTCATCATAGACAAAGCAGATCTGTTCATCGCGCGGAAACCAGCGCCCTTCGCGGCATTCCTCTTGCATGAACGCCCATGTCGTGCGCCTTCCCTCGCGGAATTCCTCTATCCCGTAGGACTGCCCGTCAAACCCGAACGTCAGGGTTCGGCCGGTCACATACGCCTCGAACTCGGCAGCGGTCATCGGTGTTTGCGCATGCGCGGGCAGTGCCAGCAGCACCAGCGCCAGAATGATACGGATCATGCAACCTCCATTCGTGCGACGGCCTTATCCACCCG
The DNA here is from genome assembly GCF_900499075.1 of Roseinatronobacter ekhonensis. Classification (GTDB taxonomy): domain Bacteria; phylum Pseudomonadota; class Alphaproteobacteria; order Rhodobacterales; family Rhodobacteraceae; genus Roseinatronobacter; species Roseinatronobacter ekhonensis. The sequence goes on along the minus strand of NZ_UIHC01000010.1, from coordinate 29,466 downwards.
CCTGTCCATGATTTTGAACCACAGCGGCGGCACAAGCGCAATGATCCCCATGGCAGGCAGCGAATAGGGCAGAACCGGCATATCTGCGTCCAGCCGCAACGCGGGATAGACACGGCCCGGATTGGCATGGTGATCGGAATGGCGCGATGCGTTGACCATCATATGCGAGGAAAACCAATGCGGGCTGTTCCAGCTATGGAGCATGGTCTGGGGCGCGTAGCTTCCATCGGGCAGCTTGCGCCGCGCCAGCCCGTAATGTTGCAAATAATCCACCATCGCCAGCTGCGATTGCGCGTAAAAGCACAGGCCGAGATACGCCAGCACCCCCGCCCCGCCAAAGGCCAGCCACATCGCAAGCAAGAGGGCCACTGCCCCGCCCACATATTCGACATACGGGTTGCGCCGCCCGGTGCGCGCGGCGCGCGCACGCTCGACCGCGAAACCGCGTGTGAAACTGCCGATCCAGCCGCGCGTGAAATAGGCATAAAAGCTGCGCCCCTTGGGCGGGAAATTCGGGTCTTTGGGCGTGGCTACATGGGCGTGGTGCAACAGGCGGTGCGCCGTGGTGTGATGGCCATACAGCATAGAGATATAGACCCATTTGCCCAGCCCGAACAACGTCGCGGTGCTGCGGTGGATCAGCTCATGCGCGTTGGAATTGCTGATCTGCCCGAAGAACAGACCAAAGCCGAAAAACGCCAGAACCTGGTCCAACGTGGTCAGCCCCGTAGCCCCCGCCACTGCCGCAACGCCAAGCGGGACGAGCGCCAGATGGGACAGCGCCAGCGCCACCGACAGACGGTTGGCGGCGCGTTCCGTGGACTCGTCGGCACCCTCGCGATTGGCCATTGCCAAAGCTTCATCCAACCCGAAGGCGAAGAAGGATGTATAAAGCGCCGCCGCCCACAGCCATAGCCCGCCATAGACCGCGCCGAACGCCAACAGCGCCACCGGAGGCAGGCTGGCAAGAGCGAAAGGAAGAACAGGGTGTTTCATTTTAGGACAACCACATGGCTTTGATACAAAGATAGCACGACACGCCAAAAGCGCCATGCGGCTGATTGCAGTTTTGATGGTGCAAGGCGCGTCTTTCCCTTTGCCGCACAATGCGCTAGCCCTGTGCTGAACAACTAAGGCCGGATCGCATGTCGTTTTTCAAGAAGCTGAAAGATCGGATGTTCAAGTCTTCCTCGAGGCTGGAGGAAGGGCTGGACGCGCTGGTCGACGAGGCCGCCGACGAGGACGCGCCCGAAAACGCATCCGACAACACTGCGCCCGCCAAACCGGAACCGGGCCTGTTGGGCCGGGTGATCGGCGGGAGTGCGCCGCGCCGGGTGCTCGACGATGACATGCTGGAGCAGTTGGAAGATCTGCTGATCGCCGCCGACATGGGGGTGGACACCGCAGGCCGCGTGACCGCAAATCTGGCCGAGGGGCGGTTTGGACGCAAGATGTCGGTGCCCGAGATCAAATCGGCACTGGCCAGCGAGGTTGCCCGCATCATGGAACCTGTGGCAAAGCCCCTGCCGCTTTACGCCGCCCGCCCGCAGGTGGTGCTGGTCGTGGGTGTGAACGGTGCGGGCAAGACCACCACGATTGGCAAACTGGCCAGCCAGTTCCGTGCCGCCGGAAAATCGGTGATGATCGCGGCGGGCGATACGTTCCGGGCCGCCGCCGTGGAACAGTTGCAGGTCTGGGGGCAGCGCGCCGGTGTTCCGGTACTGACCGCGCCAGAGGGGTCGGACCCCGCAAGCCTTGCACATGACGCATTGGTGCAGGCGCGCACGGAGGGGGTCGATCTGTTGATGATCGACACCGCCGGGCGTTTGCAGAACCGCACCGACCTGATGGAAGAACTGGCGAAAATCCTGCGGGTGCTGCGCAAGCTGGACCCCGACGCGCCGCATAACACGCTTCTGGTTCTGGATGCGACGACGGGGCAGAACGCACTCAACCAGGTCGAGATTTTCCGCAAGCTGGCTGACGTGTCAGGCTTGGTCATGACCAAACTGGACGGCACGGCGCGCGGCGGCGTTCTGGTGGCTTTGGCCGACCGCTTCGGCCTGCCGATTCATGCCATCGGCGTGGGCGAGCAGATTGACGATCTGCAAGCCTTTGACCCTGAAGAGTTTGCTCAGGCCCTGATCGGCGGCGACCTGTCGGGCACCGACGGGTAAACCGTCGGCTCGCCCGCAGAGAACCTCAGTAATCGACAATCACGGTATCGGCGATCAGCTCGTCCAGTTTCAACTGCGCACGCGCGCCCAGTCGGGCGTTGAACAGGCTGTTTTCGATCTGGCTATTGCTGGGGCGCTGTTCCAATTCCAACTCGCGCGCACAGAGCATCAAAACCACAAGATTGCCGTTTTCGACCGTGTTGGCCGAAATCTCGAACCGGTCAAGCCGTGCCAGTTCGACCGCGTCGCTTTGCGGAATGCTCTGCATCAACGCGTCATTGTCGGTGATATACCCGTCAGGCAGGCCAGCCGCGAACGGGTCCAGCGCATTGCAATGTTGCACGCGGGCACGAATTTCTGCCAACCGGGCCAGCGTATCGGGGTTGCGGCCACCCGGCAAAAGCAGACGCTTGTAGGTCAGTTTGACCTGACTTGCGGGAATATCGCGCGTGCTATCCTCGGCGCGCAACTGGAAATAGGCGATGGCCCCGCTAAGCTCAATCGGTCCGACAATCTGACCGGGTACTGCGTTAGACATCGGACCGCTAATCGGACCGGGCAGTTGTTCAAGTGCGACCCAATCCAGCCGCCCTCCTGCGTCCCGGCTGCCAGCCAGCGAATATTCGCGGGCCAAGGCTGAGAATTCTTCTGCACCGCTGGCATCTTCGATCAAGCCCATGATCTGGGCCACCGGCTCTGCATATTGTGGATCTGCGGGCAGAAAGATTTCGGAGATCAGCACCCGCTTCGTGCCGCGGATTGCGGCGACATCGCGGGCGCGTTGAATATCCGTAGTGGTGACGGAAATTGTGCCACCCAATTGCGGGCCGACAATCTTGCGCCACATCAAACCGGCTTCGACAAAGGACATGAAGGCTTCCTGCGACACCCCGCCATCGGCAAGCTCGGCCAGGAACGCCTCTGTCTCCAGATTGGCACGGCTGGCGAATTCGGCCATGCCTTCGGACAATTCATCCGAGGTGATGCGGACACCCTGCCGTTGCGCATAGTCGCGCTGGACGGCCTCTTCGGTCAGGCGCGCAAGTGCCTCTTCCCGCGGGTCGGCCGCGCCTGCGTTCAGAAGCTCCAGAAAGGTAATGCGCTGATCCACATCATATGCGGTGATCACGCGATCTCCCACCTTGCGCACCGGAGAAAACGGGCTTTGAGCCAGCGCCGGTCCTGCTGCGATGTGCAACGCAGCCAGCGTGACAAGGGCCAGACCGAGAAAACTGGCGCGGAAAGACATGGTATTACGCATCTGCATTTGGTCCGTTCTGCTGCGTGGCGCGTCGCAACGCGCTGTGAGTGCTGGGCGGTTCCATTCGGGCATACACCACACGGCGCGCCATGTCATGCCCCGCAACCCGCTTCTCAAAGCCCATCAGAGCACCTTTTTCGTGCGACCGAAGGGTTCCCGCCAATGCCCAGAATATCCACATTCAGGCCAAACCGGGTCGCGGTCGAATTCGTTGTGGCCGAATACTTCCGTTCCACCTGCATGGCCATGCGCAGGCATTCATTTTCATAGTCTAGCCCAAGAGAGGTCCGCGCAGCGCGTTTTTGCGCAATGTCATAGCGCCACCCCACGCGGGCGGTCCAGTTTTCGTCCAGCGCACGGCTCCCGTCGAAGGTCCATTCCGACGCGGTTGCGGGCCGATTTTCAAACGGATCTGCCTCTATGTGCATATAGCTGGTCGAAATGCTGAACGCGTCGGTCGTCCAGTCCAGTTCGATCGCACTGCGCGTCAGGTCAAAGTTATCCGTAAAGAGCGACCGGCTGGACAGGGTCAGCCCCGCAGCCGTGTCTACGCTGGCCGCGAGCAACCAGTCCGATTGCTTGCCCGCAAGCGGGGACGCCGCAGAGAATTGTCCCAGATCACGGTCGCGGATAATCCGCCCCAAGGTGATCGTGCTGGACCACCCGTCCGGGTCGTACCGCGTCCAACTCAGCCCCAGATTGGCGCGCAAACCGGCTTCGCGGGCATCGCCGCCCGCAAAGCGGTCAAAGCTGAACAGGTTGCCCTCGTCCAGTTCCGGCATACGGCTTGTGGCGTTGGGCAGGCCATACAACTTGTCATTGCTCCAGATAACCTGCGCAACCGGCTCTATCACATGGCGAGCGCCGCCTGCACTGGCCCGAACCAGCGGCCAGCGCAATTCGGCCATGACCGACGGACGCAAGCGGGTCGTTGCTGGCGCGAACCCGCTGAGCGCGGGCGCCACGCGGACATGGTCCATCCCAAGGTTCAGGCCAACAGCCCCCAGCACGCCACCGGGCAGAACCGTGTCGCGGCGCCAACGCAGATCCCCTGACAAACGGGCAACGCGTTTGGGGTCGGGACCAAGCGGCTGGCGGCGGCTGTAGCCTTCGGCTTCCAGCCGCAGACGCCCGACACCACCAATTACGGGCATGTCGAACCGTCGGTCATACAGCCCCTGCCCCACAGAATTGGGCAGCGTGGCATTCACGTCCCCCAATCGCAAAGACCGGAATTGCAGTGCCTGCACGCGGATACGCTCGTCACGGCGCACGCGTTCCAGGGTAATATCGCTGACAAGCCGCGACTGGTCGCGGTCGTAATCCTCTAGCAAGCTGCGGTCAGAGGGCTGGATCAGGTTGAAGCTAAGGCTGTAGCCGCGCGGCAGGTCGAAATCACCGACAGCGTATAGCATCCCGCGCAATTCGCCACTGCGGATCGAGTCGCGCGCGATCAGGCCGCCAAGTTCCAGCATCCCGTTGGAAAAGGCCTGCCGGTAGCGGGCTTCCAGGGCATAGGTTCCTTTGGTGCCCAGAAACGGCGTCAGCGTCAGATCCTTATCGGCCGATAACGCGATGAAATAGGGTGCGCGCAGGCCAAGCCCGTGGTCGCTATCCAGCGAAAAGCGCGGGCTGAGAAACCCTGTCGCGCGCTCAAGGCTGGGGTCGGGCACGCGCAGACGTGGGATATAGGCCACGGGCAGACCGAACATGCGAAAGCGCGCACCTTCGAAATAAAGCTGGCGTTCGACGGTATCGTGCACCACGCGGTCGGCGCGCACCTCCCACAAGGGTGTGTTGCGCTCGGGGCAGATTTCGCAGGCGGATGCGACGACATTGTTCATCTCTGTGAACCGCTCGGAGCGGCGCTCGACCGTTGTGGCGGCAATCTGCAACTGCTGTTCCAACACGACACGCGCCGACCGTATCAGGCCAAGCCGCAGCCCCTCGCGCAGTTCCGCGCTGTCTGCCAATAAAACGGTGCCTGACCCTTCGGACAAGACCAGCGGCCCGGTGATCTGCATGCCCCCGCTGGCACGGTCATAAACAATGCGCTCGGCGGTTACACGCGACTCGCCGAAAAACGCCTCGACATTTCCTTCAGCGATCAACCGGTTCGGGCCATCCAGATACAGACGGTCTGCCAGAAGCGTTGCAAATCCGGCGTCTTGCTGTGCAGACGCGGGCGACGCGGTAACCACCGGCAGGGCTGCGGACACTAGGACAGCACAAACACACGCCAAAATGCGCCCCAGACCGAAGCCCAGACTCGTCCGGCGTGGCTTTGGCGGCGCGGGCCGCATTAGCTTTCCTCCAGATTCAGCATAACGCCCATGGCAAGTAGCATCGTCGCAACTGGCAGCCCCCACGCAGCAAGCACCACGGGAATCTGCCCGGTCTCCCCCAAGACCTGCGCAAAGTTACGCAAAAAGAACAGGGTAAATCCAGAGAGAATCGTGACGAGCGACCGAATTCCCACGCCCCCCGATCGTGCATGATGTATGCTGAGCGCCAAAGCCAACAACATCATGCCTGTCAGAAGCACTGGCAAGGCCAGTTCCATCTGCAATCGCATTCTGTGTTCGAGCGCCGAAAATCCCGCACGCTCCAGCGCGGCAATGAATTCGGGAAGCTGGAACAGCGGAATAGTGCGGGCCTGCGCAAAGCTGTCGCGAATTTTTTCCGGCGTAAGGTCGGTGGGAACGGCCAGCGTGTCCAGCGTGCGGGCCTGCGCCTCTGGATTCAGGTGCGACATCTGCCAACGCTTGACGCCGCTTAACTGCCATGCGCCGGGGCGCAGATCGGCGCGCGCCGCACGCAGGCGAACCGACAGACCGCGCTCGGGGTGGAACACGAAAAAGCTGGCATCGAATAAGACGGTGCCTGTTGCCTCGGCCCGCGGGGCATGGATCACGGTCTGGCCGAGCGTATCAGCTTGCCGCAACCACAATTCATCGCCGGAAAAGGCCACCACCGCGCCAGTGCCGCCTTGTAGCGCGGACAGGCTGCGCTGATATTCGCGCGCAGAACTGGCAACCAGCGGGTTCATAACCGCGACGAACCCGACAGCCGCAAGCAACAACGCCAGGGCCGGCAGCGCAAGCAAGCGGGGCACCGACCGCCCCGCCGCCCGGATCACCACGAATTCGGAACTGCGCGACCAGCCAAGACCTAGCCAGAGCGCCGCCAGCATCATGACCAACGGTGCGATCTCATAGAACGCCTCTGGCGCATTCAGCAGCGACAATCGCAGCGCCGCACCAAAGCCCGCGTCAAGCCCCGCCAATCGTCTTAGCTGCTCGACCATATCCAGCAGCAATATCATCCCAAGGAACACCCCGGACACCATTGCAGCGGTCACGAGCAGACGCTTCAGGAAATAGCGCTCCAGGATCATGCTCGACCCTTCCGGCGCGCGGCCCAGTACAGCATGGCCGCCACCACGGCCAAGCCTGCAACCACCGGCGCAAATGCCAGAAACGCGGCATCGGCGCTGCGCAGCGCCACGCCCGCCGAGGCATTGGCCAGAAGCTGGATCAGCGCAAGCACAATGATGCCCGCCAAGACCTGACGCCATGCGCCCAACCGGCTGAATTGCCCTAAAAACAACGCGGCAAACCCGACAAGCGCGGTAATGACCGCCAGTAGCGGCTGCGCCACGCGAGAGGCCAATTCGAACCGCACCTCAGCCAGTGTCAAACCCATCGCCGCGCGCGTCCGGTCATCGACAGCAAGCAGCGCCGATGTCGGCAATTCCACAACATCAACACGGCGGGTATCTGGCGCGATGAGCGCGCCGATATCGTAGGTCAGTTCATCGAAGCTGATGGTTGTCAGCCTGTCCTCGGCTTTGGTGTAGGCCAGCGCCACACCATCCAGCATGACCAGAACCGCGCTGTCGGCCCCCGTGACAAGAAGCGCTTGGGACGCATTGTATTCGACCGTACGGGCGGGGTCGCGCCCGTCCGACAGGAACACATCAAGCAGCGTGCCATCTTCTGCAATTTCGCGGATGAACACCACGATCCGGTCGGTCGGTTGCAGGAATTCGCCCGCACGCAGAAGCCTTGCGCTGATATTGCCCGCAATCGCCACCTGACGTTCTGCAAGTTGCGCGCGTGACATCGGGCTGAGGACGTGCATCAACACGCCCAGCATCAGCGCCACGACCAGCCCGAACAGGGCGACAGGGCGCAATAGCCGGGCAAAGGACAGGCCGGTGCCTTGCAACACAACAAGTTCGTTGTCACGCGTCATGCGGATGGCGACATAGACGGCGGCGGCAAAGGCAGACAGCGGCAGCACCACGCGAAACACGTTCGGCAGGGTCAGCGCGGAAAGCTCCAGAAACACCCAGAAGCTTTGCCCCCCGCCGACAACAGCGTCGAACAGGCGTGCCGCGCGGTTGACCCAATACACCGCCACCAGCACCAGCGTGAAAAACGCGAATACGGACAAAAGCTGTCCCAGCAGGTATCGGTCAATGCGGCTCACGCGAGGGGGCGTCCTTCGGAAGTACTTTCCGGACCTTAACGGCAAAGGCAGTCGATTGCCACGCCGAAGCGGGCGCACGGGCTTGTCGGGGGCGAAAATGTCGCTCAATCTGGCGGGCAGGAGGATTAACCATGCCAGCGACCGCGCTCTTCGACCTTGCCGCCCCGCCGGCGGGCTTTTTGGAAGACCCTTTCCCGACCTATGCGACCTTGCTGCGCGACACACCGGTTCTGCGGCTGCCCGATGGGTCCGTGCTGCTGTCGCGCCATGCCGATCTGGACATGGTGTATCGCGACACTGCGCGGTTTTCGTCGGACAAGCAGGCAATGTTCGCGCCGGTTTTCGGGCGGGACGCGGCCCTCTACACGCATCACACCAACTCGCTGGTGTTCAACGATCCGCCCTTGCACACGCGGGTGCGCAAGATCATGGCCTCTGCCCTGACCCCGCGCGCGATTGCACGGATGGAGCCGGGGCTGGTGGCCACGGTCGATGCGCTACTGGACCGCATGGGACCGCGCGTGGACCTGATCGAAGAGTTTGCCTCGGCGATTCCGGTAGAGATTATCGGCAACCTGCTGGACGTGCCGCATGACGAACGCGGCCCCTTGCGCGACTGGTCGCTGGCGATCCTCGGCGCGCTGGAACCGGCACCGGGGCCAGAGGTGCTGGCGCGCGGGAACACCGCTGTGACTGAGTTTACCGCCTATCTGGAAGGGCTGGTCGCGCGGCGGCGCACGGCCCCCGGCGACCCGGAGGTGGATGTGCTGACGCGGCTCATCATGGGCACCCGCGAGGGGGAAACCCTGTCGGAAACAGAGCTATTGCAGAATTGCATCTTCATCCTGAACGCGGGACATGAAACGACGACCAACCTGATCGGCAACACGCTTGCGCTGCTGGATGATTTTCCCGACGCGCGGGCGCGGTTGCTAGACGCGCCGGAGTTGATCGCGCCCACGATAGAGGAATGCCTGCGGTATCTCTCGCCCAATCAGTTCGGCAACCGGCAGGCGGTGGAGGATGTCGAGATCGGCGGGGTCGCAGTGCCAGCGGGCACGGTGCTGCACCTGTGCATAGGGGCCGCGAACCGCGACCCGGCGGTGTTCGACGCGCCTGAGACGTTCGACATAACCCGCAAACCGAACCGGCATCTGGCTTTTGCAGGCGGCCCGCATGTCTGCGTCGGGCTGACCTTGGCCCGGCTGGAAGGGAAAGTGGCCGTCAGCCGCTTTCTGGCGCGGTATCCCCGGTATCGACTAGAGGGCGCACGGGTCCCGGGCGGGCGGATACGGTTCCGGGGCTATGCGCGGTTGGAGGGGCTGGTGGGGTGAAGTGGTGGCATCTGCTTCTTGGTTTGTTTTCATACTAAGACGCGAAGAGCCCGCTAAGACGCGAAGAGCCCGAAGCGCCTTTATCTTGAAATTTTTGCAACCCGTTTATAAGATCTCAGTCGAAAATATAGAGGCCAACATGCACGATTCGGGCTTTGATAAACCGAGAAACCGCAGCTACCGTGAATTGATCGAAGTTTTTCTTAGTAACAGCTTGCGCGTGCCCAAAAATGCGCGATGGGCGCTCCGAACTATCGAAGAAAACTCACAGAAGATCCTTTTTACCAGAGCTATGCTTAAATTAGCAGCAAAGCTATCCGAAGATCAAGGCCTGCATCCATCCGACGACAACGCATCTGATTTTCTTGAAAAAGCTCACATCATTGCATCAAATATCACTGACTCATTCGGCGCATATCACACCTCAGAAAGTCTTGCAGAATTTTCAGACAACGAAGCTATCAAGTATTTTAGAATGACATGCGAGTTGAACCCGCAAAGCCTTCTAAAAGAGGCGAGCGAAAATGGACGGATGAACGTTCGGATCGATGATCTCGAATGTGGTATTCGGGAGTATCTCGAAAGCGAGTTTCGTAGTGCATATGTTGATCGCATCTTGCTCGCTTGCTTAACCGAAGCGGAGATCGTAAAATATATTAACTATGTATTGTCTCCTAATTTTTTCACCAAGAAAAGTATTTTCCAAAACTACCAAAAATCAGTGTTTGGAACATGGTTTACTAACAGTCTGATTGCACTTAGTGGAAGTGGGATTGGCATTGCTCTTGTACTTGCTGCATCAAACTATATTGACTTGTTCCCAGAAATGCTTGGTAGCGTTCTTATAAATATTATGATCATTGGGTTTTGCTTCTTTACTGTAAGCAGCGCGATTGTCACGTATTTGAACCGCGCTCAGATTCGGAAACCGGGTGAAATGATGGAAAATACGATTAGCGCGATGTCAAACTTCTATGCTGAATTTCATGATTCCACTCTCATTAGCGTCCCACATTTTCGAAATCGTGTAGATGAACTTAAAAAAGAGGGCGTTGTATGGCCTCAGCCAATGTGGACAATTCTAGATGATCTCAACAAGCGGGAGATTCTGTTCATATGATTTGGGTTTATATTGATCTAATAGACGAAAATCGGTGTTCAAGCTCAAAAGGCAGCCAATGTGCATGTTGCTCTGCGCCAAAGATATATGGCAGTAAACTAACGCTGTGTCAGCCATCGCTGCCTTAGAATATGATATTCTGCCCGCTTGATGGAAACACGTTCGCATCATAACAAAACAGCGGATGAGGGTCTTGCGGCCATCCGCTGACCTCATTCCCCATCCCGCACCGTCATCACGCCGTCTTGCCAGTCGCCCGTCAGCACTTCGCCGGTCGCGTAGCGCAGCACCCCAGTGCCGTCGCGCTGGCCGTTCACGAACTCGCCTTCATAGACATCGCCCGTCGCATAGGTCGCAACCCCGCTGCCGGTGATGTCACCCGCCTGCCAGTCGCCTTCATACACGAACCCGTCCGCCAGCACGATGCGGCCTTGCCCGTCGCGCAGCCCTTCGACGAATTCGCCGGTATAGACAGAGCCGTCGGGATAGGTCATCTCGCCCTGCCCGTGCAGCTCGCCGCCCTTGAACGCGCCGGTATAGACGCGGCCATCGGCAAAGGTCATGACGCCCTGCCCTTCGGCGAGCCCCTGCACATGTTCGCCCTCATAGGTGGACCCGTCGGCAAAGGTCGCGCGGCCCTGCCCGTGGAACTGCCCGTCCAGCCAAGCGCCCTCATAGGTCGCGCCATCGGCATAGGTGATGCGGCCTTGCCCGTCGGGCAGGCCCGCGCGGAACTGGCCGACATATTCGGACCCGTCAGGCTGCACCAACCGCCCGTCGCCCGCGATTTGCCCCGCGACCCAAGTGCCCTCGTAGAGGTAGCCATCCTCGCCGGTCAAACGCCCTTGGCCGTCGCGTTGGTCATTGACGAACTGCCCTTCGAACACCAGCCCGTCGGCCTGTTCCACCCGCGCTTCGCCCTGCCGCATGCCGTTCTGGAAGCCACCGGTATAGACATCGCCATTGGCCTGCGTCAGCACGCCCTGTCCGTGCAATTCGCCTTCCTGCCAGTCACCCTCGTAGCGCACACCGTCGGGGCGGGTCAGCGTTCCGGTGCCGTGGCGCAGATCGGCCTGCATCTGGCCCTCATAAACCGCGCCGTCGGGATAGGCGATGCGCCCCTGCCCTTCGCGCGCACCGGCAACCCATGTGCCGGTATAGGCATAGCCGTCCTCGCGCGTCAGCGTGCCCTCGCCTTCGGGCTGGCCGTTGACAAAGGCACCCTCGTAGACCGCGCCATTGGCAAAGACACGGCGGCCCTGCCCCGTGATAGCGCCTTCGACCCAGTCGCCCTGATAGGTGGAGCCGTCCGCGAAGGTCATCATGCCCTGTCCTTCGGGCCGACCGGCAGCGAACTGGCCCTCATAGACCGCGCCGGACGGATAGCGCGCCACGCCCTGTCCGCTGATCTGCCCATCGACCCATTCGCCGGTATATTCGAACCCGTTGGGCAGCCGGTATGTGCCTTGGCCGTGTTGCAGGCCGTCGCGGAACTCGCCCTCGTATATGCCGCCATCCTCATATTGGCGGGTCAGAACGCCGTCCGTCTGCGCATTGGCAGGCGCAAAGACGGGTGCGGACAAGACGAGCGCGGCAGCAAACGCGCGCGCAAGGGCAGTGCTGGAAGCCATGACGCGAAATTCCCCCTAGGATTTTGGGGCAAGCCTAGTCGGGGGGTGGCAGGCGCGCAAGGGGGAAGGACCGGACATGGCGGGGCGATGAACCCCTGTGCCCGGCAAAGTTTTGTCACGAAAACGCCATATCCACGCCCCGTTCAAGTGCAACCTTACCGGTTCCTATTTCTGTGCTCGAGGACGACATATGCGGGATTCGACGGCCGACACCCTGCTAATGGGCCTATGGACGGACGAAACCGGCGCCGTCACTGTCGATTGGGTGGTGTTGAGCGCGGCTGCGCTCGGGGTCGGGTTAAGTGCCGCTCTGACGGTCGGCAGGGGCACCGCCACCTTGGGCAACAGAATAAACGCGTCGATCCCATCGGTTGATCTGCAAAGTCTGGGTTATTCCTTTTTGTCCCTGACCGACGCGCAACAAGCCTTTGTTTTGGGCAACCTCGAGCGGCGGACAGACCTTCAGGTAGCCGAAACGGCGCTCAACATGACAACGAGCTTTCTGGCGCATATGGCCGCAGGTGATCTGGAAAGCGCCGCCGCCGACATAGACCGCCGCCACCTGAACCAGACGGTGCTGGACCAGCGCGGGCTGGATGCGGCAGCCGGATCTTTGACCGTTGCAGAGATGCAGGATCTGTATGCCGCCGCTGGAGGTGAGTAGCATAGCTTTGTGGCCGTCCCGCACAGGGTTTGCCGCCATAATTGACGCATGGGTCACAGGCTACTGGGTCTTTCCTTGCCAAACCAACATGATATGTGAAGCGAAAGATGCCAGCACAGGCCGCCGATCATGCCCGACCATTTCCGTTTGACCCTTGCGCAACTCAACCCGTCCTTGGGCGATCTGGCGGGCAATGCCGCCAAGGCCCGTGCCGCGTGGGAACAGGCCAAAGCCGAGGGCGCGGATATGGTTGCCCTGCCGGAAATGTTCCTGTCGGGCTACCAGACGCAGGACTTGGTGCAACGCCCGGCGTTTCTGGCCGATCTGCGCGCCGCGCTGGATGGGTTGGCGCGCGACTGCACTGACGGGCCGTTGATGGGGATCGGCCTGCCGATGGCCGAAGCGGACGCGCTTTACAACTGCTGGGTTGTGCTGGGCGGGGGCAGCCTGCGCGCGGTCATCCGCAAGCACCATCTGCCCAATGAACAGGTGTTCGACGAGCACCGCATTTTCACCTCTGGCGACATATCCGGCCCGTTCAAGGCGGGCGATCTGCGCATTGGCACCCCGATCTGCGAGGATGCTTGGCACGAGGACGTGGCCGAAGCGCAAGCCGAATCCGGGGCAGAGATGCTGCTGGTCCCCAACGGGTCGCCCTATGCGCGGGGCCGCTACGACACCCGCATGTCCCATATGGTCGCGCGGGTGATTGAGACGGGGCTGCCGCTGGTTTATCTGAACCTTGTCGGCGGGCAGGACGATCAGGTCTTCGACGGCGCCAGTTTCGTGCTGAACTCTGGTGGCAAGCTTGCAGTGCAACTGCCCGCGCATGAAGAGGCGGTTGTCACCGTCGATTTCAACAGAACGGCCAGCGGCTGGCAGGCAGAGACTGGACCGCGCGCGCCCCTGCCCGACGATCTGGCGCAGGATTACCGCACGATGTGCACGGGCTTGGGCGATTACCTGCGCAAATCAGGGTTTTCCAAGGTGGTTTTGGGCTTGTCGGGCGGGATCGATTCTGCGCTTGTCGCCACCATCGCCGCCGACACGCTTGGCCCCGAAAACGTGCAATGCGTGATGCTGCCTTCGGAATACACCTCGGCTGCCAGTTTGTCGGATGCCGCCGATCAGGCCCGCCGCTTGGGTTGCAAGCTGGACGAGGTCAGCATTGCAGGCCCGCGCCGCGCCATGACAGAGGCGCTTGCGCCGCTTTTTGCGGGGCTGGCAGAGGATGTGACCGAAGAAAACCTGCAATCGCGCCTGCGCGGCACCATCCTGATGGCGATTTCCAACAAGACCGGCGCGATGCTGCTGACCACCGGCAACAAGTCTGAGGTCGCGGTGGGGTATGCCACGATTTATGGCGACATGAACGGCGGCTATAACCCCATCAAAGACCTGTATAAAACGCGGGTGTTCGATATCTGCCGCTGGCGCAACGCCAATCACGCGCCGTGGATGAAAGCACCCGAGGGCGAGGTCATCGTGCCCGCAATCATCGACAAGCCCCCGTCGGCGGAGTTGCGCGCCGACCAGCGCGACGATGACAGTCTGCCGCCCTATGATGTGCTGGACCCGATCCTAGAAGGGTTGGTGGACAATGACCTCTCTGTCGCCGATCTGGTGGCGCGCGGCTTTGCCCGCGAGACGGTCGAGCAGATCGCCCATCTGATACAGATCGCGGAATGGAAGCGGTTTCAATCCGCCCCCGGCCCACGTCTGAGCCTGCGTGCGTTCTGGCTAGACCGCCGCTACCCGATGGTCAATCGTTGGCGCGACCGCTCGGGGGCATCCCAGTCATGACCCCTCGCCAGACTTCTTGGGTCGGGCGGTCTATTGCGCAAATGAATCACAAGACGGTTTATGCCGCCTTGCAGGGCTGTTCTTGGCAGCAAATTGGCGTATAAAACGCCCAAGCGCGGAATTGCAGCCCCAAGCCACCGTCAGAGTGGCCGCCCGATGCAAGAAAGAGGCAGAATGTCAGGTATCAGAGTAGCAGGTTTTTCAGTTGTCCTTTGCCTTGGCCTGTCGGCCTGCATGCAGGGAGCAGGGGGCATCCAGTCCTCTCCCGGCACCAACGCGCAGCCGTCAGGTGCGGCCGTTGAACGGGATGTCGAAGCACCCGGCGTGTTTTCCGAACGCGACAACGGATTGTGGGATGGTCGCCCGTCGCTGGGCGGGGTCTGGGTCGCGCATCCCGATGTCGATGCGCCCGAACGCGTCATCATTCGTAACACGGAATCGGGGCGCGAAACCATCGGCGCGCTGTTCAAGCGCGAGCGGATGAACCCCGGCCCGGTATTCCAGGTCTCTGCCGAGGCGGCGAGCGCCGTTGGTATGCTGGCAGGCGCGCCCACCGCGCTTGAAGTCGTGGCCCTGCGCACCGAAGAGGTGCAGGCCGCGCCAGAGCCAGAGCCAGCACCCGAAGCCGAAGTTGCCGAGGTCGCGGCACCCGCGCCGCAAACAGCCCCGGAACCGGCTCCGCAGTCTGCACCGCAGACAGATGCCGACGCGCCGGAAGGGTCAGCACCGGCAGACACCCTGATCGCGGTGCCAGAGGACGAAGAACCGCCCAAACGCGGTTTCTTTGCCCGGCTGTTCGGGCGCGACACGCCCGCCGAAGACGAGATCACCACCGCCCCGCTGGACGCGATGACACCGCAAACGCCCGCGATACCGGCTGCACCCGGCGCGCCGCCGCCCATGCCCACACCGCTTGCGGGCAATACGGCCCCCGCCCCTGCGACCAGCCAGCTTGATCGTGCGTTCATTCAGATCGGTATTTTCAGCGTTGAATCCAACGCGACCGGGGCTGCAAGCACCATGCGAAACGCCGGATTGTCGGCCAGTGTCAAACCCGGCAGCACGCAAGGCAACGCATTCTGGCGGGTTGTTGTCGGACCGGCCGCAAGCACCGCCGAACGCCGCGAGATGCTTGCTCAGGTCAAGAAACTTGGCTTTGCCGATGCCTATGCCGTCCGCCGATAAAGGAGCCTTCATGATCCGTCCCTTCGCCAAGAGCGCCCTGATTGCCGCTATATTCCTCGCGTTCGGCGCGTCCGCGCATGCGCAGGATGGGCCGGGCGGATTTTCGACCCGCGCCACATCCGCCTATGTGGTCGATCTGGGGACCGGCACCGTATTGTTGAGCAAGAATGCCGACGAGCCATTGCCCCCCGCTTCTATGTCCAAGCTGATGACGCTGGAGATGCTGTTCGAGGCGATCAAAGAAGGTCGCGTGGCATTGGACACTCCGTTTTCGGTGTCGCAACGCGCGTATCAGATGGGCGGCTCGCGCATGTTTCTGGAAATGCGCGACCGGCCCACGGCGGAAGAGCTGATCCGTGGGATCGCCATCCTGTCGGGCAATGATGCCGCCGTGGTGGTGGCCGAAGGGCTTGCAGGCACGGAAGATGCCTATGCCCGCCTTGCGACGCAGCGCGCCCGCGAACTGGGCATGGACAATACCACGATTACCAATGCGTCCGGCTGGCCCGACGCGAACCACCTGATGTCCAAGCGTGATCTGGTCACGCTGGCATCCTATATGCTGCGCGAACACCCGGAATTTTATCACTATTTTGCGGAACGTAGCTTCACATGGAACGGGATCGAGCAAGATAACCGCGTGCCGCTGCTGGATGCGGGCATCGGGTTGGACGGGCTGAAAACCGGGTTCACATCGGCTGCGGGTTATTCGCTGACCGGGTCTGCACGGCAAGGCAACCGGCGGATCGTGTTTGCCTATGGCGGGCTCGACAGCCCTGCCGCGCGGGTGCAAGAGGCGGAATCGATCGTCAACTGGGCGTTTCGTCAATTTGCCGAAGTGACCGTTGCCGAAGCCGGAAGCGTTCTGGCGCAAGCCCCCGTCTGGCTGGGAGAGGCGGCCAGCATACCGCTGGTCGTCGCGGAAGATGCACAAGCACTGGTGCCCGCCATCGGTGCAAGCACTCTGGATGCCCGCGTTGAATATGACGCCCCGTTGCCCGCCCCGATTGCCCAAGGCGACGTGCTGGGCAAACTGGTTGTGGAACTGCCTGAAATGGACGCGATCAGCTTTGATCTGGTCGCCGGCGCGGATGTCGCTGAGGGTGGTTTCATGGTGCGCGCGCAAGCGGCCGCGCTGCGGTTGATCGCATTGGCGCGCGGTGAAGTCGAGGACGAGACCGAAACGGCACTGAACTGAGCATGAGCGCGCGCGGTCTGTTCATCAGCGTTGAGGGGATTGACGGCAGCGGCAAATCCACTCAGGCGCGGCTATTGTCAGAGGCGTTGCGCGGCGCGGGTTATGATGTGGTGGCCACACGCGAACCCGGCGGCGCGCCGGGGGCCGAGGCGATCCGCCGCCTGCTGGTCGAGGGCGATCCCGCCCGATGGTCACCGGAAACCGAAATCCTTCTGTTCAACGCCGCCCGGCGCGATCATCTGGAGCGCACCATACAACCCGCACTGGACCGCGGTGCGGTGGTGGTAAGCGACCGTTTCGCGGATTCAACGCGCGTCTATCAGGGTGTGGCGCGGGCCAGCCTGCGCCCGCTGGTGGACCGGCTGCATGATCTGGTCATCGGGTTGGAACCGGACCTGACATTCGTCATCGACATGGATGCGCGCGCGGCGCTGTCACGCGGGTTGGCGCGACAATCCGGCGAAGACCGTTTCGAGGAATTGGGCCTTGGCTTTCAGGAAGCCTTGCGCGCGGGATTTTTGGCACTTGCGCAGGAATACCCCGACCGTGTGCAAATAATCGACGGCGCACGCCCGCCCGATGCGATTGCGCAGGACGTGGCCACGCGGGTCGCGGCGCGTCTGCCATGAGCGATTTTCCCGACCAACGCGAGGGCGCGCCGCATCCGTGTGCCACGCCTGTTCTGTTTGGACAGCAGGCTGCTGAAGCCAGCTTTCTGCAAGCCTTCGGGTCCGGGCGGATGCACCATGCGTGGTTGCTGACCGGCCCCATGGGCGTGGGCAAAGCCACGCTCGCATGGAAGGTCGCGCGATTTTTGCTGGCGGGTGAGCATGGCGGTATGTTCGGCCCACCAGACACGCTGGACGTGTCCGAAGACCACCCCACCGTGCGCCGCCTGCGCGCGGGCGCGGATGGCGGGCTGTTGGTTGTCCGGCGGGGTTTGGACGACAAGGGCAACCTGCGGCGGGACATCACGGTCGATGTCATGCGCCGCCTACACGGGTTTTTCGGCCTGTCCGCCGCCGATGGCGGGCATCGCGTGGTCATTGTCGATGCCGCCGACGAGATGAATGCCAACGCCGCCAATGCGCTATTGAAGGCACTGGAAGAGCCGCCCGCAAATGCCACGCTGCTGCTGGTCGCACATCAACCGTCGCGATTGTTGCCCACAATCCGTTCGCGCTGCCGTGATTTGCGGTTGAGCGCCTTGGGCGCGGATGATTTCGCGGCTGCGCTGACCCAAGCCGGGGTCGAAGGGGACGCGGCCACGTTGGCGGAACTCTCTGGCGGGTCTGTCGGGCAAGCGGTGGAACTGGCGATGGGCGGCGGCGCAGAGATTTACGCCGATATCGTAGCCCTGTTCGCCACCCTGCCCCGCATGGACCGCGCGCGCGCCTTGCGCTTGGCCGAATCCATGGCGGGCAAGGGCAATGAAACCCGCTTCGCCCTGTTCCTGCGCCTGTTCGACCTGTTCATGGCACGCGCGTCGCGCGCGGGCGTCATGGGTCCGGGGCCAGAGGCCGTGGCGGGAGAGGCGGCGCTGTTTGCACGCATCGCGCCGCATCAACACGCCGCCCAAGCGCTGGCAGAGCTTGCCCCTACGTTGGCCGGTCGTGCTCGCCACGGGCGCGCAGTCAACCTTGACCCTGCCGCGCTGGTGCTTGATATGGTCCTGAAAACCGAAGAGGGCCTTCGCCCAATTTTGGGACAAAGCGCATGACCCAGCCGCAGATCGTTGACAGCCATTGCCACCTCGATTTCCCCGATTTCGACGCCGAGCGCGCGGCGGTGATCGACCGTGCCCGCGCGGCAGGTGTGACCCGGATGGTCACGATCTGCACGAAATTGTCGGCGCTTGCGAAAGTGCAGGCAATCGCAGAGGCGCATCAGGGCGTCTTTTTCGCAGCAGGCACCCACCCTATGAGCGTGGCCGCCGAACCGATGGTGACAGTGGACAAGCTGGTCGCGCTGGCCGCTCACCCCAAGATGGTCGGCATTGGCGAGACGGGGCTGGACTACCATTACACCGCCGAAAGTGCGGGGCTGCAGCAAGAGAGCCTGCGCACCCATATCGAGGCCGCGCGCCAGACCAAGCTGCCGCTGATTATCCATGCGCGCGACGCCGATGACGATATGGCCCGCATCCTGACCGAAGAACACGCCAAGGGTGCCTATTCCTGCGTCATGCATTGCTTTTCATCCAGTGCCGCGTTGGCACAAGCCGCGCTGGACTTGGGCTTTTACCTGTCCATGTCTGGCATCGCGGCCTTCCCGCGCAGCAAGGACTTGCGCGCGATTTTTGCGTCCGCGCCGGTGGACCGCATATTGGTCGAGACCGACTCGCCCTATCTGGCCCCACCACCGCACCGGGGCCGCCGCAACGAGCCCGCTTACACCGCCCATACCGCGCGCGTGGGCGCAGACCTGTTTGGCATGTCCGAGGCCGATTTCGCAGCCCGGACCAGCGCCAATTTCGACCGCCTGTTCTGGAAGGCGGTGGCCTGATGGCGGATGAATTGCGCGCCACGATCCTTGGTTGCGGGTCTTCTGGCGGGGTTCCGCGCTTGGGCGGGCATTGGGGCGAATGTGACCCCAAGAACCCGCGCAACCGCCGCCGTCGCTGCTCGCTTCTGCTGGAGCGGATCGGGCCGGACGGGACCACACAGGTGCTGATCGACAGCGGGCCGGATATGCGCGACCAGTTGCTGGACGCGGGCATCGGGCGGCTGGACGCAGTGGTCTACACACACGCCCATGCCGACCACGTGCACGGGCTGGACGATCTGCGCCAGATCGTCTTCAACATGCGCGAGAAACTGCAAGTCTGGGCCGATGGCCCGACGCAAGACGCGCTGTTGTCGCGGTTCGGCTATGCGTTCTTCCAGCCGCCGGACTCTCCCTACCCGCCCATTCTGGGCATGAACACCATTGATGGGGCGTTTACCATCAACGGCGCGGGCGGGCCGCTGACGCTGCACCCGATAAGGCTGAACCACGGCGGAATTGACGCGCTTGGCTTTCGGGTTGGCGGGCTGGCCTATTGCCCCGACGTGGTCGAGATATACGCTGAAAGCTGGCCCATGCTGGACGGGCTAGAGGTCTGGATCATCGACGCGCTGCGCCGCACGCCGCACCCGACCCATGCCCATCTGGAGCTGACGCTGGACTGGATTGCACGCGCAAGCCCTGATAGCGCCGTGCTGACCAATATGCATCTGGACCTTGATTACGCGACCGTCGCGGCGGAAACCCCCGACCGTGTCACGCCCGCTTTCGACGGGATGACCATGACCTTGGCACTTTGACATGCAGGCCTTGGCCGATGTCATCCTGCCGGTCTTTCTGGTCATCAGCTTTGGCTATGTTGCCCGCTGGCGCAACCTGATTTCTGACAGCCAGGTGGACGGCGTGGTCTGGTTTACCCAGACCTTCGCCATTCCCTGCTTGTTGTTCACAGCGATCTCGCGATTGGACCTTGGGCAGGAATTCGACTGGCGGTTGCTGGTCAGTTTCTATTCCGGCGCTGTCGCCGGTTTCGCACTTGGCTTTGCCGGTGCGCGCGTGCTCTTCAAGCGCGACTGGGAAGATTGCGTGGCCATCGGCTTTGTCGCGTTGTTTTCAAACACGGTGCTGCTGGGCCTGCCGATCTCGGAACGCGCCTACGGGGCGGATGCGCTGGCCGCCAACTACGCGATTATCGCGGTGCATTCGCCGATCTGCTATGCCATCGGCATTACCACGATGGAGCTGATGCGCAATCGCGGCGGACGGCTGCGCGATACCGCCCGCCGGGTGTTCAGCGCCATGTTCCACAACGCGCTGGTGATCGCCATTGCCCTTGGCTTTGCCGTAAACCTGTCGGGGCTGCCCCTGCCCCGCGTGATGGATGACGCGCTGGACATGATGGTACGCGCGGCGCTGCCTGCGGCGTTGTTCAGCTTGGGCGGGGTGCTCTACCGCTACCGGCCAGAGGGCGATCTGCGCACGATCGGCTTTGTCGTCACCCTGTCGCTGGTGGTCCACCCGGCGATCACCTTCGGGCTGGCCAAGGCGTTCGGGTTGTCCACCGACGCGCTGCGCTCTGCTGTAGTGACAGCGGCCATGGCGCCGGGGGTCAATGTCTATGTGTTTGCCAATATGTATGGCCGCGCGAGACGGGTCGCGGCGTCTTCGGCGCTGATCGGGACGGGGCTGGTCATGCTGACGGGTTGGGTCTGGTTGCAGGTTTTGCCGTAACCGGCGCGCTCACCTCTTGCATCCATCCTCCTCGGTCGCCGCCCCCCGGGCCTGTTCCGCGCGCTCTTGCTTCCGAATTTGATAGCTGCGCGCGGCCCACCAGACCACGGAGATCAGGACCAAAACACCGTAGAAGGCCGCCCCGATCCCTGTCTCGAAAGCCCTGCCCGAGGATGATCCGAGAGACATGATGCCGCCCCTTATTGGTTCTGCCGCATGTTACCGCAAATCCGGCGCTGTGCCCTCTGCCACAAGTTCCGCCACCAGCCCGTCCAGTGTTTGCGTCTGCGTGCGGGTGTCGCCCAAGCGGCGCACGGACACGGTGCGCTCGTCAACCTCTCGCGCACCCACGGCCAAGATCACCGGCACTTTGCCAAGCGAATGTTCGCGCACCTTGTAGTTGATCTTCTCGTTGCGCAGGTCCAACTCGGCGCGCAGCCCTGCGGCTTGCAACGCCGCCACCACCTCGCGGCAGTAGTCATCCGCATCCGACACGATGGACGCCACAACCACCTGACGCGGCGCCAACCACAGGGGCAGCTTGCCCGCGAAGTTCTCGATCAGGATACCGATGAAACGCTCGAAACTGCCCAGAACGGCGCGGTGCAGCATGACGGGACGATGCCTCTCGCCGTCCTGCCCGATATAGCTGGCGTCCAGACGTTCGGGCAAGTTCGGGTCCACTTGCAGCGTGCCGCATTGCCAATCGCGGCCAATGGCATCGGTCAGCACGAATTCCAGCTTGGGGCCGTAAAACGCGCCCTCACCCTCGAATATCTCGTAGCTATGGCCCGCCGCGATCACGGCCTTGGCCAAAGCGTCCTCGGCGTAATCCCAGCTTTCTTCGGTCCCGATGCGCTGTTCTGGCCGGGTGGACAGTTTGATCCGCCATTGCGTGAAGCCCAGATCGGCATAGACGCCCGACAAGAACTCGATGAATTTCTTCGATTCCGCCTCGATCTGCGCCTCAGTGCAGAAGATATGCGCATCATCCTGCGTGAAACCGCGCACCCGCATGATACCATGCAGCGCGCCCGATGGCTCATATCGGTTGCACGACCCGAATTCGGCCATGCGCAAGGGCAGATCGCGGTAGCTTTTCAGGCCCACGTTGAAAATCTGCACATGGCAGGGGCAGTTCATGGGTTTCAGCGCGTTGATGGTTTTCTCGCGCGCATGATCCTCGTCCACTTCGACGATGAACATGTTTTCCTGGTAATTGTCCCAGTGGCCGGATGCCTCCCACAGCTTGCGGTTCACGACCTGCGGCGTATTCACCTCGACATAGCCGCCCCGGCGCTGCTGGCGGCGCATATAGTCTTGTAACGTGGTGTAGATGCTCCAGCCATTCGCGTGCCAGAAAATCTGCCCCGGCGCTTCTTCCTGCATATGAAACAGGTCCATCTCGCGGCCCAAGCGGCGGTGGTCGCGCTTGGCCGCTTCCTCCAGCATGGTCAGATGCGCTTTCAGGTCGTTGCGGTTTTTGAACGCCACGCCATAGATGCGCTGCAACATGGGCCGCGTGCTGTCGCCCAGCCAATAGGCCCCTGCAATGCTCATCAGCTTGAATGCGTCAC
Organism: Roseinatronobacter ekhonensis; assembly: GCF_900499075.1. Lineage (GTDB taxonomy): Bacteria > Pseudomonadota > Alphaproteobacteria > Rhodobacterales > Rhodobacteraceae > Roseinatronobacter > Roseinatronobacter ekhonensis. The sequence goes on along the minus strand of NZ_UIHC01000010.1, from coordinate 6,786 downwards.
CCGGCACTTGGCCGGTGTTCTGCAAATGGGGGCCACGGCACAGATCTTGCCAATCGCCATGCCAATACATCCGCAGGTCTTCGCCTTCGGGGATTCGGTCGATCAGTTCGACCTTGAACGGCTCATTCGCGTCCTTGTAGTGCTGAATGGCGCGGGCGCGGTCCCAGACTTCGGTGCGCACAGCCTCTCGTGCGTTGATGATCTTGCGCATCCGCTCTTCGATCTGCGCGAGGTCTTCGGGCACGAAGGGTTCCGCCCGGTCAAAGTCATAAAACCAGCCCTTGTCGCGCACCGGGCCGATTGTGACTTTCACATCCGGCCAGATCTCTTGCACCGCGCGGGCCATGATATGCGCCAGATCGTGGCGGATCAGCTCCAGCGCTTGGGCATCATCCTGCATGGTGTGAATGGCGATGCTGGCATCGCCCATGATCGGCCATTGCAGGTCATAGTGCACGCCGTTCACCGTTGCCGAAATGGCCTTTTTACCCAGCGATTTGGAAATGCTGTCTGCGACCTCTGCGGCCGTCACGCCTGCATCATAGTCACGCGCATTGCCATCGGGAAATGTCAGGGAAATCTGGGCCATAAGCCGGTCCTCGTCTGTTTGGCGCCCACGGAACGCCCGGTTGCGGGTTATATGTGGCGCAGGGTTTGACCTTGGGCGCGGGGAAAGTCAAGTTGCACGCAGCCAGAGGAGCATGAATGACCCGCCCCGCCGTCCAGACCGCCTATGACATGCTGTCCTCCGAAGATGAGGGCCGTGTCTGCCGCGACATCTCCGACGCCGCCTGCAAGGTGCAGCCGGGCAGCTTTCTGCGTCACGCGTTGGCTTTGGGGCTGAACAAATCCGCCGATGGGCTGGTGGACCCGAAACTGGTGCTGTCATGGCTGATGACCTATCTGGGCGCACCGGCGGCCATGATCGGCTTTCTGGTGCCCATCCGCGAGGCGGGCGCGCTTCTGCCACAGCTGTTCACCGCTGCGCGCATTCGGGCGATGGCACGGCGCAAATGGGCATGGGCAGGCGCGGCTTTGGGGCAAGGCTTGGGCGCCGCGATCATTGCGCTCGCCGCGCTGACCACCCAAGGGGCCGCGGCAGGCATATTGATCCTGCTGGGGCTGGCGGTGCTGGCGGTATCGCGCTCGGCCGCGTCGGTCGCCTATAAAGACGTGTTGGGCAAAACCGTCGCCAAAGGTCAGCGCGGCACGGTTGCAGGGCTGGCGGGCACATGGGCAGCGGGCGTTTTGTTCACCTTCGCGTTGGCACTGATCTGGCTGGCAGAGGCGCGCTTTGCCATTGTCGCGGGCGCGCTGATCGCTGCCGCCTTGGCATGGTTTCTTGCGGGCGCGGTCTTTGCCGGACTGCGCGAAGAACCGGGCGAAACCGAAGGCGGCGGCAATGGCGCAGCGGCGGCTATAGCCAACTTGCGCTACCTGCGCGAAGATCGCGGCCTTGCCCGTTTCATCATCGCACGGGGGCTGCTGACCGCAACCGCACTTGCGCCACCATGGTTCGTCGTGCTGGCATCGGAAAGCGCGGCCTTGCAAAGCTTGGGCGCGCTGGTGCTGGCTGCGGCGGTTGCGGCGCTGGTTTCCAGCTATGTCTGGGGGCGGCTGGCGGATCGCTCCTCGCGGCTGGTGTTGGTGCTGACAGGGGTGATCGGCGCGGGAGCCATGGGGCTTGCGCTGGCGATCAGCGTGGCCGGGCTGGCGGGCACGGTCTGGGCCATGCCGCTGGCGCTCTTCGGGTTGATGGTCGCGCATCAGGGCGTGCGGCTGGGGCGCTCGACCTATATCGTTGACATGGCCCCGCCCGAGCGCCGCGCGATCTATACCGCGATTGCGAACACGGTTATCGGCGTGATTCTGCTGGCCAGCGGCGTCTTTGGCGCTTTGGCGGCCTTGGGCGGGGCGGAACTGACACTGGCGCTGTTCGCGCTGATGGCATTGGGCGGCGCTTGGGTCGCGTATGGATTGAAGGAATTGGGCGATGGCTGACTATCTGACAACCGACACGGGCCGCAAACTGGCCTATCACAAAACCGACGGCACCGGCCCCGGAATTGTGTTTCTGGGCGGGTTCATGTCGGACATGTCCGGCACCAAGGCGGTCTGGCTGGAGGACTGGGCGCGCAGCCAAGGCCGCGCTTTCCTGCGCTTCGACTATTCCGGGCATGGCGAAAGTTCTGGCGCGTTCACCGATGGCTGCATTGGCGATTGGGCGGCGGATGCGATGGCGGCGGTCAGTGCGCTGACAGAGGGGCCGCAAGTTCTGGTTGGGTCATCCATGGGCGGCTGGATCGCGCTTCTGCTGGCGCGCGCCATGCCCCAGCGCGTTCATGCACTTGTCGGGATTGCCGCCGCGCCGGACTTTACCGAGGACAGCATGTGGCCCGGCCTGACCGACGCCCAGCGCACAGAGATCCTGGAGAAGGGCCAGACGACGCTGCTCAATGACTACGACGCCCCCTACACCCTGACCCGGCGGCTGTTCGAGGACGGGCGCGACCAGCTTGTGCTGCGCAGCCCCCTGCCCCTGCCGTTTCCCGTTCGGTTGTTGCAAGGCACCAAGGACGACGCCGTCGCGACCTCTGTGCCGCTGCGCCTGATGGAGCATGCCGATTGCCCCGACTTACGGCTGGAACTGGTCAAGGACGAAGACCACCGGTTTTCATCGCCGCGCTGTCTGAACCTGATCGCCCGGGCGATTGAAGAGGTCAGCTAAAACAAAAAGATGTTGGAAAAGGGCAAGTCGCGCGCGGATTTTCGCCCGAAGAGCCCTAGAACGCGCAGATATTCTGCAAGCTGACCCATTGACCATCGCTCAGCAGCGCACGGGTTGTGGTCTGCCCTGCCATCGGGTCGCCCGCACGCAAGCCCGCAAGCAACGCATCCGCATCGAGGTCGAGCGGTTCGGGATTGTCGGCAAACGGGCGCGACGAAAGGTCCAGCGCCGCAAAGCGCGACAACAGGGTCGCCGCTTCGGGCAGGGGTGCGGGCGCGCGGATATGCGCGTCCGCGTAGCCGGTCAGAGCGCTGGTCGGAACAGCGCCAGATGTCAGCAACCCCAAGGTCTGGAACGTGCCGATATGATCCAGAACCGGGCGCACGGGATCGGTAATGCGCAGTCGTGCCTCTGCCAGCAGCAGCGCGCCAGCCAGCGCTTCGGCGCTGTCGGCCATGTCCAAAAGCCGCGCATCTATCACATAGACCCCGCCGGGAAAGCCTGTGACGCGCGGGCGCGCGGTCCCTTGCACCACCCGCAATTCCACCGGTTGGTCCAGCACCTGGCGGTGCAGCGCGTCGAGCGCGGCGCGCCCCTGCGCACCCGAACAGGCAACCGTATCCCCGCTTTGCAGATCATCAGCAAGCCGCGTGCCGATCTCGTGCCGTGTGGTCCATGGTAGCACATCGGCCGTGTGCTGTTTCAACGCAGGCGGGAAAACAAGCGCCACACCCGCAAGGGTCAACAGGCCCAACACGCCGTAGCTGCGCGGTCCCAGCCTGTCGCGCCACCGCCGGGGCGGGGCAAGCGCGGCCTGCACCTCTTCCAACGCGTCGATCAGCCAATCATCTTCAAGTTCCAGAACCTCGGCCCCGTCTCCTTCGGGGCTATACAGCGCCGGCCGTTCGCGTGGATTGTGCCTGCGCACGGCTGGCAAGGACCAATGAGACAATACCTGCATGCTGCGGCTGTCGGAAATCACCAAAGTGGCATCGCCGAAATTGACCACGACTTCGCGGCGCTGGTCTTCGACCCGCGCGGACCACAATCCGATCCCTTCCAGTTTGCGATACTTGTCCAGCGCGGTCATGGCGCCCTTTGGCCGGTTTCGGGGTTTTCCATTCCCTATCCCAGGCCGCGCGCCATGACCAGATGCTTACAAATCACGCACCTGTGCGCGCAGCTCGAATTTCTGGATCTTACCGGTCGAAGTTTTGGGCAAGTCCAGCACAATCACCCGCTTGGGTGTCTTGAACCCTGCCAAACGCTCACGGCAAAAGGCGATCAGGTCGGCCTCTGACACGTCCTGCCCGTCTTTCAGCTCGATGCAAGCACAGGGCACCTCGCCCCATTTCTCGTCGGGTTTGGCCACCACGGCGGCCAGCGCCACGGCGGGGTGCTTCATAAGCACGCCTTCAACCTCTACCGAAGAGACGTTCTCGCCGCCCGAGATGATGATGTCCTTGGCGCGATCTGCAATCTTGATATAGCCGTCAGGGTGCCGGTAAGCGATGTCACCGGAATGGAACCAGCCGCCCGCAAAGGCTTGCGCCGTGGCCTCTGGGTTCTTGTAATACCCTTTCATCACACCATTGCCGCGATGCATGATTTCGCCCAAGGCCGCCGCGTTGCGTGGCACGGGAGTCATCGTGTCGGGGTCCATGACCGTCACGTCCTCCATAAATGGCATGGCGACCCCGGTGCGGGCCTTGACCTCTGCCCGGTCGTCGCCGGTCAGGTCATCGAACCCGTCATGCCACAGGCATTCGGTATCGGGGCCGTAGGTTTCGGTCAGCCCGTAAACCTGCGTCACGTCAAAGCCCAAAGGTTCTATCGCCGCCAGCGTTGCGGCAGGCGGGGGCGCACCGGCGGTAAAGACCCGCACGATATGATCGAACCGTTTGCGCTCGTGCGCCTTTGCGTTGATGATCGTTTGCAACACGATTGGCGCGCCCGCCAGATGGGTCGCGCCCTGATCGGCAATGGCATCATACACGCCCGCCGCAGTGATCTCGCGCAGGCAGATCATCGCCCCGCCCATCGCGGGCAGCATCCAAGGGTGGCACCATGCGTTGCAGTGGAACATTGGCACGATGGTCAGATAGCGGGGAAACAGCGTCATTTGCCAGGAAATAGGCTGCGACAGCGTGGACAGATACGCGCCTCTATGGTGGTAGACCACACCTTTGGGGCGCCCTGTCGTGCCCGATGTGTAGTTCAGCGCGATGCTTTCCCATTCATCGGTCGGCATGATCCACGCGAAATGCGGATCGCCCTCTGCCGAAAGCGCGTCATAGGCTAGGTGCTTGCCGCTTGCTGTGATGCCCGCCTGCGCATCGGGCACTTCGACCAGAATGGGCGGGCTCTCCAACATGGCGCAGGCTGCTTCGGCCAGATCAAGCAGCGCGGAATCAACCAAAAGCAGTTTTGCGCCACCATGGCCAAGCGTGTAGTGCACCGTGTCTACATCCAGCCGCGTGTTGATCGCGTTCAACACGGCGCCGCAGGCGGGCACACCGAAATGCGCCTCTGCATGGGCTGGAACATTGGGTAAAAGCGTGGCCACCACATCGCCGGGCACAACCCCGCGCGCCGCCAGCGCCGAGGCAAGCCGCGACACCCGCGCGTGATATTCGGCATAGCTGCGGCGCTCCGTGCCATAAAGGACGGCGTCACGCTCGGCAAACAGGTCCGCTGCACGCCGCAAATGCGCCAAGGGCGTCAGCGGCATGTAGTTCGCGGCGCATCTCTCCAACCCGGTTTCGTCTTGTAGCCAGCCCATCGACCCCTCCCCTGTGTGAAATGCGCCGGTGCATCCGATGCAGCCCAAGGCGCACGCAACATTATTGCGTAGGACTAAGCAATCCCGACCCTAAATTGCAAGAGCCAGTCAGGCACTGTCGTGTTTTGCGGCACAACAAAGGCGACAATTCCCGAAAATACCTCAGTTTGTCCCCGATTTCGTCCGTTAATCTTGGTTAACGTGCTGCATATGCCGCCCGTGTCGGGGGGCACAACCGCAAAGAGAGGACACCAGATGTTTACCTCACTTCACACGGTTACTGGTTCCAGTGCACGTTACTGCACGATTCAAGACCGGGGCGATGTCTGGCCCAGCGCAGCCGCGACGGACCACATCCTGCCCGATTTCGGCGGCTTGGCCGAAGGCTTGCTGGCAGGTCGTTTGGTGGCCACGGATTCCGGTTGGCGCAAGGTTGAAACCCTCGCACCCGGCGACATGGTCCTGACCTTCGACCACGGCATGCGCAGGCTGGAAAGCATCGACGCGACCGCTGTTACGCCGGACCCGCGCCAATCTTCGATTGCGCAAGCCCTGCATGTGCCCAAAGGGGCCATTGGAAACCGCCGCGCCATCACGCTTCTGCCCAGCCAGCTTGTTCTGCTCGACTGCGACTTCGCCCAAGCGCGCTATGGGAACCCGTTCCTTCTGGTACAAGCGGGGCTGCTGGACGGCTACAATGAGATCGTTCGCGCGCCGCTTCCCGCACAGGCGACCAGCTACATGCTGACCTTTGCGCAAGAGGAAATCATCCACACCGACGGCTCTGCGCTTATGTCGTGCTACGGTCTGCGGACCACGTCGCGGCTTGCCCGACCCGGTCGCTACCCGCGCATGACCCGCGCTCAGGCACTAGAGTTCCGGCGCTGGGTAAAATTGCAAGCCCGCGGCCAAGACCCGTCGCTCGCTGCAAAGATTGGGCGGATTCCCGCGCGCGCATCGGACATGGTCCCCATGGCACGGCTACACTAAAAAACGCGCTTCGGGGGGTGCGCCCCCCGATTGCCAACTTCCAGACCTGAAATCGCCATAAACAATTCGTTCTATTATACTTCTTCTACTCCAAAACCCGAAAGTTCTCGTGTGTTATGACGCGGAAGTTATCTGACACCTTGTCGCGGAATTTCTTCCATTCCTGCGGGATGGTCTCACGCATGAATGCAAGGATGGCGTCGGCGAATTGCTTCTGACTTCGGTAGTAGCGATTGTGGGTGACATAATGGTGCAAGACCGCCCAAAGACGTTCAATTGGATTGAG
>NZ_UIHC01000175.1 GCF_900499075.1 Roseinatronobacter ekhonensis | reverse complement strand
AAATGGCGCAAACTCGACGGCGCAAGCCGCATGCCTGAGATCATCCAGGGGATTGAATTCAAGGACGGGATCAAGCAACTTCAAAAAGCCGCCTAATCACGCCGTCACCAACTTTCGGGCATAGCTCCCCAAAACGCACCACCGGTGGCACCTACGGTCCACATATTGACCATCTGGTCCAGCTTGATGTTCCGGTCGTTGTCCGCTGTCGCGATAACGGCATCCGCAATCTCCACAAGATATTCTTTTGCCATTCCGAAGAGTTCATAACGTGCGGCCTCCGCATTGGCGGGTGTGTCATAGGCAACGACGATGAGTTCAGACATTCGATATTCCTTTGTGGATTTGCCAGCATTTCAGGTTCTAACTGTGGCTGAAGATGCGTGATTGTTGGGTCAGTGCGGCTGTGGTCAGGGTCTGTGCTATGACGGCGCCAATCCGCTTTGGCTGCCAAACTGTCGCAAATGGTAAAACGCCTCAATCAGGGTCTACGGACAGAATTTCCACCTGTGATGATCCGGTTGATCAGTGCGGCGACTGCCTTATGGTTTTTGATCTCAATGTCAGAACCCCCTGCATTTTCATTTGCGGTGGCGGCATCTTTGAGGACGCCCATGATCTCGTTTTCTGGCAGGACCTTTGCATCGTTCAGCGCAAGAAGCAGCGCTTCGCAGATTGATAAGGCGGCCACACCAGAAGTCGTGCTATGGTTAGACATACTGTTGCCTCTCCTGGTTATTGCGCGCGCGCAGGAAGCCTGTGCGGCGGTAAATACAGTCTGTCAAAGATCCGGTCCCTTTGAGCTGATCGACATCAGTCCGGTCGGTTTCGCTCGGATAAGTGACCAACACGATTTGTGGAAAGGAGAAACGCGCGAAAGTTGGTGATGCCCTGAGGGGCGGCATATCATGGCGGTGTTCAGACGCCGTCAATTCTCAGTCGAGAAAGGGATATGCCACATGCCAGAGACTACCATCACTGAACTGCCCGA
>NZ_UIHC01000071.1 GCF_900499075.1 Roseinatronobacter ekhonensis | reverse complement strand
CAACGCGCTCTCGCAACGCAAGTGGATGTGGTTTGCCCATCTGTTATCTCCATATCTGCTCAAAGACATGGAATCATGGATCATGAAGTAAGGGAATCCTGAATCTGGTCAAACCGGACGCGCTCTAGGGTCAATGGCCCAGAATCTGGCTCAGGAACAGCTTGGTGCGCTCTGATTTCGGGTTGTTGAAGAACTCTTTGGGTTCATTCTGCTCCACGATCTGGCCTTGGTCCATGAACACAACACGGTTCGCAACCGCCTGTGCAAAGCCCATTTCATGAGTCACGCACAGCATGGTCATGCCCTCCTCTGCCAGACTGATCATTGTGTCGAGCACTTCCTTGATCATCTCAGGGTCAAGCGCCGAGGTCGGTTCATCGAACAGCATGATCCGCGGCTTCATGCACAGCGAACGTGCAATGGCCACGCGCTGCTGCTGCCCGCCCGACAGTTGGCCGGGGTATTTGTCCGCCTGTTCGGGGATCTTGACCTTCTCCAGAAAATGCATGGCGGTTTCCTCAGCTTCGCGCTTGGGAACCTTGCGCACCCAGATCGGCGCGAGGGTGCAGTTTTCCAGAATGGTCAGATGTGGGAACAGGTTGAAGTGCTGGAACACCATCCCGACCTCTGACCGGACCTTGTCGATATTCTTCAGATCGCCTGACAATTCGGTGCCATCGACAATGATCTGGCCCGCCTGATGTTCCTCTAGCCGGTTGATGCAGCGGATCAAGGTGGATTTGCCAGAGCCGGAGGGGCCGCAAATAACGATACGTTCCCCCCGATTCACCGTCATGTTGATGTCGCGCAAGACATGGAAACTGCCATACCATTTGTTCATGGCAGAAATCTGGATCGCGATCTCGTCGCTGATCTGCATCTTGCTGGTGTCGATATTACGCTCTGCGGCGGCAGCATCTGACATGGGTCGCGCTCCTTAACGGTGATCAGTTTTTAGCTTGCGCTCTAGGTATTGCGAGTAGCGCGACATGCTGAAACAGAAGATGAAGAACAGGGCGCCGATGAAAATGAACAGCTCCCAATAAATGCCGTTCCAGTTGGTATCGGCACGAATGGCGTTGGACAGCCCGATCGGGTCCAGAAGCCCGATGAACACGACCAGTGTGGTATCCTTGAACAACCCGATAAACGTGTTCACGATGCCGGGGATAGAGATTTTCAGTGCTTGCGGCATGATGATCAGGCGCTGCGCCTTCCAGTAATCCAGCCCCAATGCGTCGGCGGCCTCGTACTGGCCCTTGGGCAGTGCCGCCAGACCACCGCGAATGACCTCTGCCATGTAGGCGGTGGCGAACAGCGTAACCATGATGATCACGCGTAGGATAAGATCAAAACTCGTGCCCGGTGGCAGGAAATAGTTCAGCAGCAATGATGCGGTGAACAACAAGGTGATCAGCGGCACACCCCGGATGAATTCGATGAAAACTACGCAAACGCTTTTAACAAAGATCATCTCTGACCGCCGCCCTAGCGCCAGCAAGATGCCCAGGGGCAGTGACAGGGCAATGCCGGACACGCCGATCACCACGGACACCAGAAAGCCGCCGAAAGCGTCGGAGCGGACGAATTCCAAGCCGATTGGCAAAACCGATGTCATGGCCGCGTTGAACGGGCCGGCCAGCAGGAACCACCACGCCAAAGTGGCCGCGACAGCGCCCAGCGTGCTGATTAGCGACGACATGCGGTCGAGCAGTCGGAATGCAATATATCCAGCAACGAAGCCCAAAAGCACGGCAACCGGCAACCATATCGACCCGCCCCAGAGCAGGTGATACCCCACAAACGGGAACAGGGCCGAGAAGTACAACATTTTGCGCGGCAATTCAGCGAACAGGATCGGTGCCACGGCCACCAGCATCAGCACGAAGGCCAGAACCGGGCGCCAGTAGTATTCCGGCGGATAGAAGCCGAACATCAATTGGTGCCAGCGGTCCTTGATGACAGCGAAGCATGCGCCCGAGGTGCCATCGAGGATCTCGCGACATTCGCGCAATGACCCGGCATTCCAGACCGTGTTCATCAACCACGGGCCGATTTCGATGATGATGAACCAGACCGTGAGAATCGACAGCAGCGTCAGAACCGTGTTCAGCCAGCCGGAAAACAGATTCTCGCGCAGCCATTTGACAGCACCACGATCTTTCAGCGGCGGCTCTTGCTGCGGCAGCATGCTGTCGCGCACATAGCTGACGGTGTTGGAATGGGTATCACTCATTTTACCGTTCCTTCAGCATGATGCGGTTGTTGTAGATGTTCATCGCGCCGGAGATCGACAGACTGACGGCCAGATAGATCAGCATCATCAGCAACATCCCTTCCAGTTCGCGCCCGGTCTGGTTGATGGTGATACCGCCAAGCGTGGAGCGCAGATCCATATACCCCACCGCCAACCCCAACGATGTGTTCTTGGTGATGTTCAGATATTGCGAGATCAGCGGCGGAACGATCACGCGCAGCGCTTGCGGTAGAATGACCAACCGCATCGTCTTGCCCGGCTGCATACCCAGCGCGAAAGCGGCTTCGGACTGGCCGCGCGAAATCGCCAGAATGCCGGAGCGCACGATCTCTGCAACGAAAGCGCCGGTGTAGATGCCAAGACCCAACCACATCGCAATCAGCGAGTTGCGCAAATGCGTGCCATCGGCAAAATTGAACCCGCGCAATTCAGGATATTCCAGAAACGCGCCAAAGACGATGAACAGAACAAGCACCGGCCCCAGAAGGACGGCGAGGGATTTCCACCACGTTTTGGGGCGAATGCCGGTCGCGTTTTGGACTGCGGTTGCGTTCTTCAGGATCGCTTTATTGGCGTAGATGCCCGCGATCAGAACCGCAAAGACCAACAACCAGTTGATGGAAGGTGACACAACGCCAAGGTTGACCGTGCCCAGACTATTCGCGAACTGAATGGATGGAATATATACACCACGGTTGGTGACCGCGACGGACTCGTTCAGGAACATGGAGGCGGATGGATCATCCCCGCGAAACGCAGAGGGTGCGGGCATCGATTCCGTCATGATCGCGCCAAATATGATGATCCAGACCAAGGTTGGAATATTGCGGAACAACTCGACATAGACGGTCATAAGCCGTGCAACGATCCAGTTGTTGGACAGGCGCAGCACGCCTGCGATGACGCCGAGTATCGTCGCGAGAGCGCATGCCATGACAGCCAGGATCGCGGTATTCAGCAAACCTACAAGGGCCGCCCGACCGTGGGTCATCTGGCTATCATATTCGATAGGACGCTGGTTGATGTCATACCCCGCAGGTGCGGTGAGGAATGAGAAGCTGAAGTCCTTGCCGAGCGCCCGCAGGTTGTTGATGGTGTTGTCGACCAGCCAAGCAATGCCCAGCATCAATGCGAACAGGAAAATGATCTGGATCGTGATCGAGCGATATCGCTGATCGTATAGCAGCATGCTTAACCGAAACGCAGCTTTCGGCGCAGCGGTTGGCGTGCGGGCATCGCTGGTGCTGGACATAGACCTCTCCTGTCGCTGCAAGACGCAGCGCATCGCCGTTGGCGCTAAGGCATGATGTTGAGAACGAAAAGACCGCGCCCCGAATGTAGGGCGCGGTCGTGATTTGCGTTATTAGCGGAAGGGCGGTGCGTAAAGCAGGCCGCCTTGGGTCCACTGTGCATTCAGGCCACGGGCCAGACCGATCGGCGTTTGCTCACCAATGGTCGAGGCGAAGATCTCGCCGTAGTTGCCGCCTGCGGAAATCGCGCGCACGGCCCAGTCGCTTTCCAGACCGAACATTGCACCCAGTTCACCAGCGCTGCCCAACATACGGTTGATTTCCGGGTTGTCGGTGCCGGCTGCCAGTTCTTCGATATTGGCAGAGGTGACGCCCAGTTCTTCAGCCGCGATCAACGCGTTCAGCGTCCAGCGCACGATATCTGCCCACTGGTCATCGCCCTGACGCACTGCTGGTCCAAGCGGCTCTTTCGAGATGATCTCGGGCAGGATCGCGTGGTTGCCCGGCTCGGGGAACGATGCGCGCGTCGCGGCAAGGCCGGACGAATCCTTGGTGTACACGTCGCAGGCACCAGCCAGATACTGCTGCTGTGCTTCGGCGTTGGTTTCGATCGGAACCGGCTCATAGTCCATGCCGTTCACACGGAAAAAGTCCGCAAGGTTCAATTCCGTCGTGGTGCCGGTCTGGATGCAGACCGTCGCACCGCTCAGCTCCATTGCAGAGCTGACACCCAGCTCACGGTTCACCATGAAACCCTGACCGTCGTAGTAGTTTACACCGGCAAAGGTGAAGCCAAGGTCCACATCGCGCGAGAAGGTCCAGGTGGTGTTACGGGCCAGCATGTCGATCTCGCCCGATGCGAGTGCCGAGAAACGGGTCTGACCAGTCGTCGACACGAAGTTCACGGCCATCGGGTCGCCCAAAACAGCCGCGGCAACGGCGCGGCAAACTGCAACGTCGAAACCCTGCCAGACGCCATTTGCATCGGGAGCGGAGAAACCGGCCAGACCGGTGGACACGCCGCAGGACAGCTCACCGTTCGACTGAACCGTTTCCAAAGTAGATTGCGCGCTCGCGGCACCAGCCAAAAGCGCGGACGCGGCAAGAGTGCCGTAAAATACGGATGTTTTCATGTCTTCCTCTCTGTTGACGCCGCCTTGGCGGCGGTCTGCCCTTATGGGCGGTTAGCATCAGCGCAAGATTGCGCCTGTTGCCTCAATAACCTGCGACAAGCTGGGTCCAACGGTCAAGTCGTTAAACAGTCAGGGTGGCGCATTTCGCGACATTTGCCTGCAAAAGCGGCACGCGGCGGGCAAACCGCCGCGAAGACCGTGTCTTGACGCTGCGGCAACATCCTCAATACCACGGCGAATAACGCCGAAACCGCCCTGAACGGGCGGCAGATCGGGATGAAATGTCGGGAATGGAAGTGGAGGCGAGTACCGGAATCGAACCGGTGTACACGGATTTGCAATCCGCTGCGTAACCACTCCGCCAACTCGCCTCTGGAGGCTGGGATTAGGGGCTTGTCCGCCTGCCGTCAAGTCCGCTTCGCAGTCAGCGGACCGATATTCGCACCCGCCAGGATGTGCACATGCAGGTGAGGCACTTCCTGCATTCCGTCAGGTCCGGCATTGGAAATCAGCCTATAACCGGCCTGCGCTTCGGTCGGGCAAACCCCCAATTGTGCACAGACAGCGCCCACGAAGCGGGTGAAATCCACGATCTCGGCATCTGTCGCGGCCTTGGCGAAGTGGTCGTAGTTCACATACGCGCCCTTGGGAATGACAAGGACATGATGGGGCGCTTGCGGCGCGATATCGTGAAACGCAAGGCAATGCTCGGTCTCTGCCAGTTTTTTGCAGGGTATTTCGCCTCGCAATATCTTGGCGAAGATGTTCTGGTCGTCGTAGGAATAGGGCATGAAAACCTCGGGCAATGGCTGCTGCCCGCAAGATACGCTTTACAGCGCCCAGAGGAAAGGGACAGGAATGCAAAGGCCCGCTAGTGGCATGACGCGGCATCCGGCGCGCTTTGCGGGTGGCTGGGCCTGTCGCACTTGCGGGCTGGTCTATCGCGAAGTACCAAAGGCCGCGTGTTCAAGCTTGGGGCAGCTGATGCACCATGCCGATCATGGGCGCTTTTTCTCTGGCGACATTCACGATGCCACGGATAATGTCACGAAATGGCCCGACGCTACATTTCTGAAAGCGCTGGAGCGGCCCGACAGGATGGTATTTTCCGCGCTACGCAACCCTTACACACGGCTGTTGGCCTGCTTCTTCGACAAGGTCTGCACCCAACAACGGGATGGCACATATTACCGGGGCAACCTGCGCGACATTCTGAACCAGCATTACGGCGCGGATCTGGCACCAGGCGCCGACCCCCGCCCGGCCTTTCGTCGCTTCGTGCTGTTTGTGCGCGACACTCTGCGCGGCAAGGACCGCTTCTGGTACGATCGTCACTGGACGCCACAGGCGCAGCATTTGCGGTCTTTCACCGTCAATGGTGTGGCCTTCGACCATCTGTTCCATGTCGAGGATTTTACGCGCGGCGTAGCGCCGGTGCTGGCACGGGTGCCAGACGCGCACCGCCCTGCCCTGTTGCCCCGTTTCAACGTGGCCAAGCGTCCCGACCTGCCGATCACCGACTTTTTTGACGATCTGACGCTGCATCTGGTGTACGAGATTTACCGGTGGGATTTCGACGTGTTCGGCTACGACGCCTTTGCGCCCGACCACCAAGCCCCGACGCGCCCGCTCGATCTGGACGCAGTCAACCGGCGGCTGTCAGACCCGCACCCCCCGCATTGGGCCTGCCTTGGGGGGTAGCTTTCCTAGCGCCCGCGGATCAGCGCTTCTAGGTCTATGGGCTGAACGCTGCCCGCCAAACGGCTGCGGTAGACGATCTGCGATTCGGCCACGCGCATGATGTAATTGCGGGTCTCTGCGAAAGGCACGCTTTCGACCCATGTGACAAAATCAACATTCGGATCGCGCGGATCCCCGATCTCTTGGACCCAGCGGCGCGGACGGCCGGGACCGGCATTATAGCCCGCAGCGACCAACCCCAAGGACGGGCCGAATTCGTCGCGCAATTCCGCCAGATAGGCCGCACCAAGGCGCATGTTCGAGGCAGGATCACCGGTCAGGTCTGCCGGGTCGAAGGGCAGCCCCAACCTGCGCGCCATCATCTGCCCCGTGCCTGGCAATAGCTGCATCAGCCCCCGCGCATCGGCACGGCTGCGGGCGCGCGGGTCAAACTCGCTCTCGCGCCGGGTGATCGCCAACACCAGATCGTCCGGTGCCGCCAAACCGTCTCGACTCGCATCCGGAACAGGGAAATATGCGCGCGGCAGCACAATGCCATCCCGCACGGCGATCTTGGCCAGCTTCAGGGCGAAATTCGGCTCGCCCCATTCCAGCATCAGGTCGGTCAGCGCGCCAAGCTCCGCTTCGCTCTCCAACTGGCCAGCCAGATGCATCAGAACGCGGCGCGCTTCATACCAGTCGCCCGATGCGTATAACAGTTGCGCGGCGGCCAGCAGATCAGACTCGGCCAGCGCGGTTTCCTGCCAATGCGGATAGTCCGGCCCCGCCACCAAAGCCGGGTCGAATGACAGCCCGATCCGCTCTGCTGCAAGCTGGCCGTAATATGCGGTCTGGTGTTCTGCGGCGAATTCATAGGCAGCCTGCGCTGCAATCGCGTCACCTGCACGTTCATGGGCACGCCCTTCCCAAAAGCCGGCGCGGCCGAGCGAGATGGGGCTGGACACCCGCACGCGCAAAGCCCGGAAATGCTCTAACGCCTGTTGCGGAGCATCCAGATATTCCAGCGCAATAAACCCGGCCAGAAAGGCCAGATCGACAAAGGCAAGTCCGTCGTCCAACCCATGCGGCGTGGCCAGCGCGTAGGCTTTTGCATAATCGCCATCCGACATGGCACCGCGCACAAGCGCAATGCGGCGCGACCCCCATGCTTGGGCGCGGCCAAGCCCTTCGGGCGCGCGTGACTGCTCCAGCATCAAGTCTGCAGCGCTGTCGCGGCTGACCTGATCATAGCGAAAATCGAAGCGGTCATGCGCCAGACCGGGATCGTTGCTCAGGCCCTCTGGCACCGCAGCGACCAGCGCATCGACGCCGTTTTCGCGCGCTTGCAAGGCAATCCGCGCGCGCGCCAAGGCCATCTGTCCGGCATCCAGACGCGCCATGTTGCGCGCCGCAGCGCTTTGGGCGCCATCCCACAACAGCGCGTCAACACGCTCTGCGTGCAGCCCGCTCAAATCTGCCCCGAAAGCCGCCAGCAACCGGTTTTCATCACCCTCCGTCAACGGCGCATTCTGCCACAGCTCACGCGCCAATGTTGCGGCGCGCTCGGGCTCGGTTTCGCGCAAGGCGAAGGCCAGCGTCAGTTTGCCTGCATCCGTCAGCGGTGTGCGAACCGCAAAGAACTGACGCGTGCGCGCGGGGTCGTCACTTGTCAGCAGTGCTTCGGCATCGCGTTGCAGACGGTCGGCCAGTGGCCAATGACCGCGCGCGTCCAGAAACCGTTCATACTCCGCAAGCGTGCCCGTGCCGCCCCGCAGCAAGTGCCAGTCTACCAAGGCAAGTGCGACTGGTGACAATGCTGCACCGATTTCACGCGCGGTGGCGCTGTCGCCCGCATCTGCCGCGTCCAGAGCAGCTCCCAGCAGGCCTTCGGCGCGGGACGGTGGCGCTGTATCTTGTGCCGACGCAGAGGGCATCCATAGCCCTAACGCCCCTGTAAAACAGGCGACAAGCCAGACATTCGCGCTGCGCTTCTGCATAGGGAACCCTCTTTTGACCTTGAAAACCACGCCCTTTCGTTCTAACCGCCACAAACCTTGCGACAACACACATTCGCGCAATCAGCGTGCGATCGCGCTTGAAACAGGCCACACAATCAGGCCGCGCAACTATTGAGGAGAGGCACATGCAGATCAGAGGCTCCATCCCGGCTTTGGTCACACCTCTCAAAGATGACGCGCTTGATCTGGATGCACTACACGCGTTGATCGAATGGCAGATCGCAGAAGGCTCGCACGGGCTTGTGCCGGTTGGCACAACGGGTGAAAGCCCCACGCTAAGCCACGACGAACATAAGCGCGTGATCGAAGAGGTCGTCCAGGCGACGGCGGGCCGTGTGCCGGTTATCGCGGGCGCGGGCTCCAACAACACAAAAGAAGCAATCGGCTTTTTGCGCCATGCCGAAAAAGTTGGCGCAGATGCGGCACTGGTCGTGACGCCCTATTACAACAAGCCGACGCAAGACGGACTTGTTGCGCATTTTACCGCGTTGCATGATGCCTGCGACCTGCCGATCATCATCTACAACATACCCGGTCGCTCCGTGGTCGATATGATGCCCGACACCATGGCGCGGCTGGCGGAACTGCCCCGCATCGTCGGGGTCAAAGACGCCACTGGCAAACTGGAACGTGTCAGCCTGCAACGCATGGCCTGCGGTCCCGATTTCATTCAGCTTTCGGGCGAAGACGCGACCGCGCCGGGCTTCAACGCTCAAGGTGGAATCGGGTGTATTTCGGTTACAGCCAATGTCGCGCCCCGGCTTTGCGCCGAGTTTCAGGACGCAACACTGGCCGGCGATTACAGCCGTGCGCTGGAGTTGCACGACCGACTGATGCCCCTTCACGTCGCGATCTTTGCCGAACCCGGCCTTGTTGGGGCAAAATACGGGCTGTCGCGTTTGGGCAAATGCCGCGAAGAGGTGCGTATGCCGCTTCTGGGCCTGACACAGACTGCAAAGGCGCGCATGGATGCCGCGATGCGCCATGCCGGACTACTCAATTAGAGCGCGTCTGGTTCAATCAGTTTCATATCCAGCGGCCTTGAAGAAGTTGTAGCATTCGTCAGGGGTGAACAGGTTACAAACATGACCGACCGCCTTCCATAATTCGTCATATGTCCGTGCAGC
>NZ_UIHC01000009.1 GCF_900499075.1 Roseinatronobacter ekhonensis | reverse complement strand
CGCAAGCCTCAAGCTCGAGGCGGGCTGGTGAGGAAAGAAAGTCAGGGCGGATCATAAGCAATAGCTGAATCGTTCCAAACCCAGCAGTCAAGTCAACAAATTCGGCTTCTGCAGGACTCGGAGTATATGTTATTTTCGCAGCGGGATTTTCGGTGAGGTACTCATTCTCACAGGCCCATGAGAATACGGACCGGGCGGCCGACAGATACATATCTGAAACGGTTTTGGCGGAAAGTTCTGTCAATAATTGATCGCGCCAATCGACTATGTTCTTCTTCGCCACTCTTTTCGCATCATTGTGCCCAAGAAACTTTTGGAGGCTGGCAATGATTGGGCGCATTCGCTTCCCGCCATCCTTCATGAACCCTGCCGCGATGCGAGCTTTAATGTAGCCTTCCCAAAGCTTGGACAGGCTCACAGGGTCAGGTTCATTTTTGGGACTTTGTGCATTCACCAGTAACGGAGCGGAGGGCTGGCCTGTAAAATCACCTTCGTCACGCTCGACAACGCATGCAAGCGCCTCCAGTTCTGCAATGCACAGCGCTCTTGCAATGGTGCGCCATTCGTCTGAACCAAGCGTAGCATCAACATTACCGATAGCACGGAACCTCTCAATTTGCGCGCCAATCAACTCGGCAAGTTGCTTGTCAAACAAACGGCCAGCGACTCCTGCCTGCAGCTGTTCGACATAGAGATCATTGATGCCGATGGACGATACCCTGGCGTAGTCAGGGCTGTCGCGTATCTGGTCGTCAAATGCGAGGCGCTGCTCATAATGGCTAATTGCGATCTGATCGGGGGCCAAAGGATAGCGGGCGAAGTCAGGCGTCACGTTGGCGGGAGAGAGCTTCCTTTCGCCCAACGCAATCTTATGCTGGAGCTGCGCCACCGCGCCCGGTAGCCGCTTTATTGCAGTGCTGCGATCAGAACCAAGCGGGGTGCGCAACTCTGATTTACCAACGACCGACCGGAGGTCTCTCGGAACGACTAGCCGGGCGAAGAATCGTCCATTTCGGTTCAAGAGGTATCGTTGTGCGCCAGCCATTACAGACTCATCTTGTGACAAAAGAACGTAACGGCCCCTGCAAAACAAGGGTCGTTTTGTTTCTGTTGGGGAAGTGATGGTGGGCGATAACGGATTTGAACCGCTGACATCTTCGATGTGAACGAAGCGCTCTACCGCTGAGCTAATCGCCCCACGTCCGGCCTGATAGCGCCCGCGCACAGGCAGCGCAAGCCCTTTTCGGGGCCTGTCTGCCCCGCGGTGTCACGGGGCAGACGGGGTTCTTAATGGGCCGGGCGGTTGCTTGCCTCTTCCGGCTTGGAGGACATGCGCGCAAGGCGCGCGGCCTCGTCGGCCTCGGCATCCCACTCCACCGGCTCGGGCATACGCACCAGCGCGTGTTTCAGCACTTCGCTCACATGACTCACGGGGATGATCGCCAGACCCTCTTTCACATTGTCGGGAATTTCCGGCAAATCCTTGGCGTTTTCCTGTGGGATCAGCACAGTGTCGATGCCACCACGAAGCGCCGCCAAAAGCTTTTCTTTCAGCCCGCCAATGGCCAGCACGTTCCCGCGCAGTGTGACCTCGCCCGTCATGGCGACATTCTTGCGCACCGGAATTTGCGTCAGAACCGAGACGATGGATGTGACCATCCCAACGCCCGCGCTGGGCCCGTCCTTGGGGGTTGCCCCCTCCGGGACGTGGACATGAATATCCAGCGCGTCAAACCGGGGTGGCTGGACCCCGATTTCGGGCGCGATGGAGCGCACGAAAGAGCTGGCGGCGTCGATCGATTCTTTCATCACGTCGCCCAGCTTGCCGGTGGTCTTCATCCGGCCCTTGCCGGGCAGGCGCAACGCTTCGATCTGCAACAATTCGCCGCCGACCTGAGTCCAGGCCAGCCCGGTGACAACGCCGATCTGGTCCTCACTCTCGGCAGAGCCGAAACGGTAGCGTGGCACGCCAAGGAAATCTTCCAGATTGTCCCGCGCGACGATGACCTTGTCGGTCTCTTTCTTGACGATATTCGTCACGGCCTTGCGCGCGATCTTGTTCAATTCGCGCTCCAGGTTCCGCACCCCGGCCTCGCGGGTATACAGGCGGATGGCCTGCGTGATCGCGTTGTCGGATATCGTCAATTCGCCGCGTTTCAGCCCGTGGTTCTTGACCGATTTGGGCAGCAGGTGCGAGCGGGCGATCTCCAGTTTTTCATCCTCTGTGTAGCCGGACAGAGGAATCACCTCCATCCGGTCCAGCAGCGGCCCCGGCATGTTGTAGCTGTTGGCGGTGGTCAGGAACATGATGTTCGACAGGTCATATTCCACCTCCAGATAATGGTCCACGAACGTACCGTTCTGTTCCGGGTCCAGCACCTCCAGCATGGCCGATGCCGGGTCACCGCGGAAGTCTTGCCCCATCTTGTCAATTTCATCGAGCAGGATAAGCGGGTTGGTCGTTTTGGCCTTTTTCAGCGCCTGAATGATCTTGCCGGGCATTGACCCGATATAGGTGCGCCGGTGGCCACGAATTTCAGATTCGTCGCGCACACCGCCCAGACTGATGCGAATGAACTCACGCCCCGTGGCCCGTGCGACAGAGCGTCCAAGGCTGGTTTTGCCCACCCCGGGTGGGCCGACAAGGCACATGATCGGGCCTTTCAGCTTGGCCGAGCGCGATTGCACGGCCAGATACTCGACGATCCGTTCCTTGACCTTGTCCAGACTGTAGTGATCCTCATCCAGCACCTTCTGAGCGCGGCCAAGATCCTTTTTGACGCGTGTTTTCACGCCCCACGGAATGGACAACATCCAATCCAGATAGTTGCGCACAACAGTCGCTTCGGCCGACATGGGGGACATGTTTTTCAGCTTTTTCAGCTCGGCTTCGGCCTTGTCGCGCGCTTCCTTGGAAAACTTGGTGGCCGCGATCTTGGCTTCCAGTTCGGCCAGTTCGTTCTGGCCGTCCTCACCATCGCCCAATTCCTTCTGAATGGCCTTCATCTGCTCATTCAGGTAATATTCGCGCTGCGTCCGCTCCATCTGGCTTTTGACACGCGTCTTGATCTTGCGTTCCACCTGCAAGACCGACAATTCGCCCTGCATCTGGGCGTAAATCTCTTCCAGTCGCGCTGACAGCGCGGTCATTTCCAGGATCGCCTGCTTCTTGTCTACTGCTGACCCCAGATGGCCGGCAGCAAGGTCTGCAAGTGTTGCCGCATCGGTCGTATCGGCAATCGCGGCCAGCGCCTCGTCCGGGATGTTCTTGCGGACCTTCGCGTAGCGCTCAAATTCGTTCTGGACAGAGCGCATCAGGGCGGCAATCTCTTTCGGCTCGGCGTCCGTATCAGGCATTTCGGCGATTTTCGCCTCGAAATACCCGTCTTCGCGCACGAATTCGGTGATACGCACGCGGCGCTGGCCTTCGACCAGCACCTTGACGGTGCCATCGGGCAATTTCAGCAATTGCAGCACATTCGCCAGCACGCCGACACTAAAGATGTCGTCGCTTGCCGGGTCTTCCTGCGTGTGATCCTTCTGGGATGCGAGCAGGATTTGCTTGTCATCCGCCATGACGGTTTCGAGCGCGCGCACGGATTTATCGCGCCCGACAAACAGGGGCACGACCATATGCGGGAACACGACCATGTCGCGCAGGGGCAAGACGGGAAAGCTGCTCAATTCAGTCACCTGATATATCCTTTTTCTGGTCGGCGCGTGCACGCCGAGCATGGTCAGAATGTGGGCCGCGCGGAGCGTGAATTCAAGCGCTCCGCTGTCGCGGCATTCAATACCCGCCAGCGTGCAAAGATAAAATGGTGTAATAAAGGTGTTACTTGGGCGCGAACGCGACAGGATCCTCGAACATCTGCACCGGAACAATTGCAGAGGGGCCCCGATCACAACCGGGGCCCCAATTCTCACCCGCGTGCCCTTCACGTCACGAGAGGATGGTAGCCCGGTCGTCCTGACCAGAGCCGACATATTCGCCCAGTCGCCTGACTGGCACAAGGCGGAAAAAAGCTAAAATTGGCGCTACTCGCCTAGCCGTAGACCGCTTCCTTGCCGAAATGCTTGGTCAGAAGATAGTAAATCACGGCCCGATACTTGTTGCGCTCGGACCGGCCATATTGTTCGATCACGGCGTCGATGGCCTTGCCCAGTTCCGGCCCGTCGGCCAGCCCCAGTTTCTTGACCAGGAAATTCTTGCGCACGGTGTCCAGCTCGTGTTCCTGCGACCCGGCGACGGTGCTGGCATCGGCGTTGTAGATGGATGGCCCGCACCCGATTGTCACCTTGCGCAGCAGGTCCATATCGGGCGTGACCCCGCATTTGTCGCGCAAATCGGCGGCGTAGCGGTTAATCAGCTCATCGCGACGTCCCATGGTTCGCTCCCTTATGTGGTTTCTCGCACTATTACACAAAAGCGCCCCATGGCGCTTGCCGCAGAGTTTGCGCAACTCGCGGTCTGAAACCAAGCAAAAAGCGCAACTTGCGTTCAGAGCGGCTTTTGTTGTTGCCCGGCCACATAGGTTTGCACCACGGCGCGGTCGCATCCCATCACTTGCAGCGTGAACAATTCGTCCGCCAGACCGCGTGCGCGGTCCATGCGTTGCGCCATGGCCTGTGTGGCGCGGGCATCGAGCACGACGAAATCCGCCTCTGTACCTGGGTCGAGCGTGCCGATGCGGTCCGCCAGCCCAAGTGCTTCGGCGTTGCCGCGCGTGATCCAGTCAAAAGCGCGGTAGGGGTGTAGCCGCTGGCCTTGCAGTTGCAGCACCTTGTAGCCTTCGGCCAAGGTGGTCAGCAGCGAATAGCTGGTGCCGCCGCCGATGTCGGTCGCAATGCCGTTGGTCAGCCCCGCCGCCCGCAGCTTCGCGTCGTTGAACAGGCCGGACCCAAGGAACAGGTTCGAGGTGGGGCAGAACACCGGCTTTGCCCCCGCATCCGCCAGCGCCCAGATCTCGCGGTCGCTCAGGTGAATGCAATGCCCCAGCAGGCTGTTCTCGCGCAGCAGGCCGTAGCGGGCATAGATGTCAGTGTAGTCCGTGGCATCCGGGTAAAGCTGGCACGACAGCGCAATCTCGGCGTGGTTCTCGCTCAGATGGGTCTGGATGTGGCAGTCGGGGTGCTCTGCGGCCAGCGATTGCGCCGCTTCCAACTGCGCGGGCGTCGAAGTGATGGCAAAGCGCGGTGTGATCGCATAGCCCAAGCGGCCCACCCCGTGCCAGCGCGCGATCAAAGCCTTACTGTCATCATAGCTGGATTGCGGCGTGTCGCAAAGGGCATCGGGGGCGTTGCGGTCCATCATCACCTTGCCGGTAATCAGCCGCATGTTGCGTTTATGCGCCTCTGCGAACAGCGCGTCGGCAGAGGAGGCGTGTACCGACGCATAGGCGACAGCCGTGGTGGTGCCATGGTCCGTCAGCCGGTCCAGAAACGCGCCCGCCATCGTCGCGCAAAGCGCGGGGTCGGCGTAGCGGGTTTCTTCGGGGAAGGTGTAGTCGTTCAGCCAGTCCAGCAACTCGGCGGCCCAGCTTGCAATCACCTGTGTTTGCGGAAAATGCAGATGCGTGTCGATGAAGCCCGGCATCAGCAGATGCGGGCGGTGGTCAATGATCTGCGCGCCCTCGGCCTTGATCGTGCTCGCCCCGCCCATCGCGCGGATCATCCCACCCTCGACCAGCAGCGCGCCATCCTCGATATAAGTAAACGCGCCCGTATCATCGGGCGTTTGCGGTTCGCGGTGGAAGGTCAGCAGCCGCGCACGGATCAGGGTTCGGGTCATGGGGTTCCTTGAGGTGTGCGGTTGAGCGCGGCGAATATTTCCTGCGCGGTCATCAGCGCAATGACCTCTGGCCGCTTGTCGCCCAAGCCTTGCGCGCCGATGGGGCAGGTCAGGCCCGAGAGATCGCTAAAATTGTCTGTTTCGCGCGCGAAACGGGTGACCCGCGCGCGTTTCGTGGTCGATCCGATCAAGCCTGTATAGGCGGCATCGCCCCGTTTCAGGGCGGCCAGCGTGAGTAGAAAATCCAGCCCATGGTCGTGCGTTGTCACCACGAACGCGCTTCCGGGGGGCGCATCAGCAATCTCTGCTTCTGGCAGTGGCGTCAATCGAGTGGCCACGCCCTGCGGTGCCAATGCCAATTCCTTGGCCCGGCTATCCACCAGCACGATGCGGCAGGGCAGGGTGGTCAGCACCTGCGCCAGCGCACGTCCCACATGGCCCGCACCAAGGATCATGACGCAGGGGCTTTGCGTGCCGTCCAGCCGCATCAGCATCTCGGCGCGGGCGCGCGCGTCCAGCACTGCCAGCGCAACAGTCACCCGCCCGCCGCAGCATTGGCCGATCTCTGGGCCAAGCGCCATGATCAGGCTGTCTTCTGCAATGCCTTGGGCCAGCATGTCCCGCGCCCGCGCCATGGCCCGGTATTCTACCTGTCCGCCGCCAATGGTGCCCGCCTGAGCGTGGGCTGCGACCAGCATTTCCGCCCCAACTTCGCGCGGGGCAGACCCATCGACCGCGCTCAACCGCAGATGCACCAAGGGCGCATCGCTTGCCAACAGGTCGCGCATGGTCATCCGCGCAACCGCTCCACCGCCATCAGCACGCATTCGGGCGTGGCGGGTGCGTCCAGCCTTGGGCATTCGCGGTAGCCAGCCACCGATGCCACGGCCATCCCGATCGCTTCGAACACCGACACGGGCAGCATGAACGGCGGCTCTCCCACCGCTTTCGAGCGTTTGATCGTGCGCTCGGGGTTCACCGACCATTCGGCCAATGCCACATTGAAAACGCGCGGGCGGTCGCTGGCGAGCGGGATTTTGTAGGTGCTGGGCGCGTGGGTGCGCAGGCGTCCCGCGTCGTCCCACACGAGTTCCTCTGACGTCAGCCACCCCATACCCTGCACGAAGGCGCCTTCGACCTGTCCAAGGTCCAAAGCGGGGTTCAACGAGCGGCCCACATCGTGCAGCACGTCCACCCGGTCGACTCGGGACTCTCCCGTCAGGGTGTCCACGCTGACCTCGGAGCACGCCGCGCCATAGGCGTAGTAATAGAACGGGCGGCCTTGCCCCTTGGTGCGGTCCCAATGGATGTCCGGGGTCTTGTAGAACCCCGCCGCCGAAAGCTGCACCCGCGCCATATAGGCGGCCTTGATGAAGTCCTCCCACGGCATGATTTCCGCGCCCACCGCCACGCGACCGGGCAGGAATTGCACCGCGTCCTCTGCCACGCCCCATTTCTCGGCCGCAAACGCGACCAACCGCGCTTTGATCTGCTCTGCCGCGTTCAGCGCCGCCATGCCATTCAGGTCCGACCCGCTGCTGGCGGCGGTGGCGGATGTGTTGGGCACCTTTTCCGTGGTCGTTTTGGTGATTTTGATGCGCGACAGGTCCACCTGAAACGCCTCTGCCACCACTTGCGCGACCTTGGTGAACAGTCCTTGGCCCATTTCCGTGCCGCCATGGTTCAGGTGAACCGACCCGTCGGAATAGATATGCACCAACGCGCCCGCCTGATTATACCATGTGGCGGTAAAGCTGATGCCGAACTTCACCGGCGTCAGCGCAATGCCCTTGCGAATGACCCCGCCTTGTGCGTTGAAATCCAGCACCTTTTGGCGTCTGTTCTGGTAGTCCGAAGACGCCTCCAACTCATCCACCAGCCGGGTAA
The DNA here is from genome assembly GCF_900499075.1 of Roseinatronobacter ekhonensis. Taxonomy (GTDB): domain Bacteria; phylum Pseudomonadota; class Alphaproteobacteria; order Rhodobacterales; family Rhodobacteraceae; genus Roseinatronobacter; species Roseinatronobacter ekhonensis. The sequence goes on along the minus strand of NZ_UIHC01000009.1, from coordinate 111,627 downwards.
GGATATTATCCGTCACCTGCTGGTGATAGGGCGTCACATCCGCGCCGTCGCGGTAGAAATTCGCGCGCCGCACCTCTAGCGGGTCGCGGCCCAAAGCATAGGCGATTTCTTCGATCATCCGCTCTGCCGCGATCAGCCCTTGCGGGCCGCCAAAGCCGCGGAATGCCGTATTGCTGACCGTGTTGGTCTGGATCGGGCGCGAGCGCAGGCGCACATCGGGGTAGTAATAGGCGTTGTCGGCATGAAACAGCGCGCGGTCGGTCACGGGGCCGGACAGGTCCGCCGACCAGCCGCAGCGCGCGGCGAACACGCCATCGACCGCCAGAAAGCGGCCATCCGCATCAAACCCCAGATCGTAGTCGATGCGGAAATCATGGCGTTTGCCGGTGATCTCCATGTCCTGATCGCGGTCAGGGCGCAGTTTGACGGCGCGGCCTGTTGCGCGCGCGGCCAAAGCGGCTACCGCGCAAAACAGGTTCATTTGGGTTTCCTTGCCGCCAAACCCGCCCCCCATGCGGCGCACATTCATCACCACGGCATTGAAGGGCACACCCAAAGCGTGGGCGACCATGTGCTGCGCCTCTGACGGGTGCTGGGTCGAGGCGAAGACGGTCATCTCGTCATCCTCGCCGGGAATGGCCAGCGCGATCTGCCCTTCCAGATACATGTGGTCCTGACCGCCCACGCGCATCCGGCCCTGAATGCGGTGCGGCGCATTGGCCAACGCGCTTGCCGCATCGCCGCGCGCCAGCGTCAGGGGTGCTGTCACGTCCGGGTATCCGGCGGCTTCGGCGGTGTCTATGTCGGTGGCATGGGGCACTTGGTCATAGTCGATGCGCGCCAAGGTGCAGGCCCGCCGCGCCAGATCGCGGGATTCTGCCACTACGGCGAACAAGGGTTGGCCGTGGAATTGCACGTTATGGCTAAAGATCGGTTCGTCGTTCAGACCGGTGGGCGAAATGTCGTTGCGCCCCGGAATGTCATCCTCTGTCAGCACCGCAACCACGCCGGGGGCCGTGCGCACGGCAGACAGATCCAGCCCTGTTACCTGCCCCTTGGCCACGGTCGCGGTCCCGATATAGGCATGCAGGCAGCCCATGGGTTCGGTGATGTCATCGGTGTACTCAGCCCGCCCCGTCACATGTTTGATGGCCGAATCGTGGATCACGCTGTCATGCGCGGCGCCGGTGATGCGATCAGAGTCCTTCATTGCACATCCTCCAACGCCGCCGCTTCGCCCGACTGTTCCAGCCAGAAGCGCGTCAGCAGGTTTTGCGCGGCGGTCATGCGGTAACCGGCGCTCGCCCGCATGTCCGAGAGCGGTGTGAAGTCTTGTGGCAACGCGCGGGCGGCGGCTTGCAGCGTATCCAAGGTAAACGCCTGCCCGATCAGCGCCGCTTCTGCGTGGGCCGCGCGCTTGGGCGTCGCGGCCATGCCGCCGAAGGCCAGACGCGCATCGGTAATGGTGCCATCCGCCACGGTCAGAGACATGCCAAATGCAACGGCGGAAATATCCTCGTCGCGGCGTTTCGACAGCTTATAGGTGGCGTGCAGCGTGCCTTGCGTGGGTTTGGGCAGGATGATGGTTTCGACAAATTCGCCTGCCGTGCGGTCCTGCTTGCCGTAATCCAGAAAGAAATCCTCTAGCGGAATCTCGCGCCGCGTCGGGCCCTTGCGCAGCACCAAACGCGCGCCCAAAGCGATAAACGGCGGCGGTGTGTCCCCGATGGGCGAGCCATTGGCGATGTTGCCCCCCAGTGTGCCCATGGCGCGCACCTGCCAGCCGGCGATACGGTCCCAGTAGCGGGCCATGTGCGGGAAATGCGCCAGAAGCGGCGCGCGCGCATCCTCGTAGCTGACAATCGCGCCCAGATGCAGCGCTTCGTCGGTTTGCGTGACCGAGCGTAAGCCGTCCAGATGGCCGATGAACACCGCCACCGGCAGATCGCGCAGGAATTTCGTGACCCACAGGCCGACATCGGTCGCCCCTGCGACGATGCGCGCGTCGAGGTGCTGATCCAGCACATCTGCCAGATCATCCACCGAAGCAGGCAGGATCGCGCGGCTTTGGCCATTGGTCATATCGACTCGCGTGGCGTCGGCCCAATCGGCCAGACGCGCGGCGACTTGTGCGCGTTCATCCAAAAGCGGGTCGGTCGTGCCATGCGCGCCCATCGCAAGTGCGGCGCGGATGATTGGCGCATAGCCCGTGCAACGGCACAGATTTCCTTGCAGCGCGCGTTCGACCTGAGCTTCGGTCGGATGCGGCGTTTCCATCCACAGCGCATAGAGCGCCATGACGAAACCGGGCGTGCAGAACCCGCATTGGCTGCCATGATGCTCCACCATAGCGCGTTGCACCGGGTGCAGGCCGCCATCTGCCCCGCGCAGATGTTCCACCGTGACCACATGGCAGCCATCGCAAGACGCCAGAAACCTGATGCAGGCATTCACGGGCTGATAGCGCAACGCGCCACCCTCCAGCCTCCCGACAAGCACCGTGCAGGCGCCGCAGTCGCCTTCGGCGCAGCCTTCCTTGGTGCCGCGCAGGCGCTGGCCTAGCCGCAGATGGTCCAAGAGCGTATCGGTCGCGCCCACGCCATGCAGCGTGACCTCCCGGTCGTTCAACAGAAAGCGGATATGGTCGCGGGCCACGCTACGTCCTTTTTGCAGTCAAGGAAATGTCATGCACAACAGATAGCCTGCGCCAAAGCAGCATTCCATGCAAGCGGCGTGCACGATAAGCTGTTTCTTGGATATTTTGCAAATATGCGTGCGGCTTGCGCAGTTGCGTCGGGAAAGGGCCAAGGATTTGACACGACTGGCAGAGGTATTCGGCGCATTCTTGCGGCTTGGCCTGACTTCGTTCGGGGGGCCGGTCGCGCATATCGGGTATTTCCGCGCGGAATTCGTCACGCGGCGCAACTGGCTAAGCGACGATGATTATGCGGAACTGGTCGCGCTGTGCCAGTTCCTGCCCGGTCCGGCATCCAGCCAGGTCGGGTTCGCATTGGGCCTGATGCGCGCGGGCTGGTTGGGGGCGCTCGCGGCCTTTGTCGGGTTCACCTTGCCCTCTGCGCTGATTATGCTGGCCGTTGCGCTGGGCGCGGGGCTGGCAGGGCTGTCAGGCGTGATTGCGGGCCTGAAGCTTGTGGCGGTCGCCGTGGTCGCGCAAGCGGTTCTGGGCATGGCCCGCACGCTCTGCCCTGACAGGTCGCGCGCGACTGTCGCCGTTTTTGCGGTGGTCGCCTTGGCGGTGCTGTCCGGGCCGTGGGTGATGGTCGCGGTTATACTTGTGGGCGGTTTGGTGGGGGCTGCCCTGCGGCTTGAGACCGGCACAAGCGCGGGGGCGTTGCACATCCCGGTGGCGCGCCCGGTCGCTTGGGCGGCGCTGATCTTGGTTGCGCTGGGTTTGCTGGGTCTGCCGCTGCTGGCGGGCCATGGCGCGGGTCTGGCGCTGGCCGACAGCATGTTCCGCGCGGGGGCATTGGTGTTCGGCGGCGGGCATGTTGTTTTGCCGCTGTTACAGGCGGAATTGGTCGCGCCCGGACACATAACCGAGAGCGCGTTTCTGACGGGCTATGCCGCAGCCCAAGCCATTCCGGGCCCGCTGTTCACCTTTGCGACCTATCTGGGTGGTTTGAGCGGGCTGACAGGAGCCCTGATTGCCACGCTGGCGGTTTTCGCGCCCGGTTTTTTGCTGTTGGTGGGCGTCTTGCCCTTCTGGCAGGCGGTGCGCGGCGCAAAAGCGGTGCGCGCTGGCATGGCGGGGGCGAATGCTGCGGTCGTCGGGATTCTGGGTGCGGCGCTCTATGACCCTGTCTTTACGAGCGCAGTGGATACGATGGCGCAATTCGGCTTCGCGTTGGCCTGTTTTGTCGCCTTGCAGATCTGGCGCTTGCCCGCATGGGCGGTGGTGTTAGGCGCGGGGTTGGCCGGGGCCGCCGGATTGGCTGCATAGCAAAAAGCCCCGCCACGGGGGCAGGGCTCTCGCAAATCGGGTGCGGCGAAGATCAGTTCTTCGCGTAGAATTCGACCACAAGGTTCGGTTCCATCTGAACCGCATAGGGCACATCAGCCAGCGACGGGGTGCGGGTGAACGACGCCGTCAGCTTGGAGTGATCCACTTCCAGATAGTCGGGCACATCGCGCTCTGCCAGCCCGACAGCTTCCAGCACGATGGCCAGTTGCTTGGACTTGTCGCGCACGGCAACAACGTCGCCTTCTTTCACGCGATAGCTGGGGATGTTGACGCGCTGACCGTTCACGGTGATGTGGCCGTGGTTCACGAACTGGCGTGCCGCGAAAATGGTCGGCACGAATTTCGCACGGTAGATCACCGCGTCCAGACGGCGTTCCAGCAGGCCGACAAGGTTTTCACCGGTATCGCCCTTGATACGCTCGGCTTCGCCGTAGATGCGGCGGAACTGCTTTTCGGTCAGATCGCCGTAATAGCCTTTCAGCTTCTGCTTCGCGCGAAGCTGGATGCCGAAATCGCTCAGCTTGGTCTTGCGGCGCTGGCCGTGCTGGCCGGGGCCGTAATCACGGCGATTGACAGGGCTTTTGGCACGGCCCCAGATGTTTTCGCCCATACGGCGGTCAATTTTATACTTGGCAGAGGTGCGTTTGGTCACCGTCTGATCTCCTTCTTTGGTGCCCGTTGACGGGCGATGAAGGGCGTTGTCCTTCCCCGCGTTGCGGGTGACAGGCCTTCCCTTGCGGGAGCCACCAACACCAATAGTCGCGCAGACCGGATGGTTTGCGCAGCCGGTGCTTTATGGCCAAGCGCCGTGGCTGTCAATGGCGGGGCGCTAGATGATCGTGATGTAATCCGCCAACAGCCCGATATTGGCCAGCCCGGCCAATGTGATCACATCGCCATCGCCGAAATCGAGCACAATGTCGCCATTCGCAACAGTGCCGTGGATGCCGAGCATCTGGTCCAGCGTCAACCCAGCCTGCCACAGGGTGTTGTCCAGTTCCAGTTGGTCGCCGTCAGCGAACGAAAAATCCTCGATCAACAGCGTCTCATCGCCGTCAAGGAACACGAATGTATCCGCACCTTCGGCCCCGCGGACCGTGTCGTCACCGGGTCCGCCATGCAGCCTGTCATTGCCAAGCGCCCCGCCAAGGAAATCGTCGCCCAGCCCGCCGATCAGGGTGTCATCGCCTTCCATGCCCCAGAGCATGTCGTCGCCGGAGCCGCCGTCGATGCTATCGTTTCCGATGACCGCACCGCCATAGATCGTGTCATTTCCTGATCCGCCGATGACGGTATCGTCCCCGCCGCCGCCGCCAATGCGCCCGCCAAGTGTGCTGCCGTGGATCAGGTCATGTCCACTCATGCCCCACAGCCGTGTGTCATCCTGTTCGCCATAAATGGTGTCATTGCCCGCACCGCCATAGATCGAATCGTTTCCCGTGCCGCCATACAGCAGATCATTTCCTGATCCGCCGCCGATCATGTCATTTCGTGCCCCGCCATAGATCGTGTCTTGGCCCGCGCCACCCCACAGCCGGTCATGGCCATTTCCACCGTCGATCAGGTCATTTCCGTCCCAACCGCGAATCGTGTCATTGCCGCGCGCGCCGTTCAACGTATCGTCGCCCTCGCCACCCAGCAGGCTGTCATGGGTGTTGGTGCCGTCCATCTGCACACCCGGCGGGCCGGGGGGCGGCGGCGGATCTGGTGGTGGATCTGGCGGTGGCACAGGGTCGGTTTCGCCCGCGATAATGAGCATGCTGTCCGCCCCAAACAATCCGTCGGGAAACAGGTCAGCAAGGGACAGCATGGCGCTATTATGTGCAGTAATCACGATTTCCATGTCGCGAAACCGGATGACCGCGCCCGTGGTGGTCGTGGCAACCTCAACCTGTCCCAGATTGCGCAGCATCGGCAGATCCGTCAGGTCCAGCCGGTCTTGGCCGGGCCGGAAATCGGTGATCTCGACCCGTGTGCTCTCCGCGCGGATAACGAAGATATCGTTGCCCGTGCCCCCCGTCAGCGTGCTATGGCCGGGGCCTGATGACAAAATGTCATGGCCCGCCCCGCCGGTCAGGGTGTCGGCGTCCGACCCTGCCAGCAGTATGTCATCGCCATTGCTGCCGCTGAGCAGGTCCGCCCCCTGTAACGAACTGCTTAGAACCTGCCCAAGATTGCTCTGATCCGATTGCAGGTGCAGCAATGCCGCCGTGTCTTGGGTGCCGATGAACGCATGCAGGATGCCGTTCTGAAACTGTGCATTTATGGTGGTGGGGGTGTCGAGCGCGCCGCCGAGATCGTCTTCGAATGTTTCGAGAAAGACCAGATGTCCGTCGGGCAAAAGCCGAAACACGGTAACGCCGTGATCGGCCCCGATTGCCATGACAAAGACATGGTCGCCGTCTTGCACCAGCGTCAGATCCTGCACGTTGGCAAAGCGGGTGCTGGCAGTGTCGATCAGTTGCTGGACCGGCGTCAGGCTACCATCTAGGCCCACTTCCACCACGCTTATCGAAGAGCCGGTTGCCGATGCTATAATCGCGAAACTGTTCGTGCCGAAATTAGCGATTTCCATCGCGGTCGGATTGCTGATCGCCAACCCTTCTGCCGCGCCAAGGACCGCGATCTGCACATAGCCACCATCCGACCCGAAGCTGTGGCTGAACACCTGCCCCGCAGCCCTGTCAAGGGACAGCATATAACCTGTTTGCGCTGCCCCGAGATTGTGGACCGCCACAAGATTGTCGGCTGGAACGGGCATTTGGGCCGCCAGCCCGGTCACGCCCGAGAATTGGCCCCATGCTTGCAACGCCCCCGGCGCGTCGGTCGCGGCGGCGGCCTGCACCGTCGCCCAGTCATAGGAGTGCAACGGCCCGATCTGTCCGTCCGGTTCGAATGCATAGCCCCAAGCCTCGTTGTCGTCGCCGCCGATAAACACAACGGGCGCGCCGTCGATTTCTGCAAATGTGATGGTTCCACCCAACCCCGTTTGCAGCGCCGACGGAAAGACTTGTGTGTCATGTGGGGAAAGCCGCCCATCGGCCTCCAGACGGTAGACGCTCAACCCGCCGGCAATGCCGCTTGTCATGATGACAAAGGTTCCGGCACCATTGGCCACGACCAGACTGTCGGACAGCCCAATGTCCAACGCGTCGGCGCCCGTCTGATAGACGCCCTCAAGATGCAACGACATCCCACCACCCATATATTCACCCGCGATAATCCTCTGTTGTTCGCGGTGCGCGGGTTGGGTCCAATTCGGGCAAGAGCTTGTCATTTGCAGACGATTTGACCGGTTCGTTTTGTTGGCTGTCCGGCCTTGCCCTTGCGCGCATGTGCGGCGCTGGGCTAGAGACACTCGCAATATCAAGACCGCGCTGAGAGGCGATCATTTGCGAATTCTGCATTTTTACTGGGTGGACCCAGAGGATCGCGCTGCGCGGGGCGGTGGCGTCCGGGGCTATGCGCAATCGCTTATGGCCGAGCAACGCGCGACGAACGGGCACCACTGCACCGCGCTAAGCGCGGGGCTCGCCCATGACATTTCGCCCACCGCGCCCCCAAAATGGCGGGCTGTCGGGCCTGACCGGTATGAATTCGTCAACACGCGGCCAATCGCCCCGTCGCATGCAGATTTCGCCAGTCCTGCGCAGTTGAGCGACCCGGCCACAGAGGCGCTGTTTCGCGCGTTCCTGCACCGGACCGGACCGTATGACGTCATACATTTCCACGGGCTGGAAGGGTTGCCGGCCCGTGTTCTGGAAATGCGCAGGGAACTGCCGGAGACACGGTTTGTGTTGTCGCTGCACAACTATTACCCGTTTTGCCCGCAGGTGAACCTGTGGTGGCAAGAGCGCGCACATTGTGCGGATTTCGAACAGGGTCGGCGCTGTGCCACATGCCTGCCGCTGGAGCCAAACCCGATGGCGATCCGGCGGGCCTATGCAGTGGAGGGGGCCTTTGCGAAGCTGGGCGCGCCACCCGGTAGCTGGGGATATGATCGTCTGTTGCGCCCCGCGCTTGTTGGGGGGTGGCGCATGCTCAAGGCACTGCGAGGCCGGAACACGCCGGCCCCCACTACACCCACCGCAGACACTGACACGCACGCGGCTGCAGGCAGGCATTTTGCGCAGCGCCGGGCCGAGATGGTGCGCCTGATCAACACCCATTGCGATACGGTTTTGGCCGTGTCTGACCGCGTGCGCGACATTGCCAAGGGTTTTGGCATCGGCAAGGCTCAGACCTGCTATATCGGCACCCGTCATGCAAGTGAATGGGCGCGTACAAAACCGCGCGACGTGCGGCAAGCACCGCTTCGTTTGGTGTATCTGGGCTATATGCGGGCGGATAAGGGCTTTGGGTTCTTGCTTGACGCGCTGCACGTTATGCCCGCCGATGTGCTGGCGCGCCTGCACCTGACCGTTGCCGCCCGCAAAGGGCCGCAGCAAATGATGACCCGCTTGCAGGCGTTGATCCCGCGTCTGGCGGGGCTGCAAAGACATGACGGCTACACCGCCGCCGAGATGGACGGGATCTTGGCGCAAGCCGATATCGGCATTGTGCCGCCCCTTTGGGAAGACAATCTGCCCCAGGTCGCGCTAGAGATGCATGCCCGTCATATCCCGCTGATCACCTCTGACCGCGGCGGCGCGCAGGAATTGCCGGGCACCCGGCAGCTTGTCTTTCGTGCGGGCGACGCCGCGGACTTCGCCCGCGTTCTGGACCTCGTTCTGTCGGGTAGCGTTGACTGGACGGCATATTGGAGCGGTGCGCGCGCGCCAACCGACCTTTCCGCCCACGCGGAACAACTCGACAGCTTCTACGCGGGCGCAACATGAAGGCAGTCATTCATATCGGGATGCCGAAATCCGGCACATCGACCATACAGGCGTTTTTGCAAATCAACCGCGCGGCCTTGTCCGAGCAAGGTGTGCTGTATGATCGGTTCGTTCCGTGGTCAGGCAGCCAGTATGAGTTTCCGATCACGGCCCTGGACGCGGTCGGAAAACTGGTGCCGCCCGCTTATGAACGGAATGAACTGGGGTTGCACACGCATGCGGATCAACGCGCCTATGTGCAGCGTTTTGAACGCCATCTGGATACCACGCTTGCGCAACAGGGCGGGCATCGGGTTTTTGTCGGGTCGAGCGAACACATTTACCCATGGCTGAAAACCGCCGAGCCGATCTGTGCGCTTGACCGCTTCCTGACCGCGCGGTTTTCCAACGTGCGCTATCTGGTATATCTGCGGAGCCAGCAGGAACTTGTCCTGAGCAGCTATTCTGAAGCGATCCGTCGCGGGCATACCCACAGCTTGGATGAGCATCTGCGCAAAAGTGCCACGATCAACCATCTGAAGACGCTGAACTGGTGGGTCAACGCCGTCGGGAAGGACCGCCTTGATGTACGCATCCTGGCCGCCGACCACTTGCGCGATGGCGACTTGCTGGCGGATTTTTGCGATCTTGCGGGGATAGGGCTTGCGGGTTTGCAGCGCCCGGAGCGCGAGAATGCCGCGCTATCGGTTGAAGAAATCAGACTGCGGCGTCTGCTGAACAAGGTTTTGCCGCGGCAAAACAAAAAAGGCAAAATGCATGTCGCCTATAGAACTGCAATGACCCTGCTGCTGCCGGTTTTTGCGGGTCAGACACGGCAGGGATTGACCGACGCTCAGCAGGACGAAATCCGCGCGCTCAACGCCCCGCATAACGAACGGTTGAGACACAGGTTTTTCCCCGAGCGGCCAGACCTTTTCTGACATCGGACCTAAAGCATCCGCCAGAATCTTGGTCCGATATGCGCCGCTCGCTTGGTGCGCGGCAAGCCCCCGATCCGGCGCACGAGCCCCCATTTGAGGGCCTCGACCAGCCGTCGTAAACGACCGGGTTGCGCCAGAACGGCCAGTTGGGCGCGATGTAGGAAAGCTGCGGTCATGTGCATGGGTTCCAGCACCCCGTCAGCCCGCAACACCTGCAACCGGCGCAATGTCGCCATGGGCGTGTCAACGGGCCGCGCGGTGAGTGTGACAAGCGATTCCGTAACTTGCGCAGGCGGGAAAGCGACCGCGTGGCGCAGAACCGCAGTCCAAGCGGCATCGCGCGCGCTGGGCGGCGGTCGGTCCGTTGCCAGCATCAGGGCCGCTGGTTCGGCGCAAGGTAGCCCGGGCTGCGCCCAACCCGTATCGGCCCGTGCGCCGGCGCTGTGCACCGTGGCGCAGACCGCCCATTGGGCGCCCGCGTCGCCCTGCAAGGTGCGCAGCATTTCGGCGGACCAATTCGGTGCCGGAATGTCCCCCGCCTGAAAAATCGCGACCCAAGGGGTGCCGATCTGCGGCAAGATTGCATGTAGCACCTGCAATGGTGCACCGTCCGGCACCGGCACAATCTGCTCCGCCGACAGCCGTTGTGCGTCAAGCGCCGCCCGCGTCAAATCTTCGCCCGCGCCGCGCTGCACCAGGGCGGTAAAGCGCAAGTCCGGGCGAACGGCCGTCGCGAGCCCAAGGTCGATATCATCGGCCGCGTCCCAGTCCCATTGCAGGCCGTGCGCGCTGAAATAGCCGCGGGCATGTTCCAGAAAGGCGCATCGTAATTCAGGGTCCGTGACCGGTTCCAGCCGCTCGTGCACAAGCCGGGTCGCCAGACGCGAGAGGGCGGCTTGCTTGTAGTGTTTGTCCGCACCCGCAAGAATGGTGCGCACCTCCTCAATCCTGTCGAATTGCTGAAATATCTGTGGATTGGCCTGCGTGGTGATCTGGCCCGCGCGTCCGCGCCGGTGATGGTAAAGCGGTTGCGGCAGGTAGCCCATCTGTGTGGCGCGACAGGCAAGCGCCCAGTAGAACGGATGATCCTCGTACAAGGCGCCCGGCGGAAACCGCAGCGACCCTATGAAATCGCGGCGGTACAGCTTGTTCCAGGCAGATGGCAGATGCCGCGCGATCGTGCGGGCGTCAGCAAGATCGACACTGCGCGCGCCTGTTTCGATCTGCGGTGTGCCATGAATGGCGGAATGCGGAATGCCGGGTTGGTCGGGATAGTCCAGCCGGATCGCACAGGCGACCCAATTCGCGCCCGACCCGTCCAGCGTTCGGGTCATTTCGGACAGAAAACCGGGGGCATAGCTGTCATCGCCGTCCAGAAAGGCAATATAGATGCCGCGCGCCAAGTCCAGCCCTGTGTTGCGTGCGACCGATAGGCCTTGATTGCTTTGCGAGATCACTCGAAAGCGCGGGTCGCGACCGATTGCGGCCAGCGCAAACGGCGCCGAAGCGTCGGTCGACCCGTCATCCACCAAGACCGCCTCGAAATCTGTAAAATCTTGCGCCAAAAGGCTTTGAATCGCGGCGCCGATATACCGTTCGACATTGTAGAATGGCAGGATCACGCTGACTTTCGGGCCGTTCGTTGGTCCGCGTTTATGTGCCATGGTGGAATTCTGTCCCAAGTAACCTGCCAAGGGATAGCCCGTTGACGGCGGGCCGCGCAATGGTCCTGATGGCCGTGCTCTGATCTTGGTTCAGGATGACACCACATGCCCAAGCCGCCGGGGCCGCGTTGCGGGATTATCGCACAATCAGTTCGGCATGCAGCGCGCCCGCAGCGTTGATACTGCTCAGAATGTCGATCATGTCGCGGGGCGCGACGCCAAGTGCATTCAAGCCGGCGACAATTTCCGAGAGCGATGTGCCGCCGTCGACTTCGGCAAGCGACACCGGTGGCGCATCTTCCAATTCGGCGGCGGTTCTGGGAACGACCACCGTCTCGCCATCGGCAAATGGGTTGGGCTGAACCACCAATGGGCGTTCCTCGACCCGCAGGGTTAGCCCGCCCTGTGCCACCGCGACACGGCTGATGCGAACATCCTCGCCCATGACAATGGTGCCCGACCGCTGGTCCACAACCACGCGGGCCCGGCTTGCGGGCGCAATGCGCAGGTTTTCAATGCGTGCCAGAGCATGCGCAGTCGACCTTGCGCCCGTTGCAGGCACTTCCAGAACCACCGTTCCGGAATCCATCATCCGTGCTGCCCGTGCGGCGAACTCCAGATTTATGGCGTGTTCTATCTGCAATGCCGTCGAGAAATCCGGCACTTTCAGCGCCAGCCGCACTTCTGTCAGGCTCGCCAGTGAGAAGTCTATCTCGCGCTCGACCCGCGCGCCTCCGGGGATAACGCCAGAGGTCGGCACGCCGCGCACCTCGCGCGCTGCTGCGCCTTCTGCGACCGCGCCACCGGCTAGAATACTGCCCTGCGCCACCGCGTAAATCGTGCCATCCGCCCCGTTCAGGGGCGTCATGACAAGCGTGCCGCCCAGCAGGCTTGTGGCATCACCAATTGCCGAGACGGTAACATCCACAGTGCCGCCTGCCCTTGCAAAAGGCGGTAGGCTGGCGGTCACGATCACGGCGGCGACGTTCTTGGGGCGAAACTGTTCCCCGGTTACGTTCACGCCGAGCCGTTCCAGAATGTTTGACATCGTATCTTCGGTGAAGGGCGCGTTGCGCAAACCGTCACCGGTGCCATTCAGACCGACCACCAAACCATAGCCGAGCAGGTCATTGGCGCGGACACCGTCGAATTCCACCATGTCCTTCAGGCGAACCGTCGCCGTTGCGGGCTGGCAAACGAAGGTAAACGCGGCAACCAGAAGAATACAGAATGCCTTATTCATCTCAGATACTCTGTCAGCGAGAGGCGCGACAAACGGGCGGTCACAAGGTACAACGCATCCAGTCTCTGGGTTGCACTTTCCAGCGCCGTAGCGGTCTCATAAGGGTCGGCCTCCAGCAGTTCGGTCCGGATGATCTGCAACGAGGCAGCCCGCGCTTCGGCTCGGGCCAAGCCGTCTGCCGCCCGCGCCTCTTGGGCGCCGATCCGTGCTTGCATCGCAATCCGCTGATCTGCTGATGCGCTCAGCGAATTTGCCCCCGCGCTTAGCAGATTTCGCATATCAGAAAGGTCCAAGCCGGGTTCCAGCGTATGGGCGAGCGCGCCCAACGCCAAGCCTGCGAGGCTGTCGCGTATACCCTTGTCCGCGCCTGTCACGTCGAAACGAACGGAATGCCCGTCCCCGAGAGCGGTCGCGTTGGCAGCGGCGTCGGCACCTGTATAGGCAACACTCTCGAAGGGCCCGCCTTCGGCGAACCATGCGGTCACATGGTCCTTGATGTCGGTGGGTGATGCATTGGGTGGCACGCTTGCAGCGACGGCACCAAGGATGTCGTCAGGCGTGGCAAATGGGCGTTGATCCCCGGCGACGCCGGAAAAAACATGGCGACCGGCGATTTTGGTCCCCAACAACCCGATCGCATCTTCGAACCCGGCTTTGGCGCGTTCGCCCGCATCCGCCATTGCAAGCTTGCCCGATGCCTGTGCGCTCGTCCGTAAGTCCAGCGACACGCGCTCGGTGATCTGGCCGATCTGATCGGCCACATTTTGTTGCGCCTCAAGAAAGGTTACAGCCAACCGCGCTGATGTCGCGTGTTGCGCAGATAGCGCAAGACCATGTTCCACATTGGCAAGCTCAAGTAGATTGCCACCCAGCGCACGCGGTTTGTCGGAGTTTTGGCCCGAGGCAAGCTCTGCCGTCAGCCGCGACACTGTCTGGCGCAGGGAGCTGCCTGTGCGCCGGAGCATCAGGCTTTGGGCGTGATCGCCGGTTCCAATCTGAAACATATCATATCTCCAGCAGGTTGCGCATCATGCCATCGACCGCCGAAAGCACCCGCGCGTTGGCGGCATAGGCGCGTTCGAGCGTCAGAAGACGTTGCATTTGAGTGTCGGTATCGACCCCGCTTCGGGCAAAATCCTCTTGCAAGGCTGTGTGATGGGCCTGCGCAAAGGAGAGGTCGTTTTCGGCCTGCAGCCTGGCCGTCGCAAGCGCGGAGACCTGTGCCGCGACATGTGTTGTCAGGTCGTGAGCCGGAGTGCCGGAAAACAGTGTCGTCGATTTGTCGAGCGCTTCGGCCATCCGGGTCAAATTCGCGGGGTCCGACGTTGGACCCGGCGCCACGGCATTCAACCCGGTTCGCAACCGCCAGAGGCCAGTGTCCGTTACCGGATCAAACCGGGTCGACAGGCTTAGCTTTCCTGCCAGCCCCGTGGCGTCGGCGGGGGAGGTTGTCGCCACGGGCAGTGTGAACAGCCCAAACTCACCATGAGACAAGGTGGTGTCAGCCTGGGGGCCTGAAAAGCGGGCCAGCAGGTCTTGGGCGAGTGCGTCCAGCCGGGTCTGAGCGCCGGGTGCGATTGTGTCGCGCAGCTCCAGATTTGCACCAAGGCGTCCGGATTGCGTAATTGCACTGTCCGGGCCAAGGGCGCGCCCGTCCAGCGTGACCGCAGCAAGTGCACCGTTCGCCAAACTGTCGGTCGCGCCAATGCCGATGGTTGGTGCAAAGCCGAATTGCGCGTGGTCATTCTCTGCAAGAACCTGACCATTGGCGGCCAGCAGCATGATGCGACCGTTTTCGCGCGGAATCTCTGTGACCGGAATGATCTGGGCGATGCCTGACACGACGCGTTGACGTTCATCCATCAAGCCATTCGGGTCGCCGCCCAAGAGCATCTGTCGCTGGATGTCCTTGTTCAGAGCGGCCACCCGGGCAAGAGCGTCGTTCAACGTGCCGACATCCTTGGCGATTGAGTCGTCGGCCTGCTGACGGATGGACTGTATCTGCAGTTCGGTCCGGTTGAATTTCGCCGCGAGGCGCGTGGCATCCTGCGCGACGGTTTGCAAGCCGGCCGTGGAGTCGGGCGTTGTTGCGGCTTGTTGGAGGCTGGAGGCGAGGGAGGTGACAAGGCCGTTGAGCGAATCGGCCTCTCCCGGAAGGCCGAATGCATGCTCCAGTCCAGCAAGACCAGTGTTCAGCACATCTGCATGAATGTGTGTGCTTTCGGCGCGGCGTGTGGCCCCAAGCAGCACCGGGTCTGCCACCCTCTGGATGGGCGTGTTGTGTCCATTTACCAGCGTGCTGGATGGCACCAGATTGCGCTGGCCGAAGCCCTCGGTTTCGGCGTTGGCAAGGTTTTCGGCAACCAGACGCGTGCCCAATGCTGAAAGCCGTAGCCCGCCCATCGCGGAATTGCTTGCTAGTCCAAGGCTCATGGCCCCCTCGATTCTATCTGCGCATCAAACTACCGTTTGATGTTGTTGGTTTCCTGGAACATTTCATCGACGGTCTGGATGACCTTGGCGTTTGACGAATACGCGCGCTGGGTCTGAATTAGGTTGGTGAGTTCCTCTGCGACGTCGGTTGCCGATTCCTGAAGGGCAAACCCCACGAATTCCCCGACCGGGCCGTCGCCCGCGTCCCACAGGAAAAAGGCGCCGCTGTCGCGGGATATCTGGAAGGATTGGTCGTTGGCTGCGGTCAAACCATTTGGGTTTGGCACGTCCACCAACGGAACCCGGTAGAGCGTACGCCGGAAGCCTTGATCGTAGACTGCGTCCAGATTGCCGCTGGCATCTATTGTCAGCCCGATCAGGTTGCCAGCGCCAAACCCGTCCTGCGCAACGCCGGCAGGGGAAAAGGTTGCACCGCGTTGCGTCAAGCCGCCAGCTTCGCCCAAACGGCCTAGCTGTAGGTTGATTTGTTGTGTGCCAATGGTCAGATCGACACTTCCTGAAACGGGATCGTAGGCCGAGGCACCGCCAAGCGGCGTGACAGAGGCCAGCGTTCCGCCGCTGCCGGACGTATCGTCAAACACAAGCTGGTATTCGCCCACCGCGGCGCCGCTGGTCTGGTCCACAATGCTCATGGTCCAGGAATTTGCGGCACCGTCTGGTTGAAAGGTCACTTCTAATGTGCCGGGCAGGCCGAGTGTGTCGAAATAGGCCACAGACAGGAAGGACGGGTCGCCCGCCCCTGTTGGCAGGGTTTCGCTGGCGGGCAGGTTTACGGACATGTTTATGCGGCTGGTCGGGAAAGATGCCTGTTGGTTCATGGCCACCTGAATTGGCCGCAACCCGCTGGTGTTGTCGCGCACATTTGGTGGCACGGTGCCGTTTTCGGCCGCGGGCCAACCGAGCAGGACCATGCCCGACGGATTGCGCAAATAGCCATTCGCATCCTGCCGGAAAGACCCCGTTGTCGTCAGTAGCATCGGGGCCGTGCCATCCTGGAGCTGCGCGCCCAGTTCGGAAGTGACCGGCAAGAAACCGCGCCCGTTGACTGCAATGTCTGTGGCGTTCTGGGTGCCGATTAACGCACCGCCCTGGTCGGCAAGCCGCAGGGTCGAACTGCGCACGCCACCCGCGCTGTAGGCGCCCTGATTTGCCAACCCGCTGCCGATGACCATGGAGTGGAACGACGTCTGTGCCCGCCTGTAGCCATAGGTTGCCGAATTCGCGATATTGTCCGAGATGGTCGATAGGCGCGTCGCATTGGCACGCAGGCCCGAAATGCCCGCATTGAGGGAAGACGTGATACTCATAGCCGCTCCGTCGTGTGGTTGATTCTTCCTCCGACTATCCACACGGCGTGTTAATTTCCCCCTAACTGCGGATCAGAGCTTTATCGTCCGAAGCAATGTCAGCTCTAACCGGTTGTTTTCCGGTGCCATTGTGTTGTCGGGGTTCGCAGGCGTTCGGTCCGCATGGCCAATCAACCGTTGCAGGCGGGCAGGGGCGAATTCGCGATCAAGCAGCAACTCGCGCATGGCGTCCGCCCGCTGGAGGGTCAGGGGCCAGACCGGGTTGCTGCGCAGCACCGCCGGAAATGACTGTGAATGCGCCCCGATTGCCAAGGGGTTTTGCACAACGCGCATGGCGTCCGCCATCAGGCGCGTCAACTCCTCCAACACCGGGCGCGGCGTGGCAGTGTCCGGGTTGAACAGCGGGGAGTCGGGAATGTCGGCGAGAACGAAGACGAGGCCCTCATCCGTCAATCTTATGTTAACGTGTTTCAGCAATTGTTCGGCATGGGCGCTTTCGCCGGCCAGAGCTGCAAATGCGTCGGACACGTCTTGCAGCGCCTGAGATTCGGATTGAAAGGCCTCTGCCGTTGCGATTTTGTCGGTTACAGAGGAGACAGTTGAAATGGATGTGCCGCCCAACGCACCGTCGCCACCCGATGACTGGCTGTCGATCGCGAACGTCGGGGAGAAGTAATCCGCGATGCCCTTGCGTTCGTCATCCGACACTGAGCCGAGCAACCACAGCATAAGGAAAAATGCCATCATTGCCGTCACGAAATCGGCGTAGGCCACTTTCCATGCCCCGCCGTGATGCCCGCCACCAACCACGACTTTCTTGCGCTTGATGATAATCGGCCTGACATTGTCAGAACGTTCCATAGCCACCCACCTATTCTACCCAATCGCAAGCCTATCAGGCGGGTCTGAAGAGAGTGTTAAGAGCGGTGAAAGCCGCCGCGCTGGTCACGTTTTCGACAATGTCGCCACGCCGCACGGGCGCGGGGGCTTACTTTTTTTCGCCAACCGGTTAAACTACTAAAAAAATACCGAGGCAAACATGAGCAGATTTCCCCTTTTCATCGCGCTTGCGGTGTTGTTGTCCGCATGTGGCGGCAAAGATTTTTCCGCGCCGCGCAATCTGGACGATGCCTGCGCTATGTCGTCCGAGCGTCCCAAGTATTTCGCAGCCATGCGCGCTACAGAGCGCAGGTGGGGCGTACCGGTCGCGGTTCAGGCGGCGATTATCCATGCAGAAAGCCGGTTCATCGGCGATGCCCAAACCCCTGTGCGCTATGCACTTGGCGTGATCCCGCTGGGGCGGCAAAGCTCTGCGATGGGGTATTCACAGGCGCTTGACGGCACATGGGATGAATACCGCCGCGAAACCGGAAACCGCCGTGCCGACCGCACCGATATCCGCGATGCCACGGACTTTGTTGGCTGGTATTCGAACAAGTCGCGCGAGCGCAATGGTATTGCGCTGAACGATGCGCGCAATCTGTATCTGGCCTATCACGACGGGCATACAGGCTTCTCCAGAGGGACGTACAATTCGAAACCGTGGTTGCTGGAGGTGGCCGACCGGGTTGCCACGCGGTCCGTGATGTATGACCAGCAGTTGCGCAATTGTCGTTCGGGATGGTGGTAGCGGGCTAGCCCGCCGCCATCGCAAGCGCTACAACAGCCAACATAAGCGCAAAGCCGCGGTTTACGGCGCGGACCTGCGTTTCAGAGGTCATGTGCGCGAGGATCGACTGGCCCAGCCCTGCCCATAGGGCGAAGGCCAATGCGTTGTTGAGCGTGAAGACCAACGCGACCGCCAGCACGGTCATGGTATCCGCCGACGGAAATTGCGCGAAGAGGGCCGCCATGATCGCCCATGCCTTGGGGTTCAGGGCAAGCAGCGCCGCCCCGTCCCACAATGTGGCCTGATGGGTGTTGTCCAATCGGGTCACGGCACTGGACCGCCAGAGTTTGAGCGCCAGCCAGAGCACGTAGCCGGTGCCGACCCATAACAGAACTCGCCCCAGCACTGGCCCAGTCAACAGCAGCAAACCGGCCCCGACGGCCAGCGCGGCCAATAGGGTCGCCATATGGTAGCCCAGATAGGCGGGGATAGTCCGACGCCAGCCAAAGCGCGCGCCATGTGCGGCAAAGAACAGGTTGCCGGGGCCGGGGCTGTAGGCCAGCGGCAGCAAAAACAGCAAGAGCGCGAAAAGAGACATCGGGGCGGCCTTTTGTCAGGGTCTTGCGCGCTATAAAGCGAGCCACGGCACCGAGCCGACCCGAAAGCTGCGCAAAAGACCGTCCAGCGGCATTCCAATTCGCGCCCTGTGGCACTAGATCAAGGCAAGTTCTGCCCGAAAAGGAAGCTTTTATGCCCAAGCCCGATATGACAGCCCAGCTTGCGCCCCTGACACAGTCCCTGCTGAGCGCCGCAAAGAAGGCCGGAGCCGATACCGCCGATGCCATTGCCGTGGATGGGCGCTCGGTGTCGATTGACGTGCGCAAGGGCGGGCTGGAACAGGCCGAACGGTCCGAAGGGCTGGAGATCGGTCTTCGTGTATTTGTCGGGCAACGGCAGGCGTGTATTTCCGCGTCGGACACGCGGCCAGAGACCTTGGCCGCAATGGCTGCCCGCGCTGTGGCCATGGCCCGCGAAGCCCCGGAAGATGCCTATGCAGGGCTGGCCGAAAGCCATCAGCTTGCCATGCTGCGCAGCGCCGATGGGTTGGAAATGCTGGACCCCGCGCCCGAACCGGACCCCGCGACGTTGCAAGAGGATGCGCGCCGGGCAGAGGCTGCTGCGCTTGCGGTCGGTGGCGTGACACAGGTTCAATCGGCCTCTGCCGCGTATGGCCAGCAGGCGATCTGGCTGGCCGCGACCAACGGGTTCAGCGGCGGCTATGCGCGCAGTTCACGGCATATCAGCTGTGTCGCCATCAGTGGCGAAGGCTCTGGGATGGAACGGGACTGGTGCGGCGAGGGGCGTGTCTTTCAAACCGATCTGCCCGCGCCCGAGGATGTCGGGCACCTTGCCGCCGAACGCGCCGTCGCCCGCCACGGGGCGCGCCGCCCGAAAACCGGCGCCTATCCGGTTCTGTATGACGAGCGCATTGCCAGCGGCTTGATCGGTCATCTGGTTGCGGCCATCAACGGCGCGTCAGTCGTGCGCGGTTCTAGCTGGCTGCGCGATGCGATGGGCGAACAGGTGCTGCCCAAGGGGCTGTCGCTTCACGAAGACCCGCACCGCCCGCGCGCCAGCGCCTCGCGCCCGTTCGATGCTGAAGGCCTGCAAACGCGTATGCGCGATCTGGTGGCCGACGGGATCTTGCAGGGATGGGTTCTGGACCTGTCCTCGGCGCGCAAACTGGGACTGGAAAGCACGGCAAGTGCGATGCGCGGCACCTCTGCGCCACCCAGCCCCGGCACAACCAACTGGGCTCTGACGCAAGGCGACGCCAGCCGCGAGGATCTGATCGCGCAGATGGGCACGGGGCTGCTGGTAACGTCGCTGATCGGGTCCACCATAAACCCCAACACCGGCGATTATTCGCGCGGGGCAAGCGGGTTCTGGGTGGAAAACGGCGAAATCGCCTATCCGGTCAATGAATGCACGATTGCTGGCAATCTGCGCGATATGCTGGGCCGCATCATCCCGGCCAACGACGCGCGCGCGCATGTCAGCCATGTGGTGCCGTCGCTGCTGGTCGAGGGGATGACCCTTGCCGGCGACTGACGATCTGGGTTTGGTCACGCAGGCCGCGATGGCGGCAGGCGAGATCGCCTTGCGCCATTTCGGTCGTGCGCCGCGCGTCTGGGACAAAGGGCAGGGGCAAGGCCCTGTGTCAGAGGTCGATCTGGAGATTGACGCGGCGTTGCGCGCGCTGCTGCTGGGCGCGCGGCCCGATTATGGCTGGCTCTCGGAGGAGTCGCCCGACAGCCCCGACCGCCTGCGCCGTGACCGCGTATTCATCGTGGACCCGCTGGATGGAACGCGGGCCTATCTGGATGGAAAAGACGGGTTTGCGCACCCTGTCTGCGTGGTCGAAAACGGCCAGACCCTGGCCGCCGCCATCCACCTGCCCCGGCTGGGCCAGACCTATACGGCGGCGCGCGGGCAGGGTGCGTTTTGCAATGGCGCGCCGATTGTCGTGTCCGATACCGTTGCGGGCGCGCGCGTTCTGACTGCGCGCAGCCAGCTTGACCCGGCGCTTTGGCCCGGCGGGGTTCCCGGTGTCAGCCAGCATTTCCGCCCCGCGCTGGCTTGGCGCATGGCATTGACGGCAGAAGGCGCGTTCGATGCTATGCTAACCCTCAAGCCCGCGTGGCATTGGGATATTGCCGCGGGCGCGCTTATTCTTGCGGAAGCTGGCGGCACAGCCACAGATGGACAGGGCGACCCGCTTGTGTTCAACACCGCAGACCCGCGCGCAAATGGTGTGATCGCGGCCAACCCGGCCTTGCACATGGCCCTGATGGCGCGCAGGCTGGGCGGATTGGCAAAGTAGAGGCGCGGCGCGTTTGACCGGCAGGCTAGATCACAGGGTGAGTGAAGACGGGATGTCGCTGGTCGCGGGGCTTGGCAGCCCGCTTGTCTGGCTGCATTGCGACAGCCCTTCGCGGTTGGAAAAACTGACCGCTTTGTCAGAGGCGGTCTTGCAGGCGGATGAGGAAGTCGGGGTCTTGCTCATCTACCCGCAGGCGTGCCCCCCACCCGCCGAAATCCCACGCCGTTTGTGTCTGCCATGTGCTGATGACGGCGCTGCGCTGGGGCGCAAACTGGCGGCGAAAACCCGCATTGGTGCCGCGCTGATCGCCGCGCGCAGCTTGCCTGCCGGGGTGGTGGCGCCGCTTGCGAAACAGGGGACACGGGTTCTGCTGGCAGAGATGGCTGTGCCGCGCGCAGAGGGGTTCTGGTCCATGACCCCCGGCTACAAGCGGCGTGCGTTCAGCCGTGTGTCGCATGTCTTTCTGGCGACCGAGCGGGCCCGTGCGCTGTGGCGCGAGGCCGGATTTGCGGATGAGCGGCTGTCGGTGATCGGCACCCTGTCGCAAGTGCCCTTGGCGCTGAAATGCAATGAGACAGAGCGCGAGACTCTGGCAGAGTCGTTGCGCCACCGGACCGTGTGGCTGGCCGCCGGTGTGCCGCCAGAGGAAGAGGAACGCGTTATTGCGGTTCAGCAGGAAGCGCTGCGCGAATCGCACCGTCTGGCCCTGATACTGCACCCCGCCGACCCGATGCGCGGTCCGGAGCTTTACGCCCGTTTCGCGCATCAGTTTACCATGGCACTGCGGTCGCGCGATGATCCGATCACGCCCGAAACGCAGGTCTATATCGCCGATACCGAAGGTGAGCGGGGTCTGTGGTATCGTCTGGCTGTGGCTTGCTACATGGGCGGCAGCTTTTCGAAAGGCAGCAGCTTTTCCCCGATGGAGGCCGCTGGCCTTGGCTGCGCGATCGTTCACGGGCCGGAAAAAGGGCAGTTTGCTGCGGCGTTCGATCTGTTGGCCGAGCGGCGCGCGACCCGGCGTCTGACACGCCCGCCGGCCCTTGGCGCCATGATGCGCGCGGTCCTGCGCCCCGAGCAGGCGGCAGAGATGGCGCATCGTGGTTGGCAGATCGTGTCAGAAGGGTCAGAGGCGACGGAAACGCTTGTCACGGCCCTTCTGGCCGCGTGTCGGGAGTGATGCGGATGCAACCGCCCGGCTTCTGGTTTCGCGAAAGGTCTGTCCTGGCCAGCCTGTTGGCCCCGTTGGGGTCGGTCTATGCGGCCGCGACCGCGCGGCGCGTGGCCCGCCCTGTCGGCTTTGATCCCGATGTTCCGGTAATTTGCGTTGGCAATATCAATATCGGTGGCACCGGCAAGACACCGACGGTCATCGCGCTGTTGCAAATTTTGCAAGCTATGGGTGTGACAGTGCATGTGTTGTCGCGCGGGTATGGTGGGCGGTTGCAGGGACCGTTGCAGGTGGTCGAACGCCAGCACAGCGCCGCCGATGTCGGGGACGAGCCGCTTCTGATGTCCGCATTTGCCCCTGTCTGGGTGGGCCGCGAC
This sequence comes from Roseinatronobacter ekhonensis, assembly GCF_900499075.1. Taxonomy (GTDB): domain Bacteria; phylum Pseudomonadota; class Alphaproteobacteria; order Rhodobacterales; family Rhodobacteraceae; genus Roseinatronobacter; species Roseinatronobacter ekhonensis. Next base: position 89,178 of record NZ_UIHC01000009.1, on the reverse strand, counting down.
CGTGTCGCGACCGCGCGCGCGGCCTTGGCCGCCGGGGCGCAGGCGCTGATTCTGGATGACGGCTTCCAAGACCCTGCCTTGCGCAAAGATCTGTCCTTGGTTGTGGTCGATGCCGCCCTTGGCTTTGGCAATGGGCGTGTCCTGCCCGCCGGTCCGTTGCGTGAACCCGTCGCAGCGGGATTGTCGCGGGCCGATGGGGTGCTTGCGATTGGCACCTCAGATCAGGTCGCGGCGTTCCGCGCCTCAAACCGCGCGCCGGTCCCGGTGCTGGCAGCGCAGCTAAAGCCCTTGCAGATGGGCCTGTCATGGCAAGGCCAGCGCGTGCTTGCCTTCGCAGGTATCGGACGGCCAGAGAAGTTCTTTGCCACATTGCGCGCCGAGGGCGCTGAGCTGCTGCGCGCCGAAGCGCTGTCGGACCACCAGCCGCTAAGCGACGCGTTGATGGCCCGGCTGGAGCTAGAGGCCAAGGCGCTGGGGGCGCAGATGGTCACAACCGAAAAAGACGCCGTCCGCCTGCCGCGCAGCTTCCGCCAAAAGGTCATGACCTTGCCGGTCCGGCTGGACTGGGAAGATGAGGGCACACTCCGGGGGATGCTGGAACGGGTCTTGCCCGAACGCGGCTAACACGGGTATCGGGTCTTTGCCCGCAGGCCACGCGGCGCAACCCGTCGCCTTGTCGCCTGTGTTATCCCCGATCAAACAATCCGCTGACAGCAGTAGACACGATAGACCCGGTCCGGGGTTTTTGTGCGGCCTCGAAGGGCAGGGGGCGACAGACGCTCATCGCGGCAATGCCCAGCCGCGCGGTCAATGCGCCATTCACAAGGCCTTCGCCGAAGCGGCGCGACACTTTCGACACCACACCGCCAGAGGCGACCGATCCCAGCATATCCTCTCCCACCGCGACGGCACCCGTGGCCAGCAGGTGCGCCACAACGCCGCGCAACAGCCGGATACTGCCCAATGCACCCGCGCGCCCGCCGTAGATTTCGGCAATGCGGCGGATCATCCGCAGGTTCGCGGCCATTGCGACCGCGACATCCACCAGCGCCATGGGCAGCATGGCGGTCAATAGCGCGACCTGCCGCGCAGTTGCCTCGACCTCGGCGCGGGCGGCTTTGTCCAGCGGCACCAGAAGCGTGGTTTCCGCCAGATGCAGCAACCCTTGGGCATCGGACTGGTCAGGCGCAAGTTCCGCCAGCCGGTCACGGTGCCAGCGCATTTCGGGGCGGCTGGCATAGAGCGCGGACAGGCGGTGCACCAGCCGCAGCGCCGTGTCGCGGTTGTCATCGGCCCGTGCGCTGTCGGCCAGTTGGCGCAGGTCATCCAAACGCCGCAAGCGCCGGAACCCGGCCCATTCGCGCAGCGCCACCCCAAGACAGGCCAGCACGACCAAGACAAGCAGCGCGCTTGCGACCCAACCAAGGGTCGGGTTGCGGGCCAGCAGCCCGGTGACGAAATCCCATGCCGCCAGCGACAGGGCCATCCCCAAAAGCGCTGCCGCTGCGCCCCAGCCCATGCGGCCAAGCCAAGACATGCGCCTGCGACCGATGGCAAGCGTGGCTTGCATCGCGGCGCCGGTCGGCGCGTCTTCGGGCGGTTGCGGCGCTGTGGCGGGTGTGTCTGCTGCGGTATCGTCCAACTCGAACACGGTGGGTCCACGGCTCATAGGATGTCTCCGATCAGGAATTGCGCGGCGCGGTCCAGCCGGATATGTGCCAGCCCGTCGCCGGGGCGGCGGGTCAAACCCACGGGCGCGAATTGCATCACGCCGAAATCGGCATCCAGCCATTTAGCCGCACCATCGCGCGCGGGCCCGATCAGCGCCATCGGGTCTTCGGGCAGGTCGCCCGCGAAAAACGCGGCCTGTTTGCCGCTGTCTATCTGTGTGCCGCGCACACAATCGAGCGTGTCGCCCCCGCGCGTGCGCTGCTCTTCCACCGTTGCGCGGACGGCTGCGATGGCCATGGCCTCTGTCCGGGCCCCTGCAAAATCGGCGCGGTCACGGGCCTGACGCAGAAGCGCAGCCATCAGCCCCGTCAGCTTTGCGTGCTGGCTGTGGTGCAGGTGGTCGGCCTTGGTCGCGGCGAATAGAAGCCGTTCGACCCGTTTGCCGCCCACAAGCCGTGTCAGCCACGCGTTGCGACCGGGGCGAAAGGCCGACAGAAGTTCGGTCATGGTGCGGCCCAGCTCGGCCACGGCATCCGGTCCGGCATGGACCGCGCCCAGCACATCTGCCAGAACGATCTGCCGGTCGATACGGGCAAAATGATCGCGGAAAAACGGGCGCACGACCTGCGCCTTGTAGGCGTCATAGCGGCGTGCCATTTCGCGGCCCAAGCTGCCACGCGCCATGCTGCCCGTCATCGGGGCAAACGTCAGGACGGGACTGCCCGCCAGATCGCCCGGCAGCAAAAACCGCCCCGGAGAGATATCTGGCAACCCCGCGTTGCGCGCGGCACCAAGGTAGTCGGTGAAACTGGCGGCCAGATCTTGGGCGCGGGCTTCGTCATGCGGTGCGTCGGGGTCTGTGTCGGCCAACCGGGCCAGATACCCGGCGGCATAGTCGCGCCGTTCCATGGCGGCCAGCAGATCGCGGCTCCACTCGGCAAAGCTTTTGTCCAGCAGCGTCAGGTCCAGGAGCCACTCGCCCGGATAGTCGATGATGTCCAGATGTTGCACCCGCGCCCCGCGCAAGCCGCCCAGAACCCCGCCCGAGCGCACCCGGAACGACAGCCGCAACTGCGACACATGCCGCGTGCTGTCGGGCCAATGCGGGTTCGGGCCTGTCAGCGCGGCGAGATGGCGCTCATACTCGAAGCGCGGCAGGGTATCATCGGGCTGGGGTTGCAGATACGCGGCCTCGATCCGGCCGTCGCTGACGGCCTGCAAGCCTCCCATACGCCCGCGGTCCAGAAGGTTCGCAACCAGCGAGGTGATGAACACGGTCTTGCCCGCCTGCGACAGGCCCGTCACGCCAAGGCGGAGCGAATCCTGAAACATGCCGCCTGTGACCGCGTGCCCGATCTGCGTGGTCGTCTCCTCGACCCCGCGCAAAACGTCCCCTGCAAACCGACCGATACCCATAAGCCCCACATTCCTTGCCTTGTCCCTAGATAGGGGGCAGGGCGCGTCAGGGGAAGAGGCGCGGCGCATCGCCTTCGGCCCATGGGGCGTGCTTGTCCATGACAGCGGCAAAGCGGTCCGATATCAGGAACCGCTCCAGCCACGCATGAAGGTGCGGCCAAGGCTGCCGGTCGAACCACGCTTTGTCGATGAAGGCGAATTGACGGATGAAGGGCAGCATGGCGAAATCCGCCAGCGTGGGCTGGCCGAACAGCCAATCACCAAGGGCGGTATCCAGCGCGGTCAGATGTGCGATCGCCTGCGCCAGATGGGTGTCGCGGTCCTCGGCCGGGTAGCGGCTGGCGTATTTCACCCGGTCCAGCGCGTGTTTGAACGGCCCGTCATTGCGCGCGATCCACGCGTGGCCGGTCTCTGGAATGTCGAGCCAGCCATCGGGATCGTTTTGGCGCAGCGCCCAAAGCATGATGTCGAGGCTTTCGTCGACCACGCCGCCCGCGGCAACAAGGCACGGCACGGTGGCTGACGGCGACACGGTCAGAAATGCATCCGGTTTGTCGCGCAGTTTGATCTCGCGCAGTTCCACCTGCACGCCGCTTGCCGCAAGCGCCAGCCGCGCGCGGATTGCATAGGGACAGCGGCGAAAGGAATAGAGAATGGGTGTCATGCCGCGCCTTGTGCCTTGGGGTCGTCCAAGTCGGAAAACGCCGCCAGCAACAATGCCCGCAGCCGTGCCACGCGGGCAGAGGCATAGACCTGACGGTGCGCCACGATCCACAAGGGCGCGCTTAGCCGCGTGGTATCGGGCATCAGCGGTTGCATTTCGGGGAATCGCAGCGCGATATCATCAAGCATGGGCACCACGCCCAGACCCAGCCGCGCCATTTCCCAGTTGGCCATGCAGTTGATCGTGACCAGACGGTGATGCCCCTTGGACAGCACATGCCCGCGCTCTGTCATGTAAGCTGCGAAAGCGTCGGGATCATCCATCCCGATAATCTGGTCCATCGGAATGTCGGACAGGCGACGCGGATGTCCATGCCGGGCGACCCAACCCGCACTCGCGTAGAAATGTATGCGCCGGTCGGGCAGGCGGTCGCCGACCAGCCCTGCTTCTGCCGGGGGCGCGTGGCGCAGAGCAAGATCGGCCTCGCGGCGGTGCAGGTCGGACAGGGTATCCTGCGCCAGCAGTGTCAGGCGCAGATCGGGCCATTCAGCCTGCCAAGCGGCGATCATGGCGGGCATCAGGTAGGCCGCATACCCTTGCGTGACCGACAGGGTAATGGGTGCCTGCGTATCCGCACCATGCCCGGTGGCGGCCAGTGCGAATTCCTCTGCATGGGCGGCCATCGCGCTGGCATGGGGCAACAGCGCCTGCCCCTCGGCGCTTAGCACAAGGCGTTTTTTGCTGCGTTGGAACAGCACGATCCCCAGCCGCGATTCCAGCAGTGCGATCTGGCGCGACAAGGTGGGCTGCGTCAGCCGCAACTGCCGCGCCGCAGCCGAAAGCGAGCCGGTCGTGGCCGTGGCGTGAAAGGCCCGCAACAAGGTCCAATCCATCAAGTTCATGCGTATGTGCATATCATGGATAGACATAAAGCCAATTCTGTTATTTTGCGTATGTTGCTACAGGCTGTCCCGAACACTGGAAAGGACCAGCGATGCAAGACGCACAATTCTGGAGCAAGATGGCACCGCGCTATGCACGCGCCAAGATCAGCGATATCGACGGCTACGCGCGCAGCCTGTCGGCGATAGAACCGTTCTTGTCCGGCGCGCATGTGCTGGAGCTTGGATGCGGCACGGGGACCACCGCGCTGAAACTTGCGCCGCAGGCGCAAAGCTACCTCGGGACCGATATCGCGCCGGGCATGATCGAGATCGCGCGCGGCAAGCTGCCCGATCAGGGCATCACTGGCCTGTCTTTCAAGGTGGGCACCGTTGAAACTCTCGCGCCAGAAGACAAGCGCGCCGATGTGGTGCTGGGCCTGAACTACCTGCATCTTTTGCGCGACTTACCTGCGACACTGTCTGGCATTCACGCGATGCTGCCCAAGGGCGGGGTCTTCATCTCGAAAACCCCGTGTCTGGCAGAGATGCCGTTTTTCATCCGGTGGTTGGTGTCGGTGTTGCAGGCGGTGGGCAAAGCGCCGTTTGTGCGGCTCTTGTCGGCGGCGGATCTGGAACAGGCGCTGGCGCAGGCGGGGTTCGAATGCGACCCGACCGCGCATCATGGGGCAAAGGCAAACGACGCGCGCGCCTTCATCGTGGCGCGCAAACCCTAACGCATGATCTTGCATAGTGCGCGATGGTCTGGCTAGGTTTCCTGTGTGCGTTACGGAGCTTTTGCCATGCCCATGCCATGGACCTATCGCCATGCCAGCCGCGAATGGCGCGCCTTTCTGGACGATGTGAAGGACGGCATGAACCTGTCATCCGACAACATGGCCTATACGGCGGTGGACGGTGTGTTCCAGTGCTATCGCAGACGCCTGACGGCGGCGCAGGGGCTTGGCTTTGCCAGCGTCCTGCCCTGCGTGCCGCGCGCGATCTTTGTGGCCGGATGGCAGCCAACCGACCCGCTGCCGGAATTTCCGTCGCGCGCCGAGTTGGTGGCAGAGGTCAAAGCCCTACGCCCCCATCACAACCTGACACCGGACACGGCCATAGAAGCCACCGCCATAGCCCTGCAACGCCAGATATTGCCGGATGACTGGGCGCGCGCGCTGGCGGCCCTGCCACCCGATGCGCGCGCATTCTGGGATGTGCCCGACATGCCAGAATCCGAGTTGCGCCCGCGCATTATCTGAGCAGGCGCATCACGGGTCAGGCGCGGACCAGCGCCTCGTAGCTTTGCGCCACGTCGCGGGTGATCTGGCCGACTTGGAAGTGATACTCCCCGATCTGGCCCACGGGCGTCACTTCTGCCGCCGTGCCGGTCAGCCAACATTCGCTGAAACTGTCCAATTCTTCCGGCAGGATATGGCGTTCATGCACGACCAGCCCCTTGTCGCGCAGCATGGCGATAACGGTCTGGCGGGTGATGCCGTTCAGGATCGCGTCAGGGATGGGGGTATGCACCTCGCCATCCTTGACAAAGAACACGTTCGCCCCGGTCGCCTCGGCCACGTAACCACGATAATCGTAGAACAGCGCGTCCGAGCAGCCTTTTTCCTCTGCCGCATGCTTCGACATGGTGCAGATCATATACAGGCCTGCGGCTTTGGCGGCGGTCGGGATCGTGTCGGGCGAGGGGCGGCGCCATTTGGCGATATCCAACTTCGCGCCCTGCATCTTGGCATCGCCATAATAAGCGCCCCATTCCCAAGCCGCCACGGCCAGACGCACCGGGTTGCGCCGCGCTGCGACACCCATATCTTCGCCCGCGCCGCGCCACGCGACCGCGCGCACATAGGCGTTGGTCAGATTGTTGGCGGCCAGCACCTCTGCCTTGGCGGCGTCGATCTGGTCGGCGCTGTAGGGAATGGGCATGTCCAGCAGGCGACCGGATTCGATCAGCCGTTCCGAATGCTCGTGGCCCTTAAAGATATTGCCGTCATAGCAGCGCTCACCCTCGAACACGGAAGATGCATAATGCATTGCATGGCTCAGGATGTGCACATTGGCATAGCGCCACGGCACCAGCTTGCCGTCCATCCAGATAAACCCGTCCCTGTCGTCATACGCGCCGCCCATCGGTGCCTCCATGCCTAATTTACGAATATTGCGCAGATTAGGTCCGCTTCGGACATAAAGTTACGCGATTTCGTGGGATTGCTACCGATTCGGACTTGGAATGTCAACAAGGCTGACATAAGATTGCCTAAAGAGTGATCGAAACGGTAACGCGGGTGTGCAGAGCATGGCGCAAAGTGGGCCAAACCATAGCAGCGGCGAGAATCTGCTTTTTCTGACGGATGAGCAGCTTCGCAAGGGCATTGAAGCAATGTTCTTCGCCTATCGCGGGTTTACCGCCGACCCTGACCGCATTCTGGAAGAATACGGCTATGGCCGCGCGCATCATCGCGCGTTGCATTTCATCAACCGCAGCTATGGCACGACCGTGAACAACTTGCTGACCACGCTTGGTGTCACCAAGCAATCGCTGAACCGGGTGTTGCGCGGCCTGATCGCGGACGGGCTGGTCGAAGCGCGGGTGGGCCGCACCGACCGACGCGAGCGCAATCTGTTCCTGACAGAAGCCGGACAGGACCTTGAACGCAAGCTGGCAGAAGCGCAGCGCGTGCGGATGCGCGCGGCGTATCGCGCAGCGGGGCCGCAGGCGGTGGCCGGGTTCCGGCAGGTGCTGGAAGCGATGATGGATGACGACATCCGCCGGACCTACCAGTCTTTGAAGGATAACCGATGATGCCGCAGGACACCGCGCCGCATTTGCTGGTTGTCGATGACGATGCCCGCATCCGAACGTTGTTGCAGAAATACCTTGTGCGAAACGGCTTTTGGGTCACAACCGCGCGCGACGCCGCGCATGCGCGGCGGGTTCTTGCGGGGCTGGCCTTTGACATGATCGTGCTGGACGTGATGATGCCGGGCGAGGACGGCATGGCGCTGACGCGCGCGATTCGGCAGGACAGCCAGGTTCCGGTTTTGCTGCTGACCGCGCGCGGCGCGTCCGAGGACCGGATCGACGGGCTGGAAGCGGGCGCGGATGATTACCTGCCAAAACCGTTCGAGCCGCGTGAACTGGTGCTGCGCATAAACGCGATCCTGCGCCGCAGCCCGAATGAGGCGGTCGAACCTTTGCGCCCGCAACTGCTGTTCATCGGGGCATTACGCTACGATCTGGAAAAAGGCGAGTTGAAGCGCGGCGAAGACCCGGTCCGGCTGACCCAGACCGAAGCCGCGCTGATGCGGCTTTTTGCCCAGCATCCCGGCGAGGTGTTGACCCGCGAGGCATTGGTCGAACACCTGGGGCGTGACCGTGCCGGACATGGTGGAGAGGTCGGGCAGGAACGCGCTGTTGACGTGCAGATCACCCGCCTGCGCCGCAAGCTTGAGGTTGATCCGAAATCGCCTCGCCACCTGCAAACCGTGCGCGGCGCAGGGTATATGCTGGTTGTGGAATAGCGGCGCGCGCTGCGGCGCACTGCGCAAAACGGCGATTTGTGGCTCATGGTCCACGTCGCGACGTTCCTCTCGGGCAGGGCGTCGCCCTACAGCGCCCGCCAGCCGATGTCGCGGCGGTAGAACCCGTCCGGCCAGTCGATGCTTTCAACCGTCGCATAGGCCCTTGCCTGTGCCTCTGCCAGCGTTGCGCCGCGCGCGGTCACGTTCAGAACCCGCCCGCCATTGGCCAGCACCTGTCCGCCGGTCGCGCGGGTGCCCGCGTGAAAAACCATATGCGCGCTGTCTTCGGCGCATGTCTCCAGCCCGCCGATCACCGATCCTTTTGCATACGGCCCCGGATAGCCCTGCGCGGCCATGACCACCGTCAGCGCGTGGTCATCGGCCCAATGCACCTGCGCTTGGTCCAGCCGCCCTTCGGCGCAGGCAAGCATCAGGTCGAGCGCCTGCGCGCCCAGTCGCATCATCAGAACCTGACATTCGGGATCGCCGAAACGGGCGTTGTATTCGACCAGTCGTGGCGCGCCGTCCTGAATCATCAACCCGGCATACAGAACCCCCTGATAGGGCATTCCCCGTCGCGCCATTTCGGCCATGGTGGGGCGGATTATCTGCTCCATCGCGGCCAGAGCAATGGCATCCGTCAGCACTGGCGCGGGGCTATAGGCGCCCATGCCGCCGGTGTTGGGGCCGGTATCGCCCTCGCCCACCCGCTTGTGGTCCTGGGCAGTGCCTATGGGCAAACATATCTCGCCATCGACCAGAATGAAGAAGGACGCTTCCTCGCCCTCCATGAATTCCTCGATCACGACCTCGGCTCCGGCCGCGCCGAATTCGCCGCTGAACATGGTGTCGATGGCGTCTAGTGCTTCGTCCAATGTCATCGCCACGACCACGCCCTTGCCCGCAGCCAAACCGTCGGCTTTGACCACGATAGGCACGCCCTGCGCTTGCACATAGGCGCGCGCCGACGCGGCGTCGGTGAAATGGGCATAGGCGGCGGTGGGGGCATCGACAGCGGCGCATATTTCCTTGGTAAATGCTTTTGACGCCTCCAGCCGCGCTGCGGTCGCCGATGGCCCGAAACACGTGATCCCCGCGCCGCGCAAGCGGTCGGCAACCCCGGCGGCCAAGGGCGCTTCGGGTCCGATGACGACGAAATCAATCGCTTCCGCCTCGCAGAACGCTACCACGGCAGAGCCGTCGCAAATGTCGATATCGGCGCAATCTGCAATCTGGTCCATGCCCGCATTGCCGGGCGCGCAGATCAGACGGTCGCATTTGGGGTTTTGCAGGATTGCCCATGCCAGCGCATGTTCGCGCCCGCCGCTGCCCAGAACAAGGATATTCATCGACCGCCCTCTCTTGGCCTTTGCCTGCGCGCGTTCTAGGCTGATGGTGCGACAGTGACAAGGATGACCCGCGCGCATGGATCTGATTGACGAGCCCCCCGGCAACACCCCGGAATTTACCGTGTCCGACCTGTCCGGCGCGGTCAAACGCACGCTGGAAGGGGAATTCGGGCGCGTGCGGGTGCGCGGGGAGGTCGGGCGCGTGGTGATCGCGCGCACCGGCCACATGTATTTCGACCTGAAAGACGACCGCGCGGTGATCGCTGGGGTAAGCTGGAAAGGGCAGGTTGCCCGCATGAAGGTCCGCCCGGAAGAGGGGATGGAGGTCATCGCCACCGGCCGCCTGACGACTTTTGCGCCACAGTCGAAATATCAGTTGCAGGTTGAAAGCATCGAGCCCGCGGGCGCTGGCGCGCTGATGGCCATGCTCGAGCAACGCCGCAAGGCACTGGCCGCCGAAGGGCTGTTCGATGCCGCGCATAAGCGCCGCTTGCCGTATCTGCCGCGTGTGGTCGGCGTTGTGACCTCGCCCCAAGGGGCGGTGATCCGTGATATCCTGCACCGGTTGCGCGACCGTTTCGGGGTGCATGTGCTGGTCTGGCCCGTGGCGGTGCAGGGGCAAGCCTGTGCGCCGCAGGTGGCCCGCGCGATCGAAGGTTTCAATGCGCTTCCCAAGGGTGGCCCCATCCCCCGTCCCGATGTGCTGATCGTGGCCCGTGGGGGCGGCTCTATCGAAGACCTGTGGGGCTTTAACGAGGAAATCGTTGTGCGGGCGGCGGCGGCCAGCGACATTCCCCTGATCTCGGCCGTGGGCCACGAAACCGATACCACGCTGATTGACCATGCGTCGGACCAGCGCGCGCCGACGCCCACGGCAGCGGCGGAAATCGCCGTGCCAGTCCATGCCGATCTGGTCGCGCATATCGCCAATCTGGATGCCCGGCTTGTGCGCGGGGGCGCGCAGAGCGTGGCCCTGCGGCGTCAGCGTTTGCGCGATCTGGGGCGCGCGTTACCAAGGCCCGAAAACCTGCTTGCGCCGGCCATGCAACGGTTTGACCAATGGGCGGAACGTGTGCCGGGCAGCTTGCGCGCGGCGCTGCAAAGCAAGGGTCTTGAGCTGCGCGGGGCTGTGGCGGCATTGCGGCCCACCACGCTCAACAGCCAGATCGCGCGGGGGCGCGAACGGTTGGACGGGCAATCTGCCCGGGCAGACCGCGCCGCGCTGGCGCGGCTCGACAGCTTGGCCACACGGCTGGCATCGTTGGAGCGCCTGCGCCTTTCGCTGGGTTATCCTGCCACCTTGCAACGCGGCTATGCCGTGGTCCGGGACGACACGGGGCAGGTCTTGACCAGCGTCAAACCTGCCGGGCAGGCGACAGCGCTTCAGGTGGAATTCAAGGACGGCACGCTGGACGTGATGGCGGGCAAACGGCCCAAGCCCGGCAAGACCGCAAAGCCCAAGTCGGAACAAGGGTCGTTATTCTAAGCGTGCAAAGCGTTTGCGGCGCCTAGCGGGCTTTCTTCTTGAAACGCGGCTCGGTCCGGTTCCACAGGCGCTTGATGTTCTCGCGGTGTTTGTAGAAGACCAGCAGTTTCGCCACCACCAGCACGACCACGACCGGCAGGTAGCCCATGACCCCAGCATAGATTGACGACATCCCGCAGGCCGTCAGCCCTGCCAGCGACGAATAGCGACTGGCTTTGAAGGTCACGACCCATGTCGCGCAGGTGGCCAGCCCCACGGGCCATACCAGCGCCAGGGTGATTCCGATGAAGGTGGCCACGCCCTTGCCGCCCTTGAACCCGATGTAAACCGGATACAAATGGCCGATAAACGCGGCGAGCGCGGCGGTTTGCGCGGCATCTGGCCCGATCAGCCAACCGGCGAGCAGCGCAGCGATTGCCCCCTTCGCCGCATCCAGCGCGAAGGTGGCCACGCCAGCCGCTTTGTTGCCCGTGCGCATGACATTGGTGGCGCCGATATTGCCCGATCCAACGGCGCGCAGGTCGCCCAGACCCATGACGCGGGCGATGACCACGCCGAACGGAATGGACCCAAGCGCATACGCGGCCAGCCCGACCAGACCCAGCAACCACAGCGGTGTGACGAGATCGGGGATCATGCCGTCACCTCTGCCGCGTCGAACACGCAAACGGCGGCGACATAGGTGGCCAGCACGCGCCCCTCCATCCGGGCGCCGTCATAAGGCGTGTTCTTGGATTTCGACGCGAGCGTGGCGCGGTCGAGCACGAAAGGCGCATCGGGGTCGAACAGCACCAGGTCGGCGGGAGCGTCGGGGGTCAGCCGTCCGCCCGCAAGCCCCAGCCGTTTCGCAGGGTTCAGCGACAGCGCGCGCCAGATGGTCGGCAGGTCCAGCCCTTCGGAATGGTAAAGCCGCATTGCAGCAGGCAAAAGCGTTTCCAACCCGACCGCGCCCGCCGCCGCTTCCTCGAATGGCAGGCGTTTGGATTCCTCATCCTGCGGCGTGTGCATGGAACAGATCACGTCGATCAACCCCTCTGCCACCGCCTGCACCATGGCGCGGCGGTCGTCCTCGGACCGCAAGGGCGGCGTGAACTTGAAAAAGCTGCGATATCCACCCACATCCAACTCGTTCAGCGTCAGATGATGGATGGAGATGCCTGCGGTCACGTCCAGCCCGTTGGCCTTGGCGCGCTCCAACGCGGGCAAGGTGCGCGCGCTCGTGATCTGGTCGGCATGGTAACGCACGCCTGTCATCTCGACCAAGCCCATGTCGCGGTCAAACCCCATGCGTTCGGCCATGGGCGACACGGCGGGCAGACCGCGCAAGGACGCAAATTTCCCCGATGTCGCGCATGTGCCATGCGACAGGCCGGGATCTTGCGGGTGTGCTATGACCAGTGCCCCAAGCCCGCGCGCATAGGCCATGCAGCGCGAAAGAACCTTGGTGTCTGTGCTGACATGGTCGCCATCGGTAAAGGCTACGGCACCGGCATCCAGCAGAAAGCTGATTTCCGCCATCTCGCGCCCTTCGCGGCCACGGGTCAGCGCGGCCATGGCGCGGATGTTCACGGGCGTACGCGCCTCGGCGCGGCGGGTGACGTATTCCAGCACTTCGGGTGTGTCGATGGCGGGGTCGGTGTCGGGGCGCATGACAATAGTGGTCACACCCCCGCGCGCGGCGGCCAGCCCGGCTGTGCGCAAGGATTCCTTGTGCTGCGCACCCGGCTCGCCCACCTGCACGCCCATATCGACAATGCCCGGTGCAAGGCATTTGCCGGCGCAATCGACCGCCCGCGCGCCCTTGGGGAAGGGGCCATCGCGTTCCAAGATCGCACCGTCCCGCACCAGCAGCGTGCCGAGCGCGTCGGTCCCGGCCTCTGGGTCGATCAGGCGGGCATTGTGAAACCACATCATCAGCAGCTTTCCTTATCCAGCAATCGTGTCGCGCAGCAGGGCCGCTACGGCAGAGGGGTTGGCCAGCAGGTTGATCGCATAGCGCCCGGTGTCGGTGCGCACGGTCAACCCGGTCAGCCAGACGCGGATACGGCGAATATCCGACAGCGCAATCTCTGTTTCGGGTGCAAGCACAAGGCGGCGATTGGTCAGCCAATAGACCGGCATGGGCCGCATCAGCCTTTGCGCGGCAATGGGGCCCAGCAAAAAGCTCAACGTGACCAGCGTGCCGAGGGACGTGTCCGGCTTTGCCTCGTCTTGCGCGCCGTTGAACACAAGCAAGCCGGCCGTCAGGGCCAGCACCCCTAGAACGCCCAACAGTGCTTCGAACAAGATGGCGATCTCGCGGTCTTGGGCCACGCGCGCGACAAGCTGCTCTTCGGGGTGCAGGCTGATCTGCGGCACGACTCAGTCCCCCTTGCGCTTGGCACGTTTGGCGCGCGCGGCCTCTATCTCGGCGACAACGGCCTCTGCGGCGTCGATATGCTTGATAAGGTATTTGTCACCCGCTTTGGTGATGACCTGAATATCGCCCATCAGGCGGCGCACGGTGGCCAGTTCCAGCAGATACACGCTGCGCCCGCCGGGGCCGATCAACCGCATATCGGTCAGCCGCCAGCGAAACTTCATCTGTTCGCGATACAGCCACAGGCCGCGCACGGCCAGCGCCAGCACCGCGCCCAAAGCCCCGATCGCGGCATAGGGCGAGCCTATGGCCCAGAGCACGACGCCCGCGCCGACCATGCCCAACACGCCCAGAACGCCGTGGTCGCGCCAGTATCGGCCCTTGTCCGAACGGATTTCGCGCAACAGCTTCTCGCCCGGTTCCAGCGGGATGTCGTCTGTATCAGGGCGTGTTTCGATCTGCTCATTCATCTGAAATGCTCCGCAATCTGTCGCGTTCGCGGCGGCGACGCAGGTTTTGGGCCAGCAGGTCCATGGCCGCCATGCGCACCGCGACTCCCATTTCCACCTGTTCCTGAATGACCGAGCGGTTGATGTCATCGGCAATCGCGCCGTCAATTTCCACGCCCCGGTTCATCGGGCCGGGGTGCATGACGATGGCGTCGGGTTTGGCATAGGCCAACTTCTCTGCATCCAACCCGAAACGATGGAAATATTCGCGCTCTGACGGGACAAACCCGCCGTCCATCCGCTCGCGTTGCAGGCGCAGCATCATGACCACATCGGCGCCTTCCAGCCCCGCTTTCATGTCGTCGAATACCTCGACGCCAAAGTCTTCGACCCCTTTGGGCATCAGCGTGCCGGGGCCGACAAGCCGGACACGATTTTCCATTTTGCCCAGCAGGATCAGGTTCGACCGCGCGACACGGCTATGGGCAATGTCGCCGCAGATCGCCACGGTCAGCCGGTGCAGCCGTCCCTTGGCGCGGCGAATTGTCAGCGCATCCAGCAGCGCCTGCGTGGGGTGTTCGTGCTTGCCGTCGCCCGCGTTCAGCACCGCGCAATTCACCTTTTGCGCCAGCAGGTCGACCGCGCCCGAATTGCCATGCCGCACCACCAGCAGATCGGGGTGCATTGCATTCAGCGTCAGCGCCGTATCGATCAGCGTCTCGCCCTTTTTCAGGCTGGAATGGGCCATCGCCATGTTCATCACATCCGCGCCCAGCCGCTTTCCTGCCAGCTCGAAACTGGCTTGCGTGCGGGTCGAATTCTCGAAAAACATGTTGATCTGTGTCATGCCTTCCAGCGCGCGACCGTGCTTTTCAGCACTGCGGTTCAGGCCCACATAGTCCTGCGCCAGATCAAGGATCGTCGTAATCTCGACCGGATGCAGGTGTTCGATCCCCAGCAGGTGGTCTTGGGTGAAGGTCATGGGACACTCGCGCGATGGGACAGCGCCACGGGTATAGAAACCCTGCCCCCTTGCGGCAAGGGTAAACCGCGCGCTTTCCCTTGGGGCGCGGGCACGCTACCTGTTGCATATGGAATCGGCTTGGCAAGACGACTGGCACTTGGCCCGCGCCTATCTGGCGTGGCAGGCAGAGCTTGGCGCGACGGATGCGATCTGCGATGCGCCCGTCAACCGCTACGACCTGCCCGCCAAGCTGGAAAAACCGGCGCACCCTGCGCCCGCCGCCGCCGCGCCCGTTGCGGATGCCCCGCAGGTGGACCCGGTCGCGCAGGCGCAGGCGATGGCGCAGGCGGCGGGTGATCTGGACGCGTTGCAAGCGGCCATGTCCACCTATGATCATTGCGAGTTGAAACGCGGTGCGCGCAACCTTGTGTTCAGCGATGGCGTGCGGGGTGCCCGCGTGATGATCGTGGGCGAGGCCCCCGGTCGCGAAGAGGACCGTGCGGGCAAACCGTTTGTGGGCGAGGCGGGCCAGATGCTGGACCGGATGTTCGCGGCCATTGGCATGGCGCGCGATACGCCCGATCCGGCCTGCGCGCTTTATATCACGAATGTGCTGCCGTGGCGTCCGCCGCAAAACCGCGATCCCTCTACCGAAGAACGCGCAATGATGCGGCCTTTTGCGTTGCGCCATATCGAACTGGCTGACCCGGATATTCTGATCCTGATGGGTCGGATTTCCGCCAGCACCATGCTGGCGCGCGACATCCGCATCACGCAAGAGCGGGGGCAGTGGCAACAGGCGCTGGGCCGCCCTGTCATCCCGATGCTGCACCCGGCCTATCTGTTGCGCAACCCTGCCGCCAAGCGCGACGCATGGGCCGACCTGCTGTCGCTAAAAGCCAAGCTGAGAGAGGTGACATGAGCCGCATCGACCCCGACAAGCCCTTTGTGCCCGTACGTTTTGGCGTGCTGACGGTGTCCGACACCCGCGCGCTGGCCGATGATCGGTCGGGTGACACGCTGGTCGCGCGACTAGAGGGTGCGGGCCACGTTCTGGCCGCGCGCGACATCGTGCGCGACGAGCGTGATGGGATCGCCGCAAAATTGCGCGACTGGTGTGCCGATGACGGAATCGACGCGATCCTGACCACCGGTGGCACCGGCCTGACCGGGCGCGATGTTACCGTAGAAGCGCATCGCGACGTATATGAAAAAGAGATCGAGGCATTCGGCACGGTGTTCACCATCGTGTCCATGCAGAAGATCGGGACATCCGCCGTCCAGTCGCGGGCCTGTGCGGGCGTGGCGCAGGGAACATATCTGTTCGCACTGCCCGGATCACCCGGAGCCTGCAAGGATGCGTGGGACGAAATCCTGTCGCTACAATTCGATTTCCGCCACCGGCCGTGTAACTTTGTCGAGATTCTCCCCCGTCTTGACGAACATTTGCGACGGAAATAACGGGCTGCGGCGTTATAGCGGGTTGAACCATCCGCGCGCGCGGCGCGTAAAGGGTGTGTAACTTGGAGTAGTCATGCGTTTTCTGACCCGCAGCCTTCTTGGCCTGTTTCTGGCCGCCGTCTCAGTTTCCGGGCTCGTGTATGCGGGGGCAACGCTTGTGAGCGCGATCCAGAGCCGTGCGGAAAATGCGAACGGCCCGCGCGGCGAGGCGCGCGAACGTGTTTTCACGGTGCAGGCGCTGCCGGTGACGACAGGGCAGGTTGAACCCGTGCTGTCGGCCTTTGGAGAGGTGCGCAGCCAGCGGACGCTGGAACTGCGCGCACCTGTTGGTGGCCGGATCATCGAACTTGGCGACGGGGTCGAGGACGGGGCCGAAGTTTCTGCAGGGCAGGTGCTGTTCCGAGTTGATCCCGCGGACGCGGAGGCCGCGCTGGCCCTCGCCCAAAGCGATCTGACGCGCGCCGAAGCCGAACTGCGCGAAGCAGAACGTGCGCTGACCTTGGCTGCCGAAGATGTCGCAGCAGCAGAGGCGCAATTCGACCTGCGGGCCCGCGCGCTGGACCGTCGCGTCGGGCTGACAGAGCGCGGCGTCACCACAGAAGCCGCGCTGGAGGAGGCGGAACTGGCCGTGGCCTCTGCGCGCCAAGCCGTCGTGGGCCGCAAGCAGGCCCAAGCCAGCGCAGAGGCGCGCGCCGATCAGGCCCGGACCGCGCTGGAGCGCCAGAATATCACGGTGGCCGAAGCCGAACGCCGCTTGGCCGATACCACCGTGCGTGCAGGCATTTCCGGCAGCTTGGCCGATGTCGCACTGGTCGAGGGGCGGCTGGTCAACACGAGCGAGCAGCTTGCGCGGATCATCGACCCATCCTCGCTGGAAGTATCGGTGCGCGTGTCGACCGCGCAATACCTGCGGCTGATTGACGAAAATGGTCGCCTGCGCGATGCGGGTGCCGAAGTGGCGCTGGAAGTGGCCGGATACGAGATTGCCTCGCCCGGTCGCTTGGTCCGTGCCTCTGCCACCGTGGCAACAGGCCAAAGCGGGCGTGAGGTGTTTGTGGAACTGGCCAACCCGCGTGGGTTTCGTCCCGGCGATTTTGTGACGGTTCGCCTGTCGGAGCCCGCCTTGGACGATGTCGCGCTTTTGCCGGCAAGCGCCATCACCGTCGGTGGCGAGGTGCTGGTCATCGGCGAAGATGACCGGTTGAGCGCGCGGCCGGCCAATGTTTTGCGCCGCCAAGGCGACAACGTGATCGTCGAGGCAGGGGCGCTGGCCGGGCTGGAAATCGTGCGCGAGGTGGGTCCGATGCTGGGTGCGGGCATTCTGGTCCGCCCGCTGCGGCAGACCGCTGATGGCCAATTGCAAGCCGAGGCACCCGAAATGGTCATGCTGGACCCCGAGCGCCGCGCCCGCCTGATCGCCCAGGTTGAGGGCAATACCCGCATGCCCGAACCTGTGCGCGCCCGCCTGATCGCCCAGCTTTCGCAAGACAGCATTCCGGCCAGCACGCTGGAGCGGTTGGAAGACGGCGCCGCCCCGCGTCAGGGGGGATAAGCGATGAGTGCAGAGCAAACGACCCGCCGCAAGGGGCTGTCGGTTCAGGCGGTGGGCATCTTCCGCTATTTCACCCGCCACAAGACCGCGGCGAACTTGTTGCTGGTCATCATGGTGGTGATGGGGCTTGCGGCCATGCCACAGATGCGCACGCAGTTCTTTCCCGATGTGGTGGTCGACAACATCAGCGTGGATATCCCGTGGCCCGCAGCGGGTGCCGAAGACATTGACCGCGCTGTGGTCGAATTGGTGGGCCCTGCGTTGCAAGCCGTAGAGGGTGTCACAGAAATCAGCACCGAGTCACGCGAAGGCCGCGCACGTTTCGAGTTGGAGTTTGAGACCGGCTGGGACATGTCCCGCGCCAACAACGATGTGCAGGACGCCATTGATGCGGTGTCCAACCTGCCCGATGACGTGGAAGACCCGCAAACAAGGCGCTCTACTTGGGCAGACCGCGTGACCAACGTGGTGGTCAGCGGCCCCGTTGCGATTGAACAGCTTGCCCGCTTTGCCGACGAATTCGCGGCGCGGCTGTATGATGCGGGGATCACCCGTACCACCGTGCGCGGTGTTGCCAGCGCCGAAGTGATGGTCGAGGTGCCAAGCCGCAATCTGATCGAGCATGACGTGACCATGTCCGAGATCGCGCAGGCCATTGCGCAGACTGTCAGCACCGACCCCACCGGCGATGTGGCCTCTGGCGCGGCACGCGTGCGCACAGGTGTCGAGCGGCGCTCTGCCACTGAAATCGCGCAGGTGGCCCTGCGCACCCGGCCAGACGGCTCTATTCTGACCGTGGGCGATGTGGCGCTGGTCGAAAAAAGCGATATCAGCCGCGACCGCGCGTTCTTCGTGGGCGCTGATCCGGCGATCAGCCTGCAAGTCAGTCGCTCGCAACAAGGCGATGCGATTGCCATTCAGGAACAAGTGGCCGAGATCGCGGCGGAGATGAACCTGACTCTTCCAGAGGGCACCCGGATCGAGCTGGTTTCGACCCGTGCGGACTATATTTCCAGCCGGATCAACCTGCTGGTCAGCAATGCCTTGATGGGATTGGGGTTGGTCGTGGTGCTGCTGTTCCTGTTCCTGAACGCGCGCACCGCTTTCTGGGTCGCGGCGGGCATACCGGCCGCGATGATGGCGGCGATTGCGGTCATGTATGTCATGGGCCTCAGCCTGAATATGATATCGCTGTTTGCCTTGATCATTACGCTTGGAATTGTGGTCGATGACGCGATTGTTGTGGGCGAACACGCCGACTACCGCGCCCGCGAATTGGGAGAGACCCCTGCGCAGGCAGCAGAGAACGCCGCAACCCGGATGGCGCACCCGGTATTCGCCGCCACGGTCACGACCATTCTGGCCTTTGGCGCATTGGTCCTTGTCGGCGGGCGGTTCGGCACATTGATTGCTGACATACCGCTGACCGTCATCGCAGTGCTGATCGCGTCCCTTGTCGAGTGTTTCCTGATCCTGCCCAACCACATGGCGCATTCCATCGCGGCGGGGTTGCGCGAGAACTGGTATGACTGGCCGTCGCGGCAGACGAATCGCGTGTTTCGCTGGTTACGCCACAACGGCTTTCGGCCCCTCATGCAGCTGGTCATTGCCGCACGCTATCCGGTTCTTGCCGGGCTCATTGCGCTGTTGGCGGTGCAAACCGCAAACCTTGTGCGCGGCGATCTGCCGTTCCGGTTTTTCAACCCGCCCGAGCAAGGCTCTATCACAGGCAATATTGTCATGAGCGACGCGGCGACACGGGCTGACACCGTTAATATGTTGCGCGAATTGCAGCGCGCGGCGCAGGACGTGGCGGCGCAGGTCGAAGCGGAAAACGGGGTGAACCCGATCACCTTCGCCATGGTAGAGATCGGCGGCCATGCCGGGCGCCCGCTTGCATCTGCCGAGAACAAGGACGGCGACCTGCTGGGCGGCATTTCGATAGAGTTGGTGGATGCCGATCTGCGACCCGTCTCTTCGTTCGCGTTTTCGTCCCAGTTGCAAGATGCGGTCACGCGCCACCCGCAACTGGAAGAATTCAGCTTCCGGTCCTGGGGGTCCGGACCCGGCGGGGACGGTGTGTCGGTAGATCTGACCGGCGGAGACTCGGAAACGCTGAAAGCCGCCGCCGAATCCCTCCGCGCGGCGCTTGCGCCTTATCCCGAAGTGACCGGGCTGGATGATAACCTGCCGTATGACAAACCCGAACTGATCTTGCAGCTGACCCCGCAAGGGCAGGCGCTGGGCTTTACCATCGACAGCCTGGCGCGTGATCTGCGCCACCGCCTGACGGGCATAGAGGCCGCGACGTTCCCTGACGGTCTGCGCACGGGCCGTGTGCGAGTGGAACTGCCAGAGACAGAACGCGCCGCCGATTTTCTCGACAGCATGCAGATGCGCTCGCCCACCGGCAATTATGTATTGCTGGGCGACATCGTGTCGGTGCACGAACGGCAAGGGTTCAGCCGAGTTCTGCGCGAGAACGGGGCGCGCGTGGTCACGGTCTCTGGCGATCTGTCCGAAGACGACGCTGCCCGCGCCCGTGAGGTCACGCTCGCGCTGCAAAACCAGATCCTGCCTGCGCTGGAAGCCGATTTCGGCATCACCACCCGCCTGTCCGGTCAGGCCGAGCAGGAACGCGAATTCCTGTCCGACGCGGCCATCGGTCTGGGGCTGTGCCTGATCCTGATCTACCTGACGCTGGCTTGGGTGTTCTCAAGCTGGCTGCGCCCCTTCGTGGTCATGGCGGTTATCCCCTTCGGCCTGATCGGTGTGATCTACGGGCATCTGAGCTGGGACGTGGCGATGTCGATGTTCTCGATCGTCGGCATCATGGGAATGGTGGGGATCATCATCAACGACTCGATCGTTCTGGTGACGACGGTAGACCAATACGCCCGCGACCGCGGGTTGATTCCGTCCATTGTCGACGCTGCGTGCGACCGCCTGCGCCCCGTCATCCTGACCACGTTGACGACGGTTCTGGGGCTGATGCCGCTTCTGTTTGAAAAATCGAGCGAGGCCCAGTTTCTGAAACCCACGGTCATCACGCTTGTCTATGGTCTTGGTTTTGGCATGGTGATCGTGCTGCTTCTGGTGCCCGCACTTCTGGCCATCGGGCATGACTTGCGGCGATTGTTCACATCTTTGTCGCGCGCGCTGACCCAGCCGCAAACCGGTATCGCGCAACTGCCCCGGCTGGCGACGCTGGCCGTGGCGGTGTGGATCTCGCTGACACTCGGGTGGACCCTCTGGCAAGGGGCGCTGCCCGGCGCGCTGGCCGGTCTGGCAGACGGCGCCACCGTCGCGCCGCTGCAACTTGCGTTGCTAGTGGCGGTCGCTGGCACGGCGGTTTTGCTTGTGCTGCTATGGCTTTTGGGCGCAGTCGCGGTCTGGCTGGGCCAGCGGCGCGCGGCTCAGCGGGTCAGCGAGCAGCCCTGATGCTCGAACGTCCCGTCAGGCGTTATCAGCGTCATGCGGATGGCGCTGCGATCAATTCCGGCGGCTTGGCCCTTTTTGCCACGCAACATCGCCTGTCCGGTCAATTGACCGCCAACGCGCTGTGACGGCAGGGATTGCACACGCCAAGCGCTGCCCGGCAGTTCCAGCAAGATATATTCCTGTCCGGCGCGCTGCGGGATTGTCCAGTGCGCAGACAGATGCATCCCCTTTGCGGCGGGCTGCACCTCGCAGCGCAGGTCCGACAGGCCCGCCGAACGCCCGGATTCGGGTTGCCGTGCCAATGCGCTGCGGATTGCGCGGTCAGGGCCGCCCCGCCCGTCCAGAACGGTTGCGAACTGCATATCCACGGGAATGCAGACATCGTCGCACACCCCGATGCTAAAGGCGGCGCGCAGGTCGATCGGCATGCCTGCACTTGTCGGCGTCAACTCTAGCGGCAGGACCAACTCGTTGGCGTAGCCTATGCTGAGATACCCCGCCTTGGTGAACAGGCGCGGGGCAGGCCAATGCAGCCTTGCCCCTGCCAGATTGCCAGACCCGGACAGGTCCAGCCGTGGCGGGATGCCGCTTTCCCCCGGATGGCGCCAATAGGTAATCCAGTCACGCGCCAGACGCAGATGCAGCGCCGCCATGATCGTGCCATGCTCGGTGCGCCAGCCCGGCAACACCTCTGCCGCAACAATGTCGGACGGGCGCGGCACCTGTGCGGTGGCCGGGCTGACGGCCCAGACGCTTGCGCAAATAGCAACGCTGGCGAGGGATCTGAAAATGCTCATGCCTCTGTCATCCGTTGTCTGGCGTGAGATTGGAAGTCACAAAACGGCGAGAGCGTCATGTCGTGGCTGTTCGCTTGCAACACAGGCTTTGCATGTGCCCTGTTGCTGGGGCATGATTGGCGCATGACCGACGACACGGGCCTTGCGGGACACTTGTTGATTGCCATGCCGGGCATGCCCGATCCACGCTTTGCGCATTCGGTGGTGTTTCTCTGCGCCCATTCTGCCGAAGGGGCGATGGGCTTGATCGTCAACAAGCCGTTGCCCGACCTGAATTTCGGGATGTTGTTGCAGACGCTCGATATTCCATTGCAAGGTCAGAATAGCGGTCTGGGCGATGCACCGGCGCAAGCCGATGACGCGGTTTATTTTGGTGGGCCGGTAGAAACGTCGCGCGGATTCGTTCTGCATACGCCTGATGTGATGGCCGCCGATGCCAGCTTGAGCGTAACCGAGTTTGCCGCGCTCAGCACATCGCTGGACATATTGGCGCAGATCGCGCGCGGCCAGGGGCCGACAGAGGTTCGGCTGGCGTTGGGCTATGCCGGATGGGGACCGGACCAGTTGGACGCAGAATTGCGCGCCGGTGGCTGGTTGACATGCGCCGCCGATGCCGGATTGCTTTACGGCACTGCGCCGGGCGAACTCTGGTCTGCGACGTTGGACCGGATCGGGGTCGACCCGCGACTTTTGTCTTCCACGTCCGGTCGGGCATAATCCCGCCACAATTCGGGCTTAGCCTTGGATCAATCCTAGGTAGAAATGCTCCGGACTGATAATGACACTGACAGATTTTTCCGCCCTGATTTTCCAATTCCCAATCGAGAGCGCGTTTCTGGGTGCCTTGGCGCTCATTTCGCTCATCCTCATGGTGCGCCCGTTCCACCGCAAACCGGCGCGCACGGATGGCGACGGATCGGAAAAGAGACCGCGATTTATCATGATTGACGGGTCAAATGTCATGCATTGGCGGGACAACACCCCGGATATCGACTCCGTCCGCGAGGTCGTCGTCAGTTTGCGGGCGCAAGGCTATACACCCGGCGTCGTGTTCGATGCCAATGCAGGCTACAAGTTGGAAGGGCGCTACCGCAATCACTACAAGCTGGCCAGACGGATCGGGCTGCCACATGAACAGGTCATGGTTGTGCCCAAGGGCGAACCCGCCGACCCGATGATCCTGCGCGCCGCGCGCGACTATGGTGGGCGTGTGGTGTCGCAAGACCGCTTCCGCGACTGGGAAGGGGATTTTCCCGAACTGCGCCGACCCGATTTCCGCGTCCGCGGTGGCTATGACGGCGGCAAGCTCTGGCTGGATTTGCCCGAAGCCAGTGTAGCGTAGCGCTTTGGCGTTAGGGCCAGGTCTTTGCTACCATTGTCAGCACGTCATATTGCGCGACCACGCTGCCATCCTGCTTGGTCACTTCGCAATCCCAGCGCACTTCGCCGTAGTCGGCGTCGGCGCGCGGGTTGATGGCTTTGCAGGTCAGGTCCACGCCCAAGCTGTCGCCCGGATAGACCGGCGTCAGGAAGCGCAGATTGTCGACGCCGTAATTGGCCAGAACCGGGCCGGGGTCCGGCTGCACGAATAGCCCCGCCGCGAAAGACACGATCAGGTAGCCATGCGCCACGCGCCCCTCGAAGAACGGGTTGGCGCGGGCGGCGTCCGCGTCCATATGAGCGTAAAACGTGTCGCCCGTGAAGCTGGCGAAATGTTCGATATCGGCCAACGTCATCTCGCGCCGCTCGGTCACAACGCGGTCGCCCAGCCGCAATTCGGCCAAGGATTTGCGGAACGGGTGCGTGCCGTCATGGCTATCGGCTCCTTTGGTCCACTCGCCCGTGACCGCCGCCAACAAGCGCGGGGTGCCCTGCACCGCACTGCGCTGCATGTAATGATGCAAGCCGCGCATGCCGCCCAGTTCTTCGCCCCCGCCTGCGCGACCGGGACCGCCATGCACCAGCATCGGCAGAGGAGAGCCGTGGCCAGTCGACGATTTGGCGCTGTCACGATTGCCGATCATTACCCGGCCATGAAAGGGCGCAAGGCCCAGCACGATCTCTTCCGCGACATCCGGCGCGTTGGTGAAGAGCGACGACACAAGCGAGCCTTTGCCAAGTGCTGCAAGCTCGACGGCCTGATCTGCGCTGTCATAGGGCAGCAGCGTTGCAACGGGGCCGAAGGCTTCGACCTCGTGCACCGCATGGGCCTGCATCGGCTGGTCGGCATACAGCAGCACGGGGTTCAGGAAAGCCCCATGCGCCGCATCGCCAGAGGCAACATGCACGTCATCGGGGTTGCCCGCAACGATCTCTGCCCCCGCTTGCAGCCGCGCAATCGCCGCACGCACATCGTCGCGCTGGGCAAGGCTGGCCAGCGCGCCCATGCGTGTTGTCTGATCGCCCGGCAAGCCAACGGCAACCTCTGCCATGCGCGCGGCCAAAGCATCGCGCACCGCACCCGCTGCCGCGCGCGGCACGATCACGCGGCGGATGGCGGTACATTTCTGCCCGGCTTTGGCAGTAATCTCGCGCATCACCTCGCGGATGAACAGGTCGAATTCGGGGGTATCCGGCGTGGCATCGGGGCCAAGGATGCAGGCGTTCAGGCTGTCGGCCTCCATCGTGAAACGGGTAGAATTGCAGATGATCGCGGGGTGCGATTTCAGCATCTGCCCGGTCGCGGCGGACCCGGTGAAAGTGACAACATCCTGCCCCGTCACATGGTCCAGCATGTCGCCCACGCCGCCGCAGACCAGTTGCAGCGCCCCTTCGGGCAAAAGCCCCGTTGCCAGAATGCGCCGCACGACCAGTTCGGTCAGATACGCGGTCTGGCTGGCGGGTTTCACCATGGCGGGCATACCGGCCAGAAGGTTCGGCGCAAGCTTTTCCAGCATCCCCCAAACCGGAAAGTTGAACGCGTTGATATGCACCGCGACCCCGCGCAAGGGCGTCAGGATATGGCGCGCGGAAAAGCTGTGATCCGCCGACAACGCCTCGACCCCGCCATCGGTCAAAACACGGCTATTGGGCAATTCGCGTCGCGCCTTCGACGCGTAGTTCAAAAGCGTGCCGATGCCGCCGTCAATGTCTATCCAGCCATCCTTTGGCGTGGCCCCGGTGGCCAGCGACAGGGCGTGAAAATCGTCCTTCTGATCCAGCAGCGCCAGCCCGATCGCTTTCAGCATCAGGGCGCGCTCATGCACGGTCATGGCGCGCAACGCGGCACCCGCGCGGCGGCCATGCTCTAACGCCTCGGCCATGTCCAAACCGGTCGCGTCAATTTCGGCGACCACTGCCCCCGTCGCGGCATCCAGCAGCGGCTTATACGCGCCGCGCCCGTCGCGCCACGCGCCGCACAGGTAGCTTTGCAGCCGCATCGGTTGGCTTGCGTCCAGCATGGCCGTTCCTTTCAGGTGTCGTAGCTCAGCACCAGCCGGTCACTGGTCGGCGTGCATTGGCAGGTCAGCACATAGCCGGCGCGGACCTCGTAATCTTCCAGCGCATGGTTGACGGCCATCTCGGCCGCGCCGTCGATCACCTTGGCGCGGCAGGTGGAACACACGCCAGCCGTGCAGGAAAACGGCGCGTCCAGATCGGCCCCCAGCGCCGCCTGCAACACGGTGGTGCCATCCATCGGCATGTCCAAGTTGCGCGTTGTGCCATCCAGCGTGATCGAGAGTGCGCAAGTCTTGCCCTTGGTATCTGATATGGCCACCGCGCGCTGTGCCGCGCGGCCCGGCTGCGCGGCCCCAAACAGTTCATACCTGATCTGATCGTCGGTCAGCCCGTGGTCGCGCAGTGATCCTGCAATGGTCTGCATCAACGCCTCTGGCCCGCAGATGAAGGCTGCATGCACCGACTTCAGGTCAATCCATTGCGTGAACAGTTTGTCCAACTTGGCTGCGTCCAGTCGCCCGGTAAACAGGTCAATCTCCTGCGCGTCTTGTCCCAGCACATGCAGCACCGACAGGCGGCTCAGATACTGGTCCTTCAGGTCGTCCAACTCGCCCCGGAACATGATCGAGGCGATCTTGCGATTGGCGTAAACCAGCGTCACGCGCGATTGCGGTTCGCGCATCAGCACGGTGCGGATGATAGACAGGATGGGCGTGATCCCGGAGCCTGCGGCAAACATCAGGTAGTGCCGCCGCTCCTCAGGCACGAGCGGGATGTGGAACTTGCCTTGGGGCGGCATGGCCTCCAGCACATCGCCAGCCTGCAATTCGGTATTGGCCCAAGTGCTGAACGCGCCGCCCTCGACCCGCTTTATGCCCACCCGCAGCGCGCCATCATCCAGCCCCGCGCAGATGGAATAGGACCGCCGCACTTCCTGCCCGTCGAAGCCGCGCCGAAACGTCAGGTATTGCCCTTGGATGAAGCGAAAGGCGTCATTGTCTTGGGGCTGCAACGTCACAACCACGCTGTCGCGCGTATCGCGCGCCACATCGGTCACGGTCAGGGGGTGGAAACGACTCATGCGCGCGCCCTCAGATACATTTGAAATAGTCGAACGGCTCTAAGCAATCGCGGCATTGATAGGCCGCTTTGCAGGGGGTGGAGCCGTGTTGGCTGACCTTCTGTGTGTGCTCGGACCCGCAGCGCGGGCAGGCGACAATCAGGGCCGCGCCGGTCAGCCGCTTCACGCGGCCTGCGACCACGCCGGTAGCCCCGGTGCCATCCACCGGTGGAGCGATCCCGTAAGCGCGCAGCTTGTCGCGCGCGGCATCGGTCAGCCAGTCGGTGGTCCATGGCGGCGACAGTCGCTGCTGCATCCGCACATTCGCCACGCCCTTTTCCCGCAAGGCACGCTCAATCTCGAAATTGATGGCCGCGGTGGCCGGGCAGCCCGAATAGGTCGGCGTGACGGTCACGACAACCGCATCCCCCTCCAGCGCCACATCGCGTACGATGCCCAGTTCGGTGACAGAGATCACCGGGATTTCCGGGTCAGGCACTTCTGCCAGCCACTCCCAGATTTGCGCCGTGTTTACCATGTTGCATCCGGGTAGGCGCGTGGCAGGAATTGCATGGTCGCCAGCATATGGCCCAGATGCTCGGAATGCTGGCCCTGCTTGCCGCCCTTATGCATGAAGCCGCTTTCGGGAATGGTCAGCGTCGCCTCGGCCAGAACATCTTGCACCAACGCGTCCCATGTGGTGCGCAGACCGTTCAGGTCGGGCATGATCCCGGCCTCTGCCAAGGCGGCATCGGTCGCATCCGGCACCATCATCTCGCCCGTGTAGGGCCAAAGCGTGTCCAGCGCCGCCTGCATGCGCGCGTGGCTTTCACCGGACCCATCGCCCAGCCGGATCACCAGATCGGCAGAGCGTTCCAGATGATAGGCCACCTCTTTCCCGGCCTTGACCGCAATCTCTGCCACCCGCGTATCGCGCGACTGCGCCAGTCCCGCCAGCATCGGCTGGTGCCACGCATCGAACAGGAATTGCCGCATCAGGGTGTGGCCGAAATCGCCATTCGGACGTTCGACCAGCAGCAGGTTTCGAAAGTCCCAGACGTCGCGGTGGTAGGCCAGCGTATCGGAAGTGCGCTCGCGGCCCTCAACCTCGCCCGCCAACCCCAGCCACATCTGCGTCTGGCCAATCAGGTCCAGCGCCACATTGGCCAGCGCGATATCCTCTTCCAGAACTGGCGCTTGCCCGCACCATTCCGACACCCGGTGCCCCAGAACCAGCGTGCTGTCGCCCAAACGGCATAAGCCCTCGAACAAGGCCGCATCCAGATCCACCACAGCACCCATCACATATGCCCAATCTCATCGGGGATGTCGAAAAAGCTGGGGTGGCGATACACCTTGTCCTGCGACGGCTCGAACATCGGGCCTTTATCCGACGGGCTAGAGGCCGAAATCGCCGCCGACGGTACAACCCAAATGCTCACCCCTTCATTGCGCCGGGTGTAAACATCGCGCGCATGGCGCATCGCCAGTTCTGCATCGGGCGCGTGTAGGCTGCCTACATGCCGGTGGTTCAGGCCATGCTGACCGCGAATAAAAATCTCCCAAAGGGGCCATTCCGCAGACATCGCTTTACCCTTTCATCTTTGCAAAAATATCCTGAGGGTAGGCCGCAGGCCGTAGGGGGCAAAGCCCCCTGTTCATTCGGCAGCTACCGGCGCCGAATGCTGTTTGGCAGCGTGTGCCATTAACCCGTCGCGCACCCATGCGCCGTCGTCCCAGGCCTTTTGCCGCGCGGCCAGGCGCTCAGTATTGCAGGGGCCGTTGCCTTTCAGCACCTCGAAAAACTCGTCCCAATCGGGTTCGCTGAAATCATAGCCGCCCTTGTCTGCGTTCCAGCGCAGGTCGGGGTCGGGCACGGTCAGGCCCAGATATTCGGCTTGCGGCACCGTCTGGTCGACGAATTTCTGGCGCAGCTCGTCATTGGTGTTCATCTTGATCTTCCACCGTATCGACTGCGCGGAATGCACGCTGTCGGCATCGGACGGGCCGAACATCATCAGGCTGGGATACCAGAAGCGGTTCAGCGCATCCTGCGCCATGTGGCGTTGCGCCTTGGTGCCGGTCGCCATCTTGCGCATGATGTCAAAGCCCTGCCGCTGGTGGAAGCTTTCTTCCTTGCAGATGCGGATCATGGCGCGGCTATAGGGGCCAAAACTGGTGCGTTGCAGCGGCACCTGGTTCATGATTGCCGCACCATCGACCAGCCAGCCGACTGCGCCGATATCGGCCCATGTCAGCGTCGGGTAGTTGAAGATGGACGAATATTTCATCTTCCCCGCCAGCAGCGCCTCTGTCAGCTCGTCGCGCGACACGCCCAGCGTTTCGGCGGCGCAA
Organism: Roseinatronobacter ekhonensis; assembly: GCF_900499075.1. Taxonomy (GTDB): domain Bacteria; phylum Pseudomonadota; class Alphaproteobacteria; order Rhodobacterales; family Rhodobacteraceae; genus Roseinatronobacter; species Roseinatronobacter ekhonensis. The sequence goes on along the minus strand of NZ_UIHC01000009.1, from coordinate 60,334 downwards.
TACAGATACAGCCCGTGCCCCGCCTCGTCCTGCACCTTGGCCAGCAAGATTGCCTTGCGCTCCAGCGATGGCGCGCGGGTGATCCAGTTGCCTTCGGGCAGTTGGCCGACAATCTCGGAATGCGCGTGCTGGCCGATCTGGCGGATCAGCGTCTTGCGGTAGCCCTCGGGCATCCATTCCTTCGGCTCGATCTTTTCGCCCGCATCGATCCGCGCTTGAAACGCGGCCAGCTTTTCGGGGTCGTCCTGCGTCGCTTCGGATTTCACCATTTGTGCGTACATTTTGGCATTCCTCTCTCAGACACGTTCCAGAATAAGGGCTACGCCTTGGCCGACGCCGACGCACATTGTGCACAGCGCGTAGCGCACTTGGCGGCGCTGCAATTCCCAAACTGCGGTGGCCACCATTCGCGCGCCGCTTGCGCCGAGCGGGTGGCCCATCGCGATTGCGCCGCCATTTGGGTTCACATGCGCGGCATCGTCGGGCAGGCCCAACTCGCGCAAGCTGGCGAGGGCTTGGGCAGCAAAGGCTTCGTTCAACTCGATCACGTCCATGTCGCCAATACCCAGCCCCGCAAGCGCCAGCACCTTGCGCACCGCCGGGACCGGGCCAATGCCCATGACGCGCGGGGCGACACCTGCCGCTGCGCAGGCGATGATGCGGGCGCGGGGGGTCAGGCCGTTGGCCGAGGCCGACGCCTCAGAGGCCAGCAGCAGTCCCGCCGCGCCGTCATTCACGCCGCTCGCATTGCCTGCAGTCACGGTTAGGTCAGGTCCGTTGATGCCGCGCAGCTTGGCCAGACCTTCGGCGCTTGTGTCGGGGCGCGGGTGTTCGTCGCGGTCGATCACCAGCGCGGCCCCTTTGCGCTGCGCCACCTCGACCGGGCAAAGCTCGTCCACAAAGCGCCCTGCATCTTGCGCCGCCGCCCAACGTGCCTGAGACCTTAACGCGAAGGCGTCTTGGTCAGCGCGCGCGACATTCCAATCGGCGGCCACGTTATCGGCAGTCTCTGGCATCGAATGCGTGCCATGTGCCGCGTCCATTTTGGGGTTTACAAACCGCCAGCCGATGGTTGTGTCATAGACGGCAGTCGCACGCGAAAAGGCCGACGTGGCTTTGGGCATCACAAATGGCGCGCGGCTCATGGACTCAGCACCGCCCGCCAGCATAAGGCTGCAATCCCCGGCGCGGATGGCGCGGGCGGCCATGCCCACGGCATCGAGGCCCGAGGCGCACAGCCGGTTCACGGTGATCCCCGGAACCTCGACCGGCAGATCGGCCAGCAAGGCGGCCATACGCGCGATGTTGCGATTATCTTCGCCGGCCTGATTGGCGCAGCCCATGACAACGTCATCAACGGCGGCCCAATCGACCTGCGGGTTGCGCGCGACCAGCGCGCGCAATGGAATTGCGGCCAGATCGTCAGCCCGGACAGAGGATAGTGCCCCCCCATATCGCCCGATGGGCGTGCGTTGCGCATCGCAGATATATGCCTGTGTCATCCGGCCCCTCCCAAGGCGCGACGGCTGCGGAACTACACACTACAGCAAAAGCGTCACAAAAAGAAGAAAAAATATTAGTATTTTGTGCTGCTTTTGTCAGGTGCTGTCCAAAAGGCTGGACTGCAAGGCCGCGCGCCGTGCTGCGATGACCGAATCTCGCATGGTGTTTTGCGCGTCTTTCAGCGCCAAAAGGCTGCGTTCGTGGCTTTCAGCTTGCGCACACAGCGCCAGATAGCTTCGGGCGAACACGGCACGCGCCTTGGGTTCCGGGTGTCCGGTTGGCAGCAGGTTGGCTGGCAGGCGCGGATCGCGAAGGGCGACCTTTCGCCATGCATGGGTCAGTACCAGACGGGCCTGCAAGGCCGCTTTGGAGGACGGGTCCGGCAGGGCGGACACGGTGCGCGCCAATTCACAGAACGCGCGATACTCTTGCGCCAAAGTCTCTAGCGGAAAGACCCTTGCCAGCATTGCGGTCAGGTCGGCCTGCGCACCATCGGCATGAGCGGTGAAGGCAACAGCGCCCTCAGGCACCGCTCCGCGCGCAGGGCCGAACCCAAGCTGCGGCGACAGCGCGGCCATTCCCAGACGCTCCAACCCATCGGGCGCATGCCCGTCGGGGAAAAACAAAAAGCGCCAAGGCCGTTCTTGGGGTGCAGTGTAAATCACCTGGGCCGCGCGTTCGAATTCGGCCCGTGCGCCGGGTGCCAAGGCGTAGTAGCTGCGCCGACCGTGCCGTGTGCCAACCAATTGCCCCGCCGCCACAAGCCGAGAGACCGATGTCCGCACAAGGGTCTCGCTGATTCCGAGATCGGCGCATAAGTCTATCAAATGTCCGATCCACAACGCTTCGTCGGCAGGAAAGGCCACATCGCCGAACACTGTCACGATAAACCCGCCCGACCGCAGGGGACAAAGGGCAAGGATCTCGTCGAAACCGCTGAGTTGATCTTGCACGCGCACCCCCTGTTTTACTGTTTGGACAGAGTGCCGCCCCATGGCAGACTGCGCAAGGGGAGGAGCGGCGCTGAGGTAAAATCAACCGCTCGGTCGAAAAAACACTGGCGCAAATGGCTGTCTTGTGCTTTCAAATTGATAGTTGCTAATGCAACTTTATACACGGGAGGAGAAATTCATGACCTATCGCAGAACCCTGCTTGGGCTGGTGGGCGGTGCTTTGGCCGGGGCCGTTACGTTTGGCGCTGCGCCTGCAATGGCACAGGACGTCACGCTCAGGCTGCATCATTTCCTGTCGGCGCAAGCGAATGTGCCGATGCACATCCTTGATGTCTGGGCCGACAATGTCGAAGCCGACAGCAATGGCCGCATCAAGGTGGACCGCTTTCCCAGCATGCAACTGGGCGGAACACCGGGCGAGTTGTATGACCAAGCCGCATCCGGCACCGCCGATGTGATCTGGACGGTGGTCGGCCTGACGCCGGGCCGTTTCCCCAGCACCGAAGTCTTTGAATTGCCCTTCATGGTCAGCGATGCGCGCGCGGCCAGCTACGCGTATTGGAACTTGTATGAAGAGGAAATGCAGGACGAATTTTCCGATGTCAAAATGATCGGAACATGGGTGCATGGCCCAGGCGTGATCCACTCCGCCGACCCGGTCGAACAACCTTCGGACCTGGAAGGCATGAAGCTGCGCGGCCCCTCGCGCCTGACAGTGCAGTTGCTGGAAAGCCTTGGGGCAACGCCCGTGGGGATGCCCATCGCGCAATCGCCAGAGGCGATTTCCAAAGGTGTTATCGACGGTGCGGTGATGCCGTGGGAAGTGGCCCCTGCGTTGCGCATTCCCGAGCTGGTCGAAAACCACACCGAGTTCGAAGGCAACATGCTGTATACAGTGACCTTCGTGCTGGCCATGAACCAAGCGCGCTATGATGGCATGCCCGATGACCTGAAGGCAGTGATCGACGCGAATTCCGGGTTGGAATTTTCGGTTTTCGCCGGTGGCACACAGCAGGATTACGACGCTCCGGGCCGCGAGATGGCTGATGAGATGGGCAACAACATCATCACCATCGGTGCCGATGCCGTGTCCGAATGGGCCGACCTGTCAGCTCCCATCTACGAGCGTTGGGTGGCCGATATGGCAGAGCGCGGCAAGGACGGGCAAGCGTTGATAGAGCGCGCACGCGCGTTGATGGACGAGTATGCGGCCAGCAACTGATCGGGCTGGCATCGGGCGGGGGCGCGCGCAAGTGCGCCCTTTCCTGTGCCTGCGCTTGCAATAGATGAAGGTCATGCACCGTTTCATTTCCACACTCGCACGCGGTATGGCGCTTTTGGGCGGCACGGTTTTGGCGGCGTTGGTCATCATGACCTGCCTGTCCATTCTGGGCCGGCAGGCCAACACGCTGATGCATATGGATCTGGTGCAATCACTGGCACCGGGATTTGCGGAATGGGCGTTGGGCACCGGCCTTGGCCCGATTTTCGGCGACTATGAGATTACCGAAATGGGCATGGCCTTTGCGCTGTTCTGCTTCCTGCCGCTGTGTCAGTTGACCGTTGGCCACGCCCGGGTGGATGTGTTCACGTCGTTCCTGAGCGCGCGCAGCAACCGCATCTTGCGCTTCCTGACAGAGATTGCGCTCGCCGTTGCGCTGGTTCTGATCGCATGGCGCTTGCAGGTGGCAACAGAGGCGCGGATGAGCACCGGACAGACCACCTACCTGCTGGAATGGCCGGTTTGGTGGGCTTATGCGGCCTCCAGCGTGGCCGCTTGGGCAGGGGTCGTGGTCGCGGTCTACATGGTCTGGGTCCGCACGGTCGAAGTGGCGCGCGGCCAAGACATTATCGGTGACGGCGGGGAGGCCGAGCATTGAGCGACATCGCCATCGGCATCCTGTCTTTTCCCGCCCTTCTGGCGCTGATCTTCCTGCGGGTGCCCATCGGGCTTGCCATGTTCCTGACCGGGTTGATTGGCTTGGTCTGGGTCACGGGCGGCACGCTGGTGCCATTGGCGCGGCTGGAAACCGAAACCTTCACCACCTTCGCCAGCTATTCGCTGAGCATTATTCCCATGTTCCTGCTGATGGGGCATTTCGCCACTTTGGGCGGGATGAGTCAGGCGTTGTTTCAAGCGGCCGCCGGATTTCTGGGCCACCGCAAGGGCGGTGTCGCCATGGCCGCCATCGGGTCCAGCGCGGGGTTCGGGGCGATCTGCGGTAGCTCGCTGGCAACCGCCGCCACCATGAGCCGCGTGGCCCTGCCAGAGTTGAAACGCTACGGCTACGCGGGCGGGTTTTCCACCGCAACGCTGGCGGCGGGCGGCACGCTTGGCATATTGATCCCGCCATCGGTGGTGCTGGTGATCTATGCCATCCTGACAGAGCAGAACATCGCGAAACTGTTTCTGGCCGCGTTTATTCCCGGCATCATGGCGGCGATCGGCTATGTGATCGTCATCTCGATCTATGTGCGGGTAAACCCGGACGCCGCTGGCCTGCGCCCGCCCATGCCTTGGGCAGAGCGTATGTCCGCGCTGGTCAAGATTTGGCCCGTGTTGCTGGTCTTTGGCCTTGTGGTGGGCGGGATTTATGCAGGCTGGTTCACGCCCACCGAAGGCGCCGCCGTGGGCGCGCTGGGCACCGGGTTGATCGCGTGGGTCAATGGTGGGCTGACACGGGCAACGCTGGCCGAAAGCTTTGTCGTAACAGCGCGGTCCAGCGCGATGATCTTCTTCATCATCTTCGGCGCGGCATTTTACAACGGGTTTCTGGCGCTGACGCAGGTGCCCCAGAGCATTGCCGAATTTGTCGGATCACAAGGCTACGCACCCTTCGTCGTGCTGCTGATCATCCTGTGTTTCTACCTGCTTCTGGGCTGCGTCATGGACAGCCTGTCGATGATCCTGCTGACCATTCCCATTTTCTGGCCGGTCATGATGGAGCTGGATTTCAACTTCATCTCCATGGCCGAGTTGCACGCGGCCCGCGCGGCAGAGGCATTTCGCCAGGGCGTCGATCTGGCACCAGAGATGCTGCGAAGTATCGAAGAGGCGTTGGCCGCCGGCGCTGAACTGACCCGCGAGCAGACCCGTGCGCTGGGTCTGCGCCGTGTGAATGCGCTGGCGTTGGAGCGCGCGAATCTGGAACTGACCGCAATCTGGTTCGGAATTCTGGTGCTGATTGTGGTCGAGGTCGGGCTGATCACGCCGCCAGTGGGCATGAACCTGTTCGTCATCAACGCGATGGACCCGAAAACCCGAATTACCGACACGTATCGCGCGGTGCTGCCTTTTGTTGCGTCCGACCTGATCCGCGTGGGGATTTTGGTGGCATTTCCGGCGATTACCTATTTCCTGATCGCCGTGTGACGGGCCAATCCACTACCCTTGAGTTGTGTAGTTGGTCATAAAATCACCCGAAAGTAGGCCGCAACTATCCAAACTGTGCCCCATTTCGGCCCTGACGTAGGGTCATGGTTAACGCACCAAAAACAACGAGGCAGCACCATGAAACCAACTCCGCAAACTTCTCGATCCAACCTCGCACTAGATGCGATCCTGTCGATCAAAGGCATGCCGCGTCGTCTAAGCGCGCGCTATGATGCCCTGGAGATGGAACGCGACGAGGCGCTTCCCAAGCGCGGCATCAGACACTGATATCGACACCGGGCAAATCCAGCGCGGCCAACAGGTCGCGCACTTCCTGACGGGCGGCGATATGGGACATTGTCATCGTCTCGCCCCCGGTGTCTTTCAGGTCCAGCAGCGTCAGGCCCTTGGGGAATAGCTCGCGGAAAATCACCCGCTCGCTGAACCCCGGCGCAAGGCGGAACCCGATCCGTTTCGAGAGTTGTTCCAGCGCGGCGCCGACCTTGCGCTTGTTGTGCATGGCGGTGGTGCCCAGCCGATTGCGCAGCACGATCCAGTCTAGCGGGCGCATGCCCGCTTCGGCGCGCGTTTGCCGCGCTTTCCAGACCATTTCCGAATAGATCGACGGGGCCAGCACACGGCCCGTGTCGGGGTCTGTTCGTGCCAGCAGGTCAAAGTCGATGAAACTGTCATTGATCGGCGTGATCAGCGTGTCGGCCACCGAATGGGCAAACTGGCTGTAGCGCGTATGCGAGCCGGGGCAGTCGATTAGCAGGAAATCGACCTCTGCTTGTGCGCGCTCCAGCGCCGCGCTCATGCGGGCGTCGGCCAGCTGCGCGCCTTCGGGCAGGTTGGCCGGATCAATCTCTGGCAGGGCCATGAAGCTCGGGCAGGGCAGGTCATACCCGCCCTTGGAGATGAAATTGCGCCGGTTCTCGATATAGCGGCCAAAGCTGAGCTGGCGCAGGTCAAGGTCCATCGCCGCGACACGCCAGCCCATGCGCGCCAGAGCGACAGAGACATGCATCGACATGGTCGATTTGCCAGAGCCGCCCTTTTCATTCCCAACAGTGATGATGTGCGTCACGTGTGTTCCCCGTGTGTTCGGACGGCATTTCTATGCCGCACCGGCGGCGGGTGCAAGCTGACAGCGCAACGCAAGAGGGCGCAAAGGCAGATGCCCTTGCGCCCGAAACACGTGACGGCGGTGTAGCTTAGAAGCCCAGCCCGGCGTATTTGTTCTTGAACTTCGACACGCGGCCACCGGCATCCATAAGCCGGGTGTTGCCGCCGGTCCATGCCGGATGCACCGAGGGGTCAATGTCGAGCGACAGAGTTTCGCCCTCTGTGCCCCAAGTCGATTTCATTTGCACGACCGTTCCGTCGGTCATCTTGACATTGATCAAGTGGTAATCGGGATGCGTATCAGCTTTCATTGTCGCGCTCCTCAGGCTTTGTCTTTTAGCGGACGATAGTTGGTCTTTTCGGCAATACGCGCCGACTTACCACGACGATCACGCAGGTAATACAGTTTCGCGCGGCGCACGCGGCCACGGCGCACCACTTCGATGCTGTCGATATTGGTGGAATAAAGCGGGAAGATACGTTCCACGCCCTCGCCAAACGAAATTTTGCGCACGGTGAACGAGGCTGCAATGCCGGTGCCATGGCGGCGGCTGATGCACACGCCTTCAAAATTCTGCACGCGCGAGCGGGTGCCTTCGGTCACTTTGTAGCCGACGCGAACAGTGTCGCCGGCCTTGAAATCCGGGATGGTCTTGCCGAGTTCAGCGATTTGCTCGGCCTCTAGCTGTGCGATCAGGTTCATCGCATGTCCTTTCATGTGTCGTGGTTTGCCCACGTCTTGATGATGCTGGCCAGAGCTCTGGTCTTCGACCGGGTCCACCGAAGTGCCCGCCAGAGAATGCCCCAACGTATTTATATCTACCGCAGGCCCGGATTACCCCGACCGAAGCTGAGGGGTTGCACACGCCAAACAGGCCATGACCCGATTCCGGGTATGACAGCGCGGCGTATAGGCGCTTGGGGTCTGCCCGTCAAGCGTCTGACGGTATGTCGAACCCCTTTGGTGCAAGGGTAAAACCGTCAAAGCGGAACGCGGGCGAAACGGTGCAGCCGACCAGCGACCAGCCCCCGGTGCTTTCGGCCGCCTGCCAATGATGCGGCGGCACGATGGCTTGCGGCGCATGACCGTCCGTCACCGCGCCAAGCAGGGTGCGGGTGGCTGGTCCGGCATCGGTTTCGGCCATGTGCAGCGCCAGTGGCGCGCCCGCGTGGAAATGCCAGATCTCTGTTGCATCGACCTTGTGCCAATGGCTGCGCTCGCCCACCGGCAGCAGGAACAGAATGGCTGTGCCAACGGGGCGAGTGCCCTCTTGGGCACTGGCGATCCATGTCTGGCGATACCATCCGCCTTCGGGGTGGGGTTCCAGCCCGAAACGGGCGATCAGATCTTCGGCGGTTGTCATCGGCTCCCCCTATCCGGCCACCAGCGCGGTCATGCCATCCCAGACCAGCTTCCCACCTGCAAGCGTTATCATCCCATACATCAGCGGGTAAAACGCATCTGCGCGCATATGTTTCACGATCTTCGCGCCCAGCAGGGTTGAACCAACGGTCAGCGGCACAAGCACCAACGCGCTTGTCAGCACCGGCGCTGTAAACTGGCCAAGCGCCGTATAAGGCACCAGTTTGATGACGTTGACGACGGAAAAAAACACCACCGTAGTACCGGTATAAACCCGCGGGTCCAGCCGCAAGGGCAGCGCATAGACCTGAAACGGTGGGCCACCGGCATGGGCCACGAAGCTTGTGAACCCGGCAACGCCGCCCCACACCGTGCCCCGTAGGCGGTGCTGGCCCGTTGCGGGCACCCGTCCCGCGCGGCGTGCCAGCGCCATGCGCGCGACAAATCCCAAGGCCACCAAGCCGACCAGCAGTCGGACCATGGCCTCTGGGGTATAGGCGGCGGTCAGGCCCCCGACCCCAATGCCCAATGCTGCGCCGGGCAGCGCGTGCCACAAGGTCGCGCGGTCCAGCCAGCCGCGCCATGTCCACAGGCTGACCGCGTCCATCATCAGCAGCACCGGAAGCAAGAGCGCCGCTGCCTGCACCGGCGACATGACCAGCGACAGGATCGGCACGCCCATCAGCGCGAAGGCCCCGCCAAGCCCGCCCTTGGACAAGCCAACAAGAAAGACCGCGACGATTGCCGCGGCCAGACTTGGAAGGTCATGAAAGAGCGTCAGATCGGCCAAAGCCTGCATCAGCCAACCCGGTAATTCGGGCTTTCGCGGGTGATCTGCACATCATGCACATGGCTTTCCTTCAGCCCTGCATTGGTGATGCGGACGAACTCGCAGCCGCCCCGCATTTCGGCAACAGTGGCGTTGCCGGTATAGCCCATGGCGGCACGCAAGCCGCCGACCATCTGGTGCAGAACCGTGCCGACGGCGCCTTTGTAGGGCACCTGGCCCTCTATCCCCTCGGGCACCAGTTTGTCGCTGGCTGCGTCTTTCTGGAAGTAGCGGTCGGCGGAGCCGCGCGCCATGGCCCCCAAGCTGCCCATCCCGCGATAGGATTTGAAGCTTCGGCCCTGATAGAGGATCACCTCGCCCGGCGCTTCATCGGTTCCTGCGATCGCAGAGCCGACCATTGCGCAGCTCGCACCCGCCGCGATCGCCTTGGCGAAATCGCCCGACATCTTGATGCCGCCATCGGCGATGACGGGCACATCCCCCGCCGCTTCGGCGCAATCCATGATCGCGGTCAATTGCGGCATGCCGACACCCGCAACGACTCGTGTGGTGCAGATGGACCCCGGCCCGATCCCGACCTTGACCGCATCGGCGCCCGCGTCGATTAACGCGCGCGTGGCGGCGGCGGTCGCCACATTGCCCGCAACGACCTGTGCGTTCGGGGCCTCTGCCTTGATCCGCGCAACCGCTGTGGCCACCCCTTCGGAATGCCCATGCGCGGTGTCGATCACGACCAGATCCACGCCCGCGTCGATCAGCGCCATCGACCGCTCGTAGCCCGCATCACCTACGGTGCTTGCGGCGGCCACGCGCAGGCGGCCCAGATCATCTTTGCAGGCAGACGGGTTCAGCACCGCGCGGTCAATGTCGCGCAGCGTCAGCAGGCCGGTCAGACGCCCTTCGGCATCGGTAACAAGCAGCTTTTCAATGCGGCGCGCCTGCATCAGGCTGCGCGCTTCCTCGCGGTCGGCGGGTTCACGCAGGATGGCCAGATTGTCGGCACTCATCATCGCCTTCACCGGGGTCGCATCGTCGCTGGCAAAGCGCATGTCGCGATTGGTCACTATACCCAGCACGCGACCCTGTTCATCAACAACCGGAAAACCGGTCACGTTGTAGCGCGCTTGCAGCGCCTTGGCGTCCCGCAGGGTTTGCTCGGGCGTCAGCGTGATCGGGTTGTAGACAATCCCCGATTCGAAACGCTTCACGCGGCGCACGGCTTCTGCCTGCTCTTCCACGGTCAGGTTGCGGTGTATCACACCCATACCGCCCGCTTGTGCCATGGCAATCGCCATTGGCCCTTCGGTCACGGTATCCATGGCAGAGGACAGAAGCGGAATATTCAGACGGATGCTCTGCGTGACCATGGTGGCGGTATCCGCCGTGGTCGGCATCACCTTGGAGGCGGCGGGCACCAGAAGCACGTCGTCGAATGTATATGCCTCGCGAATCTTCATCACCACTCTCCTGATATTGGTGTCACGCTTGGCACCGCTCCTTTTCATGCCTTGGGCGAAAATAAAAGCCCTAAGCCTCTGCAGCGTTGGTCTTTGCCGCCAGTTTTCCGCCCGGCCACAGCTTGAAAATGCGCAGTGCAATAGCGGGCACGATCAGGGTGGCGGCAACCAGCACCGCGCCGCCCGCGATGCCCAGCACCCCTTGCCCCTGCGACAAGGTCACAAGTGCTGCGGCGAACGCGGCCAGCGGAAAGGTGAACGCCCCCCAAAGCGGAGAGAACCCCGCAACCATAAGCCATCTGGCCGCGACCAGCAGGGCCACAAGGATCGCGGCCGCCAACGCGCTGAACGCATAGGCCGGTGCGGGTCAGCCCCGCGCCTGCGGCGACAATCGTGAACAGGCTGGCCGGGGCCAAATGGATCGCCAGCAACGGGCGCAGCGGTGCCGGGGGCACACGGGTCAGCAACTGCCGCGCGCTGAACCCCCAGATCAGGCCAGCGGGCACCAACATGGACCATAGCAGCCAGCGTGCGATTTCTGGATGCCCGAGCGCATTCGCGGCCACGCCACCGATGATAAAGCCCACAAAGCTCAGGTGAAAAACAGGCGTGACCACGCGCCCCTCTTCGGGCCCGCCTATCAGGGTCATGACAATAGCCACCACCAGCGCAACATGTATGCCAAAGGCCAGCAAAGCCAGCCCCGTTGCCAGACCGCTGGCATAGGGCGCAACAACGGCTGCAAACAGCATCACGCACAAGCTGGCCGCCGACAGCCCGGCCCGGCCCGGCAACACGCGCAGGTCTTCCATAAAGGCGGCGGGGCGGCGCAAAGGCTTGGCCAGATAAGCGGCCAGCGTGAACAGAAACAGCACAGAGGTCGCGCCAAGAATCAGGTCGGCAATCGCGGGCGCGATGCCAAACGCCTCTGACGCCGCGCGCCAGCCCAGCCCCACGCCGAACAGGCCCATGATCGGCGGAAACAGCGCGGGCGGTGTCCGCCGCCCGAAACCGGGTTTCGGCATCTCCAAGGGCGGGGGCATCGGTCGGCGTGTGCTCATGCGGCAGGGTCTTTCAGATGGGTGGGCAGGTGGCGGTAATCATCAAAGCGGAACTGATGGTACATGTCTTCGGGCGCAGTATGCCTATAGCCCTCGGTGAACAGCCCGAAGCGCGCGCCTGCGCGTTCGGCAGTCGCTGCATCCGTTTCGCTGTCGCCGATATAGGTGATCTGCGGCAGCGTCAGGCCAAGCCCTTCTATGACCGCCATCAATGGCGCCGGGTCGGGCTTGGCCACGGGCAGGCTGTCGCCGCCGATGACCACCGAAAACAGACGCTCCCACCCCAAATGCGCCAGAACCGCCCGTGTCGGCCCCATCGGCTTGTTGGTGCACAGGCCAAGCGCATAGCCGTCACTGCGTAGCCCCTCCAAAACCTCCACCACGCCGGGGTAAATCCGGGTGTTCTCATGCGCGCGCTCGTAGAAATGCAGGAACCGCGTGTGCAGATGGTCGGTCAGCGTCGGGGTGTTGCGCCCCGTCACCGCCCGCTCCATCCGCTCCACAAAGATCCTCGCGCCACGGCCAACGAAGCTGCGCGATTGCTCGAATGTCACAAGCGGCAGATCCTCGCCGCTCAGCACGGCGTTCGCGGCGGCGTGAATGTCGGGTGCGCTGTCGATCAGCGTGCCGTCCAGATCGAAGATGATCGCGCGATTCATACTACGGTCCCTGTCGCAGCCTCTGCGGCGGTGCGAATGGCGCGGATATTGGTGCCATATGGCGTCGGGTCCACGACCGACCCGCCCTTGAATACGGCGGACCCTGCGACCAGCACATCCGCGCCCGCGCGCGCCATCAGCGGCGCGGTGTCCGGCGTCATGCCGCCGTCAATCTCGATATGGATGGGGCGTGGCCCGATCAGCGCGCGCAAACGACGCACTTTGTCGGACATGTCGATAAACGCCTGCCCGCCGAAACCGGGGTTCACCGTCATCACGCAGACCAGATCCAGCAGGTCCAGCAGGTTTTCCACGCCGTCAAGGCCGGTACCGGGGTTCAGCGCCAGCCCGGCCTTGGCACCGGTCGCGCGGATGGCCTGTAGCGTGCGGTGAACATGCGGCCCCGCTTCCATATGCGCGGTGATGATATCCGCGCCCGCCTTGGCGAAACCTTCGATATACGGGTCCACTGGCGCGATCATCAGATGCACATCCATGACGCCGCGAACATGCGGGCGGATCGCGGCACAGGTGGCAGGGCCGAAGGTAATGTTGGTCACGAAATGCCCGTCCATCACATCGACATGAATCCAGTCCGCCCCCTGATCTTCGACCGCGCGGCATTCCGCCCCGAAATTGGCGAAATCGGCGGCCAGTATGGACGGGGCAATCTTGATGGCGCGGGAAAAGCTCATTGTGGCAGGCCTTGGGTTCGAGTCGCGGTTACCCGATCCTCATACTGCCACGCTCTGGCAAATGCACCCCCGCTGCCGGTTTCATCTTGCGACAAATACTCCCGCCGGAGGCATCCGCCGCGCCACCACAGGCGACCGCGCTGGATTATACCGCGAATTTCGCCAGACGCGCAGCCCGCAACCGTGCGAAATCGTCGCCCGCGTGGTAGCTGGACCGCGTCAGCGGCGTGGCCGACACCATCAGAAAGCCTTTGCCAAGCGCCGCTTTCTTGTAGCTCTTGAACTCGTCGGGGGTCACAAAGCGGTCCACACGGTGGTGGCGCGATGTGGGTTGCAGGTATTGCCCGATGGTCATGAAATCCACATCGGCGCTGCGCATATCGTCCATCACCTGCAACACGCCTTGGCGTTCCTCACCCAAGCCGACCATGATGCCCGATTTGGTGAACATCGTCGGGTCCAGTTCCTTGACCCGCTGCAACAGGCGCAGGCTGTGGAAATAGCGCGCGCCGGGGCGCACGGTCGGGTATAGGCCGGGGACGGTTTCCAGATTGTGGTTGAACACATCGGGCCGCGCCTCGACCACGGTTTCCAGCGCTTCGGGCGCGCATTTCAGAAAATCGGGGGTCAGGATTTCGATGGTCGTGTCGGGGCTGCGGTGACGCACGGCGCGGATGGTCTGGGCGAAATGCTCGGCCCCGCCATCGTCCAGGTCGTCGCGGTCCACCGACGTGATAACCACATGGTTCAGTCCCAGTTTTTCGACCGCATGGGCCACGCGCCCCGGCTCAAACGCGTCCAGCGTGTCGGGGCGGCCCGTGGCGACGTTGCAGAACGTGCAGCCGCGCGTGCAGATCTCGCCCATGATCATCATGGTTGCGTGGCCTTGCGACCAACATTCGCCGACATTGGGGCAGCCCGCTTCTTCGCAGACCGTGGTTAGCTTGTGCTCGCGCATGATCTTGTGGGTTTCGGCATAGGCCGCGCCGCCGGGGGCCTTGACCCTGATCCAGTCGGGCTTTTTCGGCTGCGCCTGTTCGGGGCGATGGGCCTTTTCCGGGTGGCGTTGGTCGGGCAGTTTCAGATCGCGCACGGATGGTCCTCCTCAGAACTGTCACATGACATAACCCGATCGCGTGCCGAAAACAACGCAGGGCTGGCATGTCTGCCATGCATCGCGGTCATGCCGGAGGTGCGATTTTCGCAGCTTGGGCCACCAGCAGGGCCGCGGCCTGTTCAATATGTCCGGCCAGTTCGGAGCACCAGCCAGCCTGCGCGGTGCCCGCGCGTCGCACCAGCGTGATCTGTCGGGCCGGTTCAGGCGCGTCGAACCGTCGCAACGCCAGCGACGGGGAGCCGCGCGTTTCCGTGGCCAGCGCGATTTCCGGCAAGAATGTCAGCCCGAAACCCTGCGCGACCAGCCCGCACAGCGTGGATAGCGACGACGCGCCCAAATCCAGCCGTGTCTGGCGCCGGTCGAGCGCGCAGACCTCCAGCGCCTGATCTGCCAGGCAATGCCCCTCATCCAGCAGCAAAAGTTGGTCGGGCGGCAGGCCGACCGGGCGCAAGGCCTCTGGGCTGGTGCTAAGTGCGTTCAGTCGAGAGCGGCTGCCCGCCAGCACGAAATGATCGGTAAAGAGCGGCTGCGCAATCAGGTCTGGCGCGGGCGCTGGGTCTGCGATGATTACAGCGTCCAGACGCCCTTCGCGCAATCCGTCCAGCAGATCGGCGGTTTGCGCTTCACGCAAGCGCAGGTCACGGGTGATGTCGGCCGCGCGCAGTGCTGCCAGCGTGCCGGGCAACAAATAGGGTGCGACGGTCGGGATCATCCCGATATTCAATTCGCCCAAGCCGCGCGCATTGCGGGCGTCGGCCTCTAGCTCCATCGCCTCTGCCAGAATACGGTTCGCGCGGTCCAGCACGCTGCGCCCTTCGCGTGTTAGCCGCAGGTCACGCGGGCTGCGTTCCACCAAGGTGGTGCCAAGTATGGCTTCCAGCTCTTTGATCTGCATGGACAGGGCGGGCTGGCTGACATTGACCATTGCGGCAGCCCGCCCGAAACTGCGTGTTTCGGCCAAGGCGCGAAAATAAGAGAGTTGGCGGAGCGTTATCTTCATCAGAAATGTTTATGCATTACCGACAAACCTAACGCAAACGCTTATGCTATCCATCAATGTCCAGGGCAAGGGCATGAATCCGCCCGACCAGATCGGCACCCAGCGCCCCGTGCACCGCGCGATGGCGCGCCAACCGGCCCATGTCACCCAAGGCCGCCGCGCGGATGCGGACGTTGAAATGGGTCTCGCCACCCTCTCGCCAGCCGCCATGACCGCGGTGGCTTTCGCTGTCATCCTCGACCGTCAGTTCGCGCGGGGCGAAGGCGGCATGAAGCTTTTGTTCTATTTCATCACGAATCAGCATTGTGTGCGCCGTTCCTCTTCAATCCTGCTTGAAAGATAACTAGTATCGCCGCTCCGAGTCGAAAAGCCCCGGTCGGGGCCTAGATTATCTGACACTTAACGCGCAAAGCCGAGCAAGTCATGGACCGCAAAGCCCCTTTCGATTTTGATATCAGAGCTTCGAGCGACAAGAAAAAGCGTGCCCGTGGGCGGCGCGGTATGTCCGGGGCCTGGGAAACCTCTGTCCGGCAGTGTGAACATCCCGGTTGCACCGAGGATGGAAAGTACCGTTGCCCCAAGTCACCCGACCTGCTGAACGAATACCTTTGGTTCTGCAAGGATCATGCCCGCGAATACAACCTGAAATGGAACTATTTCGAAGGGCAGACCGAGGCAGAGATGATGGACGCGATGGAGCGTGACCGCGTCTGGGGGAAAGCCACACAACCGCTTGGGTCCAAGGACGAGCGGTTGGCATGGCAGCGTCTGGGTATCGAAGACCCGCACCAAGTGCTGGGCGACAATGCCACACGCAATCCCGGCAAGAACAGTCCCGGCGGCGGCACCCGCAAATTGCCTGCACCAGAGCGCAAGGCGCTGGAAATTCTGGATGCGCGCGACAGCTGGAGCCGGACAGAGATTCGCAAGCAATACAAAAGCCTTGTCAAAGACTTGCATCCCGACCGCAATTCGGGCGCCCGCCACGATGAAGACCGGTTGCAAGAGGTCGTCTGGGCTTGGGATCAGATCAAGGACAGTCGCTATTTCCGCGACTAGGCGGGTCGGGTCTGTGGGGCGGTTGCCAAGGCTCGATCCGCTTGTGGCGCGCAAGAGCCTGTAAGGCTGGATCAGTCCGCTCCACCCCGTTCAAATCGCAGCGCAGACAGGCGGAAGCCTGTTCTTGCAGTGCGCGTATCCTGCGAACCGTGCCCGTTTCAGTCATGCCCACCCCCTTCGACAGCCTTTGAACTCTCCTGCCAGCCACGGGTTTTCAGAGCGTGTAGCGCAGCGAAAAAATGTCACGAAAACTGCAAACTCTGCGCGTTTCCCCCTTGCAGCCCCGCGCGCAATTCTCTAAATCGCACCACATAGAGAGCGGGCGTAGCTCAGGGGTAGAGCATAACCTTGCCAAGGTTAGGGTCGGGCGTTCGAATCGCCTCGCCCGCTCCAATTTCCGCCAAAGAGTGATCATTACCCCACCGGGTCACTCGTTTATCTGGCGGCAATTCAAACCGGAAAACGATGTAAATGGCGGCCTTTGGTCGCCTTTTTACATTGGATCAGCGTGGTCTTGAACAACCGTTCAACTGGCAACCCGCCAAAAAAGAAGCCGCCGAAATGGCAGCCTCTGGTCGTGTATCTCAGCCTTTGGGCTTGTGGCCCGGCTTTGCGCTTGGCTTCGCGCGGGGTTTGCGGGGCGCTGCCGCCCCGCCCTTGCCCGGTGCGACAAACCGCTTCGACGTGTCGCGCGCGTCCGATGCGTTGGCTTTCGGTTTGCCCGAGGGCTTTGCAAAAGACGTGCTTTCGGGTTTGCCCTTGTATCCCTTGGATTTGGGCGCGTCATCGCGTGATTTGCGGGGCGCCGCGCGCTCATACTTGGCGGGTGCGTCGGCCCGCTTGGGGCGGTCGTCGCGCGCGGCAGGGGCGGGCCGTTTTTCATATGGCTTTACAGCGCCGTTATCGCGCGGCTTGGGCTTGTCGCCATAGGGGCGGTCGGCCTTGTGCTTGTCCCATTTCGGCTTCGCGCCGGATGGCTTGTCCGACCGCTCATCCCGTGGTCGGGGTGCGGGCCGTTCGGGGCGTGCCTGCCCGGCCGGGCGCTCTGGCCGGTCCGGTCGGGCAGGTCGCGGGCCTGATTGCAGGTCGGGCGCGCTGTCCATCAGCCGTGCGGTGACGCCGTCCTCCAGCGTTCCACCATCGCCCAGACCGGCGATGAAGCTTTCCAAACTCGGCGCGGCGATCTCGACATAGGTTTCCGAATCCTGAACACGGATTGCGCCAATGGCGTCCTTGTCCAGCCCCCCGGTGCGGCACAGAAGCGGCAACAGCCAACGCGCCTCTGCCCGCTCTGCGCGGCCCACCGACAGCGCAACCCAACGGCTGGGACCAAAGGGCGCTTTTTCGCGGCGCATGGGCTTGGTGTCGGCCGGCAGCAGGTCTTCGGGTGCAGCGTGGCGCGACTGCGACAGCCGCAGATAGGCCGCCGCGATCTGTGCGGGTGTGTAGCGGGCCAGCAGTTTCTCGGCGAAAGCGGCCTCGATCTCGGTGGCATCCTCGGACCAGACGGGATCTGATAGCAGCCGCTCCTCGTCACGCGCCAAAATATCCTCGACCGAAGGGGCCTCTACCCATTCGGCACTGATCTTGGCCCATTTCAGAATGCGTTCTGCGCGCGCGCGGCCCTTGGGCGGCACGATAAGCGCCGAAATGCCCTTGCGACCTGCGCGCCCGGTCCGGCCAGAGCGGTGCAGCAGGCTTTCGGTATTGGTCGGCAATTCGGCATGGATGACCAGGTTCAGCTTGGGCAGATCGATGCCACGCGCCGCGACATCGGTGGCCACGCAGACCCGCGCGCGCCCATCGCGCATGGCTTGCAGCGCGTGGGTGCGTTCGGTCTGGCTTAGCTCGCCCGACAGGCTGACCACCTGCAAGCCGCGATTGGCCAGTCGCGCAGTCAGATGGCTGACCATGGCGCGCGTGTTGGCAAAGACCAACGCGCTTTCGTCATGGTGAAAGCGCAGCAGGTTGAAGATGGCGTTGTCCACGTCCGACTGCGCCACGCGCACGGCCTGATATTCAATATCGCTGTGTTGCTTGGTGCCGCCCAGCGTGCTGATGCGCTGCGCGTCGCGCTGGTATTGCTGCGCAAGTTTCGCAATGGTCGGCGGGACCGTGGCCGAGAATAGCAGCGTGCGGCGCGTTTCCGGCGCTTCACCCAGCATGAATTCCAGATCCTCGCGGAAGCCCATGTCCAGCATCTCGTCGGCCTCGTCCAGCACCACGGCACGCAATTCGCCGAGGTCCAGTGCGTTGCGCTCAATATGATCGCGCAACCGGCCCGGAGTGCCGACGACAATATGCGCGCCCCGCTCCAGCGCGCGGCGCTCGGTGCGCATGTCCATGCCGCCGACGCAGGATGTGACAACCGCGCCCGTGCGGGAATAAAGCCATGTCAATTCGCGCATGACCTGGCTAGCCAATTCACGCGTCGGGGCAATGATCAGGGCCAGAGGGGCCGCGGCGGGGCCGAATTGGCCCGTATCGTCCAGCAGCGTGGGGGCAATGGCGAGCCCGAATCCCACGGTTTTGCCCGACCCGGTCTGCGCCGACACAAGCAGATCTTGCCCCGCCAGCTCGGGCGCGCTGACCTCCTGTTGCACAGGGGTAAGCGTATCATAGCCACGCTCTGCAAGCGCCTCGGAGATCGGGGTTAACATGGTCGGGCTGTTCCTTGGGGGCAAATGGGGCAGGTGGCGATCCCGGAAGGACTTGAACCCTCAACCTGCCGATTAGAAGTCGGCTGCTCTATCCAGTTGAGCTACGGGACCCGCGACGCCCTTTAACGGCGGATCGCGTCAGATTGCAACGGGGCAAGCAACCCTTTGCAACGCAAAAGCCCCGGTCGGGCCGGGGGCAATCGGTCGTGTCACGCCTTGGCGCTTAGGCAGCGGTTGCTGCTTTTACCAGATCGCGCTTGATTTTCAGCGCGCTGGACGACAGTTCTTCGTCCTTTGCGCGGGCCAGATAGGCATCCAGACCGCCACGGTGATCGACCGAGCGCAGCGCGGCAGAGGACACGCGCAGCTTGAAACTACGGCCCAGAGCCTCGGACTGCAAAGACACGTCTTGCAGGTTCGGCAAGAAGCGTCGCTTCGTCTTGTTGTTGGCGTGGCTTACATTGTTGCCCGTGATCGGGCCTTTTCCGGTCAGTTCGCAACGGCGCGACATGGGTTTTTCCTCGTTGTCTCGGGCTGGCCAGCGGGCCTGCACAAATAAAACCGGCCCCGCGAAGCGAGGGCCTGAAACTCGATGGCTGCTCTTAGGCGCTATCCTGTGGCGCGTCAAGCGATTCCGGTGTGTCTGCGATCTCTGGCCAGATTGCGGCCAGCATGGTTTGCGCCGCGCGCGCAGGTGCGATCTGTCCCGCTTCAACCTGTGCGCCCAGATTGGCACCCATCTGGCGCGCTTCGGGCGTTTGCAGGCGGGCCAGCACGGTTTCGCGCAGCTCTTCCTCGAACCAGCGGCGGGCCTGTTCGGCGCGGCGGCGGTCCCAGTGCCCATGCGCGCGCCGCCAGTCCACCAGCGCCATAATTTCGTCCCACACGCCCGGCAGCCCGTTGTTTTCCAGCGCGGAAACCGTCATCGCCTTTGGAAAGCCTTCCGGGTCTTCGGGCCTTTTGCGCAGCAGGCGCAAGGCGCCCGAATAATCGGCACAGGTGCGGGTGGCCGTCGCTTTCAGATCGCCATCGGCCTTGTTGACCACGATCATGTCGGCAGCTTCCATGATCCCGCGTTTCACGCCCTGCAATTCATCGCCGCCTGCCGGGGCCAGCAGCAGCAAAAACACGTCCGACAGGTCCGCAACCACGGTTTCCGACTGGCCAACTCCCACGGTTTCCACCAGCACCACGTCAAAGCCTGCCGCTTCGCACAGCGCCACTGCGTCGCGCGTGCGGCGCGCCACGCCGCCCAGATGCGACTGGCTGGGGCTGGGGCGGATGAACGCCTCGGGTGCGCGCGACAGGTGGTCCATGCGGGTTTTGTCACCAAGGATCGACCCGCCGGTGCGTTTGCTGGACGGGTCCACCGCCAACACCGCCACGCGCAAGCCCTGATCTATCAGCATCAGCCCGAACGACTCGATGAAAGTGGATTTGCCGACGCCCGGTGTGCCCGACAACCCGATGCGGATGGCCTGCCGCCCGCTCTGGCCCAACGCCTCCAGCAGTTCGGTGGCCTGCGCGCGATGATCCGCCCGCCCGCTTTCGGCCAGCGTGATCGCTCGCGCCAGCGCGCGTCGTTCGCCGCGCAAGACAGCCTTCGCCAGTGTTGAAATCTCCATCCTGCATCCCTTTCGCGGCGTGCTGGAATGTTGTGCCTTGGCGTCGCCCCAAATGTCCAGAGCGTGCCGTCAACAGGCTGGTGCGTGGTCGATGTGCTCCTCCATAAACAGAATTGACCGATCGGTCAGCCTATGCAAATCTCACATATCTCTGGGAGGAGAGTGGCCCATGACTGACGAGTTGGTGCTGCACCGGTTGGATGCCGGTGTGTTGGAGCTGGTTCTGAACCGGCCCGACAAGCTGAACGCCTTCACACCCTATATGCATATGGCGTTGCGTGCGCAGATCGATCGCGCGTCGCAGGATTCTGCTGTCCGCGCCGTGCTGCTAACCGGGGCCGGGCGCGCGTTTTGCGCAGGGCAGGACCTGGGCGACCGCGACCCGCGCAAGGGCGGGCCAAGGCCTGATCTGGGCGCGACCATCGGCACCTATTACAACCCGCTGATCCGTGCGCTCCGCGCACTGCCCAAGCCGGTCGTTGCGGCTGTCAACGGCGTTGCGGCTGGGGCAGGGGCGAATATCGCGCTGGCCTGCGACATTGTTCTGGCGTCGGACAAAGCGCGCTTTGTCCAGTCCTTTGCAAAGCTGGGGTTGGTGCCCGATGCGGGCGGCTCTTGGTCCTTGCCACGCTTGCTGGGCGAGGCGCGCGCGAAGGCGTTGGCGCTGACGGGGGAACCGCTTTCCGCCACACAGGCCGCCGAGTGGGGGATGATCTGGCGCGCGGTGCCGGATGCTGACCTGATGGCAGAAGCCCGCGCGCTGGCGTTGAAACTGGCCGAGGGGCCGACCTATGGCTTTGGCCTGACCAAGCAGGCCATGCAGGCCGCCGCTACAAACAGTCTTGATGCGCAGCTTGACCTTGAACAGGACTACCAGCGCCGCGCGGGCGCGTCGGATGACTATGCCGAAGGCGTCACCGCTTTTCTTGAAAAACGCGAAGCAAGGTTCATGGGCCAATGAGTATGACCCCGCAAGAGATGGCCGAGGCCTGCGCGCGCGCCATGTGGAATGATGACAGCGCCAGCCAGCGGTTGGGCATGGTGCTGGACGCCGTTGGCCCGGGCACCGCGACCCTGTCGATGACCATCACTGGCGACATGACCAATGGCCACGGCATGTGCCATGGCGGCTATATCTTCACGCTGGCCGATAGCGCTTTTGCCTTTGCCTGCAACAGCTACAATCAGCGCGTTGTGGCGCAGCATTGCGCGGTCAGTTTCCTGAACCCCGTTTCGCGCGGCACAAAGCTGACCGCCACGGCGCAAGAGATTAGCCGTCGTGGCCGATCCGGCATTTACGATGTGCGCGTGACCGATGCGGACGGCACCATCGTTGCAGAGTTTCGCGGCCATAGCCGCAGCATCAAAGGCACTCATCTGGGCGAGGAGGCTTAGCCATGGAAGACCTGTCCCCCAAACCGGGCGATCTGGACCCGATTGAAACCGCCTCGCGCGATGAGATCGCCGCGCTGCAACTGGAACGGCTCAAATGGTCGCTGAACCACGCCTATAACGGGTCGGCCTTCTACCGCGCCAAGTTTGATGCGGCAGGTGTCCACCCCGATGATCTGCACAGCTTGGCGGACCTTGCGAAATTCCCCTTCACGGTGAAAACCGACCTGCGCGACACCTATCCGTTCGGCATGTTTGCCACCCCGCGCGAGCAGCTTGTCCGGTTGCACGCCTCCTCTGGCACGACGGGTAAGCCCACGGTGGTTGGATATACCCAAGGCGATATCGACCGTTGGGCCGACCTGGTCGCGCGCTCCATCCGCGCGGCCGGTGGCCGCAAAGGCGACATCGTGCATGTGGCCTATGGATACGGGCTGTTCACCGGCGGGCTTGGCGCGCATTACGGGGCGGAGCGGCTGGGCTGCACGGTGGTGCCGGTGTCGGGCGGTATGACCGAACGGCAGGTCACGCTGATTACGGATTTCAAACCGCGCGTCATCATGGTGACGCCCAGCTACATGCTGTCCATCCTCGATGCCTTCCACAAGGCGGGGCTTGACCCGCGAGACAGTTCGCTAGCGGTGGGCATTTTTGGCGCAGAGCCGTGGACCAATGCCATGCGCGCCGAAATCGAACAGGCGTTCGACATGCATGCGGTGGACATCTACGGCCTGTCCGAAGTGATGGGTCCGGGCGTAGCGCAGGAATGCGTGGAAACCAAGGACGGGCTGCACCTGTGGGAGGATCATTTCTACCCAGAGATCATTGACCCCGCGACGGGCGAAGTCTTGCCCGATGGTGAAATGGGCGAGTTGGTGTTTACCACCCTGACCAAGGAAGGGCTGCCGATCATCCGCTACCGCACACGCGACCTGACACGGCTGCTGCCCGGCACCGCGCGGTCCATGCGGCGGATAGAGAAGATCACCGGGCGCAGCGACGACATGATTATCTTGCGTGGGGTGAACATTTTCCCGACGCAGGTGGAAGAGCAGATCCTGAAATGCGCCGGCCTTGCGCCCCATTTCCAGATCGAGCTGACCCGCGCGGGCCGGATGGACGAGATGATCATCCATGCAGAGGCCGGGCCCAACGCAGCAACCGAGGATGCGCTGTCTGCCAGCACACGCGAATTGGCGCATCATGTCAAATCAACCCTTGGCGTCACCGCAAGGGTGGTTGTCCATGCCCCCGGCGGCGCGCCCCGGTCCGAGGGTAAGGCGAAGCGCGTGCTCGACAACCGCCCCAAGGCGAATTGACATGGCCCGCTCGCGCGCCCGCGATTTCGAAGCAAAGCAACGTGCCATCCTGCGCGCGGCGGCGGCGGTGTTTGCCGAGGCGGGGATGGACAAGGCGTCCATGGCGCAGATCGCAACCCGTGCCGATATGTCCAAGGCGCTGCTCTACCACTATTATCCGGGCAAGGATGCACTGATCTTTGACATCATCCGCACGCATCTGACCGAACTCGACGCCGCTATCGCGGCTGCCGAAGATACCAAGCTGCCACCGCGCGACAGGTTGCGCGCGCTGGTCCATGCGGTGCTGGAACAGTATCGCGACGCCGATGATTACCATATGGTTCAGTTGAACGGCACACGCGCTTTGGCGGCTGACCAGCGTCAGGTGATCGTCATGTTGGAACGCGGCATCGTGCGAAGATTCTCGACGGTAATTCGTGCCATCCATCCCCAGATCGACCATGAACGCCCCATCCTGACTGCGGTGACCATGTCGCTGTTCGGGATGATGAACTGGGCCTATATGTGGTTCCGCGACGGTGGGCCTGTCACCCGCACCGATTATGCCGACATTGCCACGGATATTTTCCTTGGAGGGTTCGAGCGCCTGCAATAACCCCGCACGCAAAACGCCCGCCAAAGGGCGGGCGCTGCAAGCAGTGTGTTTCGATTGCTTAGCGGCGAATGCCAAGCTTTGCGATCAGAACACGGTAGCGCGCTTCATCCTTGCCGCGCAGGTAGTCCAACAGCTTCCGGCGCGTGGCGACCAGCTTCAGCAGGCCGCGGCGGGAATGGTTGTCTTTCTTGTGCGTCTTGAAATGCTCGGTCAGGTTGGTGATGCGCTTGGTCAGCACGGCAACCTGCACTTCGGGCGAACCGGTGTCACCCTCGGCGCGGGCGAATTGCTTGATGGTTGCGTCTTTGTCTTCGGCTGTGATCGACATCGGGAACTCCTTCAAAAAGTGGTCGGATACGGCGCATGCCGGGATGTCGTCCAGCAAGGCCAGCTAGGCGCGGCACACAGGGCACCGCAGGGCGAGGCAATAGCTGATCACGGTCGCGAAGGAAAGGGGAAATAGACGGCCGCGACCGTTAACCAAATATACAGATAGCATAGGGTAATCTTGCAATAAGCCTTCGGAACATAACCGGAATATGAGAGTATGGGGGTAGAAAAGAAAGGCGTGCCTCTATGTGGTTACTCTTGGGATTGCTGGGAAGCATGACGGCGCTGTCGGCCAGTGACCTGTTTACGGCACAGGGATTCGGTGCCGGAAATGCGGATGACACGGATGATGACCCGCAAGACGAAGATGATGACAGCGGCGCGCCGAACGGGTTTTCCGGCATCGCAACAGGGTTCCCGGATGATGACCCAGGCGAGGTGGCAGATGGTGGCCAGGGCGCGACACCCCCGAGCAGTGATGTGGGCGCCGCCGACCCGCCCTCGGATGATCCGGCAATGGGATTGTTCGACGGGCTTGGCCTGCGCGTGCACAGCTCTGACGTGTTTCCCGACCCGGAACCGGACACATTCCAAACGCTGGCTGGTGACGAAAACGACAACACGCTGCGTGGCGCTGCACTGGATGATGTGATCGCCGGCAATGGGGGCCATGACAGTTTGGCCGGCCATGGCGGCAATGACTGGCTTGACGGCGGCGCGGGGGATGACAGCCTGATCGGCGGCGACGGCGACGACACCCTATTGGGGGGCGCGGGCAATGACACCCTGATTGGTGGCCTTGGCCATGATCTGATGATCGCCGGATCGGGCGACAACACTGTTATGGCGGGCGACGGGGATGATACTTTGCTTGGGCAGGCCGGAAGCAGCTTTTTGAACGGTGGCAATGGCAGTGACCTGTTGCAAGCGGGCGCCGGAAACCAGCTTCACGGTGGCGCGGGCGACGATATTTTCCTGCTGCCTGGCGCGATGCCTGGGGCGGACGGTCCCGCGCATATCCTCGACTACGCAGCGGATGAGGATCAGATCCAACTCAGCTACGATCCAGCACAAGGGCTGCCAGAATTGTCTATCACCTTCGCCGCCGACACGCCCGGACTTGCCGAAATCCGCATAGACGGGAATGTTATGGCGACTGTTGCAAATGCCGGAACCCTTAGCCCGAGCGATATTGCTCTGGTCGCGCAGACCGGCCCGACCTCGTAGCGTTCTCGAAGCTTGCACCCGCTGCCTATCTATAGCCGGGGTGCTACAATCACGCCGCAGCCCCACAGCCTATGAAAAAGCCCCCGCCAATGGCGGAGGCTTTCGAGCGCGTGCATTTATCTTGAGCCGCGCGGCGCTTAACTTGCGTCGTCTTCCAGCGTTTCGACGGCCTTTTGCAGCTCGTCCTTGCTGACTTCTTTCTCGGTCACCGTGACTTGCTCAAGGATGTGGTCAACCACCTTATCCTCGAAAAGCGGTGCGCGCAGTTGCTGCTGCATCTGTTGGTTCTTCTGAATAAACTCAAAGAACTCGCGCTCTTGTCCCGGATACTGGCGCGCCTGTGCGATGACCGCTTGGGTCATCTCCTGGTCGCTGACTTCGATTTCCGCTTTCTGCCCGACCTCGGCCAGCAGCAGACCCAGCTTCACGCGCCGCACTGCCAGCTTGTCGCTTTCCTCGCTGCGTTCAATCTCGCCGTGTGAGTGGTCGGTTTCTGCGGTGTCTTCCTTGTTTGCGTCATGCCACAGTTGGTGGGCAATCTGCTTGCTCTCGGCATCCACCAACGACGGCGGCAGATCAAAACTGACTGCTTCGTCCAGCGCATCCAGCAATCCGCGCTTCAGCACCGCGCGCGATGCCTGACCATATTCCGCCTCAAGCCGCTCTGCGATCTGCGCTTTCAGAGCGTCCAGATCCTCTGCGCCGAATTGCTTGGCCAAGTCGTCGTCGATCGCAGCTTCAGCAGGTGCTTTCACAGCTTTGATGGTGCAGGCGAATACGGCTTCCTTGCCAGCCAGATGCTCTGCACCGTAATCGTCGGGGAAGCTGACGGTCGCGTCTTTGCTGTCGCCCGCCTTGACGCCGACAAGCTGCTCTTCGAAACCGGGGATGAACTGGCCGGACCCCAGC
Source organism: Roseinatronobacter ekhonensis (assembly GCF_900499075.1). Lineage (GTDB taxonomy): Bacteria > Pseudomonadota > Alphaproteobacteria > Rhodobacterales > Rhodobacteraceae > Roseinatronobacter > Roseinatronobacter ekhonensis. Next base: position 34,119 of record NZ_UIHC01000009.1, on the reverse strand, counting down.
ACCAAAGGGAAATCCTCTGCCGCGCCGCCCTCGAACGCTTCTCCGTCGATCGTGCCAACGAAATCCATCGTGACCTGATCGCCATCTTCGGCGGCCCCGTCCTTGTCGTCAAAGTTCTGCGCGGACTTCGCAAGGTTCTCCAGCGCTTCCTGCACGGCGGAATCTTCGGCCTTCACAACCAATTTCTCCAGCGTCACGCCATCCAGCGCGGGCAGTTCGATCACGGGCAGCGCTTCGTAGTTGAGTGAGACGACGACATCGTCGCCCTCTTTCCACTCGTCATTGGTCATCTTGACCTCTGGCTGCATGGCAGGACGGTCGCCGCTGTCCTTGAAATGCTGCTCCATCGCGCCGTCCACGGCATCTTGCATGGATTCGCCCAACAGACGCTGTCCGAACTGCTTTTTCAGCAGGGCCATGGGCACCTTGCCCTTGCGAAAACCCTTCATCTCGATTTCAGGCTGGGCTTCGACCAGCTTTTCATCGACCTTCGCGGCCAGTTCATCCGCCGTGACGGTGATGGTGTAGCCGCGCTTCAGGCCTTCGTTAAGCGTTTCGGTGACTTGCATGGGCATCCTCGTATGGGTGACAGGCCGCCGGATGGGCGGCCTGAGGAAATTTGCGTCTTACTAAGGGTCGCATGGCGCAGGATCAAGCCTGTTTCTATCCCGGCCGGCCTGCAAGCCGCCGTGAACCGATCAGCCCTTTCCTTTTTCCAGCGAAGCGCTCAGTTTCAGCCAAAGCCAAGCCATGGGTCAGCGTCACATGCGTCTTCTGTTTGCCGGTCTTGCCGTGTTTGTCATCGCAACTTGCGTCTTGCAGCTAGAGCAAGACCGCGCCGGGCTGACGATTGCCCCGTTGGACGGCACAGGGTCTACACCCGCCACGTTATACCTGCGTGACGGGGGCGGGGCTGCGCCTGTGGTCGTGGTCGCGCATGGCTTTGCCGGGTCGCGGCAGTTGATGGAATCCTACGCCCTGACCCTTGCGCAGGCGGGATATGTCGTCGCCAGCTTTGATTTCAAAGGTCATGGCCGCAACCCCGTGCCGATGTCGGGCGATGTAAACTCCATTGACGGGACCACACGGCTGCTGATGGAAGAGACCGCGCGCGTGGCCCGCGCCGCGCTGGACCATCCGCGCGCCGATGGACGGCTGGCCTATCTTGGGCATTCCATGGCGTCAGATGTCGTGATCCGGCAGGCGCTGGAAAGCCCGCCGGCTGACGCTGTCGTCGCCGTGTCCATGTTCAGCCAAGCGGTCAGCCCGACCGAGCCGCGCAACCTGTTGGCCATTGCGGGTGCGTGGGAAACACGGCTGGCGCAAGAAGCCTTGCGCACCCTGCGTCTGACAGACCCCGATGCGGCGCTGGGCCAGACCACGGGCGACCCCGCCGCAGGCACCGGGCGCAGGGCAGTCGTCGCGCCGCATGTCGAACATGTCGGCGTGCTGTATTCCGCAACCGCGCAAAGAGAGGCGCGCGACTGGCTCGACGCCGCTTTCATGCGCGCGACGGACAGTCCTGTGCCGCAACGTGGTGGGTGGATCGCATTTTTGCTGGTGGCAACGGTCGCACTTGGCTGGCCGTTGGCGCGCAGTCTGCCACAGTCCACGCCGCCGAAAGCTGTCATGGGCAGGCGCGCCTTTTGGGCGGCCGTGATACTTCCGGCCTTGGCGACGCCGCTTGTGCTGGCCCCGTTCGAGTTGAGCTTCCTGCCCGTATTGGTGGCCGATTATCTTGCCGTGCATCTTGGTGTGTACGGGCTGCTGACCTTGGGGTTTTGCTGGCGTTCCGGACTGGTGCGCGGCCAGTTCCCCGCGCGCGCCTTCTGGATTGCGGGCGCGGTTGCGCTGTTCGGGATTGCTTTGTTCGGTGGGGTTCTTGACCGCTATGTCGCGTCCTTCGTGCCGCATGCCGGGCGGGTGCCTGTGATCGCGGGGCTTGCGCTGGGCGCGGTGCCGTTCATGCTGGGTGATGCACTGCTATGCGAGGGCGGGCGCGCTGCGCTCTGGCGTGTTTTGGCGGCGCGTATCGCGTTTCTGGCCTCGCTCGCACTGGCGGTCGCGCTCGACTTCGAGGGGCTGTTTTTCCTCGTCATCATCATGCCGGTTATCGTGCTGTTCTTTTTGCTATTCGGCACGATGGGCGGCTGGGTCGGTCGCCGTACCAGGCTGCCTGCCGCTGCGGGAATAGGCTTGGGGCTGGTGCTGGCGTGGTCGCTTGGCGTCAGCTTTCCGATGTTCCAAGCCGTATAAGTTTGGTGCGGGTGGAGGGACTTGAACCCCCACGCCTTGCGGCGCCAGAACCTAAATCTGGTGCGTCTACCAATTTCGCCACACCCGCATTAAGCGCGATTTAGCAAAGCCGCGCGGCGGGTGCGAGTGGAAAATTGCGTTTCGCCAAAGAACCGACATGCCCCCGCCCGATTTCTGCCTTAATTCCTGATGATTGTCGCTGATAGTGAAACAGTGAAGCGTTTCGTAGGTGTTTACCCTTCCGTCATATTTTGGCGCTAGGCTACGATCAGAGGATTGAGACATGACAACCATTTCGCTTGCGCCCCCGTTGCGCGCCCTTCGCACATCCGCCCCTCGACCGGGCGCACTGGAACCGACAGGGTTTGGCCGCGCGGTGCGCGTGCGAACGCTGATGGGCTGGCAGCCGGTCGAACGCCTGATGGCGGGCGATCTGGTGTTGGACAAAGCAGGCAACCTGCATGAATTGCGGGGCGTGCGCCAAAGCCGGGTTGATGGGGCATTCGTCATTCGGATACGCCGCAAGGGTCGCGCGCCACTGGTGGTCGGCGCCGCTCAGGTTTTGGGCAGCGATGACTGGCGCGCACAGGTCATCTTTGGACAAGCCGCCGCATGCCCCGCCGCGCGCATGGTCGATGGTACCGCAATCCGGCGCGGCCAGCCACGCGGCGCGATGTTGTATCATTTGCAGTTCGACACAACCGTCTGTCTGGATGTCGATGGCGCGACGGCCATCATTCCAGCCGCGCAATAAGCTGCGCCAGAACGCGCGGCAGCATGTCCGGCAAATCGTCAGCGGTCAGTCCCGGCCCGAAGGCCAGGGCACAGTCCGCATGGAGCCACGCCCCCCAGCAGGCCGCATCGAACGGTGTGTACCCGCGCGCGAGCAATCCGCAAATCATCCCCGCCAGCACATCGCCAGACCCTGCTGTGGCCAGCCAGGGCGCCGCGCGGTCGTAGCAGGCGGCGTGCAGCGCAACCTGTCCGTCGGGGGTGGCAATGACGGTATCGGGGCCCTTGAAGACAATTGTGCAACCCAGCGCGCGTGCCGCGTCGCGCGTGGCATCCAGCTTTGAATACGCCGGGCCGGCTTGGGCCGGAGCGTCCAAGCGCGCAGCGATGTCGGGGCAGAGCCGTGCGAATTCACCCGCATGGGGGGTCAGCACGCAGCCCGTGTGCAAAGCGGCTTTCAGGATTGGGTCGCGGGCCAGATGGGTGATCGCATCGGCATCCAGCACGACGCCGCATTCCGATGCGCCAGCCAGCGCCGCGCCGACCAGATCGGCCTGATCTTGGGCCAACCCAAGCGCGGGCCCCAACAGCACCACGCGAACTCGCTTGTCCGCCAGTTGCTCGCGCAACGCCGCGGCATGCGCGCAGGTGTCCAACATGATCGCATCCAGCCGCGCCGCGTTTTCGGCCAAGGCCGCGGGTGGGCATAGCAGCGTCACCGCGCCCGCGCCGATGCGCAGCGCGGCACGCGCGGCCAGTCGCGCCGCTCCGCCCTTGCCCGGCCCGCCCGAAAGTATCAGGGCGTGACCATGCGAATACTTATGCGCAATCCGTGGTTTGCGCAGGTCGGGCAGCCAATCCGGGTCAATCAGCCGCGCGGTCAAAGCCCGATCCCCACAATATGAAGCGTGCCGCAGAATTCCGGCCCATCTGCCAGATAGTGCCCCGGTTTGGCCCGGTGAAACGTCACCGTCAGGCCCGAGCGTGCGCAGGCGGAGCCTTGCAGCACCCGCCCGCTATCTGCGTCCAGTCCCGACGGAATATCGACCGCAATCGCCGCGCCGCCCGCTGCGCAGAAGCGGTCGTGACAGTGCAGCCAGCTTGCCATGGCCGGGTCAGAAATCGGGCGTGTCAGCCCCGTGCCGAACATGGCGTCGACTGAAAGGTCACCGTCAAACTGTGTCGGGGGTGTCGTCGCACCGTCGGCCACCGGCATCGCCAGCCGGTTGAAATTGTGACGGGCATCCTGCGGTAGCTGGTCAGGGTGCCCGAAGGTCACGACCTGAACCTGCCAGCCATTTGCGTGCAGCAGGCGGGCAATGACAAAGCCATCGCCGCCATTATTTCCCGGCCCGCATAAAATACGGGCGCTTCCGCTTCTCAGCGCGGGCCAGTTCGTATGGAATGATGCGACGACACCCGCGCCTGCCCGTTCCATCAATGCCAGCCCTGTAACGGTGCCAGAATCAATTGCCGCCATCTCAACGGCGCGCATTTGGGCAGATGTCAGAATTTCAGTCACTTTTCTGCACCGTGAATTATCAATACGCCTAAATAATAAGCGGCCTGCACATTAAAAGTGCGCAGGCGCTTGTTTTGGCATTGCCCTGACCGCGTTCAAACCCTTATCAGATTGTGGCCCATATCTGAACATGATCTGTCAGGGGCAAGCCATCGCGGGCAACTGCGACACTTGAGGAGGCCAACCGCATGAAAAAGATCGAAGCCGTCATCAAGCCGTTCAAGCTGGATGAGGTAAAGGAGGCGCTGCAAGACATTGGCGTGCAGGGGCTTTCCGTGCTGGAGGTCAAGGGATTTGGCCGTCAGAAAGGGCACACCGAGTTATATCGGGGTGCCGAGTATGTCGTCGATTTTCTGCCAAAGGTGAAAGTAGAGGTCGTGTTGCCCGACGATCAGGTCGAAAGCGCGGTAGAGGCGATCATCGCCGCTGCGCGCACTGACAAGATCGGTGACGGCAAAATATTCGTCTCGCCGGTGGAGCAAGCGATCCGCATCCGCACCGGCGAAAGCGGGGACGACGCGCTGTAAGGCGCCCCTGCAACAGCCCCAACACACGGTTCAAGAGCAAAGGGAAAACACATGAGTGCTGCTGACGTTCTCAAGATGATGAAAGACGAAGATGTCGCCTATCTGGACATCCGTTTTGTAGACCCCCGTGGTCGTATGCTGCATGTCACCATCATCAACGATATGGTTGACGAGGATTTTCTGGAAGAGGGCTTCATGTTTGACGGCTCTTCGGTTCCCGGCTGGAAGGGGATCGAGGCATCGGACATGAAACTGGTTCTGGATACCGACAGCATCTATATTGATCCATTCTACGCTGAGAAAACGCTGGCAATTCACGCCTCTATCGTAGAGCCCGACACCAATGAGCCCTATGAGCGCGACCCGCGTGGTACGGCGCAGAAAGCTGAAGCATATCTGAAAGCCTCTGGTATTGGCGATGCGTCCTATTTCGGGCCGGAAGCCGAGTTCTTTGTTTTCGACAGTGTCAAATTCTCGGATTCGATCAGCAAGGTCGGCTATGAGGTGGATGCCGAGGAAGCCGCCTGGAACACCGACACCGACTACGAGCACGGCAATAGCGGCCACCGTCCGGGCGTGAAGGGTCATTACTTTGCGATGAACCCCACCGATGCCAATCAGGACATGCGGTCTGAGATGCTGACCACCATGAAAGACATGGGAATGAAGGTCGACAAGCACCACACAGAGGTGGCGTCAGCGCAGCATGAGCTTGGCTTGATTTTTGGTTCGCTGACCAAGCAGGCCGACGAATTGATGAAATACAAGTATGTCATCAAGAACGTGGCCGATGCCTATGGCAAGACCGCGACCTTTATGCCCAAGCCCGTCAAAGGCGACAACGGCACCGGCATGCATGTGAACATGTCGATCTGGAAAGATGGCAAGCCGCTGTTCGCAGGCGACAAATACGCCGACCTGAGCCAGGAAGCGCTGTATTTCATCGGTGGTATCCTGAAGCACGCCAAAACGCTCAATGCCTTCACCAACCCGTCGACCAACAGCTACAAGCGCCTGATTCCGGGTTTTGAAGCTCCGGTGTTGCGCGCCTATTCCGCCCGTAACCGGTCGGGCTGTGTGCGTATTCCGTGGACGGAAAGCCCCAAGGCAAAGCGTGTCGAGGCCCGCTTCCCCGACCCGTCGTCGAACCCGTATCTGTGCTTTGCGGCACTGTTGATGGCCGGTCTTGACGGTATCAAGAACAAGATCGACCCGGGCCCCGCGTCGGACAAAGACCTGTATGATCTGCCGCCTGAAGAGCTGGAAGGCATTCCCACGGTTTGCGCATCCTTGCGTGAGGCGCTGGACAGCCTGGCTGCCGATCACGACTTCCTTCTGGCCGGTGACGTATTCACCAAGGACCAGATCATGGCCTACATGGACCTGAAATGGGAAGAGGTCTACGCCTACGAACACACCCCGCACCCGGTTGAATACACGATGTATTACAGCTGCTAAGCGGTTCGACGAAAAGAAAGCCCCCGCATTTGCGGGGGCTTTTTTGGTATCCGGAAGCGATACTAGACGCTCAGACACACATATTTCATTTCCATGTAATCCTCGATCCCGTGGCGCGATCCTTCGCGCCCGATGCCCGATTGCTTGACGCCGCCGAACGGGGCCACCTCGGTCGAGAAAATGCCCGTGTTCACACCCACCACGCCATATTCCAGCGCCTCCTGCACGCGCGTCACACGACCGATGTCGCGGCTGTAGAAATAGCTGGCCAGCCCGAAAATGGTATCATTGGCCATGGTAATCGCCTCTTCTTCGGTCTTGAAGCGGAACAATGGCGCGACGGGTCCGAAGGTTTCCTCTTTTGCAATCCGCATCTCTTGTGTGACGCCTGCCAACACCGTGGGCTGGTAGAAGTTGCTGCCCATGTTGTGACGCGCGCCGCCGGTCAGCACCGCGCCGCCCTTGGCCAGCACATCATCGACATGGGTTTCGACCTTGGCCACCGCGTCATCATGGATCAGCGGGCCAAGTTGAACATCATCGGCCAACCCGTCGCCAACGCGCAATTCGGCCACGGCGTTTGCCAGCTTCTCTGCAAAAGCGTCGTAAATTCCATCCTGCACATAGAACCGGTTCGCGCAAACGCAGGTCTGGCCGTTATTGCGGAATTTGCAGGCCACCGCACCCGCGACGGCGGCCTCCAGATCGGCATCATCGAACACGATGAAGGGGGCATTGCCGCCCAGTTCCATCGAACATTTCATGACCTGATCGGCGGCTTGACGCATCAGGATGCGCCCAACCTCTGTGGAGCCAGTAAAGCTTAGCTTGCGCACTTTGGGGTTCTCGCAAAACTCTTTGCCAATGTCCGATGCGCGTGACGAAGGCAGGATTGACATCAACCCCTTGGGCAGGCCCGCGCGCTCTGCAATGACGCCAATGGCCAGGGCCGACAGCGGCGTTTCCGAGGCCGGCCGCCCCACAAAGCCGCAACCCGCCGCAAGCGCGGGCGCGATCTTGCGCGCGATCATGGCGTTGGGAAAGTTCCAAGGTGTGATGGCAGCGGCCACCCCGATAGGCTGCTTCAACACGGTCAGCCGCTTGTCGGGCTGGTGGCCGGGGATGGTTTCGCCGTAAATGCGCTTGGCCTCTTCGGCGAACCATTCGAAATAGCTGGCCCCGTATCCGATCTCGCCGCGCGCTTCGGCAAAGGGTTTGCCCATTTCAGCGGTCAGGATCGTGCCAAGATCATCGGCATGTTGCATCATCAGATCATGCATTTTGCGCAACACGCCCGCGCGGTCCTTGCCCGTGCGTGCAGACCATGCGTGGCGTGCGGATTCTGCCGCGTCGATGGCGCGCGCGACTTCCACACGCGACAGGTCCGCGACTTGTGCAATCACATCCCCGCGCGCAGGGTTCGTCACCTCGAAAGTTGCTGCATCATCCGCATCGATCCAGTCGCCCGCGACAAAGGCGCGGGTTTCCAGCAGGCCGGGGTCGTTCAACAGGGATTTCAAATCGGTCACGGAATCGCGCATAGTCTCTCCAATCATCGGGGTATCGGGGGCAAATCGGGCAGTGCCCAGATTTTTGTCCAAGCTAACGCCCCGCGGCGATAATGTCACGGCTTGTGGCCCTGTCGCGGCGCTCACGAATTCTTAACCCGCCTGCGCGATGCTGTCCCCCGCGTGATATGAGGTTGGGAATGTGTGCCAAAGATTGCTTGGGTGGTGACGACCTTGATGAGGGGTTCTATGCGGCCCTGGTGGCGCGGCATTCGTCCGATGGGGTTGTCATCAGCGGGCCGGATCGGACCGCACTTTGGGTCAATACCGCCTTTTCGGCGCAAACAGGGTATGCGCTGGCCGATATTCAGGGCAAGGAACCGGGCAGCCTGCTGCAGGGGCCGGATACCGACCCGGACGCCGCGCGCGCTATTGCGCTTGCCTGTAGTCAGCGGCGCGAGGTGCGTCTGGATATCCTGAACTACATGCGCGACGGGACGCCGTTCTGGGTCGATCTGAAAGTGACGCCGGTTTATGACGCGGCGGGGCTGCACACGCATTTCATCTCGACCATGCGCGACATATCAGAGCGCAAGGCGCTGGAAGATCAGAATGAAGAGATGCGCCACTCAGAGGCGATGCGCCAGTCCGAACGCCAGCTTCTGGCGCTGACTAGCGAATGGTTATATTCCGCAAAATCCTTTGAAGAACTGCTGATGGTGGTCCGCCGCGCCATGCACACGCTGATCCCTGAAGCGGATGGTGCCTTGTATATTTACGGACCCCAACGTGCCACGCTGGATCTGGTGGCGAGTTGGGGCACAATCCCCGAATTTCCCGAACATATCCTGCCCGATGATTGCTGGGCGCTGCGTCGGGGGCGGGCCTATGCGTTCGGGCTGAAACCCATCCAGTTTCCGTGTGACCATGTCCACAAGAAGGACACGCCGTATTTCTGCCTGCCGATCATCGCACATGGCGAAACCATAGGGTTAATGCACATCATTTTCGACGGGTTCGAAGAGGACGGGATGATGCGCCATATGCGTGCAGAGGTTCTTAGCAACCGCTGGGATATTTCGCTGATCTGTGCTGAACAAATCAGCCTTGCCGTGGCGAATGTGCGTTTGCGACACGAATTGCAGGAACGCTCGGTGCGCGATCCGCTGACGGGTTTGTGGAACCGCCGCTGGTTCGGCGAGCAGGCGACGCGCGAATTGACCATTGCAGAGCGTGAAGGCACCGATATGTCGCTTATCGCGATTGATGTCGACCATTTCAAACAGTTCAACGATCAGTTTGGCCATGATGCGGGGGATCTGGTCCTGCGTGAGGTGGCGGGGCTTATGCAAACCCTTGGCAACGAACAGGTCTTTCCCTGCCGTTTGGGGGGCGAGGAATTCACGCTGCTATGCACCCAGACACCGGTAGCCCCCGCGGTGGAGATTGCTGAAACCCTGCGCAAACGGGTTGCTGGCTTGCAACTTTCGGCCGGGGGGGCGCCGTTGCCCACCGTCACCATCTCTTGCGGGGTGGCCAGCTTTGCCCAAGACGGACGAACGCTCGATCTGCTGATGAAAGTGAGCGACAGGGCGCTTTACAAAGCTAAACAGTCCGGTCGCAACCGGACAATGACGAGTGCTGCTCTGGTGGATGACGACGGCGCGTAGACCGCCCCCGCATACGCGCAAATACAGCTGAAAATCCTTGACCTGAGAGATGTTGTCAGACCTCAACACAGTTTGACTCTGACACCGCATGACCCTACAGAACCCTTGTCATGCTTGCAGGCTGACGCAACCATCAAAGGCAATTATGGACGGTAGCTCTAGGCGGGTGCAGCCTTTGTCCCGCGACATTGCAGACGGCCCGCAGGGCCACGACCGCACCGCGCGCGCCGCGGGCTGCTGACCGGGTTGAACCCGGCACGCCGCCCCGCTCGCCGCAGGGCAGGGGATCACGGATGACAGCCCAAACACCACTTGTAGAATTTCGCTTCGACCCCGACCCAGAGAGCGGGTTTGACGCGGCGTTCATCGCCATTGAGGTCACGCGCCTGTTGCGCGAAGGGCAGATGACGGTGGTCGGCGAATTCGTCGACTCGCTGGAACTTGCCGACGCGGCCGCGCTGCTCGAAGAACTGGCAGAGGGCGACGATCTGGATGTGATGCGCATGTTGCCGCTGCATGACCAGGCCGAAATCATCGGCTATTTGCGGCCGCGGGCGCAGGTTGATCTGGCTACCCGTATCGCGCGGCGCGATCTGGCCAAGCTGATGACCGCGATGAGCCATGACGAGCGCGCCGACCTGTTCAAGCAACTGGACGAGGAAGCGCAGGACGCGATTCTGCCCGCCTTGACCAAGGCAGAGCGCGAGGACTTGCGACGGCTTGCGTCTTATGAGGAGTGGACGGTCGGATCGGTCATGACATCTGACTATGCCACGCTTGCCCCCGAATTGACCGCCGCGCAAGCGATCGAGGCGCTGCGCACGCAGGCGCTGGACGCCGAAACCATCTACACGGCCTACATCGTCGACGAAGCGCGCAATCTGCTGGGCGTGGTCAGCCTGAAAGACATCGTGACGGCGCGGCCGCGCCAGCGCGTCGCCGACCTGATGGATACCGAACCTGTCTGGGTTCGTGCCGACGACGAACAAGAAGACGCCGCGCGCCTTGTCAGCCGCTACGACCTGCTGGCATTGCCGGTGCTGGACAACAATGACCGGCTTGTCGGCATCGTGACCGCCGATGACGCGATGGACGTGTCGGAAGAAGAAGTCACCGAGGATTTCCACAAAGGCTCTACCGTCGGTCCGCTTGAAACCTCGGTCGCGGAATCGACGATCATGATGCTCTATAAAGCGCGGATCGTCTGGCTGGTGTTGCTGGTCTTCGGCAATATCTTTTCCGGCGCGGGCATAGCGTATTTCGAAGCGACCATTGCCGCGCATCTGTCGCTTCTGTTCTTTTTGCCGCTCTTGATCGCATCCGGGGGCAATGCGGGGACGCAATCGGCCACGCTGATGGTGCGCGCCCTTGCCACGGGCGATGTCCGGCCCGCCGATTTCGGGCGCCTGCTGGGGCGCGAATTCATCATCGCACTGGCCCTGGGCCTGACGATGGCGGCAGCAGTGTCTGCCATCGGCATATGGCGCGGCGGGCCGGAAATTGCGTTGGTGGTGGCCACGGCCATGATCGTGATCGTTCTGGCGGGCGCGATTTTGGGTATGTGCCTGCCATTTGTCTTTAACAAGTTGGGTCGCGATCCGGCCGCGGCGGCGGGCCCCTTGGTGGCGTCGCTGGCAGATGTCCTGGGCGTGCTGACCTATTTCACCATCGCGCGCGCGCTTCTGGACCTGTAGCGCGCTTGCATCCCGTGGCGGCTTTGCCTATTGCCACGGGGCTAGAACACCAATCCAAGGGTGGACCATGGACGGAATTTCAGACCTGCGCGCGAAGTATCTGGAGCAGATCGGGGCCGCACCCGATGCCGCCGCGCTGGAGGGCGTGCGCCTTGCTGCGTTGGGCAAGAAGGGCGAGATCGCGCTTAAAATGCGGGAGTTGGGCCAGATGAGCGCGGAAGAGCGCCAAGCGGCAGGCCCTGCGCTGAACGGCCTGAAGTCCGAGATCGATGCGGCGCTGAAAGCGCGCAAATCCGCTTTGGAAGATGCCGCTTTGGATGCCCGTCTGAAAACCGAATGGCTGGATGTGACCCTGCCGGGCCGCCCGCGACCCACGGGCAGCATCCACCCGATCAGCCAGGTGATGGAGGAACTGACCGCCATTTTCGCCGATATGGGCTTTGCCGTCGCCGAAGGCCCGCAGGTGGAATCGGATTGGTTCAACTTCGACGCGCTGAACATTGCGCCCGAACACCCTGCGCGGCAAGAGCATGATACTTTCTTCATGCATCGCGCCGAGGGCGATGACCGCCCGCCGCATGTGTTGCGCACCCATACCAGCCCCGTCCAGATCCGCGCCATGCAGGCGCAGGGCGCACCGATCCGTGTGATCGCGCCGGGGCGCGTTTACCGTATGGACATGGACCAGACCCACACGCCCATGTTCCATCAGGTCGAAGGGTTGGCGATTGACCGCGATATTTCGATGGCACAGCTAAAATGGACGCTGGAGGAATTCTGCCGCGCCTTTTTCGAGCTGGACGAGGTAGAGCTACGCTTCCGGGCCAGTCATTTTCCGTTCACCGAGCCGTCGGCAGAGGTGGATATCCGCTGTTCTTGGGACAATGGTCAGCTAAAGCTGGGCGAAGGCAATGACTGGCTGGAAATCCTTGGGTCGGGTATGGTGCATCCGCATGTGCTGCGCGCAGGTGGCATAGACCCTGACCAATGGCAGGGCTTTGCGTTCGGCATGGGGATCGACCGGATCGCCATGCTGAAATATGGCATCCCAGATTTGCGGGCGTTCTTCGAATCCGATTTGCGGTGGTTGCGCCATTACGGGTTTGCCGCGCTGGACCAGCCCTCACTGGCTGCGGGCCTGTCGCGCTGACAGTTAATCGCGCCGTGTTTCGGTCAGACGCGGGCTACGGTCCTCAAAATAGCGGTCGGGGCTGCCCAGTTGAGGTTCTGCCCGTGTCTGCGCGCTATAGTCCTGCTGAGGATCATGCCCGTCTTCATAGCTCTGCTCTTGCTGGTGCTGCGCGGGCATTTGTGTGGCCAGTGCTGCGGCAGACAGGCGGCGAAAGATCAACAGGTCATGGTTGACCTGTGTTGTCCCGGTGAGCCCCTTGCGTTCGTCGCTGGCCAAGGTGTCGGCGCGCCAATATTCCCAACCCTCAGCCGCAAGGTCGTTCAGTAGCAAGGTCATCTGATGCGCATAACGGTCAGTTGGGGTTTTCAGCCCCTTGACCTTTGCCCCTTTGCGAGGGGCGGGCACAACAAGATACTCATAATTGTCCATCTTCGTGTCCTTGGGCTGCGTCGCCGGTTGTCTGGCAAGTTCGTAGAGATGTTTACTTCAACGGTATAGATGCGAACGCATATACGGTGTTCAGGCCGTTATTGGGTGTGTTCAATCCCGCGTTGGAACGATGGTCCGCGCCGATCCCGGCTTCGACGCCATTATCCCAGCGATACCCGATATCCAGTGCGTTGCGAAACTGTATCGCGCCACCAAGGTCGCGGCCATTTCCTTGCCGATACGCCCCGGCCATCGACGTTATCCGCAGGAACAGACCCTCTGCGTTGGGCCCGAGTGTCAGGGCAGCACCGACGCCCACCCAGCCGGACCCATTGCCCGCGACAGAGACGCCGACGGCAGGATGCAGGTCCCACACTACCGGTTCGGGCGCGATGTAGCGAAACGAGGCTTCGCCGCTGCCAACACCAAGCTGGCTTCCGGCCCCGACAATGATCCTTGCGTCATCGGCAAGCGCCGGGGTTGATACTGACAAAAGGGACACAAACAAAACAGAAATCAGGTATCGCATGAGTCTTCTCCGCAATTGACGGCGTGAAATTCTAGCGCGCCGTGTAGCATTTCGCCCTCGGGCACCTGCTTCACGTTAGCTTGATAGCTTTTGTGTGACAATTTTGTTCACGGCGGCCGGGTTGGCCTTGCCGCCCGTGGCCTTCATGACCTGCCCTACAAACCAACCGGCCAGTTTGGGGTTCTGCTTGGCCTTTTCCACCTGCGCGGGGTTGGCGGCAATAATCTCATTCACCGCCTGTTCGATCGCGCCGGTATCCGTCACCTGCTTCATGCCGCGTTCCTCGACAATCGCTGCGGGGTCGCCGCCTTCGGTATAGACAATCTCGAACAGGTCTTTTGCGATCTTGCCGGAAATATCGCCCGATTTTATCAGCTTTATCACACCCGCCAACTGGCTGGCAGACACGGGGCTTTCGCCAATCTCGCGCGCGTCCTTTTTTAGGCGCCCGAACAATTCGTTGATGACCCAATTTGCGGCCAGTTTGCCATCGCCCGCATCTGCCACCACCGTCTCGAAATACGCCGCATCGGCCAGATCGGCGGTCAGGACAGAGGCGTCGTAATCCGTCAGCCCGAAATCGGCCATGAAGCGGGCTTTCTTGGCGTCGGGCAGTTCGGGCAGTGTCGCGGCAATGCCATCGACCCATGCCTGTTCAATCTCCAGCGGCAGAAGGTCGGGGCATGGGAAATAACGGTAATCATGCGCCTCCTCCTTGGAGCGCATGGACCGCGTTTCCCCCTTGTCGGGATCATACAGGCGCGTTTCCTGAACTATGCTGCCGCCATCCTCCAGAATGGCGATCTGGCGGCGGGCCTCGTAGTCGATGGCCGCTTGAATGAACCGCATGGAGTTCATGTTCTTGATTTCGCACCGTGTGCCCAGATGCCCGAAATCCTGCGTTTCTTGATATTTCTCATACTGACCGGGGCGGCAGACCGACACGTTCACATCCGCGCGCAGGTTGCCGTTTTGCATATTGCCGTCACAGGTGCCCAGATACCGCAATATCTGGCGAAGTTTGCCGACATAGGCGGCGGCTTCTTCTGGCCCGCGAATGTCGGGGCGGCTGACAATCTCCATCAGCGCCACACCCGTGCGGTTCAGGTCCACGAAAGACATGTTCGGGTCCATGTCATGGATGGATTTGCCCGCGTCCTGCTCGACATGGATGCGTTCTATCCGCACCAGCCGTGCCACGCCCGCGCCCATGTCGACCAGCACCTCGCCCTCGCCCACAAGCGGGTGGTAAAGCTGGCTGATCTGGTAGCCCTGCGGCAGGTCGGGGTAGAAATAGTTCTTGCGGTCAAAGGCCGACCACAGGTTGATCTGCGCTTTCAACCCCAGCCCGGTGCGCACCGCCTGTTCGATGCAGAATTCGTTGACCACCGGCAGCATGCCCGGCATGGCGGCATCGACAAACGCCACATTGGAATTGGGTTCCGCGCCAAAGCGGGTCGACGCGCCGGAAAACAGCTTGGCCTGACTTGCGACCTGCGCATGAATCTCCATCCCGATGACCAGTTCCCAGTCGCCCGTCGCGCCGGAAATAATCTTGGGTGCCGGCGATTCGTATGTCAGGTCAAGCATGGGCTGCGCTCCTGTAAGGCCTAGTTTGCAGCGTTCTAGAGCAAATGCAGGGCAATGGGAAAGTGCTTTTCGTGTTGCCGAGCTATCGGCGGAACGCCGCCGCCATGTCGGCGAGCAGATTGTCGAATCAGCGCGGGCCTGCGAATAGGCCAGTGTGGCCCCATGATCGGCCTCGCCACTCGGACCCCTGACATGCGTTTTCCTGTTCTTGCCACATGCGTGGCGTTTGCCCTTATGGCTGGTTGCACCACCGCAACAACCCAAACCGCACCGGAGATCGCCGCGCGCTGGGACCACCGGCCAGAGGCTGCGCGCTGGACCGCTGCGCAATATACCGCTCTCGGGAAGGAAGGCCGCGCGTTGATAGACACAGTTCCGGCGGATATCGACGCGTTTTGTCCGGGCTATGCGCAGGCCGATGACAGAGGACGCAAGGCATTCTGGATCGGGTTGTTTTCCGGGCTGGCATTCTATGAAAGCACATGGAGGCCCGAAGCTGCGGGCGCGGGCGGGCGCTATCGCGGCTTGTTACAAATCTGGCCCACCTCGGCGCGCTATTATGGCTGCGACCTGTCGCATCCCAAGGGGCTTTATGATGGTGCAACAAATCTGCGCTGTGCTGCCCGAATCGCGGCGCAGGCCGTAGAGCGTGACAAGGTTGTTGCAGGCGCTTCGGGCAATTGGGGCGGTGTCGCCGCAGATTGGCCACCCCTGCGCGACGCAGCCAAACGCCGCGACATCGCCGGGTTCACGCGCAGTCTGCCTGCCTGCCAGACCTGATCCGTTCACGGATTGCTAACTCTTTTTTGCCATGCTGCCAGATAACAGGGCAGAACTTGGCGATATGGAACAGGCACAGGCACCAGAGAGCGAGGACGCGGTCGACCCGCTGACGCGGATGGCGCAGCGCAACCGTGCGAAAGCGGCGCAGCAAGGTTCCATTTTCCACGCCGCGCTGTCGCAGGCTTTTGGCCGGATGTGTACGGGGTATTCGGGGCTGGACGGCACGGTCACGCATGTATCGCGGCGGACCGTCTCGATGGCCGAACTGGTCGATCTTACTGAGCCGGGCATGTTTCTGGCGCTGTTGGAAGGGCCGGGCGACGGAATGGGCATGGTTTGGCTTTGCCCGGTCACAGTGGCGGCGATGGTGGAAGTGCAGACCACGGGTCAGGTCTTGCCCGGCGCCGTCAACCCCAGCCCGCCGCGACTGCCGACCCGGACCGACGCCGCATTGCTGGCGCCAATGGTGGATTCGTTTCTGAACCAGATTTCCAAACGCTGCGCCGAACTGCCCGAGAGCGCAGTTGTCTGCGGCTATGTTTACGGGTCTTTTCTGGATGATCGGCGGCCTATCGGGGTCGTTCTGGATGATCTTGACTATGAGCTTGTGACATTGCGGGTTGCGCTGTCCCAAGGCCACATCACGGGAACATGGACCCTTGTTTTGCCGCACCCCGCCGCTCCCGCCGAAACGGCCCCGGCTGATGACGGGGACTGGCAAAGCCGGATGGCAGGGGCGGTCGAAAACAGCGCCGTCAGCCTGAACGCGGTTTTGTGCCGGGTCCGGCTGACCCTGAACGAAGCGTTGGCACTGGCACCGGGCGATGTGTTGCAGGTGCCAGATTCGGCACTGGAAACGCTGGGTCTCAGTGCCATGGGCGGTGCGCAAATCGGCAGTGGGCGTTTGGGGCAGGCGCGTGGGTTTCGTGCCGTTCGGCTGACATTCGATCCAGGCACCAAAGGGCACAACGCTGCCTTGCCGGCGCCGCCGACACTCCGCTTTGCCAAGGCTCCGTCGGTCCCGTCGCGGCCGGCGCCGGCTACTGCAACACCGTCACATATCCCTGACTCTTGGTCACAGAATGGAGGTGCTGAAGGCTAGGGGTTTGTTACGACACGCCTTGCAGAGTGTGCTTGGGCGACCTCTTTGGCGATTGCGATGGGATCCGCAAGCTGCCAGATCAGCCCTTGCTCAGTTGCTCCAGCACCGGACGGAACGGTTCCAGATTGTAGCCGTAGCGCGCGGGTGTTGCGATCAGCTCTTCCAACGGGCGCACGCCCGCCTGTGCCATCGCCCAAACAATCGAAGACCGGTTGCCCGATGCGCAATAGGCAAGCACCGGACCGGACTGGCCTGAAATTACCGCAGCCTGCCCGCTGACATTCTCGGGCGTGATTGCGCCGCCCACAACGGGGTTCTCTACAAAGCTCATCCCGGCGGCTTCGACCGCCGCGCGGATCGCGTCGGCCTGAAACTCGGTCGGCACCTCGCCATCCGGGCGGTTGCAGATGACGGTTTTGAACCCCTCTGCGGCAATCGCGGCTGCATCCTCGGCTGCGATCTGGGGGGACACGGCGTAGCCGTCAGTCAACGGACGGATGTCCATAATACTCTCCTACAGGTCAGGTGGCGGCGACTTGGTCGATCCGCGTTCGGATTGGGTTGGCGGCCAGCATACCCGCAACCATAGCAAGGATAAAGACGATCCCGCCGGTCCCGCCCCAACTGAGCGAGGCAATCGCCGGTCCGGGGCAAAGCCCCACGAGCCCCCACCCGGCCCCGAACAACACCGACCCGATCACAAGGTTGTGGCCAAGTTTAGGGTCTGGTCGTGCCGGAAATGGCGTGCCGACGACCGAACGCGCGCGCCGGGTGGTTATGTTCCACGCCAGCGCCATTGGCAGGATGGCCCCGCCCAGCACGAAAGCCAGCGTCGGATCCCAAGCGCCGAACACGTCCAGCCAGCCTTGCACCTTGGTCGTGTCGGTCATGCCCGACACCAGCAAACCGGCCCCGAATAGCCCGCCAGAAACTGCGGCAATTATTGTGCGCAACATCAGATAACCCCCAGAACATGCCGGAACAGCACCATCGCGATGCCGCCCGCCAACAGGTAGAAGACCGTCGCGACCATGCCGCGCAACGAGAAGCGCGAGATCCCGCAGACCCCGTGGCCGGACGTGCAGCCATTCGCCAGCCGCGTGCCGATGCCCACAAGCAAGCCCGCAGCAATGACCAGTCCCATGTTGTCGGTGATGTTGGTCTTCACCTCGACATTGTACAAAGGCAGCATCAGCGCGGGCACCACCACCAGCGCCGCCAGAAAGGCCGCGCGTTCCTGCCAGTTCGACAGGCCGCTCCGGTCGACCAGCCCGCCGATAATGCCGCTGGCCCCCATGATGCGCCCATTCCCCAGCAGGAAAATGGCGGCAGATGTGCCGATCATAAGGCCCCCGACAAGGCCCCATATCCAATCCGTTTCGATCATTTCATGTTCCTGTTCGCGACTTCAGGGGCATGCGGGGCAAGGCCCGCACACCAGGTGGTGATCCTTTCGGATCAGAGCTTGTTCACGGGCACTTTCAGATAAACTGTGCCGTTATCCTCTGCCTCGGGCATCTGCCCCGCGCGCATGTTAACTTGCAGCGACGGCACGATCAGTTTCGGCATGCCAAGCTTGGCATCGCGCGTGGTGCGCATCCCGACGAAGTCTTCGCGCGATTTTCCGGCACCAACGTGAATATTGGCCGCCTTTTGCGCTCCGACCGTGGTTTCCCACGCGAAATGGTCCCGCCCTTCGGCCTTGTAGTCATGCCCCACGAAGATGCGGGTCTCTTCTGGCAAGGCCAGAATTTTCTGAACGCTATCCCACATGGTGTCAGCAGATCCGCCAGGGAAATCGCAGCGCGCGGTGCCGAAATCTGGCATGAACAGCGTGTCGCCCACGAAAGCCGCGTCGCCGATGACATAGGTCAGGCAGGCGGGCGTGTGGCCGGGCGTGTGCAGCACATCTACCCGCAATTGCCCGATATGGACGCTGTCGCCCTCTTGGAACAACTGGTCGAACTGGCTGCCGTCGCGCTGGAATTCGGTGCCTTCGTTAAAGACCTTGCCGAAGGTATCCTGCACGATGGTGATGTTGCGGCCTATGCCGATCTTGCCGCCCAGACGCTCTTGCAGATAGGGCGCGGCGGACAGGTGGTCGGCATGGACATGGGTTTCGAGCAACCAGTCCACACGGTAGCCCTTGTCCTGCACGAACGCGATCACCGCATCGGCAGAGGCAGTATCGGTCCGGCCAGAGGCATAGTCGAAATCCAGCACCGAATCGACGATCGCGCAGGACACGCCCTGAGGGTCACGCACGACATATGTGATGGTATTGGTTGCATCGTCGAAGAAAGAGGTGACTTCGGGTTTCATGCTGTCGTCTCCATTTGCTGTCTGCTCAGGATATAGGAAGTGAAGAATATATTGCAATAATAGAATGTATTTTTCGGGTGGGCTGGCGCAGTATTTCCGTTGTGTGAAGCGTAACATACGGCAGTCTGCCACGTAATAGAGTTACCAAGGGGGGCCATATGCCGACACGAAAGATCGTTTTTCCGGGCCATGACGGGTCAGAGCTTGCAGCACGGCTGGACCTGCCGAACGGCAAGGTCCGCGCAGCGGCCCTGTTCGCGCATTGCTTTACCTGCTCCAAGGATATCGCCGCCGCATGTCGGATTGCCGAGGGGCTGACCGCGCATGGCATCGCTGTGTTGCGGTTCGATTTTACCGGGCTGGGCCATTCCGGCGGCGAATTCGCCAACACCGATTTTTCGTCGAACGTCGAGGATCTGACCTTGGCGGCCGGCTGGATGACCGCGCAGGGGATGCCTGTGCAGTTGTTGATCGGGCATTCGCTGGGCGGCGCCGCTGCCATTTCCGCGGCCCCGCGCCTGCCCGGTGTGCGTGCGATCGCGACCATCGGCGCGCCGCATGAACCGGGGCATGTGCTGCACAATCTGGGGACCGAACTGGAGACGATTCGCGCCGAGGGATCCGCACTGGTCAGTTTGGCCGGGCGCGAATTCACCATCCGCCGCGCCTTTGTCGAGGATGTCAGCGCCGCGTCGCTTGATGCGGCGCTGGGCCGGATGGGCGCCGCTTTGCTGGTGCTTCATGCGCCGCGCGACATGACTGTCGGGGTCGAAAACGCGCAGGCGATTTTCACCGCGGCGAAACACCCCAAAAGTTTCGTGTCGCTGGATCATTCCGATCACCTGCTGTCGGATGCACGCGACGCTGGCTATGCCGCTGATGTGATCGCGTCGTGGGCAAGCCGGTATCTGGCATTTGAAGACGCCGCGCCGGACCCGTCCTTGCCCGAAGGTATTACCCGCGTGTCCGAAGATGACCCCGCCGGTCTGCGCCAGACAATTTCGGTCGAGGGGCGGCATGTGTTGGTCGCCGATGAACCCGCGCGCCTTGGGGGAAGTGACCAGGGGCCAACGCCCTATCAATTGCTCGCCGCGGCGCTTGGCGCGTGCACCACAATGACCCTGCGCATGTATGCCAAGCGCAAGGGGTTGGCGCTGGACCATGTGGCCTGCGATGTAAGCCATGGTAAATGCCACGGCACCGATTGTGGCGAGGGCGGCAAGGTAGACGAATTCAGACGGACCATCCACCTATCCGGCGCTCTGGACGATGACCAGCGCGCGCGGCTGCTGGAAATCGCAGATAAATGTCCGGTGCATCACACGCTTCAGGCACAAGCTGTGATTCGTACCCAACTGGCAGAAGATCAGGACGCGGACTGAAACAGTGCTGTGACGCGCGCCAGAAAGTCGTCGCGCACTTCGGGCCGCTCGATGAGCAGTTCGTGCAGCGCGCCGTCATATTCGGTCAGCGTGGCCGTCGGCCACGCGCCGACGCGGCTGCGGCACGCGTCCTGACTGATGATCTTGTCCCCTGTCCCGACCCCGCAGAGAGCCGGAACGCCGGGGGCAGGCAGTTCATCCAGCGCCTGCATTTCGCGCAATGCCGCTGCCAGCCAGCGCATGCTTGGCGCGCCAAGGCGCAATTCTGGATGCGCGCGAAGCTGTGCCTGCGCCCATGCGTATCGGTCTGGATCGCGGGTGAGTTCGTTGCGTTCGAACGGGAAATTCCAAAGTTCGAACTCCTCGCCCGCGCCGGGCACTTCGCTTGTGTCCTTCCGGACAAAGCGCAAAAGCGACGTGATGGGTGCGACCGCTGCCAGCGTTGCGGGTGGAAGCGTCAGCCCCCACATGGGCGCACTGAACGCCACCGATCGCGCGGGCAGTCGGTTCACAAGCGCGCGTAGGGCGATGCAGCCGCCCATCGAGTGGGCGAGGATGTGGCGCGGAGCGGTGCTGTAGTCATCCAGCCACGCCCAAAACGCCGCCACGTCCATTTGGTAGTCTGCAAAATCCGGCACGTCCCCGCGTATGGGCGGGTCACACAGCCTGTCTGACAGCCCTTGCCCCCGCCAGTCTATCACCGCCACGTCATACCCGCTGGCCACCAGATCGCCCACGGTTGGCCCGTATTTTTCGACCATTTCTGTCCGGCCGGGGAAAACCGCGACAAGCGGGTTGGTCCCCTTGCCCCAGCGTGCAGCGCGCAGGCGGATGCCGTCGCTGGCGGTCAGCCAATCGACGCACGCCGGCGCCGGCGCGTCAGCTACATCTGCGTAAAACGGTGCGATCAACTCAGCGCGCTGCCCAGTTTCATTGCGGCGCCCATGCTGCCCTCGATCTTCAGGTCACCAGACATGAAGGCCATTGTCGGGTTGACGCTGCCGTCCAGAATGCCGCGAAACGTGTCGGTGCTCGCGATCATAGTCACTTCGGCATCGTCGTCCCCTTCGCGCACGCCGTCAGTGTCCAGCATTATGGACCCTTCGCCTTCGATCTGGAACTTGGCTGTGCCGTCGAACCCGTCGGTCAGCTTTTCATTCAGCGCCTTGATGGCGTGGGTCAGAATCTCGCTCATATCTATGCTCCGGATTTGTGATCTATGCGCGCTGGATTCGCAGCGCCATTGCGTTACACTTTCACTATGACGCGTCGTATATCCATACTCAATCTTGTCGTGGCGGCAGCGCTTTTTGCGGCAGCCCCTGCGGCGTCGCAAGATACGCCAACCGACGACCCGCAAATCCTGCTGGAGCGTTTGGCACAACCTGACCAAGACCGCTGGCAACGGATAGAGCGGCAGATCACGCGCATCTGGTCGCGGTCCGGGTCCGCCAGTGTGGACCTGTTGTTGCAACGCGGGCGCGATGCCATGCAAGAGGGGCGTGCCGACGCCGCAATCGACCATTTCTCTGCGGTGATCGACCACGCCCCTGATTTCGCAGAAGGCTGGCACGCACGCGCAACTGCATGGTTCATGGAAGGGCGTTTGGGGCTGGCTATGGCCGATCTTGAATATGCGCTTGCCCTGAACCCGCAGCACTTTCTGGCCATGATGGGTCTTGGCCGTATCCTAGAGGATCTGGGCCAGCCCGAGAAAGCCCGCGACGTGATGTTGCGGGTCCGCGCTATACATCCGCATCGTGACGACGTAAAAGCCGCTCTGGAACGGTTGGACAAGGCTGTGCAGGGCGTCACGCTCTGACAGCGCGAAGGGGCAAGGCCCATGAATATGCGCGCGAATGCGCGGGTGGTGGCGGTTCTGGGGCCGACCAACACCGGCAAAACCCACTACGCCATCGAACGGATGCTGGCGCATCGCACCGGCGTTATCGGTCTACCGCTGCGGCTGTTGGCGCGCGAGGTATACGACCGGATTCGCGATCTGCGCGGCCCTGATTGCGTTGCGTTGGTCACGGGCGAAGAACGGATCGTGCCCGACCGCACTCAATACTGGGTGTGCACGGTGGAAGCGATGCCGCTTGAAATTGGCGCGGACTTTGTAGCGATTGATGAAATCCAGCTTTGCGCCGATCCTGATCGCGGCCATGTGTTTACCGAACGACTACTTCACGCGCGCGGGTTGCACGAAACCCTGTTCATGGGCTCCGATACGATGCGCAGCGCGATTGCGGCCTTGGTGCCCGGCGTCCAGTTCAACCGGCGCGAACGGATGTCCAAGCTGACCTATTCGGGCTCGAAAAAGCTAAGCCGCATGCCCGCGCGTAGCGCAATCGTTGGGTTCAGTGTTGAAAACGTCTACGCCATTGCCGAACTGATCCGCCGCCAGAAAGGTGGCTGCGCGGTGGTCATGGGCGCGCTGTCTCCGCGCACGCGCAATGCGCAGGTGGATCTGTATCAAAACGGCGATGTCGATTATCTGGTGGCGACAGATGCCATCGGGATGGGTCTGAATCTGGATATCAAGCATGTGGCGTTTTCGGCCACGCGCAAGTTCGACGGGCGACGGATGCGGATGCTGAACCCCGACGAATTGGCGCAGATCGCCGGCCGTGCGGGGCGCTACCAGAACGACGGATCGTTTGGCGTGACGGGAGAGGCGCGGCCACTGGATGACGAGGTGGTCGAAGCGATTGAAAACCACCAGTTCCTGCCGGTGCGCAAACTGCAATGGCGCAACGCCAAGCTGGAATTCGGGTCGCCTAAACGGCTGCTCGAATCGCTGGAGCATCATACAAGCGATGACTGGCTAACCCGCGCGCGTGATGCCGATGATGTGGTTGCCTTGAAAAACCTGCTGGTTTTACCCGAGGTCCAGGACCGCCTGCGCGACCCGCGAGATTTGCGCCTGCTCTGGGATGTTTGCCGCATCCCCGATTTTCGCGGCATCTCTCCGACCGAACATGCGGGGCTGTTGGGGCGTGTCTTCGAATTTCTGCATGGGGATGGCCGCATCGACCCGGATTGGCTGGCCCGCAACATCAAACGGATTGACCGCACCGAAGGCGACATCGACGCATTGTCGAAACGGCTGGCGTATATCCGCACATGGACCTATATCGCCCAGCGCAAGGCGTGGGTCGATGATGAAAAACATTGGCGCGAAGCCACGCGCGCTGTAGAAGACCGCCTGTCCGATGCGCTACACACGCGTCTGACGCAAAGATTTGTTGACCGGCGCACATCCGTTTTGCTGCGCCGGTTGAAGCAGAAGGAGAGCCTTGTGGCCGATGTGAACGACAAGGGCGAAGTAACGGTAGAGGGCGAGCTGATCGGCCGTCTTGAAGGGTTCCGGTTCCGGCAGGACAAAACCGCCAGCCCGGACGAGGCCAAGACATTGCGTCAAGCCTCTATTGCGGCGCTGGTGCCGTTGTTCCATCTGCGTGCGGACACCGTTTATAACGCGCCCGATACCGAGTTCGAATTCACCGAACAAGGCGGGCTGATGTGGGGCACCTCTGCCATTGGCAAGTTGGTGCGCTCTGACGACGCCATGCGTCCGCAGGTCGAGGCATTCGTCGATGACGAGGCCGGACCGGATGTGGCCGACAAGGTGCGCCGCCGCTTGCAGCATTTCATCGACCGCAAGATCGCGTCCCTGTTCGAGCCTTTGCTGAACATGTCGCGTGACGAAACCCTGTCGGGCCTGGCGCGCGGCGTGGCGTTTCAACTTGTCGAGGCGATGGGCGTCATTCCCCGCGCGCAGATTGCAAACGACATCAAGGCGCTGGATCAGGATGCCCGCGGCATGTTGCGCAAGCATGGTGTGCGGTTCGGTCAGTTCACCATCTTCCTGCCGCTGCTTCTGAAGCCCGCGCCCACCCGATTGCGGCTGGTGCTGCGGTCCTTGCACGAAGGACTGGACGAGTTTCCCGAAAGCCCGCCGCCCGGTTTGGTCACGATACCGCATATTTCCGAGGTTCCGGACGCGCATTACACCATGGCCGGGTATCATCCCGCCGGTGCGCGTGCGATTCGGATCGACATGCTGGAACGGCTCGCCGACCTGCTGCGTGCTTGCGACAGTCGCGCGGGCTTCGAGGCGACGCCGGATATGTTGTCCATAACCGGCACCACGCTGGAGCAATTCGCCGACCTGATGCAGGGTCTGGGCTATGCCGCCGAAAAGGGCGAGCGCGAGAAGGCCAAGCCGGTGCAGGACGCCGCTGCAAGCCCTGCGACCGATGCGGCATCTGATACGACCAATCCAGCGGCGGAACCGGACACCACTGCGCCAGAGGCCCCGGAAACGGAAAGCGCCGAGACGGATGCCCCAGAGGCGGAAATGCAGAACGAGGCCAAGGGCCCAGAGGTTCCGGATACGGAGGCTGCGCCCGCCGAAGCCGATTCGCTCGAAGTGTTTTTCACCTTCACATGGGCGCCGCGCCCCCGTCGCGACGCCAACCGTCAGGCCCGCAAGCCCGAGGGCGAAAACCGCGGTCCCCGCAAAGGCGCGAAGGGTGGCAAGCCGAAGGGTGATGGCCGCAAAAACGACGGGCGCAAAGGCGATGGCCGCAAGCCCAATGCGGACCACAAAAAGCCTGCTGCCAAGCCCCAGCGCATTGATCCCGACAACCCGTTCGCCGCCGCTCTTGCGGGGTTCAAGGCCAAGGACTGACCCGTGTCTGACCTCGCGCCAGACACCATGCGCGTGGATAAATGGCTTTGGCATGCCCGATTCGCCAAAACACGTTCGGTCGCTGCCGGTCTGGTCAAGGACGGCGTGCGCGTGAACGGCACGCGCATAGCCAAGCCCGCCGCGCAGGTTGGCCCCGGTGATGTTCTGACCTTTGCCATCGGCGCGCGCGTGCGGGTGGTCAAGGTGCTGGGCTTGGGCACAAGGCGCGGCCCCGCGCCAGAGGCGCAGGCGCTTTATGACGACATGTCGCCCCCGCCGCCCCCGCCCGATCTGTCGGCCCCGAAATCTGCCGGACCAAGGCCCGATAAACGCGACCGCCGCCGTTTTGCCGCACCTGCACCGGATCGGCTTGATTGATCGGGGTCACGGGTTTATGTCAACCTCGCGCGACAGGTTCGCCCGGATGACAAGCACGAGGTAACGCCCCCATGACCTATGTGGTGATCGACAATTGCATCGCCTGCAAATACACAGATTGCGTCGAGGTGTGCCCGGTGGATT
Source organism: Roseinatronobacter ekhonensis (assembly GCF_900499075.1). GTDB lineage: Bacteria > Pseudomonadota > Alphaproteobacteria > Rhodobacterales > Rhodobacteraceae > Roseinatronobacter > Roseinatronobacter ekhonensis. The sequence continues at coordinate 8,265 of NZ_UIHC01000009.1, read as the reverse complement.
GTTTCTACGAGGGCGAGAACATGCTGGTCATCCATCCCGACGAATGCATTGATTGCGGCGTCTGCGAACCCGAATGTCCCGCCGACGCAATTCGCCCGGACACAGAGCCGGACATGGATGACTGGGTGGAATTCAACCGAAAATATTCCGAAAAATGGCCGGTCATCATCACCAAGAAAGACCCGCTGCCGGATGCCGAGTCGCGTGACGGTGAGGCTGGAAAACGTGAAAAATACTTCTCCGAGGAGCCGGGCGAGGGCGGTTAACCCGTCCTTCGACTGGGTTTGTCACCGTTCTGTCGCCAAGTTGCTTGGTTTTCAGGCAATTTTGTGATATAGAATCGTCGTAATATGAACTCGCTCTGTACGCGGTGGTCTTGCCAACTGCCGTTTTTTTGTCGCCAACGCTCTATTGCTTCAGGGACTACGGTTTCTGTTGCAAAATCCATGCGCGATGCGTCCGGGGCCTAGTGGGGAAAACAAGTATGACCAAAACGAAAAAATCCGAGTTTCGTGCGAATGAGTACGTGGTGTATCCGGCCCATGGGGTCGGTCAGATCGTGTCGATCGAAGAGCAGGAAATCGCCGGACTGAAACTCGAACTTTTCGTGATCTCTTTCGAGAAAGAGAAAATGACGCTTCGCGTTCCGACCAACAAGGCCGTAACCGTTGGCATGCGTTCGCTGTCCTCGCCGGAAATTGTGGACAAGGCCATGGCGACGTTGAAGGGCAAAGCCCGTGTGAAGCGCGCCATGTGGTCGCGTCGCGCGCAGGAGTATGAACAAAAGATCAATTCTGGTGACCTTCTGGCCATCGCAGAAGTGGTGCGCGACCTGCACCGCAGCGACGACCAGCGCGAGCAGTCCTATTCCGAGCGTCAGTTGTATGAAGCGGCGCTGGAGCGTCTGACTCGCGAAGTGGCCGCCGTGGCCGGTGGCGACGAGGTGATCGCGCAAAAGCAGGTCAATGACGTGCTGGTGTCGCGCGCCGCTTAATCTTGCCGGAATACCGTTTCAGACGCCCGCACACGACTGTGCGGGCGTTTTGCTTGGTCGCGCGGGCTTGTCTTGGCCCGCCCGACTGGACTAAACACGCCGGAGCACAGTCAAACTCTCGGAGATCGCAATGGCAGGCCATTCCAAATGGGCCAATATCCAGCACCGCAAGGGCCGTCAGGACGCGGTGCGCGCAAAGCTGTTTTCCAAACTTTCCAAGGAAATCACCGTTGCCGCCAAGATGGGCGACCCGGACCCGGACAAGAACCCCCGGCTGCGTCTTGCGGTGAAAGAGGCCAAGGCGGTCTCTATGCCCAAGGACAATATCGAGCGCGCGATCAAGAAGTCGCAAGGCGGCGATGCTGAAAGCTACGACGAAATCCGCTACGAGGGCTACGGCCCTGGCGGGGTTGCAGTGCTTGTCGAGGCGATGACGGATAACCGCAACCGCACGGCCTCTAACGTGCGGTCGACCTTTTCCAAGAATGGCGGAAATCTGGGTGAAACCGGATCGGTGGCCTTCATGTTCGACCGTATGGGCCAGATCGTCTATCCGGCCAGCGTGGGCGATGCCGATACCGTCATGCTGGCTGCGATTGATGCCGGTGCCGAGGATGTCGAAAGCACTGACGAGGAACATGTCATCTGGTGCACCGATACGGACCTGAACGCGGTGTCCAGTGAGTTGGAGGCGGCTTTGGGCGAAGCGGACAGCACCAAGCTGCTCTGGAAGCCACAGACCACGACGGAGCTTGATCTGGACGGTGCGCGCTCGCTCATGAAACTGATCGACGCGTTGGAAGATGATGACGACGTGCAGAACGTGACCGCAAATTTCGAAATCTCGGACGAGGTTATGGCCGAGCTTTAGGCCTAGGGCGCTGGCACGGCGCGTTTTTCCTGTTTGCGCAGCACGGCCTCGCGCCATGTAATGAACAGGACGGATGCCATGATGACCATGCCGCCCAGCACCACGAACAGGTCGACCCCTTCGCCAAACACCAGCGCGCCCAACGCTACCGCCCAGACCAGTTGCAGGAACGTGACTGGCTGGGTCACGGTCACGGGTGCGGCAGCGAAGGCAAGTGTCATGGTAAAATGCCCTGCTGTGGCAAAAGCTGCGACCGCCAGTAACCCCAATAATTGCGCGCCCGTGGGCGGCACCCAAACCGCATAGGCAAAGGGCGCAAGGCAGATTGTGACAATCAACGACAGCATGGCGACGACCACGCTGGCGGATACCTGCCCGCTCATCCGTTTGGCCATAAGGTACGACCCGGCAAAGAAAATCGCCGTGCCAATCATCGCAAGATGGCCGCTGGACACCTCGCGCAGGCCCGGTCGCAGAATGATGAGCGCGCCAAGGAACGCGACCAACACCGCCAGAATGCGCCGCATGGCCAGCTTTTCACCCAAGAACAGCGCCGCGCCTAATGTGACGTAGATCGGCGAGAGGTAGTTCATGGCGGTGACTTCGGCCAAGGGAATCTGCGTCATGGCGTAGAACCAGAGCATTACGCCCAGTGCGTGAATGAACCCCCGTGCGCCGAACAGAGTAAGGGCCGATCGCGTGATCGGGGTGGCGCGCAAGGCGGGCCACATCGGTATCAGAAAGACGAGTCCCAGCAGATAGCGCAAGAACGCTTGTTGCGCGGCGGGCAATTCATCGCCCAAGTATTTGACCAGCGCCGTCACCGCCACAAAGCACAGCCCTGTTACGAACATCCAGAACATGCCCTTCAAAGGGCGCGAGTCAGAGGCGGTATTTATCATGTGTAATAAGTTGCACGCGCCGGTCTTGCGCGCAAGCCTTAGCCTTTCAAGGCCAACGGCAACCCTGCGGCAATGAACCGGACCCGCGTGGCGATCTGGCCAATCCGTTGGTTCAGCCGCCCCGCTTCGTCGCGAAAGCGACGGGCGAGCGTGTTTTCTGGCACGATGCCCAGACCAACCTCGTTTGCGACCAGCCAGACCGGGCCGCGCCGCGCGCGCAAGGCGCGCTCCAACGCAGCAATCTCGGTGTGCAGATCGGTCTCCGCCAAGATCTGATTGGTCAGCCAAAGTGTCAGGCAATCGACCAGAACCGGCACCGCCGCGGGCACGTCATGAAGCGCACCGGTCAGGCCAAGCGGCACTTCATGTGTAACCCATCCGTCGGCGCGGTCCCGACGGTGTTGGGCGATCCGTTCGCGCATTTCGTCGTCAAAGGCCTGCGCGGTCGCCATGTAATGCCATGGGCCGGGGTGGGATGTGACCTCGGCCTCTGCGAATGCGCTTTTGCCAGAGCGCGCACCGCCCAAGATAAGCGTCAGGTCATGCGTCATGAAACACCTCTGGTGGGAAACGCAGCCAGCCGCCGAATGCGAGCGTCGACTGCCAAGCGCTGTCGCCTTCTGTCACATGGCGTGCCGATTTGATGACGCCGTGATGCGTGACCACCAATACATTCGGGCCAGCGTGGTCGCGCAGGGCATCCAACGTGCGGGCTTTGAGTTGCGCCACCGATTCGCCGCCATGGGGGCGGGCGTGAAGCAGATCAGCGGCCCATGCGTCCAACTCGGTACGCGGCAGATCGGCCCAAAGCTGTCCTTCCCAGCGTCCGAAATCCATCTCGCGCAGGCGTGGATCGGTGGCAAGCGGCAGATTGCGGGCGGTTGCGATCGTGCTCGCCAGGCGTGCGCAGCGTTGCAGGGGTGAGGTCACGACGCGCGTGATCTTCGGCAGGTCTTGCGCCAGCGCGGTCGCTTGTTGGGCGAACCCGTCTGCCGGTGCCAGATCCAGCCGCCCGTAGCACAGCCCTTCTGGCGCATCGGGTTTGGTGTGGCGCAGCAAGATCACGGCCATGCCATTGCTCCCAGCAATGCCCCGGTCAGGCTGATTATTTGCAAGGCGCCCAAGGTATCGCCCGTGTCGCCGCCAAGTTTCCGAAGCGTCCAGCGGCGCCAGACGGCGCCCGCCAGAACACCGCTTACAAGGGCGGACATGACGCCCTCGATCCCCAGAAACAGCAATGATATCAAGGATGCCAGCACCAGTGTGACAAAGATCCTTACCCAACCGGCGCGGCCCAGCGGACGCGTCAGGCCGGTGCCTGCGCCCCTTGCGCGCAGATAGCGCCCTTGGCCAAGTGCCCATGCCATCATCGCGCGACTAACCGCGTGTCCGACCAAAAGCGCGCCCATGCCCGTGGCGAGCGGGCCGGTTGCCAATGCGGTCGCCTGAACGCCCAGCACCGCACCGAGCCCCAGCGCGCCGTAGCTGCCGATCTGACTATCGCGCATGATCTCCAGCGCGTGTGCGCGGTCGCGTCCGCCGCCCAACCCGTCCAGACAATCGGCCAGGCCGTCCTCATGCAAGGCCCCTGTGATCACAAGGCCAGCGCCCAAGATCAGAACGGCGGCCAAACCCTGCGGCCAGAGCTGCGATGCCGCCCAGAAGAGCAGCGCCAATACCAGCCCAAGCACCAGCCCGACAGCCGCAAAATACTGCGGCGTGCGGGCCCATCGCTCGGGTGAATAGCCGCGCGCGGGCAATGGCAGGCGCGTCAGGAATTGGGCGGCCAGCAAGGCAGAGGCAAGGGTGTCGCGCATGGTCTAGCCCTGCGACACGCCCGCGCTGTCAAAGCTGGCCATATCGCACAGCATGGCGCTGGCCGCTTTGACCAAAGGCCAGGCGAGCAAGGCACCGGTGCCTTCGCCCAACCGCATATCCATGTCCAACAGCGGATCGGCATTCAGCCAGTCCAAAAGCACGCGGTGGCCGGCCTCTTGGCTGCGGTGACAAAACACCATCGCAGGGCGGATATGGGGCGCGCGGGCCAATGCCGCCGCAGCGGATGCGGTTGCGATGAAACCGTCAACCAGAACCATTCGGCCATCCTCTGCGGCGGCTTGCATGGCGCCGGCCATCATGGCCATTTCAAACCCGGCGTATTCAGCAAGTGCCGTATCTACGGACAGGGTCGTGTCGGTGCGCGCGGCGGCATCGCCCAGCACTGCGCGTTTATGTGCCAGACCCGCCGGGTCCACCCCGGTGCCGCGACCGACCAATGTATCCAGCGGCAGACCGGTCAGCTTGTGGGCTAGCAGACTGGCGCTTGCGGTGTTGCCGATACCCATCTCGCCAAAAGCCAGTGCCTGCGCTTGGGTGCGCCCGACGATTTCGGCGCCGGTCTGCCAGGCTTGCGCCAGTTCTGCGCTGCTCATGGCAGGGCCGCGCAAGCTGCTTTCTGTGCCCGGTGCGATCCGGTAGGACCAAAGCGCAGGCGCGTCGAGTGGTTCGCCCGCGACGCCAGCATCGACCACATGTACAGGTATGCCCAAACTGCGGGCAAACGCATTCGCCGCAGCACCGCCGGCCAGAAAATTCAGCACCATCTGCTGCGTAACAGCTTGCGGAAAGGCCGAGACCCCCTCGGCTGCGATCCCGTGATCGGCCGCGAAAATGACCAGTTCGCAGGTATCCACGCGCGGGGTCAGGGTGTTTCGAAACCGGGCGATTTGTGCCGCAAGCGTCTCAATGCGCCCCAAGGCTCCGAGCGGCTTGGTTTTGGCGTCGATGAAGCTCTGGATCTCGGCATCGGACAGGCGGTGGGGCTGGCTGGTCATGAAAGCACCTGTTTGGGAACTGATGCGTCAGGTGTAGCCCCTGATGCCAGTGTTGCAATGCCTTTTGACGGCAAGGCTCACGCGGCTTCCGACACTTTGCGCAACTGCTCGTGCACGATGGCGGTAAATTGCGCCAGCGAAAAGGGTTTGCCGATGAACACCGCTTTGCCAAAGCGGGCTTGCGCGGCGATGCGACTGTCCTCTGCATAGCCCGACATGAAGACGATCGGCGTATCGGGGAAACGGTCGCGGATTTCTGCGACCCAGCCCGGCCCGTCCAGCCCCGGCATGATCACATCGGTCACGAACACATCGGGGCGCAGTGTGGGGTCGCCCAGAAGCTCCAGCGCGGCCTCACCGGAATCGGCCTCTAGCACCCGGTGGCCTTGAAGCTGAAGGGCGCGCGCCGCGAAGGACCGCACCGGCGCTTCGTCCTCTACCAGCAGGATCGTGCTGCGTTCTGCGGTGGCGGGCGTTGCGTTGGGCCGGGCGGGCTTTTGCGTGGCAACCAGCGGCGCGGCTTGGGCCGCGAAGTAGATCGAAAAGGTCGTGCCTTGCCCTTCCTCGCTATCGACAAAGATGAACCCGCCCGATTGTTTGATGATGCCATAGACCGTGGACAAGCCCAGTCCGGTTCCTTCCCCTTGCCGTTTGGTGCTGAAGAACGGGTCGAAGACTTTGGCCATCGTTGCGGGTGGCATACCGACGCCTTCGTCGCGCACGCGGATCACAGCATAGTCACCGGGCGGCAAGGTCGCCTTGTCGCGCCGCAGCCCGCCGGGCAAGGAACAATGTTCGGTTTCGATGACGATTTCGCCGCCCAGCGGCATGGCATCGCGCGCATTGACGACAAGATTCATCAAAACCTGTTCGAATTGCCGTTTGTCAGACCGGATCAGCGGCATGTCCTCGCCATGGCGCAGGCTGAGCGTTACGCGTTCGCCGACCAGACGGTTGAGCAAATGGATAGTGTCGGCCAGCAGGTCATGCAGGTCGAGGGTTTCGAATTGAAGCGTCTGCTTGCGGGAAAACGCCAGAAGCTGGCGCACCAGTGCGGCGGCCCGGTTTGTGTTTTGCTGGATCTGCATCAGGTCTGGGTAGTCAGTGTCGCTACGGTCATGGCGTAGCAGGATCAGGTCGCAATGCCCCGATATTGCGGTCAGCAGGTTGTTGAAATCATGCGCTACGCCGCCCGCCAATTGCCCGATGGCCTGCATTTTCTGGCTTTGGGTGAATTTGGCTTCCAGCGCCTTGAACTCGGTCGCATCATTCATGATCGCCAGCAGTTCGCCATCCCCGCCATAAGGCCGGAGCGAGACTTGCAAAAACAGATCGTCTGCCGGGTTGACCGCGCGCAGGACTTCGGTCGGGTTGGTGACGCGGCCGGCGCGAATATCGGCCAGCCATTCGCCCACGGGACGGCCCAACCCTTCCAGCACGTCGGCAAAGCGCGGCGTGTCATCCTTGCGCAGGCGTAACAGGCGACGCGTTTCGTCGTTGATACGGATAAGTCTGCCGTCGCGGTCAATCAAACCGAGCGCGACAGGCAAGACCTGCAATGCGCTGAAACTGTCGCCGGTATCCGGTGGCGCGGTTTTTGTCGGTAGCAGGATGATGGTTTCGCCATCGGGCGTTGCGGGCATGCGCAGCCCTATATGATGGGTTCCGCTGCCGCGCTTTGTAAAATGCGCCAGCGTACCCGATTCTGGCATCGGCAGTTCAAGTAGGTCTGCCACATGGCGCGGAGCGATGCCCGTCTTGGGCCGCAGCCGGGGCGAGAGGTAGCGAAGGCGCCCATCTTGCGCGCAGTCGATCATATCGACGGGCAATTCGTCGCGCGGGTCGGAATGCGGTGTGTCGCTGATCCGCCATAGCATATGCCCTTGCCCCACCGGGCGGACAACGAGCTTCCAGTCGCCATGGTCCATTGGCACGGTATGGGACGCGGTGCCATCGGCGCTGGCCCGCTCGTGCAGCCGCGTTGCCAAGGTCGCAGGGTCGGCGCTGATCCCGGCCAAGATGTCGGTTGTATAGCTGTGCAAGGAGGGGTCGAACAGTGACTGCGCCGCAGCGTTTATCCAAAGGATACGGCCGCTTCGGTCATGCACGAGTGCCGTACCGGTGGCTGAACTGGCATAGAGATCACGGAAAATACAGATGTCGCGGTCGAGTCGGCGCCTTGCAATGCGGCGGGTGCCCCAGATAACAGCCGCTGAAACCAGCATAGACGCCCCGACCGCGGCAAGCGCCAGAAGCGACGGATGCTCGTCCCCGACCAGAAAGCCGAGCGCAAAAAGCCCAAGGCCGAGCGCAGCCAGTGGGGCCAGCGGTCTGGCCTGCTTGCTGCCCGGCGGGTGGGCTGACAGTGCCCAGTCCGTTTTTGCTTTTGCGATATTCACGCTGCCCCCGATTTCTGCCAACCCCAGTGTCGCGCCGAAAGATTAATTTCAGTTTATACTTCTTCTACTCCAAAACCCGAAAGTTCTCGTGTGTTATGACGCGGAAGTTATCTGACACCTTGTCGCGGAATTTCTTCTATTCCTGCGGGATGGTCTCACGCATGAATGCAAGGATGGCGTCGGCGAATTGCTTCTGACTTCGGTAGTAGCGATTGTGGGTGACATAATGGTGCAAGACCGCCCAAAGACGTTCAATTGGATTGAG